>DATJCX010000065.1:0-124724 GCA_035497735.1 Brumimicrobium sp. | reverse complement strand
AGGATGGGCAGCAGCAGCGGCTGGTTTTATGTTAGGAAATGACTTGTTGATTGTAACAGGTGCTTTAGTTGGTAGTTCGGGAGCAATTCTTTCTATTCACATGAGTAAAGCGATGAACCGTAAGTTTGTGAATGTTATTCTTGGTGGTTTCGGTACTGCAGGAGGTTCTACAAAAGCAATTGAAGGAGAAATCACGACTATCAACCATGAGGAAGCAGCTGATATGTTAAAGGAAGCGAGATCAATTATAATTGTTCCGGGATATGGAATGGCTGTTGCAAAAGCGCAATACCCTATTCACGATATGGTTCAAACATTGAGAAAAGCAGGAAAGGATGTGAAGTTTGCTATTCATCCTGTTGCAGGACGTTTGCCAGGACATATGAACGTACTTTTAGCAGAAGCTAAGGTTCCTTATGATATCGTAATGGAAATGGATGAGGTGAATCCAGACTTGCCTACAACGGATGTTGTAATCGTGGTTGGAGCAAACGACGTTGTTAATCCAGGTGCGGAAGATGATCCAGGTTCTTCAATTTATGGAATGCCTGTGATTAAAGCATGGGAAGCTGGAAGGGTTATCGTAATGAAGCGTTCTTTATCTTCAGGTTACTCAGGTGAAGATAATCCATTGTTCTATAGAGAAAATACGGAAATGTTATTAGGTGATGCTAAAGATAGTGTTGACAAACTTTTAACTTATTTAAAGAGCTAAAAGATAATACCTGAATATAAAAAAATAGCTGTCTAATTTAGACAGCTATTTTTTTTCTTAGTAGAAGGAGGAATTTGAAATTAACTCGGAGGTAAGTTCATAAATGATTAAGAATTTTAATTCTCCTAGTTAAATTTTAATGCTTCGCTCAATAAAAATTCCGAATCAATGTTCTTTTCATAAATACGAATATGAAAGTCGTTAAGCTTGTTTAACAATCGAATCAACTCCATTTTTTCATTGTATGTTAAATCTCCTGTAACTATTTCCGACGCTTTGCGAATCTTACTCATTTGATTCTCTAAAACTTCAATACCTGTATTACTGATTTTTAAAATCTTACTTCTTTTGTCAGTTTCTGAGTCAAATTGGTTCACCCAGCCTTGTGCTATGAGTCTGTTGATGATTTGCATTCCTGCTGGCTTTTCATGAACATTCTTTTTTATCAAATCTGTTTTCGTCATTTCTCCAAATGTCTTTAAGGTGATAAGAAAGATAAAATCCTCTTGAGTTGAAAAATCCGAACCGAAAATAGCAGATTTAGAATAGCTCTTTGCGTATCTATTCATGTGAACGATTAATGTGCTTATAACACTTTCTGGACTTCGTCCTTTGTCCTTGCCTTCCCAATCTGGTTCACTCGCTTTGTAATCGCTTTTGTGGTTAAAAGCTATCCATTTCTTAAAGTCTTCAAGCGTACTTTCTGATTTAGTGGAGTTGGAGCGTCCTGCTTCAAACTCCTCTACTAGATCCAAAAGATCTTTCAACAATGTATAATTCATTCTCTGTTTTTTTACAATACAAATATACTAATTGTACTTTAAATAAGTAGATAAACGTTCCGTTATTTGTATTTTTAGTTTACTTTTGCACTAAATAACTTAATATTATCTATTCAATGATGAAGAATTTTCTATTTATACTTGTTCTTATTTTTATGAGTCATTCCATAATTGGCCAAACAATGGGAACAATTACCGGAGTGGTTAAGGATAAAAATACGCAAGAAGAATTAATAGGTGTTGTGATTAAACTTATCGGGAAAGATACAACCAATGCTTTAACAGATGAAAACGGTAGTTTTTCCATGAAAACTCCTGTGGGAAGATATAATTTGGAAACATATTATATCGGTTATAATGCATATACTTTGTTCAATATTAATATTAGTTCAGGTAGCGCTCAGGTTTTGCAAATTGATCTCGATAGTCAAAGTCAGGACTTTCAAGAAGTTGTTGTTAGCGCTGGAAAGTTGGCGAGAGCAACTGATATGTACACACCCTTGGCTACACAAAAGCTAACTTCAGAGGAAATTAAGTCAAATCCAGGTGGAAATTTTGATGTTTCCAAAGTAATTCAAGTTTTACCAGGTGTAGCGGGAGGAACAACTCCAAACAGAAATGACATTATCGTTCGCGGTGGTGGACCAAGTGAAAACGTGTATTATCTAGATGGAATTGAGATTCCTGTTTTAAACCACTTTCAAACTCAAGGAGCGAGTGGAGGTGCTACTGGAATCTTGAATGTTTCCTTTATTCAAGATGTGCAATTGACGTCTTCTGCATTTAATAGTAAATACGACAATGCATTGGCTTCGACATTTGTGATTAAACAACGAAATGGAAATCCGGATAAGTTAAGTGGAAATCTCCGTCTTTCTGGAACTGAGTTTGCCGCTATGCTAGAAGGCCCACTTGGAAAGAAGACAACCTTTATGGCTTCTGCAAGACGTTCTTACTTGCAGTTCCTATTTCAATTATTAGACTTACCTATTCGACCAGATTACTATGATTTTCAATATAAAGTAAATCACAAAATTAATAGCAAGACAGAACTTAATTTTATCGGATTAGGTGCAATTGACAATTTTAAATTAGCCACTCCGAAAGAAAGTGATGCTAATAATGAATATATCAATCGTGCGAATCCACTTATCAAGCAGTGGAATTATACCGTTGGTGCTACCTTGAAAAGATTGGTCAACGATGGATACTTTACTGTTGCTTTAAGTAGAAATATGTTTTTTAATGGAGCAGATCGCTATCCTAATAATGCTGAAAAAACTGGAAATAAATTATTCTCTTTAAGTAGCCATGAAACGGAGAATAAGTTGCGTTTCGAAATGAACAAATACCAAAAAGGATGGAAGTATAATTATGGAATTGATGTGCAATACGTGAAGTATGATGCGGATATTTTCAATACCGTTCAAGAGGAACTTAAAGACTCAACAGGAACTGTCATTCATCCAGCTATTACTTTTAACAGCAGTACGGCAATCCACTTTTTTAAATTCGGGCTTTTTGGACAAGCTGCAAAGTATTTCTTCAATGATAAAGTGCTCGTATCCGCTGGGGCGAGAGCAGATATGAATACTTTCACAAAAGATGGACTTAATCCTTTAAGAACGATTTCACCAAGACTTTCTGCGTCTTATTTATTCAATGAAAAGTGGAATGTTTCAGCATCGGTTGGTAGTTATTACAAACTGCCAGTTTACACCATGCTTGGCTACAAAGATGCCAATGACGAACTGGTAAATAGAGATGTCAAATACACCAATTCCATTCATTATACTGTCGGAACACAATTCCTTCCTAGAAATGACTTGCGATTTACGCTAGAAGCTTTTTATAAAGACTATAGAGATTATCCTGTTTCTTTAACCAATGGTATTTCTTATGCGAATATAGGAACTGACTTTGCTGCGGTTGGAAGTGATAATTTTTCTACTGTTGGTAGAGGGCGTGTTTACGGTATGGAGTTTTATGTGCAGCAAAAATTGATAAAAAATCTATTTTACGTTGCAAGTGCTACCGTTTATAAGTCTGAATTTTCTGGAGTTGACGGAAAGTTTAGCCCATCTACTTGGGACTATGGCTTTGTCGTGTCAACTACTTTTAGCTATAAATTCAAGAAAAATTGGGATATTGGTTTAAAGTATAGAATCGCAGGTGGTCAACCTTATACGCCTTTTGATGTTGGAGCATCTACCGCTAGTTATTTGGCAACAGGAGTTGGAAGTTATGATTATGCTCAGTTAAACACGCAACGTTTACCATTCTTTCAGCAATTAGATCTTAGGGTAGATAAGAAGTTTAACTTCAAAAAGTTTAGTTTAAACTTGTTTGTAGATTTCCAAAACATCTTCTTTTATAAGACGCCATATTTACCGAAATTCACATTCGAAAGAACAGAAGATAACACTGGCTTCAAAACAACAGATGGTCAACCAATAAAGTCCGATGGAAGTAATGGAATTCCTTTAATTCTTGAGCAAAGATCAGCAACTATAGTGCCTTCAATAGGATTTATATTGGAGTTTTAAATAGTTGATAATACCTTCAAAATATATATAAAAAAATAGCCGTCTCGAAATGCAAGACGGCTGTTTTTCCTTTTTTGAATTTAATCATTTAGATTACAAGTTCTTCTTCCGCAGAAATAGGCTTTCTAAATATGACCATGTTGTCGATTAAGTCCACCACAACATTTTTCGTTATATCTATTTTTTGCGCCAATAAATCCTTGGATAACTGATTCAATATATCCTTTTGTATCACTCTTTTAACTGGTCTAGCACCATAGTGTGGGTCGTAACCTTTCTCTGCTATCCAATCTACCACATCTTGTTTAACAACTAAGTTGATATGGTTTTCCTTTAACTGTTTTTTTAAGTTGCTTAATTGTATTTCTACAATTTGAGCGGTATCCTTCTTTGTTAGCGGAGTAAACAAAATTGTTTCATCAATTCTATTTAAGAATTCTGGACGAATTTGTTGTTTTAGAAATTCTAATAACTCCTTTTTCGTTAACTCCTCGACACTTTCTAAATTAGCCTCTGTTACATTTTCAAAATTACTTTCAATAATGTCAGCACCCATGTTAGTTGTCATGATGATTAAGGTGTTCTTAAAGTTAACCAAGCGACCTTTATTATCTGTTAAACGACCATCGTCTAGTACTTGCAACAAGATGTTGAATACATCCGGATGCGCCTTCTCAATCTCATCTAATAGAATGATAGAGTAGGGTCTTCTACGAACGGCTTCTGTCAATTGACCACCCTCATCGTATCCTACGTATCCTGGAGGTGCTCCAACTAAACGGCTAACACTATGTTTTTCTTGGTACTCACTCATATCGATACGCGTCATTGCGTTTTCATCATTGAATAAGTAGGCAGCAAGTGTTTTTGCTAACTCAGTTTTACCAACTCCTGTTGTTCCCATGAAAAGGAAAGAACCAATCGGCCTGTTCGGATTTTGAAGTCCAGCACGGTTTCTTCTAATTGCATCTGCAACGGCACCGATGGCTTCTTCTTGACCAACAACTCTTAGGCGCAATTCATCTTCTAATCGAAGTAGTTTTGTACGCTCACTTTCCATCATTTTAGAAACTGGAATTCCGGTCCATTTAGAAACAACATCAGCAATTTCTTCTGCGTCCACTTCTTCCTTAATCATTTTTCCACTTGTCTGTAATTCAGTAAGTTTGGCTTTTCCTTCTTCTACTTTGTCTTCTAATTCTTTTAGCTTTCCGTATCGTAATTCAGCAACTTTTCCATAGTCACCCGCTCTTTCTGCTTGTTCCGCTTGAAGTTTGACAAGTTCTATTTCTTCTTTCGATTGTTGAACAGTATCTAAAACATCTTTTTCAGCTTTCCATTTAGAAAGCATTTCGTCTCTTTGTTCTCCAAAGTTAGCAAGGTCAGCATTTAGATTGGCCATTTTTGTTTGGTCATCTTCTCGCTTAATTGCTTCCTTTTCAATTTCAAGTTGCATGATCTTACGTTCTAGCTCATCTAAAGCTTCTGGCTTTGAGTTAATCTCCATTCGCAGTTTGGACGCAGCCTCATCTATTAAGTCAATTGCTTTATCTGGCAACTTTCTTTCTGTAATATATCTTGTAGATAATTCAACAGCGGCTAAAATCGCATCGTCTTTAATCAATACTTTGTGGTGATTCTCGTATTTCTCCTTGATACCACGTAGAATTGAAATTGCATCTTCAGGTGTTGGTTCTTCAATCAACACTGTTTGGAATCGACGTACCAAAGCTTTGTCTTTCTCAAAGTGCTTTTGATATTCATCCAATGTTGTTGCTCCAACTGCTCTCAGTTCACCACGTGCTAAAGCTGGTTTTAATATGTTTGCAGCATCCATCGCACCATCACCACCTCCAGCGCCAACTAAAGTGTGGATTTCATCGATAAATAAGATGATCTCTCCATCCGACTTTATAACCTCATTAACTACGGCTTTTAATCTTTCCTCAAACTCACCTTTATATTTCGCACCTGCAACCAAAGCTCCCATGTCTAATGCATATACTAGCTTAGACCTTAGATTCTCAGGTACGTCTTCCGAAACAATACGCTGTGCAATTCCTTCCGCAATTGCCGTTTTTCCAACTCCTGGCTCACCAATCATGATAGGATTGTTTTTCGTACGACGTGTTAGAATTTGTAACACACGACGAATTTCCTCATCTCGACCGATAATAGGATCTAATTTTCCTGTTTTTGCTAATTCATTTAAATTGATAGCATACTTCTCTAAGGAACGATATGTGCCGTCCTTCCCTTGAGAATTTACAGTTTCTCCATCTCTTAACTTCATAATAATCTCCTTTAAATTCTTTTTTGTAAATCTATTGTCCTTCATTAATTGCGCTACTTGATCGTTCGCATCCATTAATGAGTATAATAACGTGTCTATAGAAAGGAATTCATCATTGAAATTACGCATTTCGTTGACCCCATAATTCAGAACACGTTGCAAAGTGTTACTTATGAACACTTGCTGATTTTCACCTTGTACTTTTGGATAACTTTTAATTATACTATCCAAAGCTGCAGTGAAGGTTTGTAAATCACTATTTATCTCTTTAAATATAAAAGGGAAAACACTGTCGTCCACCGTAATCATACCGCGTAACATGTGACCTGTATCAATCGCTTGCTGACTATTCTCTGTAGCTATTTTTTGCGCTTCTTGAAATGCCATCTGCGTTTTTGTTGTCCATTTATTTATATCCATAATTTTCAATTTTTTACAATTACTATGTATCAAATTTTTCACCAATAAGGAAAAACGTATTTATTAAGACAAATTGACATTCGTGAGCGCTTTAAAGGGACAAAGTGGCGGGCTCGAAAGTGTTCTTCTGACTATAAATGTATTAAAAAATGTTTACTTTTGCAAAATGTTTACACCATTAAATTATCCAAAAACAGAATTAAAGCTAACCAAAAAAGGAGCGGATATTTTTGTATGGTGTGAGTTTCGAAAAAGAAGGCTTTTGGTTACTCCTGAAGAATGGGTTCGTCAACATGTTTTACACTTTTTAGTGAAAGAGAAATCATTTCCTTTGTCCTTAATAGCGTCGGAATATGCAATCGAAGTAAACGGATTGGACCGTAGATGTGACGCTGTTGCTTTCGATAGAACTGCAAAACCTGTATTGATAGTTGAATGTAAAGCACCACAAATAAAATTAACGGAATCAATATTCCACCAAATAGCGCAGTATAATTTTAAATTAAGGGTACAGTGGCTGATAATGACCAATGGTCTGCAAACAATCGTAGCAAAAGTTAATCAGCAGACAGGAGAAATTCTTTATTTTCAAGAAATTCCTGATTATGCAGAGCTAGCCGAGTAGCTATTTACTAAAATCATCTTATTTACTTGTCAATTATGATTTTTATCATTTTATAATCCGAACTTCGAATATATATTTGTCCTAATGAAAAGATTAATTTCCATATCATTATTTTTTATCATGCTAGGATTTTCCTTTATCCAAATTGGAATTTTCTTTGAGTATGTTGTAGATGTGGAAGCTTATACAGAGAAGTATTGTATCAACAAAGACGCTCCTGAGAAGAAATGTAACGGAAAATGTCACTTAACTGATGAGTTAGCAAAAAGCCAAGAACAGCATCAGCAAAATGAATTACAAAACCTTCCCGAAATTTTACTTTTCCACGCTGAAAAACAAATCGACGTTCCAGCAATTTACTCATTTGACCTAGAAGAAGAATCAAACTTTATTTACCAACCTTTATTTATAGAAGGAGTTTATTATTCAGTTTTTGCTCCACCTAAAATCTAAATGTTCTTCCGCGACTTTATGGTTCTCATAAAGCATTTAAACATTTATAATAATTGACAATATCCAATAGCCTTAAAGAAAGGTCTATGCTATTGTTGTACAAAAAAACTGAAAAAATGAAAAATTTATTTCTATTAACGCTAGTAGGCGCCATGTTGTTTGTTTCATGTAAAAAAGACAATATCATTGATGAAGTAACCGAAAAATATACTTTAATAGCAAAAGAAACTGCTGATAACGACCTTACGGTAGAATTGTATTCAAAAACAACTACACTAGAGGTTGGATACCAAAATCTTTACGTGAAAGTTAAAGACGCTCAAGGAGATATCGTTAAAAACGCTACTGTTTTGTTTGAACCAGAAATGGATATGGGACAAATGCAACACGGATCGCCAGTTGTTCAACCTGTTTATTCTTCTAAGTCTAAACTATATGAAGGAACTGTGATTTTTACAATGCCTTCTGGAAGCATGGGGAGCTGGGTCTTAGCAATTAATGTAAATGGAAGCGATGTTGTTCTTCCAGTCGAAATATCACCTTCAAAGACAGGAACAAAATACGTAGGTTCTTACACAGGAACGGATACTAAGAAGTATATCGTTACTTTGGTAAAGCCATTTAATTGGAAAGTTGGAATGAATGATTTTTCTATTATGGTTCACCAAAAGAATGGTGATAATTTTGATGCAGTAGAGGACTTGGTTATTGAGTTTGATCCACAAATGACATCTATGTCTCACGGTTCTCCAAATAATGTAAACCCTACAGATAAAACTGGCGGTTACTACAAAGGAAAGGTGAATCTTACTATGACTGGTGACTGGAGATTGTTTTTCGATATTTACGCTGAAGGAGAGTTAATTATCGAAGGTGCTTACATAGATATTTTGTTTTAATAGTTAACAGAATAGTTCCTGCTTTTTAAGGAAAGTGGGAACTTTTAAAAATGATTGAAATGAAACAATTAATAATAGTTTTCCTTTTCTTTTTAAGCTTCAGCTATCTGTATTCGCAAGAAGATACCTTGACAAGGACGATTGATTATAAGGAGGTGGTTATTCAAGGAACTAAGAAAAAGGATGATGGTGCAACAGCTGCGCAACTTCAGATTTCTACGGAGAGCTTACTCAATACTTTACCGGAAATCACCATGATTAAACGTGGGAATTATGCTTTAGAACCTACGATTCGAGGATTAAATGCAGGACAAATTAATATGACAATTGATGGCATGCAGATGTTCGGTGCTTGTACCGATAAGATGGATGTGATCAGTTCGTATATCGAACCTACAAATCTTGAAAAAATTGAGTTAAGCACTTCTCCAGACGGAAATCAAACAGGAAGTTCAATCGGTGGAGGAATCAACTTCTCATTGATGAAAGCACAACTAGATGCACCTCGAAAATTCAGCGGTATGGCGGGTGTGGGATATCAAACAAATGCCAATTACATGCAAACTTTAGGGAAATTCCAATACAGTACAAAGCGATTTGCAGTATTGGTGAACGGAATTTATAGAAGTGCCGATAATTATCATGCTTCTAAAAGAAAGGAAATTCAATTTTCCCAATTCGAAAAGTGGAATGCAGGTCTTAGTGTTGTTGGAAAAATAAACGATAAGAATATTATTGCTTTGGATTATATTCATGATGAAGGATATAATATCGGTTACCCAGCCTTAACAATGGATGTTGGTTATGCAAAAGCGTATATTGCTGGATTAACGCATACTTATACCAATTATGAGAAGGTTTTGAGAAGTGTTGAAACTAAGGTTTTCTTTAACTATATCGACCATACAATGGATGACACAAAACGTCCAGCTGAAATGGTGCCGATGCACATGGATATGCCTGGAACTTCTAGAACTTTCGGAGCGAATAGTAGAGCGATTTTTAGATTAAAAGGAAATCACAGCTTAAGTGTTCAGTTGAATGCTTATCAGAACGATTTACATGCGGAAATGACGATGTACCCAGACTTCGGTTCTGATATGTTCATGTTGACAATTCCTGACGGTAGAAGAAGAACTGTTGGCGTAACTGTTGCTGATAAATGGATCATTAATTCTGAGTGGAGATTGGCTTATGGAGGAAGAATTGAATATAATGGTTTCGACATTACAACAGATGTTGGTAGAAGTACTTTAACGAGTTTCTATACTGGAGATCCACAGCAAACTAGAATGGCTGGGAATATTTTTACTCAAGGTGACTTCCAGTTAAATAAGAACACTGGTTTATATGCCGGAGTAAATTACGCTCATCGTCCTCCTTCAATTCAAGAATTGTATGGTTTCTATTTATTTAATCGTGTTGATAATCATGATTATATCGGAAACCCAGATAGTAAAAATGAGTCTTCTGTGAATGCCAATATTGGAGTGAAGCTAAATTATAAGCAAGTAGCTTTTAGGGTAGAAGGTTTTGTTAATTCATTCTCCAATTATATTACTGGTTTAATCCAAGATGGTTATGGTAATATGGCACCAGGTGCGAGTGGAGTGAAGCAGTTTTCTAATATTCCAGGTGCAGTGCTAACAGGAGGGGAATTGTCTGTGAAATATGAACCGATTAAAGATTTATCTTTAGAGTCAATCAATAGTTATACTTACGGTGTAGATGATGCTGGGAATTATCTTCCATATATCCCGCCTTTTAAATCTGTGAACGCTGTTACTTATAATCTTAAAGGATTTGTTTTTAGAGTAGAACATATTGGAGCAATGGCTCAAAACAATATTAGTACAGAGCGATACGGTGAGACAAGAACACCAGGATTTAATATTCTAAACTTTGCTGTACAGAAACACATTCTCCTGAAGAAGGACTTAGGTTTACATATTGATTTTGGAATAGAAAATATTTTAGACACTCCCTATTACGAACATTTGGATGTAATGAAAATCGAAAGACAAGGTTTGAATTTCATCTTTAGGGTAACTTTTATGTTTTAGTAAAATGGACTAGATAAATATCAGCTTACAGTTTGAATTGCTTGGTATCTCTTTCATGAATCTCCTTATACTCGACCTTTCCAGGTAGTTTTTGAGGACGGGGTTTATTAATCATTAAAAGGATGTGTTCTTTTAAGATTCTTCCCATGAATTTGTATCGATGAAATTTATTTGTTTGGTGGTATTTATCTAAGTCTCTTGCAAGGGACGATATCTTTTCGGGAGTTGAAAGTATTTGATGTTTCATCGTATCGAACAATCTATTCAAACGGGTAGAAGCTAAGTTATATCTACGCTTCATAAGAGCCCTTTCTTCGTAGCGATACTGTTCAACTGTTTCTGGTGTCAATAACTGAATACAGAATTCTATAACCTTATTGTTTTCTTTATAAAATTGTGGCAAATAATGATTTTTCCTTCCTTCATAAGCTGTTTGGTCAAAGTCAATAGCACGAACTCTATATTGCTCTCTGTCAAAGTCTGGCGTAACTTCTATAACATAGTTGTATGAACGCATATCACCCAAAAGGAGTACAAAGCAACGTTCATTAAACTTAACAAACTCTTTAGCCATTCCTGTAGGGTAGAAGTTGGGAGAATCTAAATAGTGTAGCATAAACTTATCTCCTGGAATTCCAACAATATGAGATTCAATCAAAGTGTTGTCATCTACAATGTATTCAATTCTATTAGGAGAGAGGATGTGTTCTAATTCCAAACCGTATATTCTTGAAGCATCCGCTACCTTGATATAGAAGTAATCGTGGTGGTCGTTCAGACTATTTACAATCTTTATTCGGAATGGATTTGAATTTCCAAAGAGACAGTAATCAATACTACCAATTGTTAGATGTTTAATTATACCTGTATCACCTTCTGTTTTTATATCAGCATAGGTCTTTTTTAAGCCATTCAGGATTTCTGTTTGCATGGAAGCATCATAAGTCACGCTTTCCCATAGTGTGTTTTCTCCGTTTTTATTGTAAACCGGTGCACTATTTTGCCATCGCAACATATCTTCATATGAAATCGAAAGCTCACTTTTTCTATTGTATCGTTTTAAGTATTGACTTAAATTATAATTAATTGGATAGGCTGTTTTCTTCTTGGAAATGATCATTTATGCGTTTGATTTTTTTCAATTCTCTCAAATATACGAAAATTACAAGACTTATTATAATCGGTTAGATGAATAGGTAAGACGGCTTGTTAAGCTTTTATAAAGAAAAAAAGCACTTTGAAAGTTTCCAATCAAGTGCTTTTTATTCAACAAATATAATTTGTTTTTTTTATAGTAAACGGGTAGGCCGTATATTACGGTATGTTTTTGATTAATTCATTACTGTTTTGTTTTAATTATTTATTTACTAGCTTTTTGCTTTTACAGTACAATAGAGATCGTCTTTTTTATTTATCTTTTTATTACACTTCTCTAAAGCCTCTTCTTTGCTGTCAGCAAATACATCTACTGATTTTTGAACACCTCCGTTAAAAATTACACCATTCGTGCAATTACATGACCATGATTTTTTACAAGATGTTAAAGCAAACATCGTAAACAATCCTGCGATTAAAAATAATTTTCGTTTCATAATTATTGATTTTTAGATTATTAATTTAAAAAGTGAAGTTCTGCTCTGTTAGCATCTCCTCTAGTGTTTGAACATAAATATCGATTATTGTAGGAATTGGAATACCTGAGAATGTTTCCTTCTCCCAAACCGAGTTGGTAAGATGGCTATGGTATTTGCTCTTTGAAGTTTTTTTCTTGATTTGTTTGAATTTTTTCTTGTATTTGTACTTATGAATTTTCTTGCCATTACTGTCGAAAACTGTTATATGAATTGTGTAAACAGGCTTTATAAAATGTTCACTCAATTCAACATTTATTTCAATGATGTTTCCGACACTTTGGTCATACTTCAAAAAGTTTTTTTTAGTCCAGTATGGGAAGTTATCAAAACCTTGTTTGTCCCCATGGGTTAACTGACTACTTGAAGGGCCTATTCCAAATTTACTTAGGGCTAAATCTGGATCAGCCACGATTATTTTTCTTCCTGTTTTTTCAGATAAAATTTCTTCCGTTATTTTAAATACAGAGTATTTGGCGAAGTAGGATAGGTCCACCTGATTTCTTACCCCCGAAAGAAACTGACTATCTCGTTCTTTTTTATAGCCTGCTACATAACTCTCGGGCATAACGAATTTGAATCTAAATACGGTTGCATCTCTTTCTGTGAAGTTATCCCAATCTTTTTTCAACTCTAATTGATCTGCTGCATATGAGTTTTCAAACATTGACTTCCCACCTTGCTGTCCAAAAGAAACTGAAGAAACAGTAACCGTTAAGCTAAATACGATTCCCCAAAAAAATAATTTGTTTATCATAGTATCATAATTTATAGTTAGTTAAAATAAGTTAACAAATAATGCGCCATAACCAAATTGAGTCTGATTAATAGCGGTTTACCGAATGCTATTCTAAGTTAATGTTTTCTGTTTGAAGTAATTCCTCTAAAGTTTGTAAGTAAAAATTAACAAGATGTGGAATCGGAGCTCCAGATTGAATGTCTTTGTTCCAAATCGTATTTACAATGGTGTCAAAGAAGCGACTACCACTTCTGTATTTTTTTAATTCTTGAAAGTCTCGTTTGCGATGTCTAATACTTTGAATTTTCTTTCCATCAGTATTGTAAATAGTTATTACAATCAAACAATCTGGTCGGTAGTAATGAAGCTGATTGGTAAGAATTGAGCGACCTGCCCTTTCATTCATCTCCACTTTTATTTCAATAATTCGCTGTACCTCAGTGTCATATTTCAAAAACTTCTTAGTTGACCAATTTGGGAAATCTACAAAACCAGGGCCACTAAAAGTGTTTCCTTTCGTTCCAGGAATCTTCCCTCCAGATTTCTTAGCCGCCAATTCAGGGTCTGCTACGATTATTTTCTTCTCAGAATACTTCGATAGAACTTCTTCAGTTGCCTTAAGTACAGCATACTTGGCATAACCACTTAAGTCTGTAGGATTAGAAGCAGTAGAAATATCTCGAATGATCATTCCATCTGTATTTTTTGAAAAATATTTCTCTGAAACAGAAAAATTGAATTTAAATACGGAAGCATCTCGTTCACGGAAATTGTCCCATTCACGTTTGAGTTTAACTTCATTCATTATCGGACTCTGTGCGTTGATTGTGAAATAGGAGTTAACTATTAAGAAACAAAGTAGTGAAATTTGTTTTATTCTTTTCATAATATGTCATATTGTGTTTGTCTAGAAATTCATGCAAACTATATGCCAATGGTCAACTGATTATAATGAGAAGTATGCTAATCTACTTTAAAGTCATGCGGTATTTTTGAATTTGTTATTTCGTGAAAACTGAAAACGATTTTGTAATATTGCTATTTATCACAACGATTCTTTCTTTTACAAATAAAAAAAAGGAGCACTTTGCTCCTTTTTTTAAAACAACAGTCTCGTTAAACCATAAAAACTATTCTGTTGTATCTAAAGCTGTAATCATTAAAATGATGGACAAGATAATGTTCTAAAGCTTGGTGTTTTTGTCTTACAGTTTAAGTTAAACCCTAATGAAACTTCGTGAGAACCTCCTGAAACTCCATTGTTTATCTTAGAAACTGTAACGTCATAACTATATCCTATCTTAATTGTTCCTGTATCAATACCTAAAGAAAGAATAAAGGCGTCTTTTGAACGGAACCAAGCACCAGCAGTGAAAATGCTATACTTCACGTAAGTTCCCAACATTAACTCCATAAAACCTTGTTGGTATTGGTAAATGATGTTTGGTAAAATAGCTGCATCATTACTGTATTGTGATTTCTTTCCTAATTTAATATTCGCACCAATATGTCCTGTGAATCTCATCGGCATTGGACTTTTTCCAACAATCATCGATTCGTTTGGCATATTTAAATGATGAGCTGAAACGCCAAAGTATAAGTAGTCGGTATGACCAACAATTCCTGCTGAAGCATCAAAGAATCCTTTTGAACCACCACGAGGAACGTCACCTGTTGCATAGATAAATCCTCTACGCGGGTCAATCATATCTCCAAAAGTTAACTTATCCCAGTCTAAAAATTTTTGATTCCAAGTAGCTTTACCGGCAAACATCAATGTGAATTTACGGCTTGCTTTTAAATGGTAATTATAAATTAAACTAATTGTTGAATGATTAATCGTTCCTTTTCCTTGTTGGTCGTGCGTTAAGATAGCACCCAAACCTCCACCAATTTGCTTGATATATTGATCGTATGAAGCAGAATAAGTAACGAAAGTACCCGATAATGCTGGCCATTGATTTCTGTAGTTAATAGCAAATCGTGGACATCCATGGCTACCCGCAAAAGCAGGATTCAAGTAAATCGGATTTGCATAGAACTGTGAAAACTGCGGATCTTGAGCTTTCACTTCTCCAAATAATGCAATTCCTATAATCAGTAAAATTACTTTTTTCATAATTTCATATATTTAAAAGCTGAAAAACTTCGTGGTGTTTCTGCTTGGTTTTAGTAATACTTTTAAGCTAACTTGGTGTGACAAGTGTTTTCTTTCTAAGAGCTGACTCTTTATATAATCTATATTGTAGTGTAATGTTACATGATTAAAAATCACCCCTGTGGATAATGCGAAATCTGCTTTGGTGTTAACACCCGCTCCAACTTGAATCCATTTGTATTGAAAGTTGGCTCCTGTCCACAACTCAGATAGTTTTCCGTAATTTTGGAATAGTGCGTATGCATTAATACTAAAGTTTCTTGTTAGGGATTGGTACTCCGTTCCAGCAACTGCTGTTAAATAAACATGCTCTCTGTGTTTCTTGCTTAAGTCTGAAGAATAGAAGTTGTTGTTGTGACGACCTAAGTTGTCAGCGTTAAACCCAACGTAGAATGCTTTTGTGTTTAACATAAAGCCTAAACCAACATCTTTGTACCATAACTGCTTCCCAGTTGCTTTTTCTTCTTCGTTAAAAAAGTTGAAAGCGTTATTTCTATTCCACTCTATTTTATTGCCAATAAAGTCCGAATTTTGGTCAATATCTACAACACCCATTTTGAAGCTAATAGCTGGCGCAAACATGATGTTTTTAGTGATGTTGAATTTCGGAGAATAAACCAAACCAAGTGAGTAGTTATTAATCGCATTACTGTTATAAGTGTTGTAATTAAAGTCAACTCCCAAACCACCTCTTAATGAGTAGATATATCCATCATAAGAAACTGTGTTTTTAACTTGAGAATTCTCATGTGTAATCCACTGAAGTCTTGATGTAGCTTGAATTCTATTTCCTGGAACTGAACCGGCCATTGCACTGATGGTTCTGTATCCTGTCATCATTGGTGTATGAAAGTATGGAGATTGCGTTGTTCTCAAAGCAGTTGGCTGCTCAATCATTTTCTTGATTTTTCTGATTGAACTATTTAATGATTTTTTGAATGTCGGTTTTGTAATTTCAGCATTGTGCGTAGATTTAGATGAGGTTGAAACTTCCTCTAGTTCTTCTTCAAACGCTAAAAGTTCGTCTTCTACTAGGTCTTTATTAAGTGATTCTCCGTTTAGAGAAGCAATAACAGCGTTTAATTCTGGCGCGTAAAATCCTGTATTACTAAATGAAGCTTTCGTTAGATCTGCAGTGCTTGAATAAATATTTTCGTTTTCTGAACTGCTTGAAGATTTATAAGTAAGAGCTTCATTGCTTATTTCAGAACTTATAGCTGAAGCGTTTCTTGTAGGAATATCCGTTCCGTATCTATTGATGTTGTATTGTGAATGAGTATTTAAGTTGCTATCACTTGAAGAACTTCCTGTTTTTTGAATGCGAGAAGCCTGCGCTTCAATTTCCGTATTGCTTTCAGTTTGAACAATTAAATTTGTCCAACTATCAGTAGAATTTCCGATTACAATAAAGTCTGTATCGATATTGGCTTTTGAATATTGTGGTGTTTCTACTACAGAAGCTTTGAATACAAGCCACGTACCAATCAAAATGACAAAACTCATGATAGCAATAGAAGCAGGCTTTAATAGGATAGGAGTTGGTTTAAGTAAACTACTGCTATTAAAAGCTGCAGCTGCAGCAATTGGCGCTACTTTAGTTTTCTTCCAAGCCTTTAGTTCATCTATTAACTCAGGATGCTCTTGAATAAAGTTCATTAAATGCTCCTCCTGGGTAGGAGAAAGATTTCCTTCTGTATATTCAAAAAGCCATTGGTCTATATTTTCAAATGATGGACTACTCAATTATCTTGTCAATATTAAATCGCTTAACTGTTTCTTAATTTTTTTACGAGCGCGATATAAGTACACTTTGACTTGGCTATCTGAAATTTCTAAAATTTCACCAATCTCTTCGTACGTGTATCCTTCTAAATCTCTTAGCAAAATGATGCTTTTTTGAATGGGAGGTAAAAGTGATAAAGAAAGTTCAACTAGATCTTTGTATTCATAGTTGTTATTCTCTACTCCTCTTTCAGGAATCATAGTTTCGTCATAAACTATGCGTTGTTTTCTTTTGGCAAAATTTATTAAAGCGTTGTATCCTGTTCGGAATAACCATGCTTTAGATTTTTCCATTTCAACTTTTTTCCTGTTTATCCACAATTTTTCAAAAACATCTTGAACAATATCCTGCGTATCTTCGCTATTACGAAGGAAACTGAAAACAAATCCGTATAAATTCGAACTATGTTTTCTAACAGCGATATTGTATTCTAATCGATTCAAAAATGCTCGTCTCTAGTAGTTAAACAATTTAAGGTATTGAAAAGTTACACCCTAATAAAAATATATATGATAAATATAGATAAATTTCTTAGAATGCTTAACGAAATTCATATAAAAATTTCGAATTGTTTGATTGTTTATCTAAAATCGTAGGCTTTCATAAATAAAACTAGTTAAAAAGAAGGGTTTTAGTAGTGTGCTGAATAGATGAAGTTTAATGTTATTAACTCTTTTTATAATTCTATTTAAACAGCTCTTTTATTAAGTTTTTTTATCAAAATTTAATTTATTTTCTAATTATTTTTTAAAATTCAATTTCAAATGAAACATTTTTATTAAATTTAGATGAAATATTTTTTAAGACCATGGAAAAACAAACTAGATTATTTGATATACCTTACTACCAGTTGAAAAACTTTCCGCAAGAGACTATGTTTTCTACAAAAACTGATGGGAAATGGATATCTACAAGTACACAAGAATTTATTGATAAAGCAAATTTAATTTCTAGAGGATTAATAGCTTTAGGAATTAAGGAAGGCGATAAGGTTGGAATTGTTTCAGCAAATCGCTTGGAGTGGAATGTTATGGATATTGGAATTCAGCAAATTGGTGCAATTGGAGTCCCTATCTATCCAAACATCTCTATTAAGGACTATAAGTTTATCCTGGGAAATGCAGAGATTAAAATCTGTACAGCTGGAGATCATGATTTATTCGAAAAAATAAATGGGTTAAAAGAAGATCTTCCTATGTTAGAGAAGGTTTATTCTTTTGATAAAATTGAAGGCGTTCCTCATTGGACGGAAATCATGGATGCTGCAAAAGGTGTTGATATCGCTGAAGTTGAAAAACGTAAAGAAAATATCAAGTACGAAGATATTGCAACAATGATTTATACTTCGGGAACAACAGGAAATCCGAAAGGAGTAATGTTGTCTCACAAAAATATCTTATCTAACGTTTATGCATCTTACCCTAGAATTCCAATCGTTCCAGATCATAAAGGTGTTTGTTTGACATTCTTACCTGTGTGTCACGTTTATGAACGTATGTTGCACTACTTATATATGTATGGAGGTTATTCTATTCACTTCGCAGAAAGTTTAGAGACAATCGGGGAGAATATTAAAGAGACAAGTCCACACGTATTTACAGCGGTACCTCGTCTGTTAGAAAAGGTATATGAGAAAATTATCTCTAAAGGAGATGACTTGACTGGAATTAAGCGTATGCTGTTCTTCTGGGCAGTAGATGTAGGAAATGAATATGAAATGTCAGGGAAGTCTTTATGGTATAAGATTAAACTTGGAATTGCAAGAAAATTAATTTTCTCTAAATGGCAAGAAGCACTAGGAGGTAGAGTATTAGCAATTGCTTCAGGTTCTGCTGCATTACAACCTAGATTAGCAAGAATATTCTTTGCTGCTGGTATTCCAGTATTAGAAGGATATGGTTTGACAGAAACTTCGCCTGTTATCTCTGTGAATAGTTTACAAGATGATGGTGTTCGTTTCGGAACTGTTGGTCCATTGTTAGACAATATGGAAGTTAAGTTTGCAGAAGATGGTGAAATTATCGTTCGTGGACCGAGTGTGATGATGGGGTACTATAAACTACCAGAGCAAACTGCTGAAGTACTTGATGCTGATGGTTGGTTTAAAACTGGAGATATCGGTGAAATGATTGAAGGTAAATTCTTGAAAATCACTGACCGTAAAAAGGAAATCTTTAAAACATCAGGAGGTAAGTATATCGTTCCTCAAATGATGGAAAATAAATTTAAAGAATCTCGTTTCATTCAGCAAATTATGGTGATTGGTGAAGGATATAAACACCCAGCAGCGCTTATCGTACCAAACTTTGATTTTATTCGTGATTGGGCAGAAAGAAAAGAAATAAAAATTGGAAATACTGCTCAAGATTTAATTGAATCAACTGAAGTGATTAATAGAATTAGTCGAGAAGTTAATGAATACAACAAACTGTTTAGTAACTATGAGCAAATCAAGAAATTCGAATTGCTTCCTGAAGAATTCTCAATTGAGAAGGGTGAAATTACACCAACGTTGAAGTTTAAGCGTAAGAATATCCTAGAACTTCATAAGGATAAAGTGAGGAAAATATATGGTCATCTAAAAGATGAATAATCTTCTTAGATAAAACAGAAAAAGGAATAAGTGTTGGACTTATTCCTTTTTTTTTAATCTAAAGTGCCCTAAGCAATCGAGTCTATCAAAGTAAAGTTCAACTATTTTGGCTCAACCAAGGTAATGGTTATTTTACCTTGGTGGTATTTTGGAAACCATGTTCCCGGTTCAAACTTAAAGTTCTCAGAGATATAGTTCCTTGCTTTTATTTTTGCTGGCGTACTTTTAATCGTACCCTCTTTATCAATTGATTTGATAGAAGTGATTTCACCTGAAGCATCTACGGAAATAGCAAAAACAAGCTTTCCTGTTGTATGACTTTCTAGAATATAGCTACCAGACTGAGTAAGTTTTCTTCCTTGGTTAAAAACGTCTCCACTCAATTGACCGAAAAGAGTGAAGCTTACTACAATTCCAATTACAACGCTAAATATTTTTTTCATGTTCTTTTCTTTTTAAGATATTTTACTCCAGTTGGGTTTTGATTTTAAGGTACGCTTTAATTCTTCGCGTAGCAACTTATTCTTTTCATTTTCCAAAAGAGGGTCCTCACCCAGTATGTCCTTTGCAATGTTTCTTGCCAAGGTAACCAATTGACCATCCTTGGCTAAATCTGCTAGTTTTAAATCTAATTCTCCACTCTGTTGCGTTCCCATTATGTCTCCAGGACCGCGAATCTCTAAGTCAACCTCTGCAATTTTGAAGCCATCATTCGTAGAAACCATTGTCTTTAGCCTTTTCTTACCTTCATTCGAAAGTTTATCTCCGGTCATTAAGATACAATAAGATTTTTCAGCACCTCTTCCTACACGACCGCGCAACTGATGCAACTGTGATAATCCAAAACGCTCCGAACTTTCAATAATCATTACAGACGCATTGGGAACATTCACTCCAACTTCAATTACAGTTGTTGCAACCATTATATTCGTGTTTCCCTTGGCAAACTGGTCCATTTCATAGGCTTTATCTTCGGGCTTCATCTGACCGTGAACAATGCTTATTTGATAGTCTGGCCTAGGGAAAGAACGTGAAATGGTTTCGTAACCTTCGTGAAGATTTCGATAATCCAAGGTCTCAGATTCCTTTATCAAAGGATAAACAATATATACTTGTCTGCCCAAAGCAATTTCGTTTTTCATTAAAGCAAAAACCTTTAGTCTGCTACTTTCAAAAAAGTGCATTGTGGTAATGGGTTTTCTACCTGGTGGCAGTTCATCAATTACTGAAACGTCTAAATCTCCATAAAAAGTCATAGCTAATGTTCTTGGAATTGGCGTTGCGGTCATCACCAAAATATGCGGCGGACGTGTGTTCTTCTTCCACAATTTAGCTCTTTGCGCTACTCCAAATCTATGTTGCTCATCAATCACTACAAGGCCTAAGTTTTTGAATTTAACTTTAGGTTCAATTAAAGCGTGCGTTCCAATCAATATATGTATTTCACCATTGGCTAATTCTTCAAAGAGTCCAACTCTATCAGATTGTTTGGTAGAACCTGTTAGCAAAGCCACCTTGATATCCATAGGAGTAAGCAATTCACTAATGGTTTCGTAATGTTGTTGTGCTAAAATTTCTGTTGGCGCCATCAATGCAGACTGAAATTCATTTCCAGCTGCGAAAAGCATAACGATAACCGCAACCAAGGTCTTTCCACTTCCAACGTCTCCTTGCAACAGACGATTCATGTGCTCGCCTCTTTGCATATCTTTCCAAACTTCCTTAATAACACGCTTTTGTGCACCAGTTAGTTCAAAAGGGATATGGTCCTTATAGAATTCATCGAAATAAGAACCTGGTTTATCAAATTTATATCCTCCAGACTTCTTTGTGTTGGCGTTTTTGCGCAGTAAGAGTTCTAACTGAAGTATTAACAATTCGTCAAACTTCAAACGAAGTTGTGCCGACATTGCTTCTTCCATGTTCTTAGGAACATGAATCCCTTTATACGCTCTATCTCTAGATATTAATTTGTATTGTTGAAATATCTCTTGCGGAAGAAATTCGGGAATCGTTCGTTGTAAGTCAGAGATTAACTGAAATGTCAACTTCTCCAAACCTTTTGAATGAAGTCCTTTCTTGGTTAACTTCTCCCCACTATTATAGAATGGTTGTAAACCTTTTTCCTGAGAAACATCCGAAAATCGAGTGATTTCAGGATGTGTAATAGTATAGATGTTGTTAAACTGAGACGCCTTTCCATATACTCTAAATAGCACATTGGGAATCAGTTTGTCCTTAATCCATTTTGTTCCTTTAAACCAAACCAAGTCGATTGTTCCGGTATCATCTTGGAAACTTGCTTGTAAACGTTTTCCTCTTCCAACTCCTATTTCTCTTACCCCAGTGATGACACCTTTCAGTTGAATGTTTTCATTCTCGAGATGTGGAATATCTGTTATTTTATGATAACTCGATCTATCCGCGTAACGAAAAGGGAAGTAATTTATTAAATCCCAAAGGGTAAAAATTCCCAACTCTTTGCGTAGGAGTTCTCCTCTTTCAGGACCGACGCCTTTTAGAAACTCGATAGGGGTATTAAACAAATAGTCCGTCGCCATTTTTATTTAGGGATTAACTTTTTTAATCAGTACAGGAAGATTGAAGTTATCCTCATATACGAATAGTAAAATACCTTTTGAAAGTCGACTTTTTGGAATGATTAAATCTGCTAAATGCTTATTGGATTTAAACAGTACTCTTCCTGCCAAATCATAAACGAGGATACTTCCAATATTTTCTGTCTTTGCAATATAATATTCACCAATTGAAGAAATTTGAAAATAAGGTGGCTGTTGCGCCTTATCAAAGTCTGTGAGATTAGCATTGTGCAATAAAAAAGCATGATTACTGGCAAGGTGTAAAGAGTCTACGCCTCCTGCAATTATCCAGTTTCCACCACCTAGTTTAGCAATGCTCCTAAGGTCCATCATACTACTTGGAATTTCCCAATATTGGTAATTATTGTTTTTGATATTGTACTCTATAAGGTAATTCAATGGATTAGCCAATTGATTTGTATCGTATTTCATAGTGTTAAAACGATAAGCATCTTTTGATCCTCCTACCCAAAACATTGTATTGTTATGCCCAGAACTCGCACCTAGAAAATGAGTTGTTTGTGGTTGTGAATTGGAAACTTCCCAGCTTATATCTGTTGGATTATCAGGATTGATAACACCCTTTCTTAATTTTTTTGTTGCAGTTGGCAATGTACTATCTTCTGCTCCACCATAATAGTATATAGTATCACCTAAGATGTATCCGGAAGCACCGAATGCCTTGAATTGATTGTCGTTTGGGACAGATGTGCCACTTAGCCATGAGCTGAAATAAGGGTTGAAAACTTGAACTTCAGATAAATTACTGCCATTACTTTGTCCAGAAATAACAAAGATTAAACTATCACGCCAAACTGTTTGCACATGGTCATGAACGGGGAAGGGAAGAGGGTTAGCGTCTAATTCGAATGTATCCAAGAAGATGTTGTAAACATGAACTCTGTCTGAAGATATTTCAGTACTATCAGCCAAAATATGTTTTCCTCCTATGACATAAATTTTATTGTTGATTTGACTTGCTCTGCTACCAATTTTCCCAAGTGTATCAGGTAGTGGTGACATCTCTGTCCAAGTATTTTCGCTTACCGTATATTTAAAAACATGTTGATGAATATCTGAAATATGTAAAGAATCAGTGATTCCTCCGAAACTGTAAACATACTTTTCTCCTGCTACACTCCCTGATGCGAGCGCATTATTGGTTGTCTCCAAAGGAAGTGGGCTGATAGCCGTCCAAATCCATTCATTGCTTTGACTACTGGCGTATAAAGGGAGCAGAATTATGAAAAATAATATATAATACAACTTCATAAACACGAATTTAATGAATAAAGGTTAATTCATAAACGGTAAAATGAAATTGTTATTGAATTTATGTGAAAATCCTTTTAATTGCCATCGTTTAACAGTAGATTTGTTAGAATAAAAACAAAGGTTATGAAAAAAATTGGAGTAAATGGATTTGGTAGAATAGGTAGATATTTTACAAGATTATCCTTACTAGAGAAGGATTTAGAGGTTGCAGTAGTTAATGATTTAGCAGATATAAATACATTAGCACATCTTTTTAAATACGATTCTATTCACCGAAAGCTTCAAACACCTTTTAAAATTGAAGGTGACGCAATTGTTTTTGAAAATGGAAAGAAAATTATTTTTACAAAACATAAAAATCCGGCTGATATTCCTTGGGGAAAGTACGGAGTGGAATATGTGTTGGAATCTACAGGTATTTTTAAAACGGAGGAAAAAGCTTCATTGCATTTCCAAGGTGGAGCCAAAAAGGTAATTATCAGCGCACCTTCTCCAGATGATCAAGTTAAAACGATTGTGATTGGAGTGAATGATGAAATACTTACAAATGAAGATAGAATAATTAGTAATGCTTCTTGTACAACGAATTCAGGAGCTCCTTTAATCAAGGTTTTTACCGAGATTTGTGAAATTGAAAGCGCTTACTTGACAACCGTTCATAGTTATACTTCAGATCAGCGTTTACACGATGCACCGCATTCAGATTTACGTAGAGCAAGAGCAGCAGCTGAGTCTATTGTTCCGACTTCTACCGGAGCCGCTAAAGCGTTGACAAAAATCTTCCCAGAGTTGGACGGGAAAATGGGGGGTGCCGGTATTCGAGTACCTGTTCCCAATGGTTCTTTAACTGACTTAACAATTACAGTAAAGGGCGTTCCGCCAACAGTTGAAGAAATCAACGCGATTTTCAAAAAAGCAAGTGAAAACGAATTAAAAGGTGTCTTATCATATACGGAAGACCCAATTGTTTCCGTAGATATCATAGGAGATCCTCATAGTTGTATTTTTGATAGTCAACTAACTTCTGTTGTTGGAAATCTAGTGAAATTAGTTGGTTGGTACGATAATGAAGCTGGATTCTCTAATCGATTAATCGACTTATTTAAAAAAGTTTAAGTGGCAGTAGAAATTGAAAGGAAGTTTCTAGTAAATAAGGAACTTTGGGAGCAAGTTAAGCCAAATGAAGGACAAAGGATTTTACAAGGCTATTTATTGAAGTCTGTAGAGAAAACGGTACGTTTACGTACAAAAGGTGGGAAAGGCTACATAACAGTCAAAGGAGCATCTGTAAATCATATTTCTCGTGCTGAATTTGAATATGAAATTCCACTTGAAGAAGCGCAAGCTATGTTAGACGAATTCTGCCCAAAGAAGATAGACAAAGTTAGATATACTTTAAAGGTAGCTGGGAAGATTTGGGAGGTAGATGAATTTTCTTCTCCTAATCCTGGATTGATATTAGCGGAAATTGAATTGACTGCGGAAGATGAATCTTTTGAAATGCCTGAATGGGCAGAAAAGGAGGTGTCTGATGACGAAAGATATTACAATGCAAATATGCTGTAAACTGCTGGTGTTCTGTTTAACTTTATTCTAGTTCGTAGGGTACAGACTGCAAGGTTAAACTATCCTGAATAGTATTGTAGATTTCCATTAAGATTTCTTGCTTTTTGCTATAATAGTCCATTGACTCAGCAAATCGAGCACTATCTATTTGGTGTTTGTCGAAAATTGGTTGAATTCCTTCCTGAACGTTTAATTGAAACGAATGAAAATCCAAGTCATTCACCTTATAGTAGGATTCCAACAACATAACATCGTATAGGATTAATGTGAATGAATCTTTTGGTATTAAGTTTTTCGGAACAGTTGTCTTATCTAATTCATAAGAACAATTCGAAAGCGACATCGCCAAAATGAAAGTAAGTAAACCTTTTAAGATGTTCATTTCCTAGGAGATTATAGTTTCATTTTACGCATTTCCCAAACGCCATAAAAAGCTTCCTTAAAGATGCCAGTGCTCATTTTAGAACTTCCTCTTTGGCGATCAATAAATGTGATTGGAACTTCCTTTATTCCTAATCCATGTTGTCTTATTCCGTATTTCATACAGATTTGGAAAGCGTAACCTTTGAAAGGTACAGCATGATAATTAATGGTTTCTAATGCCTTTTTAGAATAACATTTAAAACCTGCTGTTGTATCTTTAATTCCAATGTTTAGAATTAGTCTAACGTAAACAGATGCAAAATAAGACATCAAGATACGTGTGATAGGCCAGTTTTTAACTTTCCCTCCTTTCACATAACGTGAACCGATGGCCAATTCAATACCTTCTTCTTTACATGCTTCATACAGTCGAATTAAGTCGTCTGGATTATGAGAGAAGTCTGAATCCATTTCAAAGATATATTCATAAGAAGTTTTTAAAGCCCAGTCGAAACCAGCTTTATATGCATTTCCTAATCCATCTTTTTTGGGTCTCTTTAGAATATGAAGTTGTTCGGGAAATTCTTTTTGTAAACTTTCAACCTTTTCGGCAGTGCCATCAGGAGAATTGTCATCTACTACTAAAATGTGAAAACCTTTTGGGTAGCCAAGCACTTTTCGAACGATTAGTTCGATGTTTTCAATTTCATTGTACGTGGGTATAATAACTATACTATCTGACACTTTTTCAGTTTAAATTTAGCGCTAATATAGTAGTAAAATTTAGTTTAAGCGGTAAAATAAAGGAAATAATGGTAGAATTATTCGTGTTCAGCTTCTAGGTCATCTAGAGCATTATATATCAATTCAAACTCATATCCTTTGCTCGCGAGATATCTTTGAACTTTTACTTTTATTTCAAACGGTGTTCCTTTTTTCTCTTCCCACTTTCTTTTGGCTAAATAGGAGAGAGTCGCCTTGTATTCTGCTTCATCAATGTTTTTTATGGCTGAATCAATAATTACTTTCGGAACGTTTTTTTGGTTTAGGTACGCAATGATTTTATTTCTTCCCCACTTTTTAATTCTGAACTTGCCAGAGACAAAGCTGTCGGCAAATCGTTGTTCATTGAGAAAACTGTATTCTATTAAATGGGAAATTAAAGCATTGGTGTCCTTATCGTCTAGACCATAATCTCGAAGTTTTTTATAAACATCACTATGCGATCTATCTTGATAAGCACACCAAGCTTCTATTTTGTTTTTTGCTTCTAAAAAGGAATATTTCTTTTCCTCTTTCATATTAAATTTTTACCGTATCTCCTGCTTCGTCTTTGAAGGCGTATTGCATGAAATGGAAGTTAGTTATTCCAATTACAGGTATCCATTTTTTATATTTTAAAAACCATTTTACTTGTAATGAAATAATCCCTCTCTTGAAATAAGATTCAATATATGGGTGAACATGTAAAGTCAATTTCTTCATCTTTTTATCTATTAAAAGATAAGAAAGTGTATGTTCAATTTCGTCTGTAAATAAAATACTTGCAGAGATTTTACCAGAACCATCACAAACAGGGCAAACTTCTTGCGTCTCAATGTCTGTTTCAGGTCTAACACGTTGTCTAGTAATCTCAATCACTCCAAATTTAGAAGGAGGCAAAATATTGTGTTTAGCACGATCGGGCTTCATAAATTCTTTCATCTTTTCAAAAAGAATCTTATTATTTTCCCTCTCATGCATATCGATAAAATCGACAGCAATAATCCCACCCATGTCTCTAAGTTGCAGAACTCTCGCTAACTCTTCGGCCGCCTCTAGATTGGTTGCCAATGCATTGCTTTCTTGTCCTTTTGCATCTTTTCTATTTCCACTATTTACGTCAACAACGTGCATAGCTTCAGTATGCTCTATAATTAAGTAACCTCCACTCTGTAAAGGTACCTTTTTTCCAAATAATGTTTTAATCTGCTTATTGATCCCGAATTTTTCAAAAATCGGAAGTTTTCCTGAATAAGCTTTTAAAATCTTTTCTCTACCAGGAGCGATAGAAGAAACGTATGTCTTCATTTTTTCAAACAATTCTTCGTCATTAACGTGAATATTTGAAAAATCTGAATTCAGTAAATCTCTTAACAAAGATGCAGTTTTATTGATTTCTCCCAAGATTCTTCTTGGAGGTGCAGAATTCACTAAATTACCATGCAACTTTTTCCACTTCTCGATAAGATTTTTTAAATCTTGATCGATGTCTTCAATCTTTTTGTTTTCTGCAACCGTACGAATGATTACTCCAAAATTCTTTGGTTTAACCGCCCTCATAAGGTCACGGAGACGATCGCGTTCTTCTGGTTCTTTTATCTTTTGAGATATTGAAACCTTATTTGAGAACGGAACGAGCACTAAGTACCGACCAGCTAATGTTATTTCAGCGCTTAATCGAGGCCCTTTACTAGAAATTGGCTCTTTGGCAACCTGTACGACAATATGTTGGGAAGAAGAAATTACATCTGTAATTTTACCCTCCTTCTCAATATCCTCTTCAGGTTTGAAATATAAAAGATCGGCCACATTCTGTTTGCCTTGCAACGTTTGTTTGGTAAACTTATTAAGTGATAAGAATTGCGGACCAAGGTCAAGATAATGTAAGAAGGCATCCTTCTCATATCCGACATCTACAAAACAAGCATTTAGACTTGGAACTACTTTTCTAACTTTTCCGTGGTAAATATCACCTACAGAGAAGTCAGTTTCTCCAGTTTCTTCATGTAACTCAATAAGCTTCCCATCCTCTAGTAGTGCAAGCCAAACGCTCCCTTTACGGGAATCCACTACTAATTCGTAATTCACAGAAGCCGTTTTTAAAGTTCGTATATACCAATAACTTAGTAACCGCAGTTACTAAGTTATTAGTCTAATAATTTATAAAGTAAGAAAAAAAATTACTTCTTCTTCTTGTGACGATTCTTTCTTAAACGTTTTTTCCTTTTGTGAGTCGACATTTTATGTCTTTTTTTCTTTTTACCACTTGGCATAATTATATGTTTTTAAGTATTAATATTCTCAGTAAAATTTGACCTTAAAAAAATGCACTCCTACTTTAATGTTCTAAAATAGGAGTGCAAAGATATAAATAACTTTTATATGTCCCTGATTCGAGGGAAGAAAAATCAATTATTTTACTTTTACCTGTGTTTTAACCTCCTCAACAAATGATTTTGCAGGCTTAAATGCAGGGATATTGTGAGCTGGAATTGTAATTGTAGTATTTTTCGAGATGTTTCTTCCTGTTTTTTCAGCTCTTTTCTTAACGATGAAACTACCGAAACCTCTTAAATATACGTTTTCTCCTTGTGTTAATGAATCTTTTACCGTTTCCATAAATGACTCAATTGTCTTTTGTACTTCGTTTTTCTCTAACCCAATTTCTTCTGCAATTTTAGCAACGATATCAGCTTTTGTCATAATCTATAAATTTGAATTTTTAATTACAATACTATTTTGATTTCCAGATGCAAAGGTAGTCAGCTTATTTGGTTTAAATTTGTATTTTAAGAAAAAAAATTAAATTTTACCTGAATGAATGTATTTTCCCTATTAATAAGAGGTTGGTATCGACTAAACCATAGAAACCTACCATGGAGGGTTACTCACAACCCCTATGAGATATGGTTGTCAGAAGTTGTTTTACAGCAAACTAGGGTAGATCAAGGCCTAAGTTATTATTTAAAATTGGTAAATAAATACCCGACAGTTTTTGATTTAGCAGCTGTTGAGGAGCAAGAATTATTAAAAGATTGGCAAGGATTGGGCTATTATAGTAGAGCCAGAAATTTACATGCAGCAGCTAAACAAATTGTTGCTGATTTTGACGGTAAGTTTCCGGGTAACTATAAAGAAATTCTGAAACTAAAAGGTGTGGGGGAATATACGGCTGCGGCTATTTCCTCTTTTGCCTTTAATGAAGTGCAAGCGGTTGTAGATGGAAATGTTTATAGGGTTTTGTCTCGTTATTTCAATGATCCAACACCTATTGATTCTTCTGAAGGTAAAAAGACTTTTCGTGCTTACGCAAATGAACTGATCGATAAAAATGAGCCGGCAGAACATAATCAGGCTATTATGGAACTTGGTGCACTGGTTTGTAAACCTGCTAATCCTGACTGTATTTCTTGTCCACTTCAAGAAACTTGTCTTTCTTTTAGAGAAGGAAATCAAACAAACTTGCCGGTAAAGGCGAAAAAGGTGAAAGTGACAAAACGATTTTTTCATTATTTAGTTTATTCAGGCGATAGTGTTCAACTCGAAAAAAGGGAAGAGGGAATCTGGAGAAATATGTTTCAGTTTCCTGTTGTAGAAGTGGATAAGGTGTTAGATTCTCATTTGGTAAGTGATGCGGTTCAAGAAGAGTATAGTGTAGGTGTCGTTAGAAAAGTAATGGAGAAAAAGCACTTGTTATCGCATCAACATATTTATGCAACATTTTGGGAAACCGATAATCCAGTGAAAAGTCAAGCAATTTTAAATGTGCACCTCGATAATTTAGAAGAATATCCTTTGCCGAAATTAATCGCTTTGTTTTTTAAGGAACAACCAGAGTTTTTTGAATGATTCTCGCTGTTTTATTTAATCCGAAAGGGCAGGTTTTAATTGCAGATTAGATGGAAATAAATTGAATTTTCTAACTCTATAGAATGTTTTGTAATGATTATGAGAATAGGTTTTTTTAGTTGATTATTCTTTACTTTATCCTGTCTTTCTTTATTTTTTTATAATTCTATGGCATTTTAGAAAAATTGTACGTACTTTTAAATGAAATTATTTATATTTTTGCATTATGGCTGGAACAGTTAACAAAGTTATACTTATCGGAAATCTAGGAAAAGATCCTGAAGTTAGAACATTAGAAAATGGAACTAAATTAGCTCGCTTTTCTATTGCGACTTCAGAAACATACTCTGATAAGACAACAGGAGAAAAAAGAAGTATCACGGATTGGCACAATATCGTGGTGTGGAGAAACTTAGCTGAAATAACAGAAAGATATCTAAAGAAAGGACAGAAGGTTTACATTGAAGGTAAACTAAAGTCTCGTACTTGGAAGGATGATGCTGGTAACGATAAATATACAACGGAAGTTGTAGCGGACAATATGACTATGTTGTCTAGTAGAATCGAAAGTACGCCTCAAGCGCCAAATTTTAATACGCCTGATACACCTGAAAGACCTCAGGGCTTGAACGAAGACTTATTGGCCAACAATGAAGATGACATTATCCCGTTTTAAAACAAAAGAATAAAGAATGGACGATTCGGTTCCCCTTAGTGAAGCTACACTATTGAATATATTAGCTAATTTTGATTTGAGTTTTGTAATTCAAATTGTTGCTGTACTACTATTGTTGGTTTTATCTGCCCTGATTTCCGGGTCTGAAGTAGCGTTTTTCTCTTTAACTCCAGAAGAAAAAGAAGAAATAAACGATGATAAAAACATGAAATTCGCCTCAGCTGTTAAGCTATTAAGAACTCCTAAGGAATTATTAGCAACTATCTTGATAGGTAACAACTTTGTGAATGTTGCGATTGTTATTCTTTCCAGTATGATTTTCGAAAGGATTTATCCGCCAAATATCGCTTTTGAAGGGGTGGACTATCTCCGAGCAATTATTGAAGTAGGTGGAATTACTTTTGTTATTCTATTAGTAGGAGAGGTGATACCAAAAGTTTATGCAACCAGAAAAGGGCTTAAATTAATTAGTATAACTGCCGGACCTCTTGAAATTTCAAGCAGAATACCACCGATTTCTTGGTTGAAATCTTTCTTGGTAAATGGTACAGAAGTGATTCTTAAATATGCTCGAAAAAGAGAAATAGACATTTCTACAGATGATTTGGAAACGGCTATTGCGCTAACAAGAGATGATGGGTCAGATTCTGAAGAACAGAAAATTTTAGAAGGAATTGTTAATTTCGGAAACACAGATGTTCGACAAATTATGCGGCCGCGTATGGATGTTGTCGCTATTAGCGATGAGTTAAATTATGAGGAGTTAATTGTTACAATTTTGGATGCCGGATATTCAAGAATGCCGGTGTATAAAGAGAACTTTGATAATGTAACTGGTATTCTTTTCGTAAAGGATTTACTGGAACACCTCGATGCGCCTGTAGATTTTAAATGGCAAGAGGTTCAACGACCTGCCTTCTTCGTTCCTGAGAATAAAAAAATAGATGACTTGCTGAAAGATTTTCAAGAAAAGAAAATGCACATGGCGGTTGTAGTGGATGAATATGGAGGTTCTTCTGGAGTTGTTACATTGGAAGATGTTCTAGAAGAAATTGTTGGAGAAATTACCGATGAATTCGATGATGAAGATATAGTTTATACTAAAGTTGATGATTCTACGTATTTGTTTGAAGGGAAAACTTCCCTTGTTGATATGTATAAAGTGTTGGATATTGACGGGAAGGCTTTTGAAGAAGAGAAAGGTGAATCTGATTCTATCGGAGGTTTCCTGATCGAACAAGCAGGAAGAATCTTGAGAAATAATGAATATATTAACTTCGAAAGCTTCAAGTTTGTGGTAGAATCTTCGGATAAAAAGAGAGTGAAGTTAGTGAAGGTGATTAAATTAACGTAATATGAAGAAATTAGTTTTAGGTTGGATAGTTTTGTCAATGTTAATATTGATTTCTTGTTCAGGAAATGAACATTATGTTCCAAAGCCATCAACTTATCTCTCATTGTACTTGCCGGAAAGAAACTATGAGGTTTATAAAGACGCTTGCGGATACACTTATAATAAACCAGAATATTTCAATGTAAAAACAGCAGGAAATTCTATCTGCAATAGAGATATTGAATTAACTGATTTGAATGGAACAATCCATTTAAGCAGAATTGATATGGATACCACTTTAGCTGCTTATGTTAATTACACAATTGATAAAATCGGAGAACATAAGGTGATGGCTACTGCCATTTATGATTCTGTAATCATTAGGCCAGACGCTAAAGTATATGGAACTTTCTTTGAATTGCAAGGAAATGTAGCTTCTCCCCTGCAGTTTTATTTGACGGATAGCACAGATAGATTCATTAGTGGAATGGTGTTTTTTAATAGCCGCCCGAATTATGACTCTTTAAAACCTGTTCTTAACTTTGTGAAAAAAGATATCTTAGAATTAATGAATACACTTGAGTGGGACTAATATCTCAGAAGGATAGCAAATGAAGCGTATAATTAATAAAAATTTTGCGAAGCTGATCTTAAAGATAGTTTTGATGATCTATCCGATTTATGTGATGATTATCGCATTTTTGCCATCATTGTATGGAGCTTTCGTCAATATTAACTTGGTGAATGCCAGAGAACTCCTCTTAATCTTAGTTTGGACACCCATTTTTTCATTGTTTTACATTTTTACAAAGAAAAAGTTTTTCTATTATATTTTGGCGTTTTTTACCTTTTTCAATGGATTTGTCAATCTAGGACATTGGCTTATGGTGGAAACGCCTATTACTGCAACCGGAATTTTTGTTATTTTAAATACATCAGTGAATGAAGCAGTGGGTTTCTCAGCCACTAAATTTAGCCTGAAACTTCTTTTCTTTATTCCATATATTTATTTGTTCTATTTGGCTTTACGTAATCCTCCTGAGATTCAGGTAGCGGTGAATAGGGTGATGTTAAGAAATTCTATTTTGGTATTGATTAACACAATCTCCTTGTCGATTTTGTTATTCTTTGGTGTAAAACAAGATTTCTGGAATGATGCAACACCTAGGATTGTGAGCACTGTCGTTGCTTATAAAAAGGAATTAGATGCTTATAGAGCCTTAGAGAAGGAGTTGGATTTGCGCCTGAAGAATGTGGAAGCAAAAGCCACTACTACGGAGGATAATCAGGTGGTTGTTTTGATAATAGGAGAGTCCACAAATCGAAATTACATGGCATTGTATGGAAGTGAATTTCCGACCAATCCTAAGTTGTCGAAGCTAGAAGATTTAATTGTGTATGAAGATGTAGTTAGTGCTTACGCTCACACTATGATGTCTGTACCAATTTCATTGACGAATGCCGATTTAGAGAATAAACAGTCTCCACCAAATTCCATAACCTTGGCTGAAGTGTTTAGGGGGGCAGGTTTTGAAACTTATTGGTTGTCTAATCAGTCTCCATTTGGTGCTTGGGATAATTTGATAACTTTACTTGGAAAGCAGTATAAACATGAACTCTTTGTTAATATCACTGGTAATAGTTCGCATGAAACACTTGTGAAGAATTCTTTTGACGAAAAATTATTTCAGCCCTTACAAAATGCGCTTAATTCAGAAGGAGATAAAAAATTAATTGTTCTGCACTTGTTAGGAACACACTTGAATTACGATCAACGTTACCCTAGCTCTTTTGATAAGTTTATTAAGCAAGGTGAAAAAGTGTGGAAAGATAAGCAATTGGGAATGTATAGAAATGCTGTTCTCTACAACGATTATGTGGTGGATAGTTTGATTCGAATTGTAGCAGACCATTGCGATAAAAACGGAGATATTGGTTCTGTTGTTTATATATCTGATCATGGAGAAAGTGTGTATGATGAAGGAGATAAAGTTGGACACGACTATGCCGAATCAATGCACCCAAGTTTGTTGGAGATTCCGTTTTTAGTTTGGTTGTCGCCTGCTTATTTTTCTAACTTCCCAGAAACTGCACAGATAATTAGTGAGAATAGAAATAAGCCTTTTGTGACAGACAATCTATTTCATGCTATGATAGATTTAGGAAAGGTAAATACAAAGTTTTTAGAACCTCAAAAAAGTATATTCAATTCTGATTTTGACGCTACAAGAAAGAGGATTTTGGCCGATGAATTAGATTATGATGAGAAAAAGAATCAGTAAGTAGCTCTTACTCTGAAATCTTTAATCCAAACATCAAATTCCTTCTCACTTAGCTCACTATTCCATAGATAGATGCTGATTTTATCTCCTTTTTGCAATTCTAATTCTAGATTACCCTTAAATTGAAAACTAAATAATCGTTCGTCATTTGCTTTAAAATCATCTAATTTTAAGTCTAATCTATTCCAAGAAAGCAACGAATCCCCACGCATAAGTGTGTAAATGAACTTAGGATTGTCTTCGTCTTCGTTGTTGTTTGTCCAGTCCCCATCAAGTTGAAGGCTTAGGCTAAATTCAAAAGCTTCCATGTCCTTGGTTAATGTAAAGTTGTAAATACTTCCGTATTCAACTTTCTTATTTAATTTAAATCGTCTATCGAATTTAGCAATTTCTCGAAGTTGGAAAGAACTCGGTATGATTAAATTGTTTTCGACTACTTCCTGGTGAATCGTTGCGGATATATTAAATAATCTCTTTAGAGAATCTCTTTTCTCCTTATCTTTAATAGGTGTTAACTGAAGTCTATCGCCAACTTTATAGATTTCTTCTTCACTGTAGAAGTAATCCTTTTGCAACATGTCGGAAACGTTTCTTTGCCAGGACATCATTAATACACTTCTGTCGCACTTAAAAGATTCATCCATGTTAAATGGTTGACCAAGCCACGCTACGGAGTCTAGATTTGTAAAAGGGTATTCTTCATTTATTAACTGATAGAAAGATGGTGCTATGTCTAAGTGCGAGTTGACAGCTTTGACGAGCTTGCTTTCCTTCAATAATGGTGAATAGATCATCATCACAGATCGGTATTTCTCCATAGGAGTCGGCTGGGAAATCTCACCCATCATATGGTCGCCAACTATCAAGTAAATCGTGTTCTTATGACGCTCTTTATTCTCTTGCTTATTAAAATATTCTTTTATCGCATCATCTGTATAAAGGAAGGTCGAGAATTCTTTGATATATTTATTGTGTTTGTCCTTAATAGCAGGTTTTACATCGGCTTTTGCTATCTTTTCTTTCACTTTATTAAGATAGTATTCTTCGTTTTCTACGATATACGGATAGTGCATTGAAAGTGTGAAATAAACGTCAAAGAAAGGTTTGCTATCGCCTCGCTTATTGGTGATGTCTATGACGCTGTTTAAATACTGTTTATCAGGAATTCCAAACGGCACTTCGTCGTAGCTAGTAACAAGGCCTGTTCCTTCATAATTGTATTCCTTATGGTCGTATATGTTTTCAAAACCTTGGTTGTGAATAAATAAATCCATATTGTCAAATCGTGCGTAACCACCGTAAAGGAAACTTCCAGTGTATCCATTGTCAAAAAGCCAGGTTGCCAAGGTCTCGTTTTCAGGGTAACCGGTCGAACTGTGGCTGAAGCCTTTTTTTCCATGCGGCAAACTACCTATTATACTTGGTAAAGCAGCAAATGAGCGTTCAGATGTTGCAACTGTATTATCGAAATAGAGCGAGTGCTGCGCTAGAGAGTCTAGGAATGGTGTGTAGCTTATTTCATCAGCATTAGGTCCGCTAAAAGAAGAGGATAGACTTTCTACAATTATAAAAACGATGTTTGGTGGGCTTTCTTTTAAATCGAAAAATTCGGCCAGCGGGTTTTCTGTGAAATTGGGCTGATATAATGGGTATTCTAGGTTTTGTAAGCGCGGGTTCACTAATTGTTGATAGTAAGTAATGTCTTCCTCAGAAAGCGTGAGGAGAGCCTGTTGGCTATCTTTATAAGCTGTCTTTGTGAAATGAATGAACTTGTTACTTGTCAATTCATTGTAATTGACACCCGACTTTAAGTGTTGTATATTATAAACTATCGATAATGTTCCAACTGGAATAAAGGCTAGGATGACTAACCTCTTTATTCTAAATCGAAAAAATTTCTGTATTGCAAAGTAAAGGATAACCGGGAAAGGAAGTAATAAATAATACCACTTGAAAACGAGGTAGGAATCTAAGATAATAGCCGTTTGATCCAATGAAAATTGAAAAATAGACTTATCAAATAATGTCAGTGTAATAGAAAAATAAAACAAAGAGACAATTTCAAAAAGCAAGACAAAAGATAGGAAAACATCTAAGGCGATTTTAATGAACTTGTTTTCTTTTTTAAGAAAATAGAGCGGACTTAGAAGTATTCCAAGAAAACCAGTAGCAAGGAAGGAGTTGTAAACGCCATATATCCACAGCACTCCTTGTGATTCAATGTAGTGTTGTGAAGTAATAACCAAGAAGCCAAAGCTCCAAGTTAGCACCAAAGAAAAGAAAAAAGCAATTAATTGTTTTATTACCCTCTCAATCATGAATGATTTTTTTATTGTAAAAATAAGAGTTATAATAGAAGTAGCGGTGTTTTAAGAAAAAAAAAGGAGGGCATGTCCCTCCTTTTTGAAATAATATTCGATTACCAATTAATCATATATGGTAATCTTGCTTGAATTCCTACTATGTTTTCAATAGACTTAATTTGTCTATAAGTTTGAATTAACTCTTTTGTCATTTTTGAATTATCACCAGTTGATCCAGTAGTTTCTTCTTTAAATGATTCTACAATATCAGCCCATGCTTCTTTCTTAAGTCTTGGGTAATATCTTACGATTGGTTTGTCAATACCAGCTTCCTTAGCAGCATATGCAATTGCATCTTTAACGCCGCCAATAGTGTCAACTAGTCCGACTCTTAAAGCATCTCTACCGGTCCAAACACGACCTCTAGCAACAACATTCACTTGCTCTTTTGACAATCCTCTTCCTTCTGAAACTCTTCCTAAGAATTCATCATAGATATAATCTACTTCGTCTTGAACGATTGCAAATTCCTCTGGTGTTAATTTTTTAAATAAACTCATAGGAGCAGCGAACTTGTTTGTTGCAACTCTGTCAAAAGTTAAACCTAATTTATCTTCAGCAGCTTTTCCTGCATATGGAATCATTCCAAATACACCGATTGAACCAGTGATTGTGTTTTCTTCAGCAAAAATCTTGTATCCTGGAGCAGCTATATAATAACCGCCTGAAGCAGCAACGTCTCCCATTGAAATAATTACTTTCTTTTCATCATTTGCTAATTTAACTTCCCTCCAAATTTCCTCACTTGCAAGTGCACTACCTCCTGGAGAATTAACTCTTAAGACGATTGTCTTAATGTCTTTGTCATTTCTAGCTTCACGAATTAACTTTGTTAACTTAGTACTAGCAATTCCATCTCCGTTAACTGCGATTCCACCTTCAGCGATAATTACAGCTATGTTTGCTCCCTTAGCGTTTGCAATGTTTTGCTGATCCATCAATTTACTTTGAGCGTATTTTTCAAAACTCATCAAATTCAAGTCCTTTACGTCTTTAACTTCAACTTTCTCCGCTAATAACGTTAAGATTTCATCTTTATACTTTGTGTCGTTGATTAACTTAAAGGTCACTGCATCTGTCATCTTTCTGATTTTTCCGCTTTCCGCTAATGCATCTAATTCTGCAACTGAAATGTTTCTATCTTTACCGATACTCGTTTTGAGTTCTGTCCAAATGTTCGTTAAGTACGTTTCAATTTGCAAACGGCTTGAGTCACTCATTTCTTTTAGGAAGTATGGTTCAACTGCACTTTTAAAGTCGTTGTTAGACCCACGAATCACTTGCATTTCAATTTCTAACTTGTCTGCAAGACCTTTGAAAAACATTAATTCCGCTCCTAGACCTCTAAAGTCCATGTTTGTTGAATGAAAACCATAACTTTCATTTGCTGCAGAAGCAATATAGTATTGTTTTAATGAAACCATCTCACCACTGTGGTAAGCCACTACAAATTTCCCAGACTCTTCTTGGAATCTTTTAATTGCATTTCTGATTTCAGTTGCTGTAGCGAATCCGCACATAGCGTTTGTCAACTCAATATAAATACCCTTAATACTGTTGTCTGTTGCAGCTTTCTCGAATCCGTGCAATAAACCAGCTAGTCCAATTTTTGATTGAATTCCCATGTTGAAAAGATCAATGTTGATTTTTCCATCCGCCACTTCAGCAATCTCATCACTTAAGTTTAGTTGTAAGATTGTTTTGTTATTTGTTGGAGAGGATGTGCTCACTGCACCTGTAAACATAGAACCTATTACTGTTGTGAAAAACATAAAAATTAATGCGATTACAGCAAAACCTGCGATTAAACTTGGCCAAAACACGCGCCAAAACGATACTTTCTTTTCCGACATAAAATAAATTTATTAAAATAATTACGCTTGTATAAACTCTAAAATAGATATATAAGTAATATTTGTGTTATACAAATCATTTGTAAAAATATGATGAATTTTTAACTTTACAATAAATAAAGGTATAAAAGGAGTCAATACTTTTTTATTGGTAGACTAAAAGCTAAGATTAATGGAGGAGGAGAATAGAGTTGTTTTAAGTTTAGGGGGTAATCTTGGAGATAGGGTGGCCTTCCTAAGAGATGCAATTCAGTTATTGGAAATTGAATTCAATACTTCTTTAATTGTTTCATCTTTTTATGAAACAGTTCCTTGGGGCTTTGAGTCAGAAGATTTATTTCTTAATTGCTGCGCTTATTTTTCGACTTCAAAATCACCTCAAGAAGTGTTGCAAATCACTAAAAAGGTCGAAAAAGAGCTTGGTAGAGTTAAAAAATCACAAAATAATAGATATAATTCCCGTGTTATTGATATAGATATCCTTTACCATGGCGAACGCATTGTTCAAGACGAAAACCTCCGTGTTCCACACCCTTTATTATACGATAGAAGCTTTGTTTTAGTGCCGCTTGCAGAGATTTTACCTGACTTTGTTGATCCTGTAAAACAACTATCTATAATTGAGTTGAAAGCGTTTTTAAACGATACAAAAGATGTTGTATTGTATTTGCATTTGTAAATCTTAACAAGTTTTCGAAAAATCTACAATGTTTAATTAAAAAAAAACATTAATTTTGTAAAGAATTTAAACGAAAGAAATAGATTATGATAATGAAAAAAAGCATTAAAAGTATAGCGTTGATTGCTGTAGCAGGATTAATGACAACTACGAGTTGTGATTTATTAAAAGATGTTGATTATACTGTAACACCAGATCCATTAGAAATGCATGGTGATAAGGTTAAAGTTAAAGTAGAAGTAACAGTTCCGGAAAAGTCAATCAAAAAGAATGTTTACGCAGAGATTGAGCCAAAATTAGGTAATCACGCGTTAAAACCAATTACAATTGTAGGTGAGAATGCAACGGCTAACGGTGTTGTAATTCCACGTAAAACAGGTGGTACATTCACATATGAGGAAGTAATTGATTACGCTCCAGATATGGAAGTAGCTGATTTAACAGTTACAGGTACACTTTATAAGAAAGGAAAAGAAAAAGGAGAAATCGAAACAATGAAAATTGCTGATGCAACTATCGTTACTCCTTTATTAGTAAATAAAGATTTCCGTGTTATCGTAGGTAAAGACAACTTCGAGCGTGTTACTAACGAAACTCAAATCGCACAAATCAACTATTTAAAAGGTAGTCCAGTTGTTCGCCCAACAGAGTTAAACAGAACTGAAATTAAAGATTTAGAAACTTTCTTAACGGAAGCTGAAACTAATGACAGAATTAAAGTAACTGGAATCGTTATTGAAGCATACGCATCTATCGAGGGTGAGGAAGGGAAAAATAATGAACTTTCTACAAATCGTTCTGAAACAGCTAAGAAAGCAGTAATGCAAATAGCAGGTAAGAAAAAGATTGCTAATGAATATGCACAAGAAGAAGGTAACTACTCAACTATCGGTAAAGGTGAAGACTACAAAGGATTCAAAGAATCTTTAGAAGCTTCTAACGTAGATAAGGCTGACAAAGACCGTATTTTAAGAATCTTAGAGATGTACTCATCTTCAGATCAACGTGAGCAAGCAATTCGTGACTTAAGTACTTACTTATACTTAGATAAAAACATTTTCCCAGGACAGCGTCGTGCTGAGATTAAAGTTAACTACGAACTAACAGGTTATACTGATGAGGAGTTAATAGACTTATCTAAAACTAACATCAAATCATTAAAGATTGAAGAAGTTTTGTTCGCTGCAACGTTAACTGATGACTTAGGAGAGAAAATGCGTATTTACAAGGCTGCAGAGGCAAATTATCCAAATGATTTCCGTCCAGCAAACAACGTTGGTGTGATTTACTACCTACAAAATGATTTAGCTTCAGCTAAAGCGCAGTTTGAAAAAGCAAACGGTATTAAAGAAAATGCTGTTTCTAAAAATAACTTAGCTGCAATCGAAGGAGTGAATGGTAACCGTGAAGCTGCTGCAACTTTATTAGCTGCTGCTAGTGGAGCTGGTGATGAGGTTTCTTACAACAAAGGAATTTTAAACATCCAAGATGGTAACTATGAAGATGCAATTGCTAACTTCGGTGGTGAAGATACATTTAACAAAGGATTAGCTCAGTTGTTAAATAAAAACGCTGGAAAAGCAAAATCAACAATTGATAATTCTGACGATGCTGAGACAGCTCAAGGATATTACTTAAAAGCAATTGTTGCTGCACACAATGATAACTTAGGAGAGATAGTTTCTAATTTGAAAAATGCATTTGCAAAGGATGGTTCTTTAAAAGCTAAGGCTATGAAAGATAGAGAATTCATCAAATACCTTGAGAATGCTGCATTTACAGCAATTGTAAAGTAATTAGATATTTATCAATATATTCTTTCAAAAAAGAGCTGATTTTAGAATCAGCTCTTTTTTTTAATGTATTTTACCAACCAATCAACAACTACTTACGTTTAATAAATAGAGGATTAAATTTTCGGACTGATTATTGTTATTAAAAGAATTAGTCTTATATTTGATTATTGTATAAACATAAAACAAGCGCGTATAGAAACATTTTTACTCTAAAACTATTTAAAGAAATAAAGCAAAATTATTAATCTTAATTGAGTAACTATGAATTTAGCAAAACTAGAAGATAAAGAGCTTGTTGTGTTGTACGTCAATGGAAACGAAAAAGCATTTGAAGTGCTTTTAAAACGACACAAAAGTAAAATATACAATTATATATTAATAAAAGTTAGAGACCGAGATGTTGCACAAGATCTGTTTCAAGAAACTTTTATCAAAATAATTAATACACTTAGAAAAGGTAACTATAACGAGGAAGGTAAATTCTTGCCTTGGGCTATTCGTATTGGTCACAACTTAACAATCGATTATTTTAGAAAGAATAGTAAAGTGAGAATGATTTCTGAATCTAGTTCAAAATCAGATGACTTTAATATTTTTAATCTATTAGAAGATCAAAATAGCAATATCGAAGAGGAAATTATTCACAATGAATTGGTGAAGCAAATGGTTGACCTTATCGATCACTTACCTGAATCACAAAAGGAAATTCTTACAATGAGAATTTTTAAAGGAATGTCATTCAAACATATTGCAGAGCTTAAAGATGTTAGTATCAATACCGCTTTGGGTAGAATGAGATACGCATTGATTAATATGAGAAAGCTAATCGAGCAGCATAAGATGGTGACGCCTTTGACGGATTAAAAATTCTAGAAAGCTGTATCAAAAGATCAGATTACACGATATATTGGATGTCTCAAAATTGAAGGCAGTCTATGTTATGGAAAATAAGAATGAAAGCATACGCAAGTATGATTTTATCCGAAGTTTCGCAATGGCAAAGCAGTTCTACAGTTTTGAGACATTCTCTTTTATTGACTATCTTTTCCATGCTTAAGAATGATACAGGGACCGAAATCATTGATTACCTTAATCGAATCTTGCGTTCTACTAATTATTTCTACAGCTGTCTCTACGTAAACCTCATTTTTTGAGATGTAAATTGAATCGTTATATAGTGAGGAAGCAGGAATTGTTGCTGTGCTTTTTTCTTTGGGGATAGAGATGTTTATCTTTTCTTCAACGAAGTTTGCTCTTTGTGGACTTAAACTAAAGTTAACCTCAACCAAATCATTACTTTTTATTTCTTTTAATTCTAGTAGTTTTCCAATATCAATGGTGTCATTGGAAGCATTTGTAAAAACAAATGTTTTATAGTTTTTAAGATTTTCGGCTTCTTCTTTATTCATCGTGGTGGAAACAATCAGAGAATGCTGTTTAGCAATCGTTAGTAGCTCTTTGTCGGCTTCAATTTTCTTTTCCGAATGAATGTTAGATGAAACAATAAAGCCGTCGTAAGGGGCAAGGAAAAAATGGTCTTCAGCTTTTTCTTCTGTCTTTTGAACCTTCCTATAAGCAGAAAGTATATCCAATTCCATCAACAATTGTAATTCTTCATCACCACTGATTGGAGGAAAGCTTGGTAAAAGTTCTGTTCGTTGTATTTGCGCCTCAAATCGAACCCACTTTTCAAATTCACTTGGCAACTTTTCTTGAATATCTTGTAGTGCATCTTTAACTAGTGCTTTGAAACTTGTACGTGTTGCTAATAAAGTGTAAAGTACTTCAACTCGTTCTAGTTCAATTAGAATATCTCCTTTTTTAAAGGAAGTTCCAGTCTTTAGAATTTTGCTGCCTTTTTTTACTGTACCAGCTATTTTCATTTTAACGGCTAGAATTTCTTTGGGAATGATTTGTCCTTGATAAGAAAGGTTTTTATTCTCCACGGGAGCATCTATTTTAATTACTTCTACATCTTTCTTTTCTTCTTTCTCTACCTCAATTTGAGTTTCTGGTGACTCATTACTACTTTTTGTTGGTAGAAATTTCAGTAATACAGCAACTGATCCAATAATAAGGAGGATAAGTAAGGCAATCTTCGATTTCTTTGTCTTCATGGAACTAATACTCAAATAACAGTACAAAATTAGCAGAATAGATAGGATAATCAATTAAGGTAGAGTGTAATTGTTAGAAATGTATTTTTCTAGGTGAAAGGGAATTTTATAGGAAATCAAGAGATTTTTTATTAAATCTGTCAAAATTATCCTAAAAATCGATGGATTTCAACCAATTGTTAATAATCTTGTTGAAAAAGTATACGTGCTATATGTTGTTGAAGACAACTACATCCTTAAATTTGTAAAAGTACTAATACGATTATACATAATATGCTAAGCACAATATTCAAAAAAAGATTTACTGATGAGCAACTCTCCAATGTGTTTGTGAACGGTATATTAGAAGTGATCGACCAAGGATTCGAAGAAGTAAAGGATTTGATTGTAGAAGATACGGCTTTCATTAGAGTACCTGATTTATCGAATGCAACTGACGGACATTTCACAATGATTGTAATCGTAGGAAATATCAAGTCACTTAGCGTACATTTCTCACCAAATCAACAAAAAAGTTTAGAGCCTCTTATTTTTGAACGTTTAGCAGATGTATTTGAAATGGAAGTAGAAGAGTTCAAAGGCTACTTTGAGCACTACTCTTCATTTATGAGTAAGGTAAATCATCCTTCTAAAATCGTTCTTTATAGTATGTCTAAAGCGATTTTCTATAAGTACGGACTGAACCAATACCAAGAAGACTACTTCAAATCAATGGATACGCCAAATCCTCTATTCTTAAAGAGATTGGATGCAGTAATGGACCACTTCCTTTGGAATTGGGAAGCTTTCTTTAAAAGATATAAGCTACATTCATAAACTGAATATTCAGTCTATTTCCCTAAAAAAATCTGATTAATTCATTCTAAACTAGAAGGATTGCTGATTTACTTTCGTTGTAAATCTCCGTCTTTCCATGATTGGATGAATCTGCTCCACGCAGCTGGATTAAGCAAGTTGTTAACTGGAGTTTGACCTTTCGTGTACAGTCGTGTAAAGTTTTGCTGTGCATCCCATTTATACGACAAACTAGCATCGGTAGGCATTCTAGCAGCAATAAATGCTAAATTCTCTCCTGAAAGTTGACGTTGAGCTCTTCTCAATGCATCATCATATGGATCCATCTCTACGAATGCTCTGGCAAATTGTTCTTTTGAAGGCCATGGATAAACATCCACTTCTGGTAAAAGCATGGTGTCTGGTGTCATTAAATGAATTATGGAATAGCGAATATCTGTTAAAGTATCTGGTACAATGTACGAACTTGGTTTAAATCCAAAAGCATTAAAGATAATTGTATCACCTGGCTTAGTAACAAAACTGAAGTAACCATAGTAATCTGACATCGTTCCTTTCTTAGTCGTCTTGTCAATGATGGTGGCATAAGATACCATATCTAGACTGTCAATAGAAACCAAGACTCCAGAAAACTGGATTAATTTCTCTTCCTCTTGTCCAAAACTAATGTTCGAAAAGGTAAATAATAGTATAAAAAGTAAAGTTAAATTACGCATGCTCATGTTTTTAATCTTAATCAAATTTACGAAAAATTATCTAAAGTTTTTAAATTTTAGACTTATTTATGAATTGTAAAACCAAGCTATTTTAGAATAAAGATTGGAATTCTTTCTTTATAGCATTGATTGCAATTTCAGTAGGAAGTTCACCAACCTCTGCAACGATTTCGAATATCTTACGACTTAAGTCAATCGCTGTAGCATCATCTTCTAATTGTTGCGCTGCAACATTGATGATTTTAATTGTTTCTTCCTTACTCTTCTTAACCAAATCCCATGCCGAAGGGGAGATAAATAATTGTTGCGCTACATTGTGATCGTATTCACTACGAATGTTGTTTAAAAGCTCCGTTTGGAATAAAGTTGCACCTTTGTTATTGTTGTGTAGACGCATAATTAAATTGTGCGGTGTTATTCTCTCTAGAAAAAGCACCACTCTTTGGTAAGCATCACTTCTTGGTTCAAGAAAGAATTTCTGACGCTCTGTTCTCAATGTTGCTTCTAAACGAATAATATCTTTTTCGTTGTGCTTCTTTAGAAAACTTCTTACCGTGTAAAGTATTGCTAAAGCTGGTATTAATGCGACAATAATGTATGTTACGTATTCCATAATGAGATTTTTATCCAAAAATAATATCTTTTATCAAATGAATACAATGGAAAAAGATATTGTTTAAATAAATATGATGAAAACTTTAATTTATCGGAAAGAGCCAACTGATTTATTCCTATATTCGTTGCTTACTTAAAGGAAATCAAAAAAACAAGTGATTAACATGCGAAAAGGATTATTCACCATTTTACTCTTATTGTTTGTAGCAGTTAGTTGTAGAAAAGATGGAGCGAGTTGGAATACGAACTGGGTGGTTCCGATAATCAATGATTCATTACTTATCAATGACTACGTTAACGACTCTACATTAGCAATCAATCCTGACAATTCAGTGCAGATGATTATCGATAGGAAGTTGTTAAACTTAAATGTATTGGATATTATTGAAATTCCAGATACATTGATTGATCAAGAACTAGCAATTAACTTATTGTCGCTACAAGTAAATCCAGGATTTGACTTCTTAAATGAAATCGAAGAACATTTATTTGAATTAGATGATGTTGTTTTATTGGAAGCACGCGTAAGAAGTGGGAAAGCAAAGATTAAAATTATGAATCCTATCGAAACCAATGTGATTTTCACGATTTCCTTACCGGGTGTAACGAAGGATGGCCTAGAATTCTCTCATACACAAATGGTGGAATCTGGAACCATAGCGAATCCTGGTGTTGGAGAATTAGAGTTGAACTTTAAAGGTTATACCATTGACTTTACAGGTGCAAACGGAAGTTTGTATAATATTTTACAGTCGAGGCTAAAAGTGAAGTCAGATCCAAATGGACCTGTTGTAACGATTACTAATCAAGATTTATTTAAATTTCAAATTGAATTTCAAAAATTGAGGTTTGATTATGGTCGCGGTTACTTTGGAAGACACAATTTAACGGATACCACAGAAGTAGATTTAACTGTATTGAATAACATTGTTGGTGGAAATATAAATATTGATGACATTGATTTGGAGTTGATCATTCGAAATGGAATCAAAGCGCCGGCTAGAGGAAATATTTCTTTATTTGAAAGTGAGAACACAAATCAAAATTCTATAGTAGCGTTAAATCACCCTTACTTTGGTCAGTTGATGAATCTGAACCCTGCTACAGGTCAATGGGATGGACTGACACCTACTGATTTAGCTTTTCGTTTTAATGAAAATAGCGGAAATTTAAAAGACTTTCTTGAGAATCTGGGAAGTAAATACCGAGTTGGATACGCTGTTGAAATCAATCCTTTTGGGAATACCTCTGCAGGAAATAATATTCTGTATCCAAATAGTCGCGTATCTGTAGATTTAGTTGCAAACTTCCCTTTGAGAATTGGGGTTGACAATTTGATATTTCAAGATACTTTCGCAATAGACTTTAAGAATGAAGATAAATTATTGCGAATTGAAGAGGGTAAATTTGTTTTAGACGCTACCAATTCCTTCCCTTTTGGATTAAAGGTTGACTTGGTGTTGCTAGATGAAGATGGAAATGCGTTAAAAACATTGCTTACAAATGGTCAGATAAGTCCTGCTCAAGCTAATTCATCTGCTAACGGACATGTTCCAGTAAAAGAGAAAATGGAATTTATAATCGACAAGCAAGCTGCCAAATTATTGAAAGACACAAAGTCTGTTATGGTTAGAGCATACTTGTCAAGTACAGAATATCAAAACAATGTCATGTATTCAAATGCTGCGCTGAAGTTTATTTTATTTGGACACCTAAAATTAAGAACTGAGATATGAAGATAAGGAATTTAAAAGGAACGCTTTTCAGTTTTTTATTATTGGGTATAGGAAGTTTAGTGAATTCGCAAGAATTGTTACCGACAATGTTAGACACCACTGTTGCAAATCACCAACTGAATATTTCAGGGAACGTTTTTCATCATTCTACCTCTTTGACGAATGAATTTACTGGAAAGTTTCTTTTCGGTGGAGAGATTAGTGAAGAGTTGGCACAAAAAACATTCGATAAACAAAGAGTTTATAATAGAATGGGAGGGGGATATCATCTGCGAGGAGAATATAGAGGAATTCATGAAATTTTCAAGAACAGCCCGAATTGGAGTTGGATGATTGAACTTTCGAATGAGTTACATGCATACGGAGAGTATGCCGAGAATCTTATGGGTTTAGCTTTGTTAGGAAATGAGCCTTATCTAGGGGAAAGAATTACACTTTCTGGAACAGAAGTAAGATTGGATCAATTCTACACCATAGGAGGTGGAATTCACAATAAAAAAACGAAGTCTTTTATAACGCTAAACTTAGTGTTGCCACAAAATTATTTTGAACTAAATGCACGTAAAACTTATATTTCTTTTTCGGAAAATGGAGATGAGATTACTGCAGATATTGATGGATACCTGCGAAGAGCAAATAAAGATGCGTTCTTTAAAGGTGCAGGAGTAGCTGTTAACTTTGATTTTAACATTCCATTCGGAAAACAAGAAGGGTTTAATGGTTATCTTGGAATTACAGCAAGAAATTTAGGGTTTTATGGTTTGCATGAGTCACGACTCTCTAAAGTGGAAACAAGTAAAAGTTTTACAGGATTCTCATTTGATGACTTGCTAGGAGACGATGGATTTCCTGATTTACTGGATTCTATAAAAGTTTATAATTCCACAGGAAATAAGTATAAAGTAATGCCAGGGTTTTTTCAAGTTGGAAAAATTGTAACGGCTCACTCTGAAAAGAAATTACAATCTTTCTTCGGAGTTAGAATGTACGCAACGCAAACATACCGACCAATGGTTTATGCGGGACTTCATTACCGTCCGATCTCTCAATTCTCATTTGGAGCGCAAGGATCTTATGGCGGATATGGAAACTTTAGGCTAGGACTATATGCCAACTATACCACGGATTCATTTATAATTAGCGCAGGTACAGAAGATGTGTTGGGATTAATGTTGAAATCGCAGTTTGGAAGAGCTGCTGTAATTAGAGTAGGATGGAAATTTTAAGAAATATAATTATTTTTTGTTTTGTAGCGGTTTCAGTTTCCGCTCAAGGACAAAACGCCTTTTATAAAAAATATGCAAGTAGCGTTTTCGATTCTGGAAATGGAGTAGTTCAATTGCCAGACTCTTCTTATGCTATAACAGGAAGTTCTGGTGCTTTTGATGCGTACTCAAGTCAGGCTTATTTGATGTTTACAGATAAAGGTGGGAATCAACTCTTGACAAAGTCTTATGGAGGTGACGGAGATGATATAGGAGTTAGAGTTATGCACATTCCAAATGAAGGTTTTTTCATTGCAGGTTATACTAATTCTACAATAGGTGGGGACTATGACTTTGTTTTGTACAAGACAGATGAGCAAGGAAATTTGTTGTGGGAAAAGCATTATGGAACAGAGAATTGGGAGAAATTAAACGATGCTATTCTTTTGCCAGACGGTGGAGTAGTAATGGTTGGGCAAACGGAAGGATTGACAACCCAATTGATAGATATATTTATGGTTAGAACGGACGCTATGGGAGATACCTTATGGACAAAAACCTTGGCGACTCCTGAAAATGACATTGCTTATGCTTTAGATACTATTTCAGCTAATACTTTTATTCTTGCAGGAGACCACGGGAATAATGGAGCTTCGGTGGGAATGTTAGCGAAATATGATTTCGATGGAAACCAAGAATGGATGCAATTCTATGAACAACAAGGTCAATCAACAATAAGAACCGTCAAAATATTCGACAACTGGATTTATGCATTCGGAGGAATTGCCATAGAGGAAGAAGATGGTGGGTTTTATAAATGGGGAATAGAAGTAAGGGCAGACGGGCAATACAATGGTTATTGGTCTGGCTCCCAAATGGCTTCTTCTTTATTTAATGCGATGGTGATAAGGGATGCTAGCAGCATGTTTATAGGTTATTACGCTGATGCTGAGGATGTTAATCCTTACGAGTCGGGTAATGATGCATTTGTAATGAAATTCTTTACGGATCTGTACTACAATGACTTAAGCGTTAATTTATCTGGAAAAGGGGAGGATATAATCAATCAGATGATTGTTACTTTAGATAGTGGAATTGTGGTGGTTGGTACCTCAAGTCAAAGTAGCTTTGGAAGTACTGATTATTATCTAGGTTCAGAAATAATGCTAGCGAAAATTGGACCGGATGACGAAGTAGCTTCGACTCCTACCACTGCTGAAGATTTAGTGGCAATAAACGAGGAGTCAGTTTTGCGTTTACCCATTTTTCCTAACCCAACTAAAGATATGGTTTATCTTCCAGAAGAAGTGCTTAGCTATCCATTTGAACTAACAGACTTTCAAGGGAAGGTTGTTCTACAAGGAAATGTAGAAAGCACTTTAAATACAGGAGAATTGGAAGCAGGTATTTACTTCTTAAATGTTTTTGGAAAAGACCAAGTTTGGAAAACGAAATTGATTAAACAATAGGAGGCATTTAGTTTTCAATTGTTTAACAGTATTATTCTCCGTCGTAAGTTTCTGGGTTAAACCATTTTCCTTGTACACGCATAGTTTGTTCGATAATATCTCTAACGCAGTGGCGACCACCACCAAAAGGTGACTGATAAGCTGCTATGGCTTTGATTTCTACTGCTGCATCTTTAGGACAAACACCTAGTCGAACTCTTTTCATCAAGTGGTAGTCAGGAATATCGTCTCCCATATACATGACTTCTTCGTCACTTAGTTTGTACTTTTCTTTTAAAAGTTCGTAAGACTGAATTTTGTTCTTCGAGTTTAAAATCACTTCTTTAACGCCATTGGCAATTAATTTTTCTTTGTACGAAGGGCTATTTCCACCACTAATTACAAAGATTTTGTATCCCATTCTTGATGCAAATCTAAGTGCGAATCCATCTTTAGCGTTCATAGTCCTAACTTCTTCATGCGGGTGAATTTCCACACTACCATCCGTTAAAACACCATCGATATCTAGAATAATTGTCGTGATAAATGGAAGTATTTCTTTATAACTCATTGTTATTGATTTCTTTATAAATTAATTCGCTCATTAAGCGATATAGTTCTTTCGTTTTTGGATCTGCGATTGTTGCAATATGATTTTCAATTACCTTTTTGTCTCCTCTTGCTGCAGGACCTGTTTGTGCTTGAATTGGTGTCAAGTCCTCTAGTTTAGCAACAGTTTCTTTGATTAAAGGTTTAAGAATTGAAAAATCTAAGTTCTTTGAGTCCAATTGCTTTTTCGCTAAATGGAAAAGGAAATTTGTAAAATTGTTTACCATTACGGCTGCGATATGCGTGTTGTATCTATCTTCAGAATTCGCTAAAACAACCGATTCGCTTAATGTTGATGCCAAGGTGAACAATTCATTCTCAAATTCTTTGTTAGACGCTTCTATTAGGAAAGGAACTTCACTAATGTTGATGGTTCTAGTTGGACTGAAAGTTTGTAAAGGGTAGAAAACGCCTAAATATTCACGCGATTTTAAATCTTCAATGCGAATACTTCCCGAAGTGTAGGCAACTTTTATAGATGATGGGATATTTTGTAAGACATTATTTATTGCTGTGTCAGAAACACAAATGAGGGCTAGACTATTTTCCTTAATATCGGATAAATTATCGATGGTAGTAACTGCTAATTTGCTAGCAAGGTTTTTTGCATTCTCTTCGTTTCTTCCCCAAATATTATCAATGGTATGACCCGCTTTTCTAAGTTGCATCCCAATTTGTAAAGCAACTTTTCCTGTTCCAATTACTGTAATATGAAAACCTTCCTTCATTTTGAAAACTGTATTAACCTGTTTTGATACAAAATTAACATTAAAATCATTCTAAATAAGCGAAAGTTTTGTATTTTTGCGCAAAACTAAAATAAGATGTTAGATAAAATATTAAGAGGCTTGTTTTCAATGCGTGCAATGGCAGTTAGTATGGTAATTTTCGCCGTAGCAATTGCAAAAGCAACATTCATTGAGTCAGACTTTGGTACTCCAGCCTCGAAAATCGCTATATATAATGCCACATGGTTTGAAATCCTTTTACTACACTTATCGATTACGTTGATTGTAAACATCATTTCTTATAGAATGTATGAAAAGGGGAAATGGGCAACATTGGTTTTCCACCTTTCATTTTTATTAATGATTGTAGGTGCTGCCTTAACAAGATATGTTGGATATGAAGGACAAATGAGGTTGGGAATTGGAGAAACTTCCAATTATATTTACAGTTCAGACCCATACTTTTCTTTTAAAGCTACTGATCAAGTAAATCAATATACTCTAGACGAAAAAAGGTGGCTTTCTGAAGGAGTAGAAAATCCATTTCAATTTAAGTTCCAATTGCCGAATCAAAAGAAGGTGAAAGTGGAATACGTTTCCTTCCAAGAAGATATGGTGGATACGCTTGTTGAAGATGCTAACGGAACGGATGCACTAGAATTTGTTGTGCGTGGAGAAAGTAAATACTTGTTCAGAGGACAGCAAATGATTATCGGAGACATGAATGTTTCTTTCGATGTTGAAAATCCTGCTTTCCCTGGTGTGAAAATTCACCAAGAAGACAATGCACTGTATATTCAGTCAATGAACCCATTTACAATGGTGGATATGACCAGTCTAACGACTGAAGACAGAATGAAAAACGAAATTGATGAAAATGCTAAAACGGATGTTCCAGCAGATTCAATCGTACCTTTCTATGCCAACCAGCTGTATATGCTAGGAAGTGAAAGCATCGTTTTACGTGGATTTAGAAAAAGCGTAAAAATGGTGAAAGTGAAAGATGATAAACATGATGACAAATCAAACTTCTTGACTTTAAAACTTTCAACTGACGATGAAAGTAGATTAATTGAAATCGAAGGTAACGCAAACTGGATTCTAGATCATGAATATTTCGAATTTGCAGGCTTAAACTTTGAAATTGGATATGGAGCAATGCCTATTCAAATTCCTTTCTCAGTTAAATGTAGAGACTTCCAATTAGATACTTATCCAGGATCTACAATGGCGAGTTCTTACGCTTCTGAAGTGACTGTTATTGACACAGCGAACAACCATACACATGATCAACGTATTTTTATGAATAACGTAATGGATTATAAAGGATTTAGATTCTTCCAATCAAGTTACTACCCTGATGCTTCAGGTACGGTATTGAGTGTGAACTATGACTTTTGGGGGACCTGGGTAACTTACATTGCTTATACAATGATGATGGTGGGAATGTTTTTTTCTGTACTAAACCCTAAAGGAAGAATTAAAGAATTGAACAACTTAATCAAGAAATCTAGAGAAAATCGTGCAAAAATGACAAAATCAATAGTGCTGTTAATCGGTTTAGGGCTTGGAGGTTCTATATATGCACAAGATGCAGTCACGACAAGTGAAGTGGTAATAGAAGCTGCTGAAGTTCACGACCATGACCACGGCCACGACCACGACCACGACCACGACCATGACCATGACCATGACCATGCACACGATAGCGCACACAGTCATGATGCACCACAAAGACAATTTGATACGATTACAGTAAACTTTTTGTCAGAAGAAATAGCAAATGATTTTAATGACTTATTGATTCAGGACTATGACGGACGTATTATTCCTTTCCATACTTTATCAGATAAACTATTAAGAAAAATTCACCGTAGCGATGAGTTTGAAGGGAAGAATGCTGTTCAAACAATGTTGGCAATGCATCTCTACGGACCAAGTGGATGGAACCATGTACCAATGGTATTTGTTTCTAATAAAATTAGAGATCAACTTGGCTCAGGAAAGTATTTATCAATCGATCAAATTGAAGATGAAAGCGGAAGATTTAGATGGATGGATGATTACGAAGCTGCTTACGGAAAATCTGACGGAACGAAAACTGAATACGATAAAGAACTTATCAAGTTAGGTGAACGTTATAGAATTTTCAAAGAAATTATGCAGTTTAGTTACTTTCGTGTAGTGCCTATTCCTGAGGATGATAACGGTAGTTGGACTTGGCCTTTCTCTTCAGAGTTAAAGGACAAAGACCAAAAAGGAAATGCAATGGCTTTTAACTTACTTAGAAATCTATTTGAGGTATCTCAAGGAGAAGCAGATTATTCAGATGCGAAACAATACTTGGATCCACTGAAGGCTCATCAATGGGAAGAGTTGAGAAAACACGAAGCGAAAAACGCACACCACTTAAGACCGTTAACAAAACGTCACGTAGATGTTGAGATTGCTTATAACAAGTTTAAAGTTTTTGATAAAATTCAATCATCTTACTTCTTTGTAGGGTTTGTTTTATTGATTTTATTTTTTGTGAGAACATTGATCACACCAACGATTAAAAGAGAATCAATTGTACAAAGGCTAAGCATGCCATTTATAATATTGTTGGTGTTTATTTTTATAGGACACGGTGTTGGTTTGGGAATGAGATGGTACATTACTGGACACGCTCCTTGGTCTGACGGATATGAAGCAATTATCTTTATTTCTTGGGCTACGATTCTCGCAGGTTTATTCTTTGTGAAAAAGAATCCAGCGGTTATTGCAGTTACAGCTTTATTATCAGCCATGATGTTGTTTGTAACGGAATTGAATTTACTAGATCCTGAAATTACACCATTAGAACCTGTATTGAAATCATACTGGTTGATGATTCACGTAGCAATTATTACTGCATCTTACGGGTTTTTAGGAATATCATCAATTCTAGGACTTACAAATATGATGCTTTACCTTTTCAAAACGGAGAAGAATAAAAAGCGTCTTCAAATGAATATTGTTGAGTTGACATCTGTTTCAGAAATCGTAATGATTATTGGATTGTTCATGCTTTCGGCCGGTACCTTTATCGGTGGAATATGGGCCAATGAATCATGGGGTAGATACTGGGGCTGGGACCCGAAAGAAACATGGGCATTGGTTTCTATGTTAGTGTTTGCCACAATTATTCACTTGAGATGGATTCCTGCATTAAGCAATAGATTCTTATTCAACGTACTGAGTCTTTGGGGGTATTCAGCAATTCTGTTTACTTTCTTCGGAGTTAACTTCGTATTGGTTGGATTGCACTCATATGCACAAGGTGAAGGTGTTACAGAATGGCCAAGTTCGGTTATCTGGGCAATTGTTTTATTCGGAACGTTTACGGCAGTTACAACTGCTAAGTACTTGATGGATAATAAGAAATCTAAAGTGAAGAAATAAGTTAGAAACTTATGGTGAAAAAGGTTGATATATTAGCAATTGGAGCACATCCTGATGATATCGAATTAAGCGCTGGAGGAACAGTGATTAAAAGTGTTCATCAAGGAAAGAAAGTTGCTATTGTTGACCTTACCCAAGGTGAATTAGGTTCTCGAGGTACGATTGAAACCCGTTACGAGGAAGCGGAAGCCGCTCGACAAATAATGGGGGTACATTACCGCGAGAATCTAAAACTAGCTGATGGTTTTTTTGAGCAAGACAAAGAAAGTTTGTTGAAGTTGGTTGTAGCTATTCGAAAATACCAACCGGATATCGTGTTAGCTAACGCAATTTCAGATAGACATCCAGATCATGGAAGAGGAAGCGATTTTATTTCAAGAGCTTGTTTCTTGTCTGGATTGTTGAAGATTGAAACTTCTTCTGATGACGTCAAGCAAACACACTGGCGACCTAGAGTTGTTTATCACTACATTCAAGATAGATATATCAAGCCCGACTTTATTGTTGATGTCTCAGAATTTAAAGAACAAAAGTTTAACGCTATTCTAGCATACAAAACACAGTTCTATCAAGATGGAATTTCAGGACCACAGACACCTATTTCCGGTCAGGGTTTTCTAGATTCTTTAGAAGCACGATTGATTCAATTCGGAAGAGATATTAATGTTAAGTACGGTGAAGGTTTTACGGCTGAAAGAACGGTAGGAATTGATGATATTTCAAACTTAATCTAGCTTTCTTAACTTATACAATACAAAAGATGTTAGTCCGATATATCCTATTCCAGAAAGGATAGAGAAAGTCCATGCACTATATATAAAATCTTGCTTTAGTACTCCGTAATATATTCCTATAAAGTTTACAAGTAACAAGTAGATGTTGAATACGAGGGAATAATGATTCTTCCTAAGCACAGCATCTAAGTCTGAAATGGAACTCCATAAACTCCTAGCAATAATCCAAAATGACAACGCTAAAATATAGCTTCTTAAATCTTCCCAACCTTCCTTAAGAAATAATTCTAATAGATAAATTCCGATGGTATTCATAGCTATAACAAAAAGAGTAATCAACGCTACGTTGATCAAGATGGTGTTGTATGTCAACTTTTTTAAGGCTTCATTGTCTCTTTGATATAGCGATGCTGCCTTTGGGTAAAAAACGCCGCCAAAAGCATTCGCTAGTAAAACTAATGGCATCGTTAAAATTTTAAAGGCCATTGCATAAATTCCTACTTCTGAGGTTGTAAAGTAAGCGAGAATCAAAATAGGCATTATGTTGTTGGCAATGGTGTTGATTGTGTCAGAAGGGTAGGTGTACTTCAGAACTTTAATATTCTCTTGAATACTTTTTTTGAATAGTTGATAATCTACTTTTCTCACTCTGTTTTTGGTGACTCTTGCATTGAATATAAAAGAGGCTAGTAATCCAATCATCCAACCATAAATCAATCCGTTTTCTTCGTTACTTGTAAAGTAAAACAGTGTTTGAAATAAAACAGAAATGATTGCAGATAAAGCAAAGGAAAAAGAAATCTGTTTGTATAGCTTGTATTTTGTGAATAAGAAGAATTGACTTAAATTCCATGCTGTTAAAGTACTTCCAAATCCGATGAGAAGTAACAGGTAGTAAGACAAGTCAAGCTGTATTATTCCAAAATATTTGAGCAGTGAAATAATCGAAACTATTGCAAAGTTGGCAGCTAAAATAGTCAAAAGAGCTCCATTGAATAAGTTGATGATTTGCTTGGTATCTCTCAGAAGTGCAATCATGCTGTCTATTCTAAGCGAAGACAGTATAGAGATAATTAAAATGTAAGAAAGAAACACACTGAAAACACCATAGCTTTCTGCACCGTAGTAATTCGCTAAAACAAGTCCACCGACCGTGGTTACGATACGGGCGGTTGTATTACCTGCTAGTAAGGAAAGAACTCCTCGGGAATTGTTCGACGCTAATTGCTTAATCTTTGACTTCAATTGTTGAATTGTGTATTTAGACCTTAAAAGTACTAAATAATACAGAAAACAGCTACTTTTATTGTTTTGCTGCTTAATTTCTTAGAATTCGAGCTTATGGATTTTGCAATCTCTTAGATAAGTTAGTTGCAGTTAATTCTTCTATTGCAAAAAAAAAATAAAGTCTGGTAATTCAATTTCTTGAACCACCAGTCTTTTAAAAGTAGTCTTTAAACCTTGTTAGTTGTTAAATAAGTAGTGACTGTCTGAGTTTGTTTTTAACAATATCAACTAGAAGTAGGTTGAAATTCCAAGGCTAAATCCACCTGTCTTTTCTGCAGGGTTGTTGTGGATATCTATGTCACGTTGAATTCTGTAGTTAAGACGCAATACAGTTTTTGGAACTGGTCTAAAACTAATTCCCGGCATGATGCTCCATACTTCATCTCCAATTCTTGTTCCTGTTTCATTAAAGGTTCCTACGTTCCAATCAACATATTCGAATCTACAAGCTAGGTTTAAAGTTGCGTTCTCCCAACCAAACATTTTACGCTGAAGTATAGGCTGAACAATGTCTAAAAATCCACCGTGTTGCTTGTTTCCATATTCTTGCGTATAAGTTCCAGGAACATCAACGTTTACCCAAGCCCATTCTCCCGTAATAAAAGTTCCTAATTTCGGAAGGGTTACATTATAGTCAACAGCAAATACATTGAGTCTTCTTTTGTCATCAATCTCTTCATCATCGTCTGTAAATGTATTGTAGATTCCGCCCATATAAGAAAAACCCATTTCTCCAAATTTAGAATGTCTCACCGCTGCTTTTGTTGTAATCAAAGGAGTACCGCTTGCTGATTTTTCAAATCTATTTTTTGTAAAATGTAAATTAATTGTTTTGTCTGTAAAGATATAAGTGTTAGGCTAATCTAATATTTTGTTTTGATATTTTTTTTATATTTGTATTAAAACAACCGTAATTATGTCAACAAAAGCAAGGGAGAATTACCTAAAAGCGCTTTATCATTTGCATCTAAAAGATGAGAATATATCTTTAACAGAACTTGGTAGGAATCTAGATTTGAGTAAACCTACTGTAAATGATATGATTAAGAAGTTGCACGAAGAAGGTTGGGTTATTTATGAAAAATACAAACCGATAAAGTTAACAGAGGAAGGTAGGAGTAAAGCTGCTCTTGTAGTTAGAAAACACAGATTATCTGAAATGTTTTTAACCCAAATAATGGGATTCGGCTGGGAAGAAGTACATGATATAGCCGAGGAACTGGAGCATATTAAAGCAACTAATTTCTTTGATAGAATGGATGAATTGTTAGGTTTTCCTAGTGCAGATCCGCATGGTTCACCAATTCCAAGTAAAGAAGGAGAGGTTGTTAGGAATAATTATAAGTCTCTTGCCGAATGTGCTGTAGGTAGTTCTGTAAAACTTAAAGCCTTACGTGACAGTTCAACTGAATTCTTGTTATTTTTGAATAAAAATGAAATCAAATTGGGAAGTGAAATGAAGATTATTCAAATAGAGTCTTTTGACAAGAGTATGACAATTTCCTATGGTAAATTCCTTTCTAAAACATTCAGTGAGGCTGTTTGTAAGAGGTTGTTGGTGGGTTAGATGAAGGTTGTATGTCTGTTTTGATTATAATGGCAAAATAAGACAGATGGTTCGCTTTTTTTTAAAATTATAGCGTTAATATATAAACTTTAAAAAAAAAATCGTTTTTTTCGTTACTCAAGCAGCCTTTGCTCATTTCCGAACGTCTTTTTATAGAATACAATTGTTACTTTTATTACTTTTGTAAAAAAAACGAAATGAAATATCTAATACTCATCTTAATCAGTTTCTTTTCATTGACGCTTCTTGCTCAATATCACGTGAATGGTTCTGCAACACAAGAAGATTGCAACTGTTATACATTAACTCCTGCTCTTAATTCACAGGCGGGTTCTGTTTGGAATATCCACAAAATAGATTTAACTGAATCTTTTGATTTTCACTTTACCGTTTACTTAGGAAATAATCCTGGGGGTGCTGATGGTATTGCCTTTGTTCTACAACCTATTAGTACAAGTGTAGGTGTGGTGGGTGGAGGTTTAGGATTTCAAGGTGTTACACCGTCTGTTGGTGTTACTCTTGATACTTATGAAAACGATACTGATAATGACCCATTTTACGACCATATTGCTATTCAGTTAAATGGAGATTTAAATCATGCTTCAGCTAATAATATCGCAGGTCCAGAATATATCATTCCTAATGTTGCCAACTTTGCAGATGGTCAGTTTCACGATATGCAAGTTGTGTGGGATGCTAATACGCAAACACTTTCTACATTTATAGACGGATTATTAAGAGTTTCAGCAACTTTAGACTTGGTAAATGATGTTTTCTCAGGAGACCCTGAGGTTTTCTGGGGGTTCACTGGGAGTACAGGAGGTCTAAATAATAATCAACGTTTTTGTACACAAAACTATGCTGAGTTTACCTATGAAATTCTTTCCGAACAATCATTATGTGGTACTGGAGAAGTTCAATTCAATGATGTATCTACCTCCTCTTCAGGAATAGAGGCATGGTTATGGGATTTTGGTGATGAAACGACTTCAACGGAACAAAATCCTACGCATATCTATACGGAATCTGGGAATTATACGGCTACTTTGCAAGTTGTAGGTAGTGATGACTGTACTTCCGAAGCATACGAAATTCCTATTGTCATAAATGAAATTCCAACTTTTAGCTTTTCAGCAACAAATCTTTGTGAAGGTGATAATACGCTCTTTACATTTGAAAACTTATCGGAAGATGCAACAATAGCATCTTGGTCTTGGGACTTTGGCGACGGAACTCAAGCAGGTACTGAACAAAATCCAGAACATCAATTTGCAGCTCATGGGGAATATACAATCACTGTCACTGCTGAATCGGAACAAGGCTGTTCAAATTCATTTACAAAAACAATTGAAATCAATCGTATGCCAGTTGTCGAATTCGAAGCTGATAAACCAATTGGATGTGCACCACATTGTGTGAAATTTACGGATAATAGCACCTCAGAAGATGGTCAAATTAATTCATGGTTGTGGAACTTTGGGACTGTTAACCAAGAAACAAGTTCACAACAAAACCCTAAATTCTGTTACCCTCCGATAAGTACTGGAGAACAAACTTTCCCTATTACTTTAACGGTAACAACAGACAAAGGATGCGAAAACACTGTAACCTATGAGGATTTTATTCATGTTTTTGCGCCAGTAACAGCTAGCTTTACTGCTGATCCAACAGAATCATACGTTCCAGACACAGAGATTACTTTTGAGAATAATTCAAATAACCAAGCAGAAAGTACATGGAGCTTTGGAGATGGAACAAGTCCTACGAACAATAATAACGAAAGTTTTACTTATAATTACCCTGATGATGTTGGAGGAATTTATGAAGTTGTATTAGTTGTTACCAACGGTGCATGTGCCGACACAGCTAAGACCTTAATTACGATTGTTGCGCCAGATCCTGAGTATGAAATCCCGAATGTATTTACTCCTAACAATGATGGGCAAAACGATGTATTTAAACTCTTAAATGTAATAAACGTCATAAAAATTGATGTCGTGATTTTAAATCGTTGGGGGAACGTTGTCTTTGAAAGTGATTATATTGATTTCGAATGGAATGGAAGGGTTAAAACTGATGGAGCGGAATGTAGTGAAGGTGTATATTTCTATAAAATCTCTTTCACTGGCTTGAATAATAAAGAAACAGTAGAATCGGGATATATAACGATAACAAGATAGTATACTGTAATTAAGTAATGGATTTTTTGAATCAAAATATATAAGTTAAACAACAATAATAAACTAAACACTTTTTTAAAATGAAAAAAATTACGCATAAACGACTCAGCAAGATGATGAAAATCGTTTTCGCTTTAAGCGTTTTTCTTACAGGAAGCATAGGAGCAAATGCTCAAACCTATTGCAATCCTAGTTATCCTAGTGGAAGTAGTAGCTGGAGAATAACAGAAGTTTCAATTAATGAGTTCAGTCATTCTCCTGCTCAGGCTACTCACGACTACACATCTGAAAGTATTAACTTTCAACCTGGTGATGATTTAGTGGTATCTGTGACTACTATAGGCTGGATTTCTGTTGGACTAGCGGTTGACTGGAATAAAGATGGTGATTTTGACGATGCAGACGAAGTAATGACTATCGCTGAATATATTGGTGCTGACCCAGCAGTTTATAATTTTACAGTGACTATTCCTTTAACTGTTACTCCAGATTCTTACAGGTTAAGATTGTGGAACATTGGAGCGAATGCTGGAGGAGGTAACCCTGAGGGTTCACCTTGTGGAATATACGGATATGGTAGCTGGGTTGATTATACACTTTCTTATATTGAGGACTGTAACGAAGTACCTAATGCTGGAGTAGTTGGTGATATGGAGGTGTGTAGTAATATAAACTTCACTTTAAGTTCAGCAAATCACTCTGTGCCTGCTGGTGGACAAACCGTTCAGTGGCAATCATCAATTGATGGACTTGCTTGGGCTGATATGACAGGAGCTACAACTTTTGATTACACTATAAACGGTGGAATTAGTGAAGAAATGTATTATCGACTAATTGTTACATGTACTATAAATGAAGAGTCAGATACCTCAGAGGTTATTCATGTTACGATATTAAACGCTAATGAATGTTACTGTATCCCTGAAGGAACAGTTGCAGGTCGACACATTAATAATTTCTCGACTACCAATGCGATTCAAAACATCTCTAATTTTGGGACTGGTTTTTCTACCGGTGGATATGGAGATTACACAGCTATGGTCTTAGAACAATTAATAAGTGAAAGCGTTTCATTTGAGGTAAATATTATAGGTGGAACCGCTGGATTTAGAATCTGGGTTGACTGGAATCAAGATGGTCAATTTGATGCTTCAGAAGTAGCCTATAGCAGTTCTAATTATGCAAGTAATCACTCAGGTTCATTTAATGTTCCATTGTCAGCAATGGCAGGAACTACTAGAATGAGAATTGTTAGTCACTGGAGTAGTACTTCAGGAGATGTTAATCCATGTGCAACTGCATTCTCTTATGGAGAGTTTGAAGATTATACTTTCGAAGTTACACCTCTAGACGAGTGTACTGAAGCAAATGCAGGAACTGTAAGTAGTTCTTTTGAAACTTGTTCTAATATTGGCTTTACATTATCTACTTCTGGAGCAAGTGAGCCAGCAGATGGTCAAGTTATTCAGTGGCAATCATCAATTGATGGATTGGCTTGGATTGACATAGCGGGTGCTACAACGCTTAATTATACAGTTAATGGCGGAGTTAATGAAGAAATGTATTATCGTCTTATAGTTGCCTGTACCATAAGTGATGAGTCGGATACTTCAGACGTAATACAAGTAACAATTTTACCAGCAGAAGAATGCTACTGTGAGGTAACTTCAACAAGTACTTCATATGGAATTGGTGATTTCACAACAACCAATGGAATTGAGAACATCAGCAACTCATCTGGTGGAGGAGGATATTCTGATTATACTGACCAAGTGGTTTCTCAATTGATGGGACAGTCTGTTGACTTTAGTATCGCTTCTGCGAACAGTAGCGCTGGAATGGGGATTTGGATTGACTGGAATGATAACGGTAGTTTTGATGATCCAGGAGATAAAGTTTATGGTTCAGGGTCTTATGTAACCAATGCAACAGGTACAATTACTGTTCCGTTGACTGCAGCTCCAGGGCCACACAGAATGCGCGTTGTCGCAAATTACTTAGCTCTAAATCCAACCCCTTGTGGTAATTTAGGAAACCAAGGATACGGAGAAGCTGAAGATTATACATTTGTTGTTGTTGCTCCAGAAGGATGTTTAATGCCTATATCAATTTCAAAATCAAATATAGAAAATAATTCTATTACGATTAGCTGGAGTTCTATAGGTTTGGGTGACCAATGGGAAAGCTACAACTATGAATTGAGAACAGAAGGCGAACCTGGTTCAGGTGCAGTAGGTCTTGTATATTCAGGAGAATTGCTTGAAGCACATACTATTGATTTTAACAACTTAGAAAGTGGAGTTGAATATACATTCTACGCTCAAACAAATTGTGAAGGAGGTTCAGAAAGTGATTGGACAAATGGCTATACTTTTGCTTTGCCAACATATATTCCAATCGTAGTTACTGGATTCGACTCAGATGTTGTTGCAAATGGAATTGGAACAGCTCAGTCATCAACTACAAATGATGTAGATGGTGTGAATTTTGCGCTGGTAGCGGAAGATTACCAATTGAATGAAAATGCACCTTTCCCAACGAGATTTCTACCAAATGATAGACAAATTACAAAAGATGAAAAGTGGTTTGTGTTAACGGATTACGCTGAAAACAATTCACTTCGTCTAACTGGCAGTCAAGAAGGTACACTAGAGTTTGTAGAACCGCGCGCAGCTGAAGAAGTATATGTACTAGGAGTAAGTGGTTCAGGAACTTCTTTAGTTAGTGGAACGATAAACTTTGGTGATGGAAGTACACAAGCATTTAGTGAGCTTTCTTATCCAGACTGGTTCCAAAGTTCTGCAAGTGTTGTAGCTTCAGGTATTGGAAGAGTAAACTTGACTAATAATGGTACTGAAGCTGGAAATGGACCGAATTTATATGAGAGCGTCGTTACTATTGATGAAGAGAACATTGAAAAAGTAATTAATAGTGTAACTTTCTCTAATAGTAATTCTGCTTCCGGAATCATGAATATCATGGCAATTAGTATCTCTTCAAGTGTGCCAGTTTGTATCATCAATCCATTTGACTTAGGTGAAGATTTGGAGATTTGTGAAGGAGACGAACTTATTTTGTCAGCTGGAGCAACAAACGATAACGAGAATTTGTCATTTGAATGGCAAGATGGTTCTACAGATTTAGTATATGCTGTTACAGAATCTGGAACATATATCGTGACGGTAACGTATGAAGATATTTGTACTTTATCAGATACAATTCAAGTGACGGTAAATCCGCTTCCAGTAGTTGTAGAAATTTTATCGACTACAGCTGATGGATTCTTCTTTAACTTCACAGCTGAAGGTGTGGAGAATGCAGAGACTTACAACTGGGACTTTGGTGATGGTATAACTACACAACAAGTTGAAGCTTCTCATTACTATGCTGAAGAAGGCGAATATACAGTTACTCTAACAGTGACGAATGACTGTGGAACTGTTACAGTTTCAACGACAATTTTTGTTGGAGACTTAGGAATTTCTAAAAATGAAATTAGCCAAATGGTTAAATTGTATCCTAACCCGACAGCTGATGAGGTAACGGTTGAGATTTCAAACCATGCAATCATGGAAGAAATTTCTGTTATCAATAACTTAGGTCAGGTTGTATATCAATTTAATCCAAACGCAAGCGTTGTTCAAATTGATGTATCAGCTATGACTGTAGGAATCTATACAGTTGTTATCAAAACAGAGACAGCAGTTACAAGTAAAAAGTTAAACGTTTTGCATTAAGCATTCGTTTTTAAAATATGGTTACAGCCGTCCCTATCATTGGGGCGGTTTTTTTTGCTGTTATATGGAGAATACCACTTTTAATTCACGCTAAATATCCTGTATTCTTTTAAAGAGATTATTGCTTATTTATAGCCCAGTCGAATTAGGTTCGTTAAGGTCTTTGTGTCAGGTTATCAGTCGTTTAGGGATTTTGATAAATATAAATTTTTTGTAATTTTTGTTTAATATGATTTATTTCTTTATTATTACATGATAATAACTTAAACTTGTATAACTAAAAACAAACAAACATGAAAAGAATTCTATTATTAGGAGCAGGTATTTTACTTGCCAACTTTATGAATGCCCAAGTTATATTTTCAGGGGAAAGTCCTGAAGATGTTGTGGGTAATTATAATTTTACTTATCCTACAGACTGGGGAGCAAACTTGACGCTACCTGCAAATGCTGTTAAGGATACATTGGTTCTTTATGATGACGCAGGTAACAAAGGGTGTAATTTCGCGGGTAACGAAGCTGAACTTACTGGACATATTGCCATCTTAAGAAGAGGTGACTGTGAGTTTGGTTTAAAAGCTTTAAACGCACAAAACGCAGGCGCAATTGCAGTTGTTATTGTAAATAACGAACCTGGTGATCCGATTCCAATGGGAGGAGGAGATAACGGTTCTTCAGTAACTATTCCAGTTGTAATGGTTGGACAAGCTGATGGAGAAATGTTAATCACTAAAATGGAGGAAGAGCCTGTGGTTGTGTTCATCGGAAGTAAAATGGGTTACTATGAAAACGACATAGGAATGGACGAAAAGAAAATTGTTCGCCCAAAATTCTCTCAGTTCCCACTTGTGTATGCAAATGCTGGAGATGGGTATGAGATTGACTTTGTTGCTGATGTGTTTAACTATGGTTCAGAAGATCAAGACGGTATTGCGTTAACTGCTACAATTACTTTGGATGGTGTAGAAATCTACAGCGAAACATCGGATATGATTGACTTATTAGCGGGAGATTCAGCTGAAATGTCTGTACCTAGCTACTCTTCAACAGAATGGGAAGAAGGAGTTTATACTTTAACTTACTCTGTAGTTGGAAACCAGGAAGATGATTACAACTTTGATAACGAAATAGTAACTGTTTTTGCAATTACTGCAGACAGAGTTTCAAATGCATCTTTTGATGAGAATGGACTTCCAAACTCAGGAAATGGTATTAGACCAGCTGATGCTGTTGATTTCTTCTCTTTATGTACTTACTTTAAAGATGAAAACGCAAGTGAGCTATACTTTGGAGGTATGGCATTTACAGCGTTAAAAGGAAGTGATGCTATTGACCCTTCAATGGAAGGTGAAGAGCTATTCTTACGTGTAATTAAGGTGAATGACCAATTCACAAGTTTAGATGACATCACAAGCCCTATTGGTTCTTCTGAAGAGTTAATCATGGAGTCATATGTTTACATGGAAGACACCGAAGATATTCAAGTGCACTACTTCGAGGAAGGAAATAGAATGCAGTTAGTAGACAACCAAAGATACTTCTTCTGTGTTGGTTCTTTTAACGATGAGATCTTCGTTGGAAGTGATCCAGCAATTCAGTATGACGGAAACATTGGTTTTTACAATCAACCATATTTCCCAATTGAAGTAGGTTCTAACAGCTATAATCCATACGGATTCCAAAGCGTTCCAACTCCATCTATATCTATGCTTTTCTTTACAGAAAGTCAAGTAGGTCTTGCAAATGAAGAAAAGGCAATCAATATGAGTGCTTACCCTTCACCAGCTATGGATGTGTTGAATGTTGACTTCAAAGGAAGTGACGTTAAGAACTTAGAGTTAATAAGCATCACAGGACAAGTTGTTTCTGCTCAAGCGGTAACTCAAGGAACTGAAAAAACTGCAATCAATGTTGCTAATGTTGAAAATGGAGTTTACATTGTTAAAGTTACTTTAACAAATAACTTAACGCACACAATGAGAGTTGTTGTAGCTCACTAATATCAAATATTATTGAAAATAGAAAGGGAGCGATTATTCGCTCCCTTTTTTTATGACCTATATTTTATAGGAAACTATTTGATTGGAGTTTTTATAAAACACATAATAAAGTCTGACTGATGTCATGGACAATTTTAAAGTATTTGTATTTCTGAAGGACTTTTTCAATTCATCTTTGATGAGTATTGGTGGTTATATCTGATAGAGGCGCTGAACCACTCTTGGCGAGCATCATTAATGATTAACTACATAGTAGTCGACTTCGTCCCTTTAGGAGTTTATACCTTGCCTTATTGCGTTTTAATTCCAGTTTAGTGCAAGTCACTTTGTTGTATGAACTAAAAGAAAGATTCATAAGCGGAATTTACTGTAAATGGAAGAAGCTATTCTACCTCATAAGCACCAATATCTGGTGTTGCGAATTCTCTCGAATTTCCTTCGATATCACGATCCACCCAGAAAGCACTATTCCCAGCATTTACACAAGGAGAACTTACTTTGATTTTATAGTTCTTATCGCCTAAACTTTCAAACTTCGGACTTTGATTCCAGATGTTGTTTTGAAAATTAGGTCCACTCATTTCGTCTGTAAATCTGATTAAATTCGAATTGTAAGAATAATGAATAGACACAGCACCGCCATTCGTAAGGGTGTCATACCCGATTTGATATTCGCCATTCCCATAAATGATAGAATTGTTTATCTCACCTTCTTCAATCGAACCAATATAGGTGTAGCCATCACTTCTTGTGAAATAGTTCTTTAGGGCAACAGCAGGATGATTTCCTTCCGCTCCATAACTTAAGAATTGTGTATGTGTGAAGTTGTGACTTCCACCTTCTAGTAGAAAATAAGCGTAAATCCCATTGTTGTGAATGTTTAAATTCTCCCCTTTTACCTTTCCTCCTGAATAATTAAAAATACCATAACTTGAATGGTTAGCAACTTCAGTATTACTTATCGTTAGCGTATATCCAGTATTGTTTGGATGATTTCCGTAAACGTGAATTCCAGCTGTACCGTTTTTGATAATTGCGTTATCTATCGTTGACTCTAGTGCTTCGTTTAAATAAATACCGTAATACTGACCTTTCACGTCTTTGTAAAAAGGCTCTAATCTATCTCCTTCAAAAATTACCTTGTCTTGATATGTTCCTTGAATATGCAATTCTCCAGAATTCACATATAACATTGCTCCTTTGTGTAGGTGTACACGCGTTCCAGCCTCTATGATTAGCGATTGTAATGAATCCACCAAAGCTACATTATAGATAACATGCGGCTTGTCGTTTCCCCAAATGCCACTTACAGAGTCATTATTGTAAAAGTATGCATCTTGTCCCCAAGCAGCTAGTTGAACATGTTGTTCCTTTCCATTCGTGCTAAATAAAATTCTATCTTCTTTAATTAGAGGATCATTAATGTTGTTTTCTCCTAGCGTTACTTCTACAAAGAGGTACAAACTATCTTTTGCAGGAATTGTTACGTTCTTAAATACTGTTCCTGATATTCCATCTAAGTTGATTCTAAATGGCGAATTTTTTCCATCCTCGAGGATGACGCTGCTGATATTTACCGGCTTATTTTCCTTGTTATATATTAGTAGTCGCTTTGTTGTTGAACCTACTGTTGTGAAAACTGTGTCAAAAAGTACTGTGTCTTTTGAAAAAGTAAGTGCCTCTTTAGAAAATAAGACTGCCTTTTTACAACTCGTTAAGTTGAGCGTAAACAAGGCAAATACAATGAAAGGTATTAAAATGAGTGACTTTTTCAAATTTTATTGATTTTGTTCTGCGAATTTAACGAATTATTCTTACTTTTATTTCATATTTGCATGGCAAAGAAAATAATTATAAAAATTTTTATGCACAAACTTGTGTGAATCAAAAATAAATTACTACATTTGCCATCCGATTTAAGAAGGAATAAGAAATTTTTGAAAAATGAAAAAAGATATACACCCAGAAAATTACAGATTAGTTGTATTTAAAGATATGACTAATGATTACATGTTTGTTTCTCGTTCATGCGCACCTTCTAATGAAGCTGTTACATGGGAAGACGGAAACGAATACCCATTAGTGAAGTTAGATATTTCACATAAGTCACACCCTTTCTTTACAGGTGTTCAACAATTCGTTGATACTGCGGGACGTATTGACAAGTTTAAAACTAAATACGCTCGTCACATTAAGAAATAATCACTTTTGTGTTTACATATTTCAAGGAGAGTATTATGCTCTCCTTTTTTTGTGCTTATTTTTTAATTTCCGATATATTTGTCTTTTTTATAGAGGGCTATCATGAAAATTTTTATTAACTTTGTTTAGACTAAATAAAAATAAAACAAATTAGCGCGATGAAAAATAATTCTTTTTACAATGATCTAACTTTTACGAACGATAGAGTGAAGGTTTCTGTTGTTCTTGAAACTTCTTTCTCAAAAGAAATTCGTATTGCCTTTAAAAAAGGGCAAATTATGAAAGAACATAAAACAGCTTTCCCAATTGTTGTTCATTTACTAGAAGGTCAAATAGACTTCGGTGTAGAAGGAGTGAAGCATGAATTAAAGAAAGGTGATATTTTAACCTTAGAAGGAAATGTGCCTCATGACTTGCTTGCGAATGAAGAAAGTATTGTTAGACTAACTTTGTCTAAGTTTGATACCGCAGAACGAGTGGAAGGAGTGGCGCGTGAATCATAAAAAAATATGAAAGCAATTGTAAGTAGGGATGATGTTCGGCTTTTGGTGCATAGTTTTTATGACAAAATAAGAGCTGATCAAGTATTGGGACCTATTTTCAAGGCAAGCATAAGTGATGAGAAATGGCCAGGACATCTTGATAAGATGGTTGATTTTTGGATGGGGAATCTCTTTGGAATAAAAGGATTTAAAGGTGAACCAATATTGGCGCATGTCAAGGCGGATAATAAAATCGACAATAAGATTAATCAGGAACATTTTGCATACTGGATTCGTTTATGGTTTGAAACGTTAGATGAAAACTTCGAAGGAGAAAAGTGTCAAAAGGCAAAAGATGTAGCGAGAATGTTAACAACGCCTATGTACTTTGCCGTTTGGGAAAACCAGCAGAAGATTGCAAATAATAAATAAGCGTTAAATTAATATTTTAATAAAGTTGATTGTATGAAAACAATTGAAAATAGAGAAGATGTCACAAAACTAGTTTACTCATTCTATGATAAAATAAGAGTAGATGAAATGCTAGGACCTATTTTTGATATGCATTTAGATAAGGATACATGGCCTCCACATTTAGAGAAATTAGTTGACTTCTGGGAGAGTAATTTATTTGGAATTCCAAAATTCAAAGGAAATCCCGCTCGTGTGCATGCTATGGTTGACTATAATTTAGATTATGGTGTAACAGAAGAGCATTTTGCACATTGGGTAATGCTATGGCATTCAACAATAGACACTTATTTTTATGGAGACCTAGCGGATCGAGCTAAACAAGCTTCCCTAGGAATGTCGAGAGGTATTTTTGGCGCAATTATGAGCCATAGACCTGGAGGATATAATTAGGATGAAAGTCGTTTTTTTTGTGTTTGTTTTTATTAGTCATTTAATGTCAATTTAAATAAAAATGGAAAGCAATATTAAGCCACTTGATAGACATGAAGCACTCGCTATTTTTAGCCGAGAGCACCATCATTGTTTGTTGTTGTGTTGGAAGATTAGAAAGGGATTGAGTGGTGATGTTTCATTTGAAAGAATACAGAATTATAGCAATTGGTTTTATATAGAATATCTGAAATCTTTATTCAAAGATGAAGAAAAATATCTGGTTCCTATTCTTGGGAAAGACCATAAACTGATAAAGAAAATGCTCTCTGAGCATAGGCGATTAAGACGTCTTTTTAAGGCTGAACAAGATTTAGAGAAGGCCTTGCACAACCTGGAGGAAGAACTGGAAAGAAACATACGTTTTAAAGAACGAGACTTGTTTCAAGTCGTACAAGAATTAGCAACAACTCAACAATTACAGAATATTCTTAACAATAGGAAGGAAGTTGATTTCGTAGAAAATCTGTCAGATGTTTTCTGGGAAGATTAGTCACCCCTTTTTTATTCTTAATGTATTCACTTTGGTTAGTCCAGCAAGCATTAGCCGATAATGCAATATATGTTTTATATTTACATAAAAAATCAGCATGAAAAAGACCGCAATTATTATTGGAGCAACAGGTTTGACAGGTGGACATTTACTTGACCTATTGTTAGAAGATGACAACTATGGTAAAATAATCGTTCCAACGCGTCGTTCTACGGGAAAAACACACCCTAAATTAGAAGAACACATTATTGATTTGATGGTATTAGAAAATCATGCTGACTTGTTGAAAGGGGATGTTGTATTTTGTTGTGTAGGAACGACAAATGCCAAAACTCCTGATAACAAAGAATACCATAGAATAGACTTTGGAATTCCAGTAAATGTGGCTAAGCTCGCAATTCAAAATAAGGTCAAACAACTACAAATAATCTCTGCTCCTGGCGCTAATTCAAAGAGTCGTATGTTTTATACGCGAACAAAAGGGGAAATGCAAGACGAAGTTATAAGAATTGCCAAGGATCAATTGGACTTGCATTTTCTGCAGCCTTCCTTGATTGTTGGCGTTCGTGAAGATAAAAGAGGAAAAGAAGGTTTTGCCAATGCTTTTATGTCAGTTTTCAACTTTATGATTCCTTTAAATTATAAAAAGATCCGAGGATTGACGGTAGCCAAAGCAATGCAGAAGATAGCAGAAGACGGTTTCTCTTCGATCATTATTTCATCTGCGGAAATTCAAAAACTTGGACGGTAGTCGCACTCAAAGTATCAGATAATGCTATTGAATTATGTGTTTGAGTTTATCGTATTGCTTTTTCGCCTTAAAGAATCTTCCCGGGATTTAAAATTCCCTTTGGGTCGAAAACCTTTTTTATTTCTTTCATTAGATTGAGCGAAGTTTGTCCAAAAGCAATATCCATGTATTCTTTTTGCACCCAGCCGATTCCGTGTTCTCCAGAAATTGTTCCGCCTAAACTTACACAAAGTTGAAAGATTTCACGAATAGCCTTTGGTAGTTCATTATTCCATTCTTCCTCGCTTAATTCTCCTTTGATAATGTTGACATGAAGATTTCCATCTCCAACATGACCGTAGCAAACACTTTTGAAGCCATACTCATTTCCTATTCTCTTAACTCCTGCTAAAAGTTTTGGTAATTCGTATCTTGGAACAACGGTATCTTCTTCCTTGTAAACAGAGTTTCGCTTGACTGCCTCAGAAATTTTTCGTCGAATTTCCCAAAGCTTATCTTTCTGTGCTTGTGAATCCGCAAATAGAATTTCTCCTGTTGGAAATTGTTCCACTACCTGAAGAATTTCTTCCATTTCTTTCATTAAAAGTTCGTCATCAAAACCATCTACTTCGACTAGTAAATAAGCTTCATGCGATTCATCAATCGGCATTTGTATTTCCGGGAATTTATTCAAGGTCCACAATACAGCATCCTTTTCCATAAATTCTAAACCACTTGGAGTGATACCTTTTCTCATGATTTCTGGAACAGCGCTTATAGCGTCATTCATTTTCTCGAAAGGTATAAACATCAGCATATCTTTCGTCGGATGAGTAATCAGCTTTAGAACAATCTTTGTGACTACTCCTAGTGTTCCTTCGCTTCCTACAATTAGTTGTGTTAAATTATAGCCGGTAGCATTTTTAATTACGTTGGCACCTGTCCAAATGATTTCACCGTTTGGTAACACAACTTCCAAGTTGAGTACCCAGTCTTTTGTAACACCATACTTCACCGCTTTTGGACCGCCACTATTCTCCGCGATATTTCCACCGATAAAACAACTTCCTTTTGAGGCTGGGTCTGGTGGATAAAACAAACCTTTCATTCGAACAGCCTCCTGTAAGACTTGTGTGATAACTCCCGGTTCTGTAATTACGTGAAAATTATTTTCATCTATTTCCAGAATCTTGTTCATGCGCATCGTACTCAAGGCAACACCGCCATAAACAGGAAGTGCACCGCCACTTAATCCAGTACGAGCACCAGAAGGTGTAACATAGATATTATTTTCGTTACAGTATTTTAGAATAGCAGCTACTTCTTCCGTAGTGGAAGGTTTTAGAACAATGTGAGGAGGGAAGACCAAGTCTTCTGTTTCATCACTACCATATTTTTGAATTGACTCTTCATCGGTAAACGCGATTTCAGAAAAAGTACTTTTTAAATAGTGGATATGCTCTGCCGTCATTGTATTCTTTTTTTATGAAGGATAAAGGTATAAAATCTAATTTAATGTTAGCATAAAAAGAATGTCTCAAAAGTGAGGGAGCAAGGCATTGAGTTCGAAATTTATCGATTTAGCCTGAGCTGAGCTTGTCGAAGCTCAGCAGTCCTACAGTTTTGAGACATTTACCTTTAGTTAATTTCCTATAATCTCAAATTCAGTTCGTCGATTTTCCTGTCTTCCTGTTGCGTTATCGTTGCTAGCAACTGGTCGAGAAGATCCATATCCTTTAGCGGATAATCGGTCGGCTGAAATTCCTTTGCCTTTCAGATAGTTTACAACTGCCTCTGCTCTGCTTTGTGAAAGTTGATCGTTTAGCGAAGCTGAACCTGTATTATCGGTATGTCCTGAAATTTCAACTTTTAAGGAGGGAACATCTTTCAGTAGTTTAACCAATCGGTCTAACTCTGCATTTGATTCACTTCTCAATGATGCTTTTCCAATATCAAAGAAGATGTTTCTCAAAGCAATCTTACTTCCGATGGCAATATTCTTCAATTCAATGGTTTTGTTGACCATACTGTATTCACTATTATCGGGAATATCAAAGTTCTCCGAATGGAACAAATATCCGTCTGCTTTTACTGCAATACCATAATTCTTTCCTGCAGTTAATGAAAGCAAGAACTTTCCTGTTGCACTGTTTGAAGTGAATTGTTCGATAGCTCTTCCTGTCTTATTATCTGTAATTTCTATTTCTGATTCAACTGGTTTCTTCGTCATTGCATCAATCGTAATTCCCTTAAAAACTGTTAGAGAAACTTTGTTAATGCTTACCACATCTTCAATTTGTGGGTCCTTAATTGGTCGTGCAATAGAAGCTAATAAATAGTCTTCCATATCAACAACTGGATGCTTAGGTTCTCCCCAGAAAGTAACTTTGTAAATATCAAAACCTCCTTTTCCTCCTGGACGGTTTGAAGAAATGTATGCATACTTCCCGTTTGCCGTAGCAGCAAAGAAAAAGTCATCATAAGGTGTGTTGATTGGATATCCCATATTTACAGGAGTTGACCAGCCGGTATTAAGGAATTTTGAAACGAAAATATCGTAACCACCAATAGATTCATGTCCTTGCGATGCAATGTACATTGTCTTTCCATCAATATGTAGATAGATTGGTCCGTCGTTAAATGGACTACTAACTTCACCTATTCGTCCAGCAGCTTTGTAGTCTTTTAGCATTTTACTAGCCATTTCTGAGAACATGATGTTTGTTCCACGGCTTGCTGTATTGACTTCTCGTGCGAAAGTAATTTTATATCCATCAGGACTGTATGCTCCGTACATGTCGTTTGTCTTGTTTGAACTAATTGAGCTTGGTAAGATTTCAGGGAAACTCCATTTATCTCCATTTAGTTTCGACTCGTAGATGTCTGTCTGACCATTATTATCTTTGTGAAGTAACATTCTTGTTCCGTCAAAATCTAGATTATTAACGATGTCGTCTAAGTTACTATTTACACTTCCTGGAATCATTTTAGCTTTTTGCCAATTTCCATCGTCATTATAAGAGATATAAATGTCGTGATCGTATTCACCTACTTCATTTGGAGTGTTGTTATTTGGTCTGTTTGAACTGAATATTAGCTCCGAACCATCCATGGTAATTGTTGGAGCGATTTCGTCATATTCCGTATTCAAAACTTCTAGGTTGTCCACCCAACAACGAACAGGGTCTGACATATACTTCTGTGCATAGCCAGCTTGACGTCTTCTCAGTGCTACAAACTTGCTAAATTCATCTGATTTCTTGTAGTTGTCCTGAAAGTTTTTGTATGACTTTACCGCCTCATTGAAATCACCTTCTAAGTGCTGAACACCTCCTAGGTAGTAATATAGAAAAGGACTACAAGTTGGCTCCAATTCATTCGCTTTCTTGATAAAAGGAATGGCTTTGTATGGGGCCGAAGAGTGGAAGTAACAAACACCTATTCTAAAGTTGTTCAATGCATCACTTGGGTTAAAAGCCTGTGCTTTTTCAAATAGTTTAACGGCTTTTTTAAAGTTTAATCCAGGATCTTTTACTTCGAAAATGTCTGTTAAACCTTGTTCAAATAATGGGGTTCCTGCTTTAATCGCGTCTTCAGCCTCCTTAAAGCCTTCAGCATCATCTTTGAAGTTTTTTCTTTTAAACTCTATGTTTTGTGCGCTTGACAATCCTGAAAACAGAAAAGTAGCGACAAGTAATATATATCTTAATTTCATAATGTACTAGTTTTTAGAATCCACAGTTTTGTGAATTGTATGTACCACCAATTTCACTACCTAATTCTTTAGCTTTTTCCCAATCATCACAAGCACCATTCATATCTCTTAGCATTTCTCTAATCATTCCACGATTGACATAAGCTGTGGCATAGTTCTTATCCAATTGGATAGCCTTATCAACAGCTTTTAATGCTTCTTTATATTCTTCTTTTCTGAATTTCGCAGCAGCGACATTAGCCCAAGCTGGAGCGTAATCTGCTCTTACAGCGATACACTTTTCAAAATCAGAAATTGCTTCATCATAGCGCTTTCTTTCTAATTGCGTGGCACCTCTATTGTTATAAGCTAAATGAAAATTTTTGTCGATAGAAATTGCTCTGTTAAAAGCAGCAATTGCACCTTCGTAATTTTTCATCTTCATTTTTGTGGTCCCAATATTATTGAGAACAAAAGCTAGATTTGGATTTTTCTTTTCTGCTTGCTCGTAATCTGCAATCGCTTTGTTGTAGTCGCCTTTCATGCGGTAACAACTTCCTCTGTCGTTGTATGCATATGTTTCATTCCCTTTCAATTCGATTGTCTTTGTAAAGGAAGCAATAGCACCATCATATTCTTGTTGTAAGAATTGTAAGGTCCCATAATTATAATAGGCATTTGGATTTTTAGGGTCTAATTCGATGGACTTTTTATAATCGACTTCAGCCTTTGTGTATTCGTTACTTCCTTGATAAGCTCTTGCGCGCTGAAAGTAAGCTTTTGAATACTCGGGGTCTTTTTCTAAAAGCGTAGTCAGGGTCTGAGCTGCCTCACTATAAAGATTGGCTTCATTTTCAGCAATTCCTTTGTTATAATAAGCCGCTGTGAAATTCGGATCTGAAGCAATCGAACTTTTAAAGGAAGCGATAGCCTGCTTAAACTGCTTCTGTTGAAACAATTCAATCCCTTTGTTGTAAGCCTCTTGACTAGCAACGATGGCCGCATTTTCTTGATTTAGCGCCGCAATTGAATCGCGGTAAGCTCTTTCTTTTTCTGTTAACTCCTCTTCTTGGGAGAACGCTGGATTCATACAATAGAACAGCACTACCCCTAGGAGTAATAGTACGTGTTTTTTCATGAGTGTTGGATTATAGTTTTAAAAAACTGAATTGAATTCTCTAAATTAGAATTTATTTTGAAAACAGAATGAAGTTTTCAAATAAAAAGTGAAAATATTTTATTTATTTTTAATAGAGCATAGTTAATGAGGACTTTAAAAATGTAAGTAAGTTTAATCTAGATGAAATGAGTTGTTGATAATCAGCTTTTTATTTACTTCCATCCGGTAAGGTTAATCATCCGTTCGACATTTACCGCTTCTTTTTCCAAAAAATCTTCTTAAATTAGCACTTCGAAAATCAGAATAATAATGAGTAAAGACGTATTTTTAGTTGACGGTATTAGAACTGCTATAGGAAGCTTTAGAGGAGCTTTGTCATCAGTGAGAACGGATGATTTAGGAGCAATTGTTTTAAAAGAAATTGTAGAAAGAAATCCAAATTTAGATCCAAATGCAATTGAGGATGTTATTTTCGGTTGTGCAAACCAAGCAGGGGAGGACAACAGAAACGTAGCGAGAATGTCAGCGCTATTGGCTGGATTACCTTATACGATAGGGGGCGAAACAGTCAACCGTCTTTGTTCTTCTGGTTTAGCTTCAGCAGTAAACGCTTACCGTGCCATAAAAGATGGTGCAGGTGATATTTATTTAGCCGGTGGAGTAGAAAATATGACACGTGGTCCTTTAGTGATCAGCAAGTCGGCTCAGCCTTTTGGAAGTGATTCGAAAATTTACGATTCATCTTTCGGGTGGCGCTTTGTAAATCCTGCTTTGGATGCTGCTTATGGAACGGAAGGAATGGGACAAACGGCAGAGAACTTAGTAGATAAATACGGTATTTCTCGTGAAGATCAAGATGCTTTTGCTTTGTGGTCACAACAAAAAGCAACGGCAGCGCAAGCAAATGGTCGTTTAGGAAAAGAAATTGTTGCAGTAGAGATTCCCCGACGTAAACAAGATCCACTAATTTTTGATCAAGATGAGTTTGTTAAGCCAAATACTTCCTTAGAAGTACTTGCGAAATTAAGACCAGCTTTCAGAAAAGAGGGAGGAACAGTTACAGCAGGAAACGCTTCTGGATTGAATGATGGAGCAGCAGCTTTATTGGTTGCTAGTGAGCAAGGAATGAAAGACCACCAGATGAAACCAATCGCTCGTTTCGTAGGTGCAGCAGTTGCTGGAGTAGAACCGAGAATTATGGGAATTGGTCCTGTATATGCTGCGAATAAATTGTTTGCACGTGTTGGGTTAACAATGGATGATATGGATGTTATTGAGTTGAACGAAGCTTTTGCAGCGCAAGCTTTGGCTTGTACAAGAGCTTGGGGCTTAGCAGATAACGACCCGCGTATTAATCCAAACGGAGGCGCTATTGCAATTGGTCACCCACTTGGAGTAACTGGTGCGAGAATTCTTCAATCGGCTGCTTTGGAATTACAGTTGACTCAAAAGAGATATGCTTTGGTAACGATGTGTATTGGAGTGGGGCAGGGTTATGCTTGTATTATTGAAAGAACCTAAACAATGTTAGCAGGATTTTAAATGGCGAAATACGGTGTTACTATTTAAAAGTGCCTTGTATTTCATACATTTAAAAACCTGCTATATTCTACAGCTAAGTATTTTTTTAAAAGATTAAAGGAATTGTTCGGACTAAAAATAGTTATCGATGCTTCTTAAAAACTACTGTTCGATTAATTTCTCAAAAGCCAAACGTTCACTATCTCTAAAGTAGACTTTTCCGCAATAGGTGTATCCTTGAGTTTTTAAAAGATGTAACATCGCGTGATTGTCGAAATTGGTATCTACTTTCAAACTTTTAATACCTTTTTCCAGTGCGACGTCCTCAATTAATTTAAACATTGCCTTAGCGTATCCTTTTCCATTGTGCTCATCAGCGATTGCTACACGGTGATAGACGATAAAATCGCCGTTAGAAAGCCATTCTCCGTCAAGTTCAGCGTAAACTGGTTCGTCGTTGATAATGATTGCACAATAACCGATGATTTCATTGTCTTTTTCAAGTTTGTATCCCACACATTTTTCTATATCAGATAGAATCACTTCTGGGTTAGGATAACCGTCTTGCCATTGTTTACTACCGTCTGCCTTTCTTCGTGCAATTGCTTGTTGAAGAATATTCCAAATAGTACTAATGTCTTCTATTGATGCTAATTTTAAAATCATTTTCATTCTTTTAGGAATAGTAAAGTTAATGTTTTTTGTAGTTGAATTACTTAAATGATAAGCAATGGTCAAAAAAAAATGCTACCAGTTACGGTAGCATTTAGTTATATTAACAAAGTAAAAAATCTTAGTTATCAACTTCTACGTGAGCTAATTCTTCAGACTTGTATTCCCCATTGTCTAATTTATTTTTAATCTTAATAAATGTTTCAATAGTGTATTTTACATCCTCTAAAGTATGTGCTGCTGTAGGGATTAATCTCAACATAATTGTGTCTTTTGGAACAACTGGGTAGATAACGATTGAACAGAAAATACTGTGATTTTCACGTAAGTCAAAAGTTAAATTAGTTGCTTCCCCAAGTCCACCTTGTAAGAAAACTGGTGTAACACATGAGTTAGTACCTCCGATGTCAAACCCTGCTTCTATCAATCCACTTTGAAGTGCAGAAGCGATTTCCCATAATTTCTCTTTTCTTTCTGGTTGTGTTCTTAAAATCTCTAAACGTTTACGTGCTCCAACAACGATTGGCATTGGTAAAGATTTAGCGAACATTTGAGAACGCATGTTGTAACGTAAATAAGTAATTACGTTTTCTTTAGCAACAACGAAAGCTCCGATTGAAGCCATTGACTTTGCAAATGTACCAAAGTACACATCAATTTCTTCTTGAACTCCTTGCTCTTCTCCAGCTCCTTTACCTGTTTTACCAATAGTACCGAAACCGTGTGCATCGTCAACTAATAATCTAAAGTCGTATTTTCCTGACTTTCTGAATTCTACAATTCCTTTTAGGTCACCTTGGTCACCCGCCATTCCGAAAACTCCTTCTGTAATTACTAGAATTCCACCATCTGTGTTTTCTACTAATTTAGTAGCACGAGCCATTTGTTTGTCAAAGCTTTCAAGATCGTTATGTTGGAATACAAAACGCTTTCCAGCATGCAATCTCATACCATCTAAGATACAAGCGTGAGACTCACTATCGTAAACGATAACGTCGTTTCTGTCTACTAAAGCATCGATGATAGAAACCATCCCTTGGTAACCGAAGTTTAAAAGGAAAGCATCTTCTGTCCCCATAAAGTCAGCTAACTCAGCCTCTAAAGCTTCGTGCTCACTCGTGTGACCAGTCATCATACGTGCTCCCATTGGATAAGCCATTCCCCATTTTGCAGCTGCATCAGCGTCTGCCTTACGAACTTCTGGTAAATTTGCTAATCCTAAGTAGTTGTTTAGTGACCAAACTAAACACTCTTTACCGCGGAATTTCATTTTGTTTCCTAATTCACCCTCTAATTTTGGGAAGGTAAAATAACCATGAACTCCTTTTGCGTATTGTCCAATAGGACCCATATTTACGTTTAATTTTTCAAAAATGTCTTTCGCCATATAAAGTAATTTTAATTCTAATTTTCAACAATAACAGATGTTATTTACATTTGCAAATATAGCTTATTTTTAGAGATTTAAGGGTTTATACCGTAAAATCTTTGCTATAGGTACTATGCAATAATATTTACTTCTCTTTCTAGTTTAATCTGATATCGTTTGTAAATGTCTGCGATAATGTCTTCCGATAGTTGGAATATGTCATTCCCACTTGCCTTTCCATAGTTGACCAAAACTAAAGCTTGATTTTTGTGTACACCGTATTCGCCAATGGTCTTGCCTTTCCAACCAGCGTTGTCGATTAACCAGCCTGCAGGAACTTTCACCGTATCTTCGCTTACTGGATAAGAAGGAATGTTCTCGTATGTTTTCTGTAAGGCTATATAATGCGACTTTGGAATGACTGGATTTTTAAAGAAACTTCCCGCATTTCCAATCTCTTTAGGGTCTGGTAATTTTGATTGACGAATAGCAATTACAACATCGCTGACGTCTTTTATGCTTGGTTGGGTAATGCCTCTTGTTGCTAACTCACTGTTTATTGCACCATAACTGGTGTTTAGTTTTGGTTGCTTTGAGAGTTTGTAACTCACAGAAACGATAATGTACTTCCCTTTTAATTCTTTTTTGAAAACGCTTTCTCTGTAGCCGAATTGACAGTCTTGGTGAGAAAATGTATGTAATTCTCCTGTTGCGATTTCTATCGCTTCAAGTGAATCGAAAACGTCTTTAATTTCAACGCCATAAGCACCGATGTTTTGCATTGGACTAGCTCCAACACTTCCTGGGATTAAGGAAAGATTCTCAATTCCTCCTAAGTTGTGCTCTATACTATATAGTACAAAGTTGTGCCAAACTTCTCCCGCACCTACTTTCAATAAAACGCTTTCTTCATTTTCCTCAATTACAGAAATTCCAGTAATCTCATTTTTTATAGTTATACCTTCATAATCTTTTCTGAATAACATATTACTTCCGCCACCCAAAACTAAAAGCTGTTGGTCTTTAACTTCTGCTAAAAGTTTCCTTAATTCTTCAATAGAAGAGAAAGTAGCGAAGTATCTAGAGATAACTTTTACTCCAAATGTGGTAAAAGGCGTGATATTTATATTTTCTTGAAGCATTTTTATTAATTTTACTACGAATGTAAGCAGTTTTATGCTGCACAAAATGATTTTTTGATTGTTTTATCCCCTGATAATTGTTTAAAAACTATAATATAGATTAAAATGTTAAAAAGAGTAAGCCCAGATTTTGTGAATTCTTTTGCTAAAGACACGATGATAGAGCACCTTGATATTAAATGCATAGAAGTTGGCGAAGACTATATAGTCGCTACGATGCCTGTTGATTCAAGAACGCATCAGCCAATGAAATTACTGCATGGTGGTGCAAGTGCCGCGCTTATCGAAACGATTGGTTCGATGGGATCTACTTTACTAATCGATTTGGAAAAAGAAGCACCAGTTGGAATTGAAATCAATGCAAATCATATCGGAGGAATTTCTTCTGGTTTGGTAAAAGCAGTGGGGAAAATTGTTCACGCAGGAAAAAGAACACATGTTTGGCAAGTGGATATAACCAATAATGAAACAGGAGCGTTGATTTGTACAGGAAGGTTAACAGTGATGATAATCGCAAGAAAATAGAATTTTATGGCAATACTAGCAATTCAATTTCCCAATGAGGAGTTGAAAATATATGAAGGGAAGTGGCATGCTGAAAAGTTGGAAAACTTAAAAGATGACCATTTTTTTATCACGGATTTCACAAAGGATAAAATGTATTTTTTTGAAAAGGAAAAGGAAATCGATGTTTTCACCGACGAAAATTTAAGTTTCAATGATGACGGTTCTGTCTTTTTTGTGAATGGACGATATTATTTACAAGGATTAGAGATTTTTATTGACTATTTCCAAGAAAACGACATTCAAAAAGCAATTTACTCTAGAATTAAAGAAGTAGAAAGAGGAAAACAACCGGTTTTTCAAACATTGAAAGCATTGGCCGCTACTTATTCTAAAGAAGCTTTGGTTTACCTAGCGAGTGATGAAAAGTTTGGAACCTGGGTAGGTGCAACACCAGAGGTATTAGTGCAAGGTGATGAAGAGAAATTATACTCTATGGCACTTGCTGGAACGAAGGCAGAGGAAAGTACTGCTTGGACAGAAAAAGAAGAGGTGGAACATCAGTATGTTGTAGATTATGTAAAAGAAAAAATCAGTGCACATTCTCCAAAAGATTTGACTGTATTTCCAACAGAAACGGTTAAGAATGGAGCGGTCTATCATTTAAGAACGAATTATGAATTCCAAATTGAGTCGAATAAGTGGAATGCACTAATCAATGATATGCATCCAACACCAGCAGTTTGCGGAACGCCAATGGAAAAAGCACAAGCATATATTCTTGAAATGGAACCACATGAAAGAGCGTTTTACGCAGGACTTATCGGTTGGAAAGGAGAAGAAGATTTAAAGGTTTATGTGAATTTAAGATGTATGCAGATTCTTCAAACGAAATACGCTTTGTATCTTGGTGGAGGAATTACAAAAGATTCTGATATAGGAGCGGAGTGGAGAGAAACAGAAGCGAAAAGTGAAACGCTTTTGGCAGTGATAAATAAAGACTGATTTTATGAATGATTAAACTGAGATGAAGTGGTTTCCTGTACATATCTTAATTAAAGATCTTTCGTTTATGGTTTTTTACTTTATTCTCATGAAGTATAACCTGACGAATGAAACTTATCTTCCACAAACTATTAAAAGTTTTCCAGGAGCGGCGGATATGACTTTTGTAAATATGGTAGCTGTTTCAATGTTCTATAATATTATCCCTTTTATGATAAGTTTCGCTACTTATTACCTCATTGTGAGTATCTTCCGAAACATTTTCAAGAAAAGTAGTCCACTGTCCTTAATTGCAATAGGCTTTTTTCTTACGCTTACGACACCGATAACTTATTTAGCATTTAGTAATTGGAAACACAACGATTATTATTTGATAAAAGCTGAAATTATTGCTTGGACATTGTGTTTTGTAGTCTCAATTTTCTCTTATTATTTACTAAATAAAAGAAGTCTTATGCAATCAGCGTTGGAGGTTGGACAAGAGGAAAAGTAACCTTATTCTTTTGCAAGAAAAAGCATGCGATATGTAACACCGTGTTTTGTAATAAAAAAATGGATGTTTCAAAAACGGAATATTTACTCAGTTTTAAAACATCCAATTATTTAAAGGAAATTACTTCCCTATCATTTCCATTAATTCCGTTAAGTTCGGAGAAAGAATAATTTCTGTTCTTCTATTTTTCGCTTTTCCGCTTGCCGTATTGTTATCAGCTCTTGGATAGAATTCTCCTCTTCCTGATGCCGTTAGAGACAATGGGTCAACTTTATAGTCATCTTGTAGAATTCTAACAATTGAAGTCGCTCTATCAACACTTAAGTCCCAGTTGTCTTTATACCTTGCTGTTTTAATTGGAACATTATCCGTGTGTCCTTCTACCAAAATAGTGAAACCTGTGTTTTTCTTTAAAACGTCTGCTAAAGCTTTTAGTGCATCCTTTCCTTTTGCTTGAACATCAGCCTTCCCAGATTGGAACATTAACTTGTCAGACATTAAAACATATACTTTACCGTTTTTAACTTCTGTTGTTAATTCATCTGAGTTAAACCCTAGTAAAGCTTCATGTAAAAGTTGATTCATTCTTTTAGCGATAGAATCTTGTCTTGCTAATTCTGACTCCAACTCATGAATTCTTCCTTCACGTGCCTGTACTTCTTTTTCAAGGGCCGTCAAGTCATCTTCTCTTAGTTGTAAACGACGTTCTTTTTCCTTTAACCTCTCGTCGTATAAATGTCCTTGAGAAAGGTTTTTACTAACTTCATCAGAGAAGTTCTGACTTAAAGAAAGATGTTCTTTCTTTAATGCTGTATGTTCTTTACCTAATTGATTGTGTTCACCTTTTAAGGTATTGTACTCCGTTTTAACTTCTTCAATTTTAGTTTCTAAACTGTCATTGATAAAAGTTAAAGCTTGATTTCTTGTAACTAGATAAGCAGTTTCCTGATCTTTTGAATCAAGTAAATCACATAGTTCATCTCTTTCTTTAACTACATCAAGAAGCCTGTTAGAGCCAGCAACTCCTTTTGCCGGTTTCTCTTCCCCGCATTTATACACAGGAGCGCAAGAATAAGTTAAGAATAATGAGCCAAAAGCTATAGCGAATAAGAATTTATTTTTCATAGAATGATTCGATTTTTATTTCAAAAATAATGATTTTTAGTTGTAGTAAGAAAGAAATAGGCTGTCAATAATTTATTTTAGCGAAAACCTCCTTTTAATTAGGCCTTTTATGCTTCCATCTTCTGTGTGACCATAACCAGTATTCTGGTTCTTGGCGAATGATCTTTTCGAGAAGTTCAGCATGCTTGTCTAACACATACCCTTCTTTTTCTACTTCAATATTTTCGCTGATAAGTTGAAATTGAACTTCGTAAAACCCACGTTTTTTCTTATGAATAGAACCGAACAGTACAACTTGGTTATATTTTTTCGCCAATTTTTCAGCACCTCTCATCCATCCTGTTTCTTGATTTAGGAAAGTATTCCAATATGCATTCTTTGGATCTCCCGGAGATTGGTCATTCAACATGACTGTTAAAGTTGGTGCTTTTCCATTTGGATCGGCAAAGAAACGTGGAACTTGCTTCATACTCACCATCTTTAAGCCAAAACGCTGACGTGCCTGAAGAATTTTCTCATTAAAATAGCCGTTCTTTAAAGGATGGTAAGCAGCAATAACTTGATGTTTCATTTGTTGCGCTAAACCAACTGCGTAATACTCCCAGTTGTTGTAGTGACCGCATAAGACAATCACATCTTTACCTTGCTCAAAATGTTTGTTGGCCATTTCAGGATTGATGATTGCACATCTTTCTTGAATGGATTTATTGGATATGCTTAAAGATTTAGCACTTTCTACTAAAAAGTCAGCAAAATGTTTGTAAAATTTCTTTTCAATGTCTTTTCTTTCTTCTGAATTAAGGTTTGGAAAAGAATGCGCAATGTTTTCTTGAACAACTTTCTTTCTGTAACCAACGACATAATATAGAACTACGAAAACAATGTCTGAAATAATATAAAGCAGCCCAAATGGAAGATATGATATTGGAATCACAATCAAATAATATATTAAGGCACTTAAGAGTTTAGACATTTATAAAAAAATAATCAGCAAAAATAGTCTTTATATGACAATTATAGCCATACAAACTTGATGTTTTTTGCAATGTACATTCTTTTTTGAGAATTTGAAACGTTTTCATCTGTTGTTGTGCTGTAAGTATTTCTTTTAGTATTTCTTTTTTAGGGTCTTATTATCGCAAGGCTTAATAAACTCAGCCTATTTTATTCATGATAATCTCATAGAACTTCATCATTTCAACAATGTCTGAGATATAAACCTTTTCCTTTGGAGTATGCGCATTACTTTCCGGAGCACCCACAAAGCACCAGTCGAATGGAAAATTAGATTTTTGCAGATAAGAACCATCACTTCCTCCTGCAGATTCTACTTCTAGTTGGAATTGGATGTTATTCTCTTTTGCGATAGCAATTAACTGATTTAAATAACTTCTCCTTGGTATATGCTGGTCACGCATAGAGATAACAACTCCTTCGCCATGTTTGATACCGTCCGTTACCCAAGTGATATCCGAAATTAAAGCTTGCCTTGTTCCATATTTCTCGAATAAAAACTTAGCTAAAAAGCCAACAGAACCGCCTCCATGCTCTTCATAAGTCGAGAATACGATTGCGCCGTTTTCTAAACCTTCAGCAAGATGAAGTGCGTTTAAAACTCCTAGTCTATTGTCTAAGTACGGACTTTGTATGTATGTTTCCTTTTGTATGAATCTTGGCTTGTAAGTGAGTATTGTTCCTCTGTCTATCTCCCGTTCACAAAGACATTTAAGTTGCGTTTGACCAAAAGGATGCTCCATCATCATCAATTCTGTTTCAATCTTTCCTTTACTGTCACTTCCAACTAATCGAGCTGTGTCAATATTTACAGGACTTCCGATTTTCATTAAGCTGTTATTGTATCCAACCATGTAGCCTATAGTGTCTATATGGGCAAATACTGCCGTTTTAGGCTGACCGAATACAAGAACGATAGCGTCTTGAAAATTCTCTCCTTCATAAATCGTTACCGGAGATTTCCAATTCGCTTTATTTTCTTCAATATACGTTAGAATGAAGTCCTTAATTCGTGATTCGTCGCCAGAAGTACCTCTTACCTTTATGAGTTCCTTTAGCAGATTGCTATTAATACGTTCCAATTTTCTCGATTTTTAAAGACGTGAAATCTGCCAGTTTCTCCAAGAGCTGTTCAGTCGCTTCAATGCGAATGGCTATTCTTAAAAAGCAATCATTCGTAAATTCCTGTTTGTTGATTGTGGCTTCACTACCTTTCACAACATCCATAATCAATGGCATGTCCAAATAACTAAAAGTCATCGTAAACCTATCTTTAACGACCTCTTCTACGATAATTCCATTTTCAATAGCATCTTTAGCAGCCGTTCTGTATGCGTTGATAAGTCCACCAACTCCTAGTTTTACACCACCATAGTAGCGCACTACGCCAATCAAAACATTGGTTAAGTCAAAAGATTGAATTTGTCCTAAGATAGGAGCGCCTGCACTATTGCTCGGTTCACCGTCGTCATTCGCTCTGTATAAGTCTTTGTTGATACCAAAACGATAAGCCCAACAAAGGTGTCTCGCTTGATGATGTTCGTTTCGCCAGCGTGCAATAAGCTCTTTCGCTTCCTCTTCGTCTTCACAATAAGTTGCGATTCCAATAAATTTAGAACCCTTTTCTTTGTAAAGACCTTCAGAAGTGTCTTTCAATGTTTTGTATGTTGTTGGTATTTTCAGTAAATTTGATTTTTGCAAATATAATAAAGTAAGTCATGAAAATAAAATATAGCATATACTCTCTTTTTTTAGTCGGATTCTTATTTTTGACTTCTTGTAAAAAGGAAGAGCAATCTTGTCATGATGGAATCTTTGATCCTGAAAAAGAAGAAAAAACAGATTGTGGTGGGGTTTGTCCTCCTTGCGACTTTGTTCCTACAGCGGTTGATGAATTTGTACAAGTTAAAGTCAACGGCAAGTTTGTGAGTTTTACAGATTACACATTGACTAAAAATCCTAATTGGAATTTAAGGTTTAAAAATGATAGTCTGGATATTAGGTTGAATCTAACAGAAGGTGACAGTTTGGGTGGCCGACCAATAGAGCAAGCACAGTCAACTTCAACTTATGCTTTTAAAGATTATCCAACGCTTTATAGTGGAATGGTTGTTCTTTCTGACATTAATCATGTCGAAAATGAACTTTCAGGATATTTTCAGGCTAAATTTGTAGCCAATAATGGGTTTGATACTTTGTTTCTAACAAACGGAGAGTTTGCCAAGATTCCATGGTAAAAGACAAATTAATAGAAGAAAAGAAAATAATACATGAGTTTTAAGTTGGTAGAAAACGTAAAAGAGGCAAAACGACCTTTTGTAGTGGCGGGTCCTTGTAGCGTAGAAAGTCAAGAACAAATGCTTGACATCGCGCAATCAATTGCAAAAAATTCAAATGTGAAGTTGCTGAGAGGTGGAATTTGGAAGCCTCGTACACGGCCTAATTCTTTTGAAGGCGTTGGTGGAATCGGATTGCCTTGGTTAGTGGAAGCGGGAAAGACAGCAGGATTGCCGGTTGCAACAGAAATTGCCAATGCACAACATGTCGAATTAGCCTTGAAAGCTGGGGTTGATGTTCTTTGGATAGGTGCAAGAACAACAGTTAATCCTTTTGCTGTTCAAGAAATTGCTGATGCTATTCGCGGTACGGATATTCCTGTGATGATAAAGAACCCAATAAATCCAGACTTAAATCTGTGGATTGGTGCATTTGAACGTTTGGCGAAAGCAAATGTCAAAGACTTAGTGGGAATTCACAGAGGTTTTTCAGTTTACAATCATCCAAAATATAGAAATGCTCCAAATTGGGAAATTCCTATTGGGTTGATGGAGAAAATGCCGGAGATTCCAATCATTAATGACCCAAGTCACATCTGTGGAAACAGAACTGACCTACTGTCGATTGCACAAAAAGCGATGGATTTAAATTTTGCAGGATTGATGATTGAGACACATCCAAATCCAGACAAGGCATGGTCGGACGCTGAACAACAAATCACACCAGATAATCTTCAAGAGTTATTGAATCAATTAATTCTAAGAGATGAGGTACTTGAAGAAGGCGAAGTTGGTTTTTTAGAATTACAAAGAAGAAAAATTTCTGAGTTGGACGATGAATTGTTTCAGTTGTTACAACTTAGAATGCAAATCGCTGAAGATATCGGGAAGTATAAAAGAGAAAATGGAATTGTAATTCTACAATCAAAACATTGGCATACAATCGTACATAAACAATTGGCAAAGTCAAATGAGTTGGGATTGTCAGAAGAATTCCTAAGAATTATATTAGATGCTATCCATCAAGAATCAATCAATAAGCAGAATAGCGTGATGAATTTTTAGCGCTAAACTTCTAGGAATTTATATTTTCAAAAGGGTTGAAATAAGTACTTCTGTTTCTTGGATGCTTTCTCATTTTTGTGCTCAATCTCTTTCTCATTATCTTTCTGTTATTGTTTCTGCTATTTTCGTTATATTTGCAACCATTCATTTAGAAATTATGGAGAAAATTACACCGTATAAACCAAAAAATAAGATTAGAATAGTAACAGCAGCCTCTCTTTTCGATGGGCACGATGCAGCTATTAATATCATGCGTAGAATCATTCAGTCTTCTGGATGTGAAGTAATTCATCTTGGACACGATAGAAGTGTTGAAGAAGTTGTAAACTGCGCTATTCAAGAGGATGTACAGGCAATTGCAATGACTTCCTATCAAGGTGGACATACAGAGTATTTAAAGTACATGTATGATTTATTGCAAGAAAAAGGTGCGCCTCAAATCAAGATTTTCGCTGGTGGTGGTGGAACAATCTTGCCTTCTGAGATTAAAGAATTAGAAGCCTACGGAATCACTCGTATTTATCATCCGGATGACGGACGTGAAATGGGACTTCAAGGAATGATTAATGATTTGATTGAAAAATCAGACTTTCCTGTAGGAAAAGATGTGAAAATAGACCCGAAAGTTTTAAAGAATAAAAATAGCTTTGAAATTGCAGAAGTTATTTCTGCTGCGGAAAACTATTTAGATGATTCCAAAGAGTTGTTTGATCAAATTCATGCTTTAGCGGAAGATTCAAAAGTGCCAGTTCTTGGTATTACAGGAACAGGTGGAGCTGGAAAGTCTTCTTTAGTGGATGAATTAGTTCGCCGTTTCTTAGCAGACTTCCCTGATAAGCGTATTGCTGTTGTTTCTGTTGACCCGTCAAAGAGAAAAACAGGTGGTGCTTTACTAGGGGATAGAATTCGTATGAACTCAGTTTCTAACGATAGAGTTTACATGCGTTCATTGGCGACCAGACAATCAAATCTTTCCTTGTCAAGACACGTTGCAGAAGTAATGTCTGTTTTAAAAGTAGCGGAATTTGATTTAATTATCCTTGAAACTTCTGGTATTGGTCAATCTGATACTGAAATTACTTCTTATTCAGACGTAAGTCTATATGTAATGACTCCAGAATTTGGAGCTGCAACGCAATTAGAGAAAATCGATATGTTGGATTTCGCTGATGTGATTGCATTGAATAAATTTGATAAAAGAGGTGCATTAGATGCCTTGAGAGATGTGCGTAAGCAATACCAAAGAAATCATCTTTTATTTGAAGAGTCTGTTGACTCAATGCCTGTTTACGGTACGATTGCTTCCCAGTTTAACGACCCAGGAATGAATCAACTGTACAAGGTGTTGATGCAGAAATTAAATGAAAAGACGGAAATAGATTTACAATCTACTTTTGAGATTACAGATGAAATGTCTGAAAAGATTTTCATCATTCCACCAAGTCGTACACGTTACTTATCAGAAATTTCTGAAAGCAATAGAGCGTATGATAAGTGGGTTGATCAACAAGTAGAAGTTGCCGATAAATTATACGGACTTCAATTGTCTATGGACACACTTAAGTCAAGTGAAATTGAAGATAAAAATAGATTAATCAAAATTCTAGCTGAAACTTTCGAGAAACTGAAAATGGATATAAATCCACACAACTGGGAAGCACTTTTAACTTGGAAAGATAAAGTTCAAAAATACAAAGATCCTATTTTCTCTTTTAAAGTTAGAGATAAGGAATTGAAAATTGAAACGCATACAGAATCATTGTCTCACATACAAATTCCAAAGGTAGCTTTACCTAAGTACAATGGATGGGGAGATATTTTAAGATGGATTTTACAAGAAAACGTTCCTGGAGAATTCCCATATACTGCTGGATTATTCCCATTCAAACGTGAAGGAGAAGACCCAACACGAATGTTTGCAGGAGAAGGAGGTCCAGAAAGAACGAACAAGCGATTCCACTATGTAAGTTTAGGAATGCCAGCAAAACGACTTTCAACAGCGTTTGACTCGGTAACTTTATATGGAAACAATCCAGACATTCGACCTGATATCTATGGTAAAATTGGAAACTCAGGGGTTTCTATTTGCTGTTTAGATGATGCTAAGAAATTGTATTCAGGATTTGATTTAACAGATCCAAAGACTTCAGTTTCTATGACAATTAACGGTCCTGCACCGATGTTGTTAGGTTTCTTTATGAATGCGGCAATCGACCAAGCTTGTGAGAAATATATCGTAGCAAATGGTTTGGAAGAAGAAGTTCAGACGAAAATAGATGCGATTTTTAAAGCTAGCGGAGAAGAACAGCCAAAATATCAAGGAGAATTACCTGAAGGAAACAACGGTTTAGGATTGATGTTGCTAGGAGTTACTGGTGACCAAGTTTTACCGGCTGATGTTTATAACGAAATCAAAACAACTACTCTATCAGTAGTGAGAGGAACTGTTCAAGCAGATATTTTAAAAGAAGACCAAGCACAAAACACTTGTATTTTCTCAACTGAATTCGCTTTGCGATTGATGGGAGACGTTCAAGCGTTCTTTATCGATCATAAGGTAAGAAACTTCTATTCTGTATCTATTTCAGGTTACCATATTGCAGAGGCAGGAGCGAATCCAATTACACAGTTAGCATTAACACTTTCTAATGGGTTTACTTATGTGGAATACTACCTAAGTAGAGGGATGGATATTAACGATTTCGGTCCAAACTTATCTTTCTTCTTCTCCAACGGTATCGATCCAGAGTATGCCGTGATTGGTCGTGTAGCAAGAAGAATTTGGGCAAAAGCAATGCGGGAGAAATACGGTGCAGATGCACGTTCTCAAATGTTGAAATACCATATTCAAACTTCTGGACGTTCTTTACACGCTCAAGAGATTGCTTTCAACGATATTCGAACAACTTTACAAGCCTTATACGCTATTTACGACAATACAAACTCATTACATACGAATGCCTATGACGAAGCGATTACAACGCCAACAGAAGAATCGGTACGTCGTGCAATGGCCATTCAGTTAATTATCAATAGAGAGTTAGGACTGGCGAAAAACGAAAATCCAATTCAAGGAGCGTTTATCATTGAGGAGTTAACTGATTTGGTGGAAGAGGCGGTCTTGATGGAGTTTGACAGAATTACTGAAAGAGGCGGGGTGCTAGGAGCTATGGAGACAATGTATCAGCGATCTAAGATTCAAGAAGAATCATTGTATTACGAGCATTTAAAACACTCAGGAGAATACCCAATTATTGGAGTGAATACTTTTAAAGATTCAAAAGGTTCGCCAACGATTATTCCAGATGAGGTGATTCGTGCAACGGAGGAAGAAAAACAATATCAAATCACGATGCTGAAAGAACTTCATGAAAGAAATGAAGAGAAGGCAGCAGAGTGGTTGGCAGAGTTGAGAACTGCAGCTATTCAAAATGATAATATGTTTGAAATCATGATGGAGGCAGCAAAATATTGTTCTTTAGGGCAGATTACTCAAGCTTTATTTGAAGTTGGAGGTCAGTACAGAAGAAATATGTAATTAATTCGATTGAAGAAATATAAAGGGGCTTTGTGAGAAGTCCCTTTATTATGCATCAAATTATTTTTCGCACTTCTCTACATGCAATTTTTTCGGAAAATTTACGTTCTTTCTTAAGAAAGAGATAAAATAAAATGAACCAATCAAAAGAAAAATTGTTTTATTATCTCAATCGTATTATATTTGTCTATTATCATATAAAAAATGGAAGATATTCAACTAGTCATAACAGAAATCGAAGCCAAAGTTGGCAAAATGCGTAATGCATTGAATAATGTTAAGGTAGAGAATAGTGCTTTGAAGTCTGAAGTTGAGCGATTAAGTGATAAATTGCTTGAACGAGAACAAGAAGCAACAGATTTTAAGAACAAATATGATGATTTAATGCATAAGTTTGAGAATAGTCAGGTGGTCATCACAAATGATTCATCCGACAATGACGCTCAGATTGATGCACTAGTAAGGGAAATTGATGAATGTATAAGTCGCCTAAAAGCGGAATAATAATGAGTAAGATATCTATTAAGTTAATTGTTGCAGGACGTAGTTACCCGCTTACTATCAATGAGAGTGAGGAGGCAACGGTTCGTAAAGCAGCAGAAGATATTAATTCAAGTATTCAGCGATTACAGTCGAATTATGCAGTAAAAGATATGCAAGATTTATTAGCAATGACAGCATTGCAACTATCAACACGTGTTTTAAACACTTCGAAAGATAACGAGGTGGATGGAAATGGCGGATTGAATAAAAATGAAGTTTTAGATGCGTTGAAAACGTTATCTAATAGTATAGAAGAGGAATAATAAATCTTAAATATCAGTCAAGTTCCCATTTGTTATAATTATTTAATATAAAAAGAAATGGGAGAAATGTTAATTCCACTATTGGGTGGACTAATTTTAGGAGCAATAGTCGCCTTTGTTGTTCAAAATGTGCTTTTGAAGAAAAGAAAAGAACAGTTGTTAAAAGATGCTGAAAATGAGGGTGAGGCGATTAAGAAAGAAAAAATCCTTCAAGCAAAAGAAAAATTTTTACAACTTAAAGAAAGTCACGATAAAGCAATTAAAGATCGTGAAAGAAAACTTCAGTCAGCTGAGGATAGAACCAAAGCAAAAGAAAAAACGATATCTAAGAAGATTGAAGACGTAAGCCGTCAAGAAAAGAAGTTAATCGCGCAAGAAAAATCCTTAGAAGATTTAATTAAAACCAACCAAACAAAGTTGGAAGAACTTGAAAAAGTTCAAGAAGTGCGTGTAACAGAATTGTCGCGTATTTCTGGAATGAACCCTGAAGAGGCGAAGGTTCAATTGATGAAAGCCTTGACTGATGAAGCGCGCACACAAGCGATGGCAGATATCAAAGACATCGTGGAAGAAGCGAAGTTGAACGCCAACCGTGAAGCCAAGAAAGTTATTATCCAAGCAATGCAACGTGTTGCACACGAACAAGCAATTGAAAACGCTGTTTCTGTATTTAACATTGAATCTGACGACGTTAAAGGTCGTATTATTGGTCGTGAAGGTAGAAACATTCGTGCTATCGAATCTGCGACAGGTGTTGAAATCATTGTTGATGATACGCCAGAAGCAATTCTTCTTTCTTGTTTTGACCCGGTAAGACGTGAAATAGCAAGGTTATCATTGCACCAATTGGTTTCTGATGGACGTATACACCCCGCTAGAATTGAAGAGGTGGTTGCGAAAACAAGAAAATCATTGGATGACGAAATCGCTGAAACAGGTAGAAGGACTTGTATCGATTTAGGAATTCATGGATTACATCCAGAACTTGTGAAAATGGTGGGAAGAATGAAATACCGTTCTTCTTACGGACAAAACTTATTACACCACAGTAGAGAAGTAGCGAACATTGCTGCAATCATGGCTGCGGAATTAGGTTTGAACGTTAAAATGGCTAAAAGAGCAGCTTTACTTCATGATATGGGGAAAGTTCCAGAAGATGAGCCAGAATTACCACACGCTATCTTGGGTATGAAAATAGCGGAGAAGTATGGTGAGAAACCTGAAATCTGTAATGCAATTGGAGCGCACCACGACGAAATTGAAATGACTTCGATGATTTCGCCGATTATACAAATTGCCGATGCTATTTCTGGAGCTCGTCCTGGTGCCAGACGTGAAGTAATTGAAGCGTATATTAACCGTATTAAGGAATTGGAAAGTTTAGCACTTTCTTATGACGGGGTGATTAAAGCATACGCTATCCAAGCGGGTAGAGAATTGAGAGTTATGGTAGAAAGTGAGAAGATAACTGATATTCAAGCAGACGAACTTTCATTTGCTATCTCTCAAAAAATTCAAACTGAAATGACCTATCCTGGCCAAGTGAAAATCACTTTGATTAGAGAAAGAAGATCAGTGAATTACGCGAAATAATAAAGCTGAAATATATTTGAGGAAAGCCTTTCTGCGGAAAGGCTTTTTTGCTTTTATGCAATTCCGAACTCTGTTTCCAAACCGATTTTATTTCCTGATTAACTATTAATCAGTTCCAATTCATAATTTTCATCCCGAAAGTTTAGAGAACAATCGTCAATTATCAATTAAAACTTATCTTTGTATAAAATATTTAAAAATGAAGTTTTATAATAACATTTTAGAGACTATTGGTAATACGCCATTAGTGAAAATTAATAAAATAACAGAAGAAATCGATGCCTTGGTTTTGGCGAAAGTTGAAACAACAAACCCAGGAAATTCTGTAAAAGACCGTATGGCGCTTAAAATGGTGGAAGACGCAGAAAAGGACGGTCGTTTAAAGCCAGGCGGGACGATTATCGAAGGTACTTCTGGAAATACAGGAATGGGGCTGGCATTGGCTGCTATCATCAAAGGATACAAACTTATCTGTGTTATCAGCGATAAACAGAGTAAAGAGAAAATGGATATCCTAAGAGCAGTTGGCGCTGAAGTGGTTGTTTGTCCAACAAATGTTGAGCCAGATGATCCAAGATCTTATTATTCAGTTTCTCGTCGCTTGGCAGAAGAAACACCTAACTCATGGTATGTTAATCAATATGATAATTTCTCAAATAGAGAAGCACATTACGAGCAAACAGGTCCGGAAATTTGGGAACAAACTGACGGCAAAATAACTCACTTTGTGGTTGGGGTTGGTACTGGTGGTGTTATCTCTGGTGTTGGTAAATATTTGAAAGAAAAGAACCCTGATATAAAAATTATTGGAATCGATACCTATGGTTCAGTATTCAAGAAATATCACGAAACTGGGATTTTTGATGAAAATGAAATTTATCCATATATCACTGAAGGTATTGGAGAAGATATTTTGCCTAAAAACGTAGACTTTGATGTTATTGACCATTTTGAGAAAGTAACAGATAAGGACGCTGCTGTTTATCAAAGAAGATTGGCAAAAGAAGAAGGTATTTTTGTTGGAAACTCTGCTGGTTCAGCCATCAAAGGTGTGCTGCAAGTTAAAGATATGTTCAAAAAAGGTGATGTTGTTGTGGTTCTATTTCACGACCACGGTAGCCGTTACGTTGGGAAGATGTTTAACGATGAGTGGATGAAAGAACAGGGTTGGTTGTAATTTCTGGCCTAAATGTCAAAATACGGCGTTATTTCTGGCCTAAATGTCCAAATACGGCGTTACTTCGGTGGAAAAACTCAGTCATGTACTTGATGTACACTCCTTCAAGTTTTTCCTCCAAAGTGCCTTGTCTTTGAAGCATTTATTTCCAGAAATCGTAGGATGTGAAAGTATGAGTATAGCCTTGGCTTGATATGAAAGTCAGTTAGTTAGTTAGTTAGTTAGTTAGTTAGTTAGTTAGTTAGTTATTTAGTTAGTTGATGTCCATTCCTTCAAGTTTTTCCTCCAAAGTGCCTTGTCTTTGAAGCATTTATTTCCAGAAATCGTAGGATGTGAAAGTATGAGTATAGCCTTGGCTTGATATGAAAGTCAGTTAGTTAGTTAGTTAGTTAGTTAGTTAGTTGGTTGATGTACACTCCTTCAAGTTTTTCCGCCAAAGTGCCTTGTATTTGAAGCATTTATTTCCAGAAATCGTAGGATGTGAAAGTGTAAATAGAGCTTTACTTTAGCTGATTAATCATGTACTTGATGTACACTCCTTCAAGTTTTTCCGCCAAAGTGCCTTGTCTTTGAAGTATTTATTTCCAGAAATCGTAGGATGTGAAAGTGTAAATAGAGCTTTACTTTAGCTGATTAATCATGTACTTGATGTACACTCCTTCAAATTTTTCCGCCAAAGTGCCTTGTCTTTGAAGCATTTATTTCCAGAAACTGTAGGATTTGAAAGTATGAGTATAGCCTTAGTTAGTTGATGTACACTCCTTCAAGTTTTTTCACCAAAGTGCCTTGTCTTTAAAGCATTTATTTCCAGAAATCGTAGGATGTTAAGGTATGAGTATAGCCTTAGTTAATTGATGTCCACTCCTTCAAATTTTTCCGCCAAAGTGCCTTGTCTTTGAAGCATTTATTTCCAGAAACCTTTGTGGCATTGAAATGGAGAATAGATTTTTTATGCTAAAGGTTCAATTTTGCGTGGTATTTGACTCTTTGCGTACTTTTTCCACTCGTATCTTGGCATTAATCATTTAATTTTCGAAATTTGTCAAGGATAGGAAAGCTGAAGAACTTTCCTTATTGATGCTTTAATGTATTGAATTTCTCAATTACCATAATTCCGACTAAATGAAGAGTAAACGACAGCATATCGACCAATATGGAAATACAATTGAATTGTCAACTGTGCCACAACGTATTATCTCTTTAGTTCCGTCTCAAACCGAACTACTCTACCACTTGGGGCTAGGCGACAAAGTAGTGGGAATTACCAAGTTTTGTATTCACCCAGAAGAGTGGTTTAAAACCAAAGAGCGGATAGGAGGACCAAAGCAATTGGACATTGAGAAAATAAAATCTCTTTCACCCGACTTAATCATTGCCAATAAAGAAGAAAATATCAAGGAACAAATAGAGGAGCTTATGCAAGACTTTCCTGTTTGGATTAGCGATATCTATGATTTAAAGGATAGTTTAGAGATGATTGAGCAAGTTGCTGAAATTTGTAATGAAGCAATAAAAGGAAAACAAATGGTTGAACAGATTCAAGTAAATTTCTCCCAACTAAAACCTTTTCCTAATTCTCCTAAAGCTTTGTATTTAATATGGAAAAAGCCCTATATGGCTGTTGCGAAAGCTACTTTTATAGACCATGTAATGACAGCGCATTTAGGTGTTGTAAATGCGGTTGGGGACTTAGAGCGCTATCCAGAGCTAGACTTAAATAATTTGCCGGAAACAGATTACGTGTTCCTAAGCACGGAACCTTATCCCTTTTCTGAAAAGCATATCCCAGAAATTCTAGAATTATTCCCGAAAGCTAAAATATTAGTTGTTGATGGTGAATATTTCACTTGGTACGGCTCTCGACTTATCGGTACACCAGCGTATTTAGAAGAGGTACAAAAGAGAATGTGAGTTTAGTTTAATATAAACTTTAGTAGCTCAATTGAAATTGCTTTCTGATCTAAAAGTTTTAACTCCCCTTCTATAATTTGTTTGCCATTTTCTTGCTCTTTTGTTTCAAAATGAAAAACAGCAATGTCATTTAAGAATTTCTGTGCACTTCTAACTGGAGGCAATACATGAATCATCTTTGCAACAAATCCATCTCCATCTAAACTCATTAATACTGCGGGTTGTCCTGAAATTGAAAATGTAGTCCTAACTGCTTCGTTTGTTTCTCCAAATAGCGGCGTATTACCAATGTATATTTCGTTGGGCGAAGACTGCTTGATGTAATAATTCAATTTCTTGGCATTTATAAGCATTGCTGTGCTGTCATAATTGAGATAGTTGGGCAATCTACTTTTATTTAATTCGTACTTGATATCAAGACCGTCTGCAAACTGTACCACCCAGTCTAATTCTGGTAAAATCGTTAGCTTCTTATTAATAGTTTGAACATTTGAATTGTAAATCAATAAACGCTGAGCAGTTATTTCTGGTAAGTAAATATTCATTCCTTTTAGATAGTCTTCTAGGAAATGATTTAAAATTTGGGGAAGTTGCCCCGTACGAATTTCTAAATAATCCTTTTCTTTTGCAGAAACTAAGGTCATTGAGTCGCTTGGAGAATTATTTCTGTCCCTTGTAAAGTTTGTTCCAGTTAGTCGGAGTGTTTCTTTTTCTAAGTAAATTGAAAAGCTAGTGCTTGTTTTATTCTCATTGAAACTAAAATGAATTATTTCTTTTGAAGCAACTCGTTTTGGAACGTTTCTGTCGATTATTTTTTCTGCTTTTTGTACTATAAAATCCTTTTCATCTCGTGATAAATCTTGGTCTGCATACAGAATAATCCCATGTTTTTTATTGGCTTTTTGAGTGGTACTTCCTTTCATTTTAAAATGTTCGAAATCTTTAAGCTTACTAATGTGAACTAAAAATCCATATACATTTATATCGTTCCATTTGTCAGAAAAGAAAACCAATTCTTTGTTGAAATCAATTCCTGGATATTCCATTTCTTGGTGTTTCCACTTTTCTTTCAGCTGACTTAAACTAATTCCTAAATCTTCTTTGTTCTCAAGTACATCCTTCATGACTGTCTTCATTACTTGATGTGCGTTTACCTCAACGACTAAAGTAGTTTCTTTTGGTAATAAAAGTTTTAAGTCACTTTTTTGCGCAGGATAGAAAAATCGGAATAGAAAAAAGCCCGCAATTACTATTGCAAGGATGATAGTTCCTACTATAAGCTGATATATCGTTCGTTTTTTCATTTTTAGCTGGAGAATTTCCCTTTATTCTTAATGATTAAAGTTAGCATAGTAGCAGCAACAAACGGGAAGGTAAGTTGCGGTATTTTTAATTCAAAAAAGACTATGGAAAATAGTGAAGAAATCAGGATAGCTATCAAGGGCCAAATTCCGTCTTTGATTTGTTTTCCTGAAAAAACTATCGCGCAAAGTACAGCGTTGAAACTAAACAAGCCTTGATTTATTAAATCTGTTGGAATAGCATAAAGCGACGCTAGGATTCCCGCTAATGTTGCTCCTAGAAAAGCTTGGAAAGCGGTTAGAGCTGAATTGATGCAGATCGCCAAAAAGAAAATAACTCCAACCCACAGATTGTCCTGAAATATCACTTGACCAAAGCCTTTGAACATAAAAAGGAACAAGTCGTAATCATGTATACTGTATGGTATTGTTTCCATTATAGACCATTTTAAAAGTGTTCCAGTATAGAGCAAAACCCACGTAACTAAAACAAATGGTAGTGTAAAAACAGGAACTCTTTTTCGAATAAACAAATTTTGAATAAACGTAGCGGCAATAGACCCCAAAAAGATGCTGATCCAAATAACAAAATTTTGATGATAGAATATTAACAAGGCGATACCAACTAGGGCGGGACTAAATCCATATAAGCCTTGGTTTATTTCGTCTTTGGGGAATTTGAAGACATGAGCTGTAAGCGTCCCGGTACTAGCTGCTAAAAATGCGACTAAAGCATAACTAGTAGATGCAATTCCTAAACCAGCAAGAAACAACAAGCCTGTTAGTGCATTTTCCTGTAAAAAAATCTGTCCAATTCCTTTTAATACTTGATTGATAAAAACTGGAAAGGGTTTTGTTTTAGCTAATTGAATGTTCACTTTGAGCGGTATTAGAGTTCTTTTTTAGTGTGAGTATGCTAGGATTGCCAAATGAATTCCATCAATCACCATACTTGTTCCAATTACCGCAATAATCAATCCCATGATTTTACCGATAACAGCAATCACACTTTGACCCAGTTTTTTCACGATAATTCCGCTCATACTAAAAGCAATATAATGAAGTGCACATACTGCAGCAAACATTGTAACAACAATCATCATGTGAATCCAATTACTATCAGAAACGAAAGACATTGCAGTAGCAATTGTTCCTGGACCAGCCATTAAAGGTGTAGCCAAAGGAGAAATAGCAACCGTTTCATTGAACTCTGATATTTTCATTCCTTTGATGTCTTCGTGTCGTTTAGATCTCACCATGTCGTTACCGGCCATAAAGATTAAAATTCCTCCAGCTATTTTAAAAGCAGGAACTGTTAGACCAAATAAACTGAATATCAATTTACCAAGTATTACAAAGGCAGTAACGATAAAGAAAGCTGTAAATACCGCTTTTTTACTTACTTTTTTCTTTTGCGCTGGTGTGGCACCGTCTACTAATCCTACATAGATAGGAAGATTCGCAATGGGGTTCATAATCGCAAAGAAACCTGTAAATACAGTGATTGCAAATCCAAGTATATTAGCACTGTTTATATCCATATGTTGTTTTAAATATTAGAGAGCCACAAAGGTAAGGAATATTGATGGATTGGTAAAACTTGATTGTTATTCAATAAAAAAAAGCTACCTCAATATATGAAATAGCTTTCTGTTCCTGAAGTTACAAGCACTTAAAATAGGTGATTGTGATTCTAATTGTTCCTGTTATTTTCTCCAGTAATTATTTGCTTCGGCTACAGTTCTAAATTCAATTGCTACAACTTCTGCTGAAGCGATTAATTGTGCTGAATCAGTTGCGTATTTTTCACGAAGTTGTTTTTTTATTTCTGGATCTGATTGAATTGCTCCAATCGTTTTTCTTGCCATTGTAATTGCTAACTCTCTACCTTCTTGCGGAGTAGCTGTGATTAAGCTTTCTAGCCATACTTCATTTGCCATAATTATATATTTTTTAAAATTAGTATTATTGAATACTCAAATATAATTAAAAATTAAGACCTTTCTGTCTGATTAAGTGCTTTCTTGTTAAAATATTGAAAGTGATGTTTAATTCTAACTTTTGAATTTAAAAAATGACAATTGTGTGACATTAGTCATACAGAGTAATGCAATTTATTCGTACTTTTGTATTAAATATTTAAAAAAGTTAATAAGTCATGGCGAAAATATCAAAAAACAGGTTTTTATCTATGGCAGGACTTGTGTTCATGGGAACGAGTGCTGCTTTTATGTATTCAGGATGTAGTTCTGATAATACAGGGAAAATCGAAGAAGTTACAACTACTGAGTTAACGGAAGAAGAAGAAAATGAATTGCTTGAAAAGGCAGAATTATTCTTTCAAACTTCAATGATTTCATTAGAAAAACCAGTTATTCCAGAAAATGAAATTCAATTGGGTAAAAAACTATATTTTGACACGAGATTGTCAAAAGATGGAAACATTAGCTGTAACTCATGTCATAGAATGGATGCATACGGGGTGGACAATCTTGCGTTGTCGCCAGGAGATACAGATGAGTTAGGGGATAGAAATTCACCTACAACTTTCTATGCGTTTTTACATGGAATGCAATTCTGGGATGGTAGAGCAAAAGATGTGGAAGAGCAAGCTGGAGGACCAATTTTAAATCCAGTTGAGCACAACATTCCTTCTGCTAAATTCTTAGAGGAGCGTTTGAGAGGTGTAGAAGAATACCGCAAGTTATTCGCTGAAGTTTATCCAGATGCCGAAGAACCTATTACTATGGCGAATATCCAAAAAGCAATTGGAGCTTTCGAACGTCAATTGGCGCCTGTGAGCCGTTTTGATGAATGGATGGAAGGTGACAGAACTGCAATGACAACAGAGGAGAAAAAGGGCTTAAGGGCTTTCTTTGATAATACTTGTACAACTTGCCACAGTGGTCCTGCCTTAGGAGGTGCAATGCTTCAGAAATTTGGTTTATATGAAGATTACTGGGTTCACACGAAGAGTGAGAAAATTGACGAAGGTAGATTCCATGAGACAGGAAATGAAGCGGATAAATACTTATTTAAAGCTCCTGGTTTACGTAATGTTGAGATGACGTATCCATACTTCCACGATGGCTCAGTTGCAAATTTAGAAGATGCAGTTAGAATTATGGGGAATATTCAGATTCAGAATAAAATTTCGGAAGAGGATGTTCAATCTATTACAGCATTCTTAAAAGCATTGACAGCTGATGTTGATGATAAATGGAAACAATAATATTGAAAGTATATTTTTAATCAAATAGGGAAAGCGGTCTAAGAAATTAGATCGCTTTTTTATTGTTTAAATTGTGATGCTTTTATAGAATAAATTGAAATATATGAGAACAATATTACTTCGCTACAAAGTAATATTCCTTATTACTGTCGAATAATTCAACAAATTGCTCTTTACTAAGGGCTGATTGCTGCTTAATGAAGTTTTTTAAAGTATAGATATTGAAACCAATTTCATCATTCATGTATTCAAACAAAGTAGCTGGATTCGTTCCGTAATAATCACTTGCACCTTTTCCACACTCAAATAAAATGGTAGGCTTGTTGCGAATTAACAACTCTTTAGCACCTTTTAGAACGCCAAACTCTCCACCTTCTACATCAATCTTGATAAAGTGTATTTGATCATTTGTTGGAATCAACTCATCTAAGGTTTTTACCTCCACTTTGATTTCTTCAATGTCTGGTTCCTTAACATCATACTGGCGTTTTTTTATTCCACTGTATGCTGGTGCATTTTTGACATAGTTGAAATTTGTGCTTCCGCTTTCAGAAGAAAGGGCATAAGGATAAATCGTAGCCACCTGACCGTATTTTTCTTTTAAACTGCTGAATAAAACGGGAATTGGCTCGAAACCATAATGTTTTCCTTGCGGTGCGTATTGCAACATAAGGTCGAGTATTTCTCCTTTATGGCAACCAACATCTAGACAGTTGTGGTTTTTCTTTAGTTCATTTTTTAAGATAACTTTAGTCAATCTATCATACTCTAGATTTTTCGTTAAATCAATGCGAAAAGTGATTAAAAGTTCTCTTATAATGTCCTTCAAGACCATGGCTAGCAATTATTTTTTTCAAATATATGCTTTTATTATAAAACAATTGATTGTTTAAGGCATTTACCACTTTTAAAAGTTGAAAAAACTTATATTTGAGCAAGAGAAAGAAAACTATGGATGTAGAATCAATTATCGTTGAAATGCGAGAATTACTTCGCAGGGAAGAGGAGGCGCAAGAAAAGAAATTCTTTGAAGCTGATATTTCATTGAAGGAGTTGCGAAGTGAAGGGGCAATTATTCACCCGATTAGAATTCAGAATAAAAACTTTGGATTTTCAGATCAACCTGTTATTATAGTTAATTTTTCTGTTCCAGGTGGAGTAAATTTTAGTTTTTATAACCAGGGAACACCCGTTGCTTTGTTTTTGGCTTCTACAAATGAAGTTTGCAATGGTCAGCTTCTTTCAATTACAGATAAGAATGCCGAAATATTGCTTTTCACAGATGATTTTCCGGATTGGATAGATGATAAAAATATTGGAATCAAGAGGTTGCCGGATGGGAAAACCTTTAAAATGATGCATGGTGTTTTAAAACGAATTGCAAAAGAGGAAGATAAGAAGACAAGACATTTATTTGAATTGGTACACGGTATTCGTCCGCTAGAAAAGTGTAAGGAAACTGAACAAAAAATAAGGAATCATCCACACTTGAATGAATTTCAAATACAAGCGGTGAAAAACGGTTTATGTGACCAAGCTATTCATATTATTCATGGACCTCCTGGAACAGGGAAAACCACAACGATTACTGCCTTAATCAAGGAGTTGAGAAGTCGTGGGAAGTCTGTGATTGCTTCCGCACCGAGTAATGCCGCGATTGATCATTTGGCAAAACAACTGATTGATAGCGAATTAAAAGTACTTCGTTTAGGCAATACAGCTAAAGTAAATAAAGAAGTGTGGGAACATACGCCTGAAGGAATTTTAAGTCAGGATAGTTTAAATAAGAAGATAAAACGTTTGAAAATCCGTGCTGAAGAATTTCGAAAAATGGCAAGACAATACAAGCGTAGTTTCGGACGAGATGAACGCTCGCAAAGGAAATTGTTGTTTCAAGAAGTTCACGCAATTAGAGATGAAATTAAGTCGCTGACAAATTACTATCTAACTCAGTTCTTTGAAGAGGCTGATGTTATTCTAGGAACGCCAATTGGATTAAACGACCCACTTTTGAAAGACAAACAATTCGATGTTGCTTTCCTAGATGAGGCTGGTCAGTGTATAGAACCACTAGCATGGTTGGTAGCCGAAAAAGGTGAACGCTTGGTTTTGAGTGGTGACCATTTCCAGTTACCACCAACAATTATCAGTGATGAACCGGAAGTTCAAAAGCTGTCAGTTTCTATTCTTGAGAAAGCTATTCAGCATGGTTTGGCGAGTGACTTATTGGGAATTCAATATAGAATGACGCCAGAAATAGCTGGTTTTTCTTCCCGTTATTTTTATGAAGGAAAGTTGCAAGCAAACGCAACTTCTCTACCAGAATCTTTAGTTTATTACGATACCGCTGGTGCTGGTTTTGATGAAAAACGAAAAGAAAATAGTCGAAGCGTCAACAATCCAGAAGAATTAAGAATGATTGTGGAGCATTACGAAAATTGGATAGAAGTAGGTCAATCTGTTGTCTTTATTTCGCCTTATTCAAGTCAGGTTGAACTAGCAAAAGAGCTATTGCCAAACATTCATATTAGTACGATTGATTCTTTCCAAGGGCAAGAGGCAGATGTTGTCTTTTTGAGTTTAGTGAGAAGTAATCCCGAGGGGAAAATCGGTTTCCTTTCTGATTATCGAAGAATGAACGTAGCGCTAACACGTGCCAAGAAGAAATTGATTGTAATTGGTGATTCCACCACTTTAACCACGGACAATTTCTACCAACAATTTCTAAACTATACAGAAGAGATAGGTGCCTATAAAAGTGTGTTTGAATTGATGTATTAATTAAAATACTTTGATTTGAAGTTGTTTTATTTTTTTTAAAAAAGCATCTTCCAATAATAAAAAAGACCAGTTTTGACTGGTCTTTTCTTCATGTGATATTTTTAGCAAACTAGTAATTCAACAATTCAATCAAAGCTGCATTTACTTTGTCCGCATTTGGAATATAAGCAAATTCTAAATCTTCGTGCAATGGAATAGCCGGTGTATCTACTGAACCGACTATTTTCACCGGTGCATCTAAATATTCAAAGCAATCTCTTTGTATTTTTCCTGCTAGACCCAATGTGAATGTTGATTCTATCGTTTCCTCAGTAACTAGCATCACTTTATTGTGCTTTTTAACCGATGTATAAACCATTTCATGGTCAAGTGGGCTTAATGATCTTAAATCCACAATCTCAATTTTTCCCGGATGGTTCTTTGCTGCTTCGATTGCCCAATAAACACCTCTACCATACGTGATGATAGTTGCACTTTCTTTATTGTCAATCATTGCTTGGTCGGCCTCTTGAACGATTCTAGCTTTTCCAATTGGAACAACATAGTCTTCATCTGGCTCAATTGTCATGGCACCTTCAGTTCCTTTAATTTTCGACCAATAAAGCCCTTTGTGTTCTAGAATTAGAACAGGATTTGGATCGTAGAAAGCAGCCTTCATCAATCCTTTTAGGTCAGCTCCATTCGAAGGGTACACTACCTTAATTCCTCTAATGTTTGTCACTACTGACTCAACACTTGAAGAGTGGTAAGGTCCTCCCGAACCATATGCTCCAATCGGAACACGAATTACTGCGCTCACAGGCCATTTCCCATTCGATAAATAATTACTTCTACTCACCTCAGTGAAAAGCTGATTCAATCCAGGCCAAATGTAATCGGCGAACTGCACTTCAACAATTGGTTTTAGTCCAACAGCTGACATTCCCACGGTGCTACCAATAATAAAAGCTTCCATAATTGGTGTATTGAAAACACGTTCATTTCCGAATTTTTGTGCCAAGGTTGCTGCTTCACGGAAAACACCACCTAAACGATGTCCAACGTCTTGACCATAAAGTAAAGCTTCAGGATGTTTCTCCATGATTTCACGAACAGCAAATAAGGCAGAATCCACCATTACTGTTTTTTGCTTACCTTTCGGCGCTCTTTCTCCTTTTTCCTCCGTAATTGGAGTAGGAGCAAAAATATTATTTGTTAAAGAAGATGGCTCTGGATCTGGCGCTTTTTGTGCTTCGATATAGACTTTATCTACCTCCTTTTTAATGTCTGCTTCAAAATTGATTAAGTCTGCTTCATCAACTCCGTATTTTCTAGCTAAATCTTTGATTTTTGGATATGGGTCACGTGTTGCATGCTCCTCTAAATCATCACGGTACCATTCCTTACGAACACCAGAAGTGTGGTGACCTAATAATGGAACTTTCGCATGAATCAAGAATGGACGTCTTTCTTTACGGATTAATTTGAAAACTTTTTCTATTGTTTTGTAGGACTCTTCGAAGTCTGAACCGTCAATTGAATAAACTTCAACACCTTTAAAACCTCTTGCATAATAAGCGACATCTTGCGCTCTAATTTCATCTGCACTTGCCGAAATATCCCATTCGTTATCTTGCACCAAATAAAGTATAGGCAATTGTTTTAAAGCTGCCATTTGTAAAGCTTCAGAGAATTCACCTTCCGTACAAGCAGCGTCTCCAATAGACATTACTGTAATTGGATTCTCTCCATTGTAATCTTCGGCTAAACCTTGTTGTTCCTTGTATTGAATTCCCATTGCAACACCTGTCATCGGAATGGCTTGCATCCCTGTTGCAGAAGATTGGTGAGGGATTTTCGGCATATCATCACGTCTCAATGATGGGTGAGAATAATAAGTTCTTCCACCAGAAAACGGCTCGTCTTTTTTGGCGAAAATATGTAGCATTAACTCGTATGGAGTGATTCCAATTCCAAGTAAAATACTGTCATCTCTATAGTATGGACCTACAAAATCCTGTGGTTTTAATTGCATTCCAACAGCCAGTTGAATGGCTTCATGACCTCTTGAGGTAGCATGAACATATTTGCTGGTAACTTCTTTATGAGCTTCATATTTTTCAGCTAAAGTTTTTGCTGTGCACATTAGCTCAAAAGCCTTCTTCACTGTTGACTGATCTAATTTTGTCACCTCTTCTTTCGTTACTGCTATATCTGTATTTGGCATAAATTCATTTATTTTGATGCGTAAAGATACGGAAAAAATTTAACGAATGGAAATTTGAAAGCTTCATTTAATGGAAAGTAGGGAAACCAAATTTTAAAGGCTTTTATAGCTTTTAGAAGGAGAAATAGAATAATCGTTCAACAAAATTATTGAAGTTTACTGGATTTCAAATGAAATGAAAGGGAGAGGAGTAATATGATTTTTGTTATTACTTCTTTGTAGTTATGATCAGAAAGCCTTCTCTTATTTATATCCTCTTAGTAGATGTCCGAAAAACATTTCCTTTTTTGTGGTGGTCTTTTTCCATAGCTCTCCAACTTCCACTTCCTTAAAAAATCCTTCAGCGTATTTTTGAATATCTTCAAGATTAACTTTCGGTGAATAGGTATTGAGAATTAATAATCCATTTGGCGAAAGAAGTTCGGATGCGTTTTCAATCAGCTCAGCTAATTTATCTTCTATTTTCCACTTTTCTTTGTTGGCACCAATTCCCCAAGCTGGTGGGTCCATTACAATTAAATTATAATGATTGCCACGGTTGATTTCTTTTTGTGCGAATTTTAAAGCGTCGTCATGTATCCAACGGATATTTTCTAATCCTGATGCTTCCATGTTGGTTTTTGCCCAACTGATTAATTGCTTTACAGAGTCGACATGGGTAACTTCTGCTCCAGTTGCTCTACCTACGATTGAAGCGGCACCTGTATAGGCAAAAAGGTTCAACATTTTCATCCCTGGATTTAAATGCTTGGAAATTAATTGCCAGTTGCTCGCTTGTTCGGGAAATAATCCGACATGCTTAAATTTGGTTGTTTCTAAATTAAAAGAAAGGTCATGGAAATTTACTTGCCAGTCAGCTTCTGAAAATTCTTTTAGAATTTTCCACTTTCCTGTTTGTCCATTGGACTCGATAAATTCTAGATGTGCCATTTCTGCCCATTCCGTGAAAGGCATTCCACTTCTGAAATAGGCTTGGCGTTCTGGACGAATGGTGATGATTTCTCCCCATCTTTCCAGTTTTTTTTCACCTCCAGCATCTAGCAATTCGTAATCTAACCAATCGGGACTGTAAATTTTTTTCGCCATTATCTGTCGCTTAGGTCTTGCTCTTCTATTTCTTTTGCAACTTCTTCCAAAGTCTTATAAAAATCTTCTCCATAAGCACGAACAAGTGGCGCTTTTAAGAATTTATATAAAGGAATTTGTAGTTTTTCACCTAATACACAACCAGGAGTGCAAATGTCAATTTTCTCATAGTTTAAGGCAGTGAATTTTTCATATTTCTTAGCGCGAATTGGGAATAACTCACAAGAAATTGGCTTTTTCCATGCAACATCACCATTTCTATATGCACTTTCGATTGAACATTTTGCAATGCCTTTTTCATCATAAGCTACGAAAACACAAGCACCATCAGCCATTAGGTTGGTTACAGGTTCTCCGTATTCGTCTAAATGATACACACCGTCTTTTTCAACAATGTTGATACCTTCTTCAATCATATAAGGCTTCACTTTCGGGAAGATTTCCTCCATGATTTTGATTTCATCTTGTTGAAGTGGCGCACCATCATCACCATCTATACAGCATGCACCTTTACAAGCCGTAAGGTCGCAAACAAATTTGCTTTTGAAAAGCTCATCTGTCACTATTTTATCGTCAATTTCTATTAACATTCTGCAAAGTTAGAAAAAGTAGTTGAGAAAGCGAAAAGCGAATGAAAAAAGAGTCTTAATTAGAACGAGTTTAACTATTTCTTGACTTTGTCTTTCTTGCTTTTAAAATGAATGTCACCACCTATTGTTCCAACAAACTCAACGTAGCCAAAATGATGATGTGCTCTGTTTCCTTGTGTAATATCCGTGTCAGCCAATGCGTTCAGGTAGTTTACATACCCTGTTTTCCCCGTTATTTCTAAAAAGAAAGTGCGTGTTGGATAATATCTTAATCCACCTTCCACGCTAATGTTAAATCCTGAAATATGGAATTTGTTATTTAATCGATTCCCCTTATAAGTAAAGTCTGTTCTAGGAATATTCACACCAGCTCCAGCTTTCCAAAGCCCAGTGACCAACTTTCTGTCTTTCTTTTGTGCTTTTAGCAATGTATGGTGGCTAACGTAATTAAAGTGCAGAAAATTCGCTCCGTCTGTATGTTCGAAATGTAAAAACTCGTCGGGATCCATGATCATTACTTGGTCAATTTCATTTCCTTCAAGCGTACCCGAAACACGAAGCGCTTGTCCGTCTTCAACAACATATTTAGTATGATCAAAATTGATTTCTATGGCTTTTGTTTGCTCGTCATTGATATAAAACCCAATTCTCCAGTTGTATTGAGGAATAGTAATGTCCAAAGGATGTTTATAAATGGCATCAAAACTTGTTCGTTGTGCTCCTCTCGCTTTATGAAGTGTGAAATTATCACCGTTGTTCATTTTAAAATGAATATTACTTCTTGTGTACCATTCCACATTGTATCCCCACTGAATGTAAATTCCAGAAAGACGATATTTTTTCTCATTGGCAGTGCTTTCACTATCTGTTTGAACAAAAGCGTAGAAAGGAAGACACAATGAAATAAAAAGTAATCTGTAAATATTCATCTTTAAAGTATTGTTAATGTTTTCGACAAATATAATAAGCAATGAGTTGATACGACTTTTTTAATTGTTAAAAGTAGAAACTGTTAAAGCCATCTATTATATCTGTTCTTAATTCTATTCTAGAATACGCATTCTATCTGTACTTCGTTGGTTTGGTTTTTATTTTGCTTTTGAATTTTTTTAGCTTGTTATTTAGAATGAAAACAAACTATTCGTATATTTACAGAAAATATTACGGCATGAAAAAAAATATAAAATTTTTAGCACTAGCATTCGCAGGCTTGTTAATGACAAGTTGTGCAGGAAATGTAGAAGTAGAAGAAGTAGTTGAAGAAACTACTCCAGAATGTATGTACAGTTATGATGCAGAAACAACTGAAGTTGGTTTCGTAGCATATAAGTTCCTTAACAGAACAGGAGTTGGAGGAGCTTTTGAAACAATTTCAATGACAGGAGTAGAGGCGGCTAACTCTGCGATTGCTGTCTTAGAAAACGTAAGCTTCGAAATCGAAGTTGAAAGTTTAAATACGAAAGATGCAGGACGCGATGAGAAAGTAAAAACTTTCTTCTTTAAGGAAATCGATACGGATGTGATTGCAGGTAAAATGGTTTCTATCGACGAAGCAGGAAATGCAACAGTAGAAATTACGATGAACGGAGTAACAAATAACGTTGAGGGAACTTATACTTTAAATGATACTGAGTTTGCTTTTACAGCTGAAATCGACGTGTTAGACTGGGAAGCAGGAAACGGAATCGAAGCGTTAAATGAAGAGTGTCATGAGTTACACATTGATTTAGCAAATGATGAAACTGAATCAAAATTATGGTCAGAAGTAACTGTTTCATTTAAAACAACATTGACTAAAGTTTGCGAGTAATTTCGAACTAAAATAGTATGTTAATAGAAAGCTGTCTAAGAAATTAGGCGGCTTTTTTTGTTCTGAATAGGAATCTATTGTGCTTGTTCACTATTAAAATCGATATTCACTACCTGAAATCTAAGTTTTATCAAAATAATCGGTGAATATTCACGTTTAATATCGATTAGAACAATAATTATCAAAATTAAATAATAATTTTGTATGTTTCGAGTTATTGATTTGGAGTTGAACATATTTATGAGGCAGAAAAGAAATTCACATGTAGGAAAAATAGTAGCAATTATGCTGCTACTAATTGTTGGGTCGTGTTCAACTGAAAAAAATACTTTCTTAACGAGAACTTATCACAGTACTACTGCTCGATATAATGGGCTTTTCAATGCCAAGGAGATGGTGAGGATTAGCATGGAAGGATACAGAGACGTAGTAAGAGAAGACTATAGTAATATTCTACCTGTTGAATTAGTGCCTAATAAGGATGACGTAGTTAACTTTTATCCTATTCTAGATACGGCCATTGCAAAGAGTCAAAAGGTGATTCAGCAGCACAGTATGCCTACAGCTTCAAAGCCTTCCCAAAAGAAATCAGAACATGCGCGAAACATCGACAAGAACTGGATGATGATCGGTTATGCTAGCTATCTGAAGCAAGATTATGATATGGCTTTTACGACATTTGAATATGTAAAAAAGTTTTTCACAGATAAACCAAGTTCTTATTCAGGAGAATTATGGCAAGTGAAAACCTTGATTCAAATGGGTAATATCAAGGAAGCGAAGCGAGAAATGCAACGATTGGATAAGCGTGTAATGCAAGCCAATGCGAATGCCAAGTCTCAGTCTGAAGAAGATAAGCCAAAGAAGAAAACAAAGAAAAGAAAAACCAAGAACGTTAAAAAAACTTCAACCAAAGAAGAAAAAGTTCCATCTCTACCAAAAGGGTTTGATTTCGAATTAGCCAAAACAAAAGCGATGTTAGCATTTGCTGAGAAAGATGAGCTAATTGCAACTGAACAATTAAAAAAAGCATTAAAGAAAGCGAAAACCAAATACGATAAGGCAAGAATTAATTTCATTTTAGGACAATTGTTGCAAAAACAAGCTGATCCTGGGGCACGTATGTATTACTCTGAGAGTATCAAGAAAGATGCGCCATTTGAGATGAGTTTTAACGCAAAGATTAACCGTGCTGTTGTTAGTGATTTAGATAACAATGCCATGATTAAGGAATTGAATAAACTAGCAAAAGAAGTTCGTTACCTAGAATATAGAGATCAAATCTACTTCGCCATGTCAAAAATTGAATTGACAAGACCGGATAGAGAAACGGCTAAAAGTTATTTATCAAAATCTGTGTTTTATTCCTTAAATAACGACTTGCAAAAAGGAATGAGTTACGAAAAACTTGGAGATCTTTCTTTTGAGGAAAGGAATTATGTTCCTGCTCAGAGATACTATGATAGCTCGGCCTTGGTTATTCCTGATACCTATATCAATTATGAAGTAATTAAGAATAAAGCGGATAAACTAGCGAAGTTAGTTGAACATATCGATGTGATTACTTTTGAAGATAGTGTTCAGAAAATCGCTAAAATGGATGACAGAGAAAGAGAAAACTTCCTGAAAGACGTTATCAAGAAAATGAAGAAAGATGAGCAGGAACGCAAGGAGAGAGAAGCAGAAAGAGCTGATCAAATGCGTAAATTGCAACAAACTTATGCTGAACAAAGCAGCAAAGGAGGAAGTAAGTTTTATTTCTCTAATACCAAAGCTATGCAAGAAGGTCTAGAGGAATTTAGACGTGTTTGGGGACAAAGAGAGAATGAGGATTATTGGAGATTGTCAAATAAGCCTCCGCGTTTAGCTGGTGGTTTTTCTGATGACGATGAATCCGATACTTTGATTGTTGAGGAAACTCAAAAAGATAAGACTTTGTTGGATTCACTTTCAGTGGATGATTTATTGACAGACATTCCTTTAACAGATTCAACGATGGCTGTTAGTAACGAAAAATTACTTGAGGCGTTATATGGTTCTGGTATGATATATAAAGAACAATTGGATGAAAATGAACTTGCAGCTACACAATTTCAACGTGTGATAGATCATAACGTAGAAAATGTTCACAATGTGATGTCTGCTTTTCAATTATATAAAATCAATGAAAAGTCTGGAAATACAGTCATTTATAGAGATTATATTCTAGATAACTATCCGAATTCAGATTATGCAAATTACTTGCGTGATCCTGATTTCTTCGTCAAGAAGAAAGAAAGAGAAGCTTTGGCTTTGAAGGACTACTTGCGTTCGGTTTCTAACTTTGAGTATGGGTTATTCTACCCAGTAATTTTAAAGGCGGATAAGGTAATTGATGAAGAGCCAAACAATGCTTATAGAAAAGAATATTTCTTATTAAAAGCTATGGCGATGGGACGTGTGAATAGAGATAAAACATCTTTAATTCCAGTGTTAGAACAAGCAATTGAAGAGTATCCAGGAACAGAAGTAGCTATGAAAGCACAAGAAATGTTGGGCTATATCACCAACGGTTTACCTGAATACAAAGAATACGTTCCTAAAGAACCAGGATTATTTAGTTATGAAACCAAGGAATACTATGTGATTATCGAGTTAAAAGAAGGGCAAAGTTCAAGCTTATCGAGTGATGTTTCTAATTTCAATAGAGAATATTTTGGAAGACTAAATTTATCCTCTAAATTGCAGCTCTATAATATAGAGAAGAACTTGATTCTCATACGTGAATTTAAAACAGCTTCAGAAGCGAAAGCATATATTTCGGATATGCGAAAAGCAAGACGATATGTAAATGATTTAAAAGGAAATGAAATGTTAGTTATTTCTAAAGAGAACTTTAAAATCGTTCTTCAAGAACAAAAGTTAGATGACTATCGTTTGTTTCATGAAGAGAACTTTGATTAAAATAGAGAGAAATGAAGAAGGGAGGAAACAAAATGAAAGCAGAAAATCCAGACAGACTAAATAGACTAGTTGCTGGCACGAAATTAATAGGAGATTTATCAACCAACAGTAACCTGAGAGTTGATGGAGAAATTATTGGGAATGTCAACTGCGTTGGAAAGTTTGTTTTAGGTGCTGAAGGAGTGGTTTCAGGTGATGTTACTGCTGTTGAGGTAGAATTAGACGGATTGGTTCAAGGGCAGATTTTCGCTGAATCAATTTTGGTATTACACAAAACGGCTATCGTTCGAGGAGATATTCGTACGAAGCGATTGGTGATAGAAGATGGTGCACAAATTGACGGAAATATTCAAACAGGAGATTTACCTCCAAAGCCAACAAGTTCGCCTAATGCAAAAATCAAAGAGGAAAAACTTGATCTAGTCTATTAATGTCCGACAAAAAGGATGAGGAGGATAAGAAAAACGGGTATAAAAAGTACCTCCGATTTTCCGGGATTGCTTTCCAGATGGGAATTACTATTTTAATAGGTGCGCTTGGGGGACAAAAACTTGATAGCTTACAAGAAAATGAATCCCAAGTATGGACAATCATTCTAACTCTTTTAGCTGTTTTTGCTTCTATGTATATTGTTATCAAGGAAGTGATTAAATTAGGAAAAGAGGACTAAAGTTTTGCCGTTTTCTTACATTCTAAAAATCCCCAACCTACTTTATTTATAATTAACTTCGTTATGAACTTAGCTGTTCTCAATTCCTAGTTAAAAAGAACTCTCCTTTCCAAAAACAAAAACCTTCATGCTACTTTCTCTATTCCTTTGATTCATTGTGTCTCCCAATTTTCAATTACACATCTAATGAAGTTTACAAACAAAAGTTTATCTTTGCATCAAACGATTATATAATATGGAGATTCCAAAAAATTACGATTCCAATTTAGCAGAAGAAAAATGGTACCAACATTGGTTGGATAAAAAATACTTTCACAGTGAACCAGATGGGAGAGAGGCCTATACAGTCGTTATTCCACCACCAAACGTAACAGGTGTCTTGCACATGGGACATATGTTGAACAATACGATTCAAGATGTACTAGTGCGTCGTGCACGTATGTTGGGTAAAAACGCTTGTTGGGTTCCTGGAACTGACCATGCTTCTATCGCAACTGAAGCTAAAGTGGTGAATAAGTTGAGAGCTGAAGGAATCAAAAAGTCGGATTTAACAAGAGATGAGTTTATGACGCATGCTTGGGATTGGACGAATAAACATGGAGGAATCATTCTAGAGCAGTTGAAAAAACTAGGTGCTTCTTGCGACTGGGATAGAACAGCTTTCACTTTAGATGATGATTATTCGGAATCTGTAATCGACGTTTTTATTGATTTATACAAAAAAGGTAAAATTTACCGTGGGGTAAGAATGGTCAATTGGGACCCGTCAGCGAAAACTGCGGTTTCTGACGAAGAGGTGGTTTATAAAGAAGTGAATTCTAAATTGTATCACGTTCGTTACCAAATCGAAGGGAGCGATGATTTTTTAGTTGTTGCGACGACTCGACCAGAAACAATATTAGGTGATACGGCAATTTGTGTGAATCCAAACGATGTGCGTTATGCAAACTTGGAAGGAAAGCGCGTAATTGTTCCAATCGCTAATCGTTCTATTCCTATCATTCAAGATGATTATGTAGATATGGAATTCGGTACAGGATGTTTGAAAATTACACCTGCACACGATATCAATGACTATGAAATTGGAAAACGACATAACTTAGAAACGATTGACATTCTAAATGCCGATGGTACGCTTAACGAAAAAGGATTGCATCTAGCAGGAATGGATCGTTTTGATGCACGTAAAGCGATGGCAAATGAGCTCGAAGCTAACGGTTATTTAGACAAACTAGAAGATCATATTAATAAAGTTGGTTACTCTGAAAGAACTGATGCAGTAATTGAGCCACGACTGTCTTTACAGTGGTTTGTGGACATGAAGCAATTGGCAGAACCTGCATTGAAGGCGGTAATGGAAGGAGAGATTAAATTCTATCCTGACAATATGAAGAATACTTACCGTCACTGGATGGAGAACGTAAAGGACTGGAATATTTCAAGACAATTATGGTGGGGACACCGTATTCCAGCTTGGTTCTATGGAGATGGAGAAAACGACTTTGTAGTTGCAAAAACACATGAAGAAGCACTTGCTTTAGCGAATGAGAAAACGGGTAAAACTTTTACCGCGGAACAAGTTAAGCAAGATGAAGATGTATTAGATACTTGGTTCTCAAGTTGGTTATGGCCGATTGGAAATTTCGGGGGGCTAAACGACTTAGAAAATCCAGAATTACAATATTACTATCCAACAAATGATTTAGTAACTGCACCAGAGATTATGTTCTTCTGGGTGGCGAGAATGATTATTGCTGGATATGAGTACTTAGGTAAAAAACCTTTTTCGAATGTTTACTACACGGGAATTGTTCGTGATAAACTAGGTCGAAAAATGTCTAAATCGTTAGGGAATTCACCAGACCCAATCAAACTGATGGAAGACTACAGTGCAGATGGTGTCCGTGTAGGAATGTTGTTGACAGCCCCTGCTGGAAATGATATCCCATTTGATGTGAGTCAGGTAGAACAAGGTCGTAACTTTGCCAATAAGATATGGAATGCTTTCCGTTTGGTGAGTGCTTGGGAAGTTGCTGAAATTGACCAACCAGAGTCTTCTAAATTAGCTGTAGAATGGTTTGAAACTAAGTTCAACCATACTTTAGCGCAAATCAATGACCAGTTCGATAAATTCAGAATTTCAGACGCATTAATGTTGTCATACAAATTGATTTGGGATGATTTCTGTTCATGGTATTTAGAGGTAATTAAGCCAGGATATCAGCAGCCGATCGATAGAAAGACCTACGAACAAACAATTCACTTCTTTGAGCAGTTAATGCAAATCATTCACCCATTTGCGCCGTTTATTTCTGAAGAATTATGGCACTTATTACGTGATAGAAAAGAAGGAGACGATATTGTGATTTCGACTTGGCCAACTGTTGGAACTGTAAATAAGCAGTTGATTGAAGAATTTGACATTGTTTCGGATGTGATTTCTAACTTAAGAAACATTAGAAAGCAAAACAATATTCCTAACAAGATCGATATAGAATTAGGTATCGTAAAAGGAGAGCACCATCCAGAAAGCATGGATGCAATTCTTGTAAAGATGGGGAATATCTCCGACCTAAGCTATATTACAGATAAGAAGGACAATGCTTTCTCTTTTATCGTTAAAAACACTTCGTATTACATTCCATTTGGCGACACAGTGGACGTTGAAGCAGAACGCCAGAAAATGGTGGAAGAATTAGAGTACACAAAAGGGTTTTTGAAATCTGTGCAAAAGAAGTTAGGAAACGAAAAGTTTGTTAGCGGAGCACCAGAGCAAGTGGTAAATGCCGAGAAAAGAAAACAAGCAGATGCACTTGAAAAGATTAAAATATTAGAAGAAAAGATTGCTAGTATAGGATAGATTATTTCTAGAAAAATATAGGAACACGGATAAAAGTAAAAGGCTTTTATCCGTGTTTTTTTTGTGCCAACTTTTTCGGTTTTAATAGCCATTAATAAAAATTAATCATTTTTCAGGAAGCATATTAATGAAGAATTGCCTGAAAGCTAGTTGCTTCTAAATGTGTATCCTAAGGAAGATGGTTCTTGTAAATTGAAGAATTACCATTCATCAGTTTGCTTTAGCCATTTGTGTAAAGTCTCTTAAAATGAGGTTCTTAAGTTTTTTCTATGATTTTATGTTGGTTATTTTACCACAACTATAGCAATTTATACACTGAAAAAATCGACTATGAAAACATTCTATATATTTATAATGACGACTTAACAACAAACATTATCTCTCCATCTGATTATATATTAGAATATAGTTTTGATAATAATACTTGGGCTTCTGGACCGAGTGTCACCAATATCAACGTAGGAGCGTCAAAGGATTATATTATCACTACTTCAAGTGGTGTACATACAGTTGGGGATAATTTAATATATGTCCGCATAAAAAATGTAACCAATTCTGAAATCGTAACTTCTGATGCAAAATTATTCAAAGTTATCTATTGTCCCATGGGGGCATCAAACTGTGAAGACGCAACATTAATTGCAACAGAAAACACTATTTATGGAAATACAGGAGATTTTCCAATTGTTGGTTCAGGCCACTGGTTGAATGGCGATGGAAACACCATCGAAAATATAGGTTATTATAAATTTGTAGCGGATAAGAATATAGTAGAATTTAAATCATGTACATCATGTGGAAGTTTCATATCAGGTATTCAGTTCTATATTTTTACTGAGTGTGGTAATGCTGCATCTAAAGTTGCTGTTTGGAGACAAATATATACAGGTACAACTCAAAATGATGCCAATACTTACGGAGGACCAAACCTAAACGGGACTGTATTAGGTGGAGGATGTATTCAGTTTACACTTTCTAATTTAATGGTTGGACAAACATATTATTGGGGAGTGGACGGATTCGATGGAGATAATTGTCCTTATACTATTAACTTTCTGAGTGGCATTGAAATTCTTCCTATCGAACTTATTTCTTTCACAGGTCGTGCCTTGCCTCAAGGTAACTTACTTGAATGGGAGACGGCTTCTGAAACCGACAATGACTTCTTTACATTATCTCGTTCTACTGATGGCTATGCTTGGGAAGAAATTTTAGAAATCAAAGGTGCTGGTTCTAGTCAAACAACTTTAAACTATGAGTTTTTAGACCGAAATGATGGCCCTGGTGTGTCGTATTACAAGTTGCTCCAAACGGATTACGATGGAGTCAATAAAACTTTTGATGTTATTTCTGTATTGCGTTCTATAAAAGAAGATGTTATCGTTCATCCAAATCCTTCTAATGGCAGTTTTAAGGTATCATTCTATAGTCAAACACAAGAAGATTTGTCAATGGTTATCTATGATAACTTAGGGAAAGAATGCTATAGCAGCTCATTTACTTTAGACAAAGGAGTTAACAGCATTCCTGTAGCATTGAATGGTGTTAGAAATGGAGTTTACTACCTGAGAACGGTAATTGGAGAAGAGGTAATGACACAAAAGATAGTAGTCAATTATTAATCTAAGGTTAATTGATATTAATAGCCTCAATGAAAGTTGGGGCTTTTTGATTTGCAAGTAATTACTTCCCAACTATAAAGGAAAACAAAAAGCACACAAAGATATTTCTCTGTGTGCTTTTTTAGTATTAACTTTCTCGTTAAGGCCTTTATCAATTTCAGTGGAATCATCACGATAAACGAAACGAAGCTTCTGTTGATATACACCGTTTTTAACTAAAGTCTATTAAATAGTTTATGGCTTAGCTTGCACTATGCATAAACTTCCATTGACAACTTTGTGTTTTTTATCTCCTCTAATTCATACGAAATCTCATCCAATTGATTGACCACTTTCTCGCTTAAAAACTGCGTGTGTTCTGCAAATAAGTTTCTGTAATATTGAATTCCAGCTAGTAAATTATCAGCAAACTGTGTTAGTTTTCTAGTCTGTGCTTTATTCATTCCTTCCATTTTTGCTTCTATATCATTCTTAAAATAAGATAAATAAGCATAAATTTCTTTGATGAACATGTTCGGTCGTGTACTCGGTGTAATACTTGGAATAGTTCCGTTTATATGCTTCATCATCGTAGATAAGCTGTATTCACGGTCATAATAAGCCATGTTTGGGCCAGGACAAATAACAACACCTTGTTGCTGACCTTTGACTTTTAGGCCGTTCTTCATAAGTGCAGCATTTGAAAGTCCAACACATAAGCAAGATTTATCCGTAATGACATCTTTTTTCTTTTGAAACTCAATCGGATCCAACTCATCTCTCTGAAGTTCTAGTTCTCCCAATTTCTTGTCTTGATAAGTCTTTGAAGCACTACAAATTCCCTCCATGCTGTATTCTTTGTCCATTGCTAAGAATTTTTTTGGACATGAACTACCTGCTTTATTCTCATTGATTCGTTTTTCTTTCCAATAATCGTTTGAAGTATTTCTAACCGTATTAAAAGGAACGCCCAATGGAGAAATATCACTTAAATATAAATCCTTTTCTTTGGCATTGGCAAGTAAAGTCATCGTTTCTTGGTCAACCGTAGTTGCTTCAGGAACCAATAGGAATGGAGTACCCCAACCTACTGAATCTACCTTGTAATGATCCAACATAAACTCCTGTTCTTCCGCTGTACCTATACCGCCTTGAACAGTTATCTTAAACGCTAAATCTTCTGTTGGAACAGGCTTTCCTTTGCTAGTTAAAGCGTCAACCACTAACTGCTGCATTGATTGCGCCAACTCTTCTTTACGATCGTTGAATTCTTGTAAAATTGGCCCAAGCAATAGACCTTCCGTAGCGAAAGCATGTCCACCACAATTCAAGCCCGACTCCACACGAAATTCAGAAACCCAAATTCCTTTTTTCGCCATGTAGTTTCCTTGAATCAAAGCAGAACGGAAATCACTAACCTTAAGTGCTACTTTTTTCTTTATCTGACCAGTTGCGTTTGGATAGAAATCTTCAAATGTTTCCATATAAGAAACCAATCGCGGATTTAATCCAGCAGATAATATCAAAGAAGAGTCTAGTTTACTATTTGCAAAACCACGTAAAGCACTATGTGCATCGTTCATTTCCTGTGGTAACAATTCGCTTTTCACGTAGTTCTCACGATCTACTTTCGTCATGATATTAACATCTACCTTTCCAGGATGGAAGTTTTGATCCAAGAAATGTTGAATCCCTTCAGGAATAGATATGTTGTCATTAATAAAAGACTGTAATCGATTCTTGATTTCTGATTTTTTCGGTAAAGTCGTAATGAAATTCTCTAAAGAAGTTTTGCTTTCAGAAAGTTCTTTCTTAAAAGCTTCAAATTTTTCAGCAACGATTCCCTCCATTAAATCCAAATACGAAGTAATTCGTTTGGCACGATAATCTTGGATTTTCTTGCTTATTTCTAAATACGGACGATTGAACTTTTCGCTATAAAAAGAATTCATTTTTTCAATAATCTCATCATCCATGATAGAAACAACTGAAGAGATACCGAAATGCCCAACTTTAATGGGACTTTCAAGGGTATATGCTATTCCCATTACAGGAATATGAAAGTTGTGAAGATTCATATAGTTTTTATTTAAGTAAAGCTGTCTTAAAATGATAGTCTCTAACAGCTCTATGGTTTTTCCTCATATTTTTTGTAAAGATAAGTCATATTAGATTAAGTATAGCTAATGTTGTACTTTTTTGTCTAAATTGAGAGAAGAAATAACGTCTTTTTAACATAATTTACTTATGGTTTTTGATTTTTAGTTAATTGACTTTTTTATTCCACCTCGTTTCACAACTTCCCCTATCTTGCCCAATTTTCCCTATCCAAGCTCCTAAAGTTGATAGCCTCTGCAATATGTCGTGTAGTAATCACCTCCGAAGCATCTAAGTCAGCTATCGTTCTCGAAACTTTCAGTATTCTATCATAAGCCCTAGCAGACAAGCCAAGCTTATCCATTGCTTGCTTTAAAATCGCATGACAAGCCTCGTCTATTTTACAGTACTTCCTGAGTTGCTTACTATCCATTTGCGCATTCGAATGGATATCGTTTGTTTCCTTGAATCGTTCTCCTTGAATTAATCGAGCTGCTATCACTCTGTCTCGAATATCGCGACTTCCTTCCGCTGGTTGATCATAAGCTAGTTCGTTAAAACTAACCGGTGTAACTTCAACATGAAGGTCTATTCTGTCTAGTAGGGGGCCACTGATTTTGTTAAGGTAATTTTGAACAATTCCAGGAGCGCAAACACAATCCTTCTCTGGATGATTATAGAAGCCACATGGACAAGGATTCATTGCTGCTACGAGCATAAAACTAGCAGGATATTCTACAGTGAATTTCGAACGAGCGATGCTTACAGTTCTGTCTTCAATTGGTTGACGCATCACTTCTAAAACGGAACGCTTGTATTCTGGAAGTTCATCAAGAAATAAAACTCCGTTATGCGCCAAAGAAATTTCTCCAGGTTGTGGAAATTGTCCCCCGCCAACTAAAGCGACATCAGAAATCGTATGATGAGGCTTTCTAAACGGACGCTCTGTAACCAAACCAGCGCCAACGCTAACTTTCCCCGCTACAGAATGAATCTTTGTCGTTTCCAAAGCTTCGTTTAAACTTAAAGGAGGAAGAATCGTAGGTAACCTTTTGGCTAACATTGATTTTCCAGCACCCGGAGGGCCGATTAAAATAATGTTATGACTTCCTGCAGCAGCAATTTCGAAGGCACGCTTAATGTTTTGCTGACCCTTTACATCACGAAAATCAACAGATAATTCTTCGAGTTTATTGTAAAACTCTTGTTTGACATCGATGGATGTAGGAGTTAAACCTGTGCCATTATTTAAAAACTCAACAACTTGATTGATGTTTTCAGCACCGTAAACTTCTAAGCCATCTACAATGGCAGCCTCGCGGACGTTTTCTTGGGGAAGAATAATCCCTCGGAATCCTTCTTTTTTAGCCTTAAGTGCAATGGGGAGAATACCTTTTAAAGGTTTTAAACTTCCGTCAAGAGATAACTCTCCTATCATGATAAATTCCTCCAGTCTGTCCTCTTTCAACTGTTCGCTTCCGGCTAATAAACCGATTGCAATTGGCAGGTCAAAGGCTGAACCTTCCTTCCGAATATCTGCAGGTGCCATGTTGATGGTGACTTCCTTCATGGGGTATTTGTACCCATTGTTGGTCAGCGCTGCCTTGATGCGTTGCTGACTTTCTTTGACTGTACTGTCTGGGAGACCAACCAATATAAAGTTGATTCCTTTGTCAATATTGACTTCAATTGTGATAGTGGTCGCTTCTATACCGAAGACGGCACTACCGAATGATTTTACTAACATTTTGATTTAGGTTTTACGTTAATATTATATTAAGATAGGGAATAATGTTAGATTCTACAATTTCCTAGACATTTTTTTTCATTGATTATTTTGCTTGTTGGAAAGGCTACAAAAGCGGATATAAAAGGGCTGGATTTTCAGAAAAAGAAGGAGGCGTAGTTGCCTACTTATGTAAAAACTTACATAACGTTAACTATTCTTAATTTCTTATGCTTATTTGTTATTTGTCATTTCTCTATCATCTTTTGCCAATTATTTCCTATTTTTATAATTTGAATCATAAAGCAGATAAGATGAAAGTTTTGACACAAATATCCATATTGGTTTTATTTATATCGTTTTTGACTGGTTGTGCACCGGTTAGAGATACTTCTATGAAAACGGTGAGCAGTCAAACTGAATATTTTCAATATTTAATGGAACGTCACAATGAGCAGAGATACTTCGGAATGAGTTATCAGTCCTTAGCCTATGGTGAAATGACGGTGTTTCAGCCAGCATCTTTTATTCAACTGGATTCTGTCTACACGATTAAGAATAACTATATAAAAAAGAAAGATTACCGCGGATTAAAAAAGTCGGGTATTGAAGATGTTATTCCGAATTTCCAAGCCGCAGCGCAACAGGAAATGCACTTGGTGAAGTATGAAATAGAGCATCTGTACCAAACTTCAGATAAAGACTCCCTTCATATTTATCATGATTTCTTTTTGTTTAATTACAAGGATAGTATATTATCAATTACACCTTTTTATGACTTTAAAATTCCAGTAAAATACAAGGATCTTTATTATGCTTATCAGTTTAACTATCACTTTGTGGATACTAGAGACTTATATATTTCAGGAGGTGAACAGAATTTTATCAACTTTTTTAAGAATAGAGAGCAACAGCTAATTGGAGAAGAAGGACTAAATGCTTTTATGAATCATACCGTTCATGTTATGAAAATGGCAACAAAAGCCCAAACAATTGACTTTAAAGAAGTGAGTAAATGGGCAGTTATCGATTACTTCCAAGAGTTAAAGCAAGGTGGTTTAACCATTGAGAAAATTGAACCTTTGTTTCAGCTGGAAGAAGATGAGCAGATGCTCGGTTATGAAATGGCTGTTCTTTGGACTGATGATATTGAGGGCGTAAACAAAGTGTCGACTTTTTCATTCTCTCCATATTTAGAAATCTTATCCGTAGATACAGTTGTATCACCTTGATTTCGGTCGTAAAACAAAAGCACCATTTGCCACATCAATATTTTCGTTTTCGATATATTTATTCCAATCTCCCTTAATGATGAGGTGGTCAACTACTTCCTCTTTGTGGAAGTTTTTGTTGGCTAAATGAATCTTATGGTCAAAATAATCCACAAATATTCCCTGCTCATTATTGACAATCGTGGTGCCGTTTGATAATCTCAATTGTGCGTTTTTAGGTAAGTTGATAATGCTTGTTTGAGTTCCCATTGCAACGGAATAGCTTTGTGTAAGAAAATGTATGGTCTTTTCACTTATGGGTTGTTGTTCATCATAAATAAAGTGAAGAACCTGTGCGTCTTTAACGGCAATATTCTTTTCGTAGTGGTTAAATATAATTAGTTCTTGTTTCAACTTGTTGGTCTCTCTTCCAATAACAATAAATAATAACAAAACGAAAATACCATTGCTAGCAATCCGAAGTGTTATCAGTTTTTTGTTGTTCCAGGAATAAAGCAGAATGATAATTCCTAAATAAATGGTTATGACTATGAATAGCGGGGGCGTGAATCCAGTGCTGATAACAGCGGGTAGTTGATTGATAAATACAACAAAAGTATTGAATACAGAAAATATAATTTCGGTGATGTAAGCTACAATGTCCACTAAGTAGGGAACAAAGTGAACGACGAATAATATAATGACCGAAATGAATGCGGCAGATGCTAAAAACAACATTCCAATATTGGAAAGAATAAAGTAGTTTGGGAATTGATGGAAATAGTACAGACTTATGGGAATGGTACCTATTTGTGCAGCAAAACCGACAGCTAACCCTTGCCATATCCAATTGACGAATTTATATCTTGAATGAAACAGTCGCATAATAGGCAGGTAGAAAAGAGCGATACTGATTACGGCAAAATAAGATAATTGAAATCCAATGTCGAACAACCAAAACGGATTGATGATTAATAAGAGAAGTGCCGAACCAAAGATCGTTTCCAAACTAAAAAATCTATGTCCTAATAGTTGACCGATAGCGAGAATAGAAAAGGTGAGAACTGCCCTCGAAACAGAAGCTGATAAGCCAGTGATAAAAGCAAAAGCCCACAAGGTTGCTAAGGCAAAGTAAAGATATAAACTCCTGTTTCTTAGTGGCTTTATGCGTTTGAAGATGAATTGTAAAAACGCTAATAATATACCCACATGCATTCCCGAAACTGCAAGAACATGCATGATTCCTGCATTGGTGAACTGACTTTTAGCTTCTTGTGAAAGAGCGGACTTGTCTCCCAAACTAATGCCAATTGCCAAACCTTGGTTTTCTGCACTTATGTTTTTCTTTACAACTTGTATTAGGTGATTTCTGGCTTTTGACCAAGAGTTGGAAAAGGTGGTTTTATGACCGATGACTTCAATTAAACTTTCATTTAAAAATGAAATATAGTGTATGCCTTTTATTCTCCAATAGCGTTCTGCGTTAAATTCCCATGGATTGTTTTTGTTTTTTATGGGAGAAATATTTGATTTAAACTGAATGATATCCCCCTCATTTAATTGGTTGTCAGTTGACTTGATATAACAAAGTAATTGGCCTTGTGTATTTAAATTGTCAACATTCCTTCTTATTTCTTTAATTTCTATCACAACTATCCGAAAGTTTTTAAAGTAAAATAGTCCCTTATCTTTGTAGATCACAACAAATACATTGATAAAATGGGACTATTTCGTAGAAACAAAAATAACAACAAACCGATTATTAAACAAATAATTGATTT
>DATJCX010000064.1:0-54594 GCA_035497735.1 Brumimicrobium sp. | reverse complement strand
GTGTAGGGTTGATTGTTTGCATTGTAATCTGCTGGCTGATTGTTTTTGTCTGCATAAATTCTGAAAATCGCAAAATCTCCAGTATGACGAGGCCAAACCCAGTTGTCTAAGTCTCCTCCGAATTTCCCAACTGATTTTGGAGGTGTTCCAACCAAGCGTACGTCTCTGAAAGTTTCTTTAACTAAAAGGAAATAGCTGTTTCCGAAATTGAAAGCCTTAATATCTGCTTCGTAGAATGTTCCATCAAGTTCCTCTGCTTTAATTCTAGCGATGTTTACTCTAATTTTCTGCGCTGCATCTGCCTCTGATAAACCTAACGTTCCTGCTAAAACTGCGTCAGTAACATCTTGAATTTTCACCATTCTTGTTGCTGTAAGACCATCGTTCTTAAGTTCCTCGGATAAGTCTTTTGCCCAATATCCATTATTAGCGATATTATTTTCTACTGTTGTGTGAGAATAAATTTGTGAATAACCACAGTGGTGATTTGTTAAAAGCAATCCCTTATTTGAAATGGTAGAAGAAGTACAACCGCCTCCGAAATGGAAGATTGCATCTTTGATACTAGCATTGTTAGCATCGTATATGTCTTGGGCACTAATTTCCATACCCATTGCTTGCATATCTGATTCAAAAGCGTTTAAAAGTGTAGGAATTAACATTCCTTCTTCGGCTTTAACAAATAGTGTTAATGTAGCGAATAGGAATAGAAAGCTTATTTTTTTCATTTTATCTTAATTTTAAAGTTGTAAAGATAAACAATTAGCCGAAAGTTTAGGTGGTAATACTGAAAAATCGAACGAGTTTAAACAGTTTCTACTGTCAAATTATCAAAAAGGAAAGATGCTTAAGCTGAGGGGTTAAATCTGATCTTCGCTTAAATTTCGTTAAAAGTCTATGCTATTTTTGAAAGATTCAACTAAACTAGTATAATTGTAGAGGTCTTATTTGTATTTTTGTCACGTGGAAGTATTAAATTTTATTTTTCGAATCGGAGTTATTCTAGCTGTTTACAATTTCTTGTGGTGGCTAATTATGTTAGCTATTAGCATACTAAGAGGTGGTAGTCCAAAGATGGCTTTCGAGGTTTATTTCATTAAAATAATTCGCTACGGCTTCTTAGTGGATGTAATTTATCTGTTTACAGTTCATCAGGCAGATGGCTTGAGTGTGGTGAATGACTTGATTATTGCAGCACTAATTTTATTGATGTACTTTATCGGGAGAGCACAAAAACGTCAGAACAGACAAATGTTTTTCTCTATGAGAATGGGAGGGAATGTGTCTGGACTAGAAAGCCTAATGAAGAGTGTTAGACCAGCTTTTGATATGCGATATGAAATTGCAGTAATTACCTTGTCTTTAGGGTTATTCACTACTTTTTATTTCTTCCCAAATTTAGCATACAACCCGATTTCAAATTGGTTTTTAGATAGTATCTTAAATATCGAAGATACACCTGTATTTGGCTTTGTCTTTAAGGTGATAGGATTCTTTTTTCTATTGTCAGTACTTTCTAAAATCTTCGGTGCTATTATGTTGTTGTTAACTGGTCCACCTAGAGATATGTCCAATGATAATAGAGACGATGATGATGATTTTGACGACTATGTTGAAATCAAGTAGTTGAATAAATTAATTCAGTTTGTTCTCTTTCTTTATTTGTTGAATAATCGTTTTTATTTGAGCTAAAACATCTTTCTTGTAATCATTTACGATGATGAAGGAAGCTAAATTTTCTTTCTGCTCATCGGTCCATTGGTTGTTTATTCTCGCTTTAACTTCAGCATGTGTGGTATCATCTCTTTTAATAACACGCTGAATCCTAGTTTCTTCGTCGGCGGTAACTAAAATTGTATAATCAAATTGTTTGTATGCTCCAGTTTCAAATAGAATGGCAGCTTCGTTAAATACAATGTCGTTTTTCTGCTTTTCACTCCAGTCAACAAAAGCTTGTCTTACAGCTGGGTGAACAATGCTGTTTAGTTTTTCCTTTAAATTCGTATCGCTAAATATTAGGTCAGCGATATATTTTCTGTTTAGACTTGAATCGATATAGGCATTTTCTCCAAATACTTCTTTCACTTGTGCTACTACATGTGGTGCATTCATGATTTTTTTGGCTTCATCATCAGAGTTGAAAACAGTGTAACCTAAAGACTCGATAATTTTGCTTACATAGGTTTTTCCCGAACCTATTCCACCCGTTAAACCTACTTTAATCATTTAAAAAGATGTTACTTTGATGATGTTAAATGGAATTTTGATGATGGCATTGTAATCTTCTCCTGCTTCCTGCATGTCTTCATCATTCTCTTCAAAATACCAATTGATTTCAATTTTCGATCCGTTGTTGTTCATATCTTCAAGAGTTTTAAAGAAAGTTAGTAAAAGCTTAGAAGAGGATGTATTGAAGTATTCTAGTTTTACGTTGACAATTGTCAATTTTTTAGGAGATAAACTATATTCATCTAACCATTTTTTAACTGGACTATAGAAGTCGTATGGATTCTCAGGAATCGAACGGCCTATTAACTCAATTATCCCTTGAGTAGAAATAAGTCTAACCGTAGGTGTATTAGGTGTTCCTTCTATAATTATATCTTTAACCATTCTTAATTTATTCTAATATTTAAACTGAAGAAACTGAATTCACTATCCATGGGTTGGAAATGACATTCTAGTTTGTTACGAGATTTTCTTGCGATGTCAATTAACCCCAAACCAGCGCCTCCTTTTAGTGAAACCTCTCCGTTTGTTAATACTTCTCTATATAAGTTTCTTAACTCTATTCTACTTAATTGATTAATATACGTAATTCTTTTTGCTAACTGTTCGGCTCTTTCATTTAAAATGTAGTTGCCAGTTTTTATTTCAAACTTATCCTCCCTTCTTGTTACAACAATTAATGCCGCTGAATGATTCCTGTCTAACGCAGAAATTTCTTCTCTCAATTCATTGTGATAATAGAGGTTTTGAATACATTCAATTAATATACTGTAAACTCTTTTCTTTGTTTGGGTAGTATGATTTGAACCCGACATATTGCTCTCCATAATTTGTAAAACATAAGCCAAAAGGTCTTCTGTTATAATTCCTTTAAATGACAATACCGAATCCTCATCTTCCATGAGTTTGTATAAACTGTATGTTTTATTAAAAGGCATTTAATTAAGTTAAGTTTTATGTCTCAAACAAATATAAAGAAATGAATGCTAAAAACATAATCTATTATTGAAAGATTGGAGCGGTAGAACTGAAAAGCTATACGGTTACTACATACTGATAGGTAAAAGGATTTTAAATGGCTGGCTTTCATATGTCCTTTCTAAATAGAATGTTAAAAATATACATGCAACACTATTGCATTTGTAAGTTAATATTAGCTACATTTGTGGTTTTGAATTTAAATAGATAGTCAAATGCCGGGTCAAGAAGATTGGTTTAAAACATGGTTTGATATGCCTCACTATCACATTCTTTATCAAGATAGAGATGATAGCGAAGCAGAATTTTTTATAGATAACTTGTTAGAATTCTTGCATTTAGAATCTAAAGCAAAAGTGTTGGACTTGGCTTGTGGTAAAGGTCGCTACTCTATATATTTAAATAAAAAAGACTTGAATGTTACTGGTTTAGATTTATCTGAACAAAACATTGAAGAGGCTAAACTTTCTGAAAATGAAACGCTTGCTTTCGATATCCATGATATGAGAGAGGTGTATAAGTACAATGAGTACGATGCTGTACTTAATTTGTTTACCAGCTTCGGTTACTTTGAGGACTTCCAAGATAATTTAAGAACGCTACAAGCAGTTAATAAAATGTTGGTTGATGGCGGAACTTTTGTTATCGACTTTATGAATGTTACACAAGTAATTCCTAATATCGTTAAGGAAGAAGTGAAAACAGTTCAAGGAATTGAATTTCATCTTTTCAGAAGATTTGATGGAAAATTCATCATAAAAGACATCGAATTCGAAGATGAAGGGAAGAAATATAGCTTTAGTGAAAAAGTTCAAGCTATTACCAAAGAGGAATTTGAAAAACTGTTGAAACAAGCTGGTTTTAAAATCAATCATACATTTGGAAATTATTCTCTTTCACCTTTTGATAGAGAAAATTCTGACAGACTAATCTTCATCGCAACTAAGATATGACATTATTCATCTACGCAATTTCGCTAATTAGCTCAGTTCTAGTTGGTGCTGGAATCGTTATCTTTTTACATCGCTTAAATCAAGGGCGTGTCGTCAAGATCTTGCTATCGGTTAGTGGTGGGTTTTTGTTGGCTTTATCTTTTATACATTTTATTCCAGAAATGTATGCGCATAGTACACAAGCGATTGGTTATTATATTCTACTCGGTTTTCTTTTGCAATTATTTTTAGAATACTTTTCTCGTGGAATTGAGCATGGACATATTCATGCAGATGCCGGAATGAAGAAAGGGACTATTCCTTGGTCTTTGTTTATTGCGCTGAGTTTTCATTCTGTCTTTGAAGCTTTACCTATTTCAGCGATGCTTTCAGGTGAATTGACTGGTGAAATAGCTGAAAGTGTTGGACATGTCCACAATCATGCCTTAAGTGCCGAAGGTTTTCTACTGGGAATTATTCTTCATAATATACCGCTTTCTATCGCATTGATGACTTTGCTCTTAGCTTCTGGCTTTAACAAAATGAAGGCATGGATTCTAATTGGAATTTTCTCCATTATGTCTCCTTTAGGAATGTATTTAGGTTACTTTGGAAACAAAGGGAATATTCTAAACACAGAAGTTATACTAGCAGTTGTCGTTGGTATGTTCCTGCATATTTCTACAACAATCATCTTTGAGACAAGTGACAATCATAAGTTTAATCTGATGAAACTGATTAGTTTGTTGGTAGGAGTTGGATTAGCAATCTTTATTATGTAAGAAGATTGTGGTATCTCACTCTGATCGTAAAAATTTAATACAAAAAAAAACGTGCCCTTAAGCACGTTTTTCAATTAATTACTCTCAATAACACAAAGTTTCGCTCTAATAATACGCTTAACCGCTAAATCTACTTTTTCTTTAAAAGCATTATTAGTCATGTATTTTTCTAATATTTCTTGATGTGCTTTCCCTGCATCTAAAGGCATTAATAGAATATCAATTCCTGCATCTATCGCTTTTACGTTTGAGTTAGGAACTTTAGAAACTCCCAACATATTCATAGCGTCTGTAACGATTAAACCTTGGAAGTTTAAACTATCTCTTAATAAGTCTGTAACGATTTCTTTAGAAATAGAAGAAGGCAATCCTTTGGTGTCGTATGGACCATTGTTTTCAACTGCAATATGTCCGATCATTACACTCATTACACCATCTTCAATAAGTTTAGGGTAATTCTTCACCTCTCTCATTTCTCCTTTAATGTAAACAAGGTTTTTATGTGAATCTCCTTCAATGTATCCGTGTCCTGGGAAATGCTTTGCCGTAGCAATGATATTGTGTTTCTGTGTTTCCTGAATAAATGCATTCGACCAAGGAATAACACTGTCAGGAACGTGACCGAAACTTCTCCAACCTACCGTTTTGTTTGGAGACATATCTACAACTGGCGCAAAGTTATAATTGATTCCTATTTCATTTAATTCTTTAGAAATTAACTCAGCAACGCTTCTAACTTCCTCGATTGTTTTCAATGTATTGGCTTTCGCAACTGGTGTTGAGTTCTTGATTTTTCTATTGATCAAACTTGGCTCAGCATCAGCGCTATATAGAAAAGGTAAATTTCCTTCTTCTTCATTGATTTTGTTGTATTTATTAACCCAATCAGTGAATTGCGTTTTTGTTCCATTCAAAAGGAGTAGACCTCCAATTTTTTTGTCTTTTACCCAAGCATCAATTTTGTCTTCTTTATCGCCGTAGTCACCGATGGCTGGCATGATTAATTGAGCTACTTTTTCTCCTGGCTTTAAGCGATTGAAATGCTCTTCTACTGCTTTGTCAAGCGCTTCGTTTTCTTGGAAGAAATCCTCCATGGTAAATTGAGCAAAAATATTGCTTGTTAGAAATAAAAATCCGAATAGAATAATTTGTTGTAAACGCATGCTTTTTGTTTTTTATATAATTCTGTAAAGCTATTGAATATCGATGCTCTCTTGGATGTTAAGAATGAATCTTATAAACATTCCAACCTTTACAAAGAGGATATTACTAGCTATCTTTCCTAAATAGCAATTTTTAAGCCAGAAATACAGAATGTATGACTAATATTTGAATGTGATGTTGGCAATTAAGTCTGGGGAAACACTTTTTGCAACAGGGCAAGCTCTTCCAGCAGCCTCTACACGCTTTTTCTCATCTTCCGTCCAGTTATTTCCGCTTAAATCTATTACAATGTTTAGTTGTGATACTCTTCTTGGGCTAGATGCCATGATTTTCTCTACTTCTCCTTCACAATGTTTGAATTCTAAATTGTGGTTGTCACAGTAGATTCCCATAATGGTAATCATGCAATCTAAGTATGCTGTAGCCAATAAATCTGTTGGTGAAAAGCGTGTTCCTTTCCCGTGATTATCAACTGGTGCATCTGTTTCGATTACCGTTCCAGAATTGATATGTGTTGAAGATACTCTTAGCTCTCCAAGGTATGATGATTTTGCTGTTGCCATAGTCTTAAATTTTTATGTACTTTTGTAAAACTTTTATTACACAAAAATAGTCTTTATAGTAGAATATAGTTCGTATTTTTGCGCTATTATTCCATATAAAGGAAAAAAATTAGATGCTATGGAAGCTGAAAAAGAGGTAAAACAAACTAAGATACAAAAGCCGAAGTGGTTACGCGTAAAGCTGCCAACAGGTGAATCATATAGAAATGTTCGTAAAATAGTTGACGAACACAAATTACATACTATTTGCGAAAGTGGAAGTTGTCCTAATATGGGTGAATGTTGGGGTGCTGGTACTGCAACTTTCATGATTTTAGGTAATATCTGTACACGTTCATGCGGATTCTGTGCTGTTCAAACAGGACGACCAGAGGAAGTAGATGAATTTGAGCCAGGCCGTGTGGCGCGTTCTATTCGTTTGATGAATGTGAAGCATGCCGTAATTACATCGGTAGATAGGGATGACTTAAAAGATGGAGGTGCGAATATTTGGGCGCAAACTGTTAGAGCGGTTAGAGCACAATCGCCAGAAACAACAATGGAAACATTACTTCCTGACTTTGCTGGAAAATGGGAGAATTTACAAATCCTATTGGACGAAGCGCCGGAGATTGTTTCACATAACTTAGAAACTGTTCGAAGACTAACGAAATTGGTTAGAATTCAAGCAAAATACGACAGAAGTTTAGAAGCTTTATTTAGAATTAAAAAAGCGGGAATGCGAACGAAGTCGGGTATTATGCTTGGTTTAGGCGAAACGCACGAAGAGGTAATTGAAACATTGCAAGACCTTCGTTCGGTAGGTGTGGATATTGTTACCTTAGGTCAATATTTGCAACCAACCCCAAAACATCTTCCTGTTGCAGAGTTTGTAACTCCAGAGCGATTTGATGAATACAAAAGAATAGGAATTGAAATGGGCTTTAAATTTGTTGAGTCGGGACCATTGGTAAGATCTTCTTATCACGCAGAAAGACACTTGTTCGATATGAGCGAAGCGATAGAGAAAGAATAGAATATGGTAGGATAGAAAGAAAATAAAAAGGTTGATGAAAGTCAGCCTTTTTTTTGGATGCCTTTTAACATAAAGTGAAATCGTCGCTTGTAAGTTTTAGCTTTGGCTTATCTAATGATTTTACAGCTTTTTTAACTTTCGTTTGATCATCTTTTGAAAGAAAAGTAGGAACTAATATGTGCATGTCTATTTTTAATATACGATGAATAATTATCAAATCTTTTAATTGGAAAGGTTTGATTCCATTGTATCCCCCGAGCAACTACATAGTACTTTGACTTTTTTTTATTGGCTCTATGATTCCATAAATGCTATTATCTAAGGGTTCTAGGATATTTTGATTAAAAGCCTTCATTTTCGTTTGTTGATAATTATATCCTAATTCAAAGGAAATGAGTGGATAACTATCTTGCGCTGATACAGTATTGAACAATATTGGTAGTATAAATAGCAGAACTCTTTTCATAATCTTTACTGTTTAATAAACTTCTTAGTTATCATATTATTTCTATCCTTTAGTGTAAATAAATATACGCCTTTAGAAAATTGGGATATATCAATTGAAATATCTTGTTGATTGGATTGAATATTTTTCTGTCTATAAACTAATCTCCCTTCAAGGTTATAAATCTCAATTTCAGGCTGGGCAAGTGAGGAAGAAAAATGAACATTTAGGATATCATCTGTTGGATTAGGGTAGATAGACAAATCATTGACTTTCTCATCATATTCTGGAATATTTAAAGCTTCGTTGACCCTAAAAATAACGGTATCACTATCCTCAGTGTAATATTTACTTAGGTCGTCAATAGGAGCATTAAATGCTTTCACTTTTAAATTCGCTATTACAGTATATAATCCTTCTGACAATTGACCTATGGAAATAGTGTCATAAAAGTTTGTTGGCATAGCTTGCCCACTTTGCGAATAATATAAATCTATTATTAGATGATTATCACCTGCCCAAATGAGGGTATGTGTTTGATAGCTTCCAACAGAAAAGAAATAGACATTAGTGCACACTTTCACTTCATCTTCTATTGTCGGATTATTCGGTATTACAGAAATAAGTACGTCTTGTGCTGAAATATTAAAATGAGCGATAACAATAAATGCGATTGCTGAAATTAAATGTTTGATTGTTTTCATAATTTTTTATTTTCCTAATTTTAAATAAATACCAAAGTAAAATCCAGAGAAGTCTAAATTTATTGGGTCATCATATACACCAACTTTTACATATTCTTGACCGACTTCAATATCCCAAGCTTCTTCCTTATTAATATGGTTTTGTCCTCCTACTTGTATGCATAATATGTAGAGTTTAATATTTACTGAATTTTAACTACAGTGTATTTTTAATATTGTAAACAACTTACTTAAAATATAAAGCCATACAAGTCTTATAAAAAAAACTACTTTGTATTGTTTTTTTTAAATGTAGTTCTCTACAAAGAGAAGGGTTTTTTTTATCATTTACAAATCATCAAACGGATTTTTTGTTTTTGAACATCATGTTTATTAACATGTGTGTATATTTCCGTTGTTCGAGAGCTGTTGTATTCTAATAGTTCTTGAGTGCAACGGAGATCTGTTCCGTTTTCTAATAAATGATTTGCATAAACTATGACGCAGCCAACGAAGTGTTACAGGTTTCTTAATTCCTGATTTTTTTAATGCGTTTCTTAATACCTCCTGTAAACTTGTCGGACTGTATTGTATTCCTAGAGTTTATTGGTCTCAAAAATAGTTTAAAACTATGCACTTTCAGTGCATCAACTTTAGTTTCTAAAAATTTTTAGTTATTTATGTTCATCATACATTCGTGTGGATTTGTGTGATTCGTGGCTATTATATTTAAAAACGGACTTTTAGTCTGTCACGGAAACCTATGGACTTCAAGTCCATAGTGGTTTAGTCTTCGAAAAACTAGCGTTTTGGGGGATATACCTTAGTTTGCTGGATATGTAACAAGTTTCTATGCCCATAAAACACACACACATTTCTCCCATAATCCTCATCTGTTTATCTGCCCTGCTACCATAAATAAGCTAAAGCTTTTATTGTTCTTGTTTTTATAGAATGTCGTAAAATATTAATTCACGGAAGTCAGAAAATCAACCTTTACTTAACCACTTTTTGCATAATGATTTCAGTTGCTCCCTTCTGACTGTTGACAAAGTTTTTTACTCGCTCAGTTGCTTGCTTATTTCCTAGATAATAAGTGTAAGCATCATAGAAGGATTTGCCGTCGTCACAACTGTTTCCAATTTCTGCATCAATAAAGTCTTGTGCTTCTGGAAATTTTTTAAACTTTGGACCGAAGATAACTGGCAAACCAAAAGCTGCTGGTTCTAAAATATTGTGTAATCCTGTTCCAAATCCTCCTCCAACATAAGCTAAGTTTCCATAGCGATACGCTTCTGCTAAAACCCCGATACAGTCCATAATTAAAACAGTAGTAAATGGTTTTAGAGCTTCTCCTTTTTGAACCTTGGTGTAGAGTTGGTAACTCACCTTTAATTTACTCGTTATTTCCTTAATTCTACTTTCGTTCACATCGTGTGGCGCGATTATCACTCTGTTTTGAATCTTAAAATCGTTGATATAAGGAATGATGATTTCTTCATCTGGCGCCCATGAACTTCCAACGATAAAAACTTGTTCGCCTTCCACCCAAGGAGCGATTATGGCATTTTCTCTATTTTCTTGTGCTCTTTGAATTACTCTGTCGTAACGTGTGTCGCCAGAAACGGTAACAGCGGTAATGTCAATCTTGTTAAGCAATGCTTTACTACTTTCTTTTTGAACGAAAATATGGTCGAATTGCTTTAGGGCATTTCTGAAGTTTTGACCATACCATTTGAAAAACCGCTGGTTCTCTCTAAAAGATGCACTGATAGAATAAACTTTACTTCCGTGTTTCTTTGCTTCATTGATATAGTTTATCCAAATTTCGTATTTGATAAAGAAAGAATTTTTCGGCTGGAAATGTTGAATGAATTTCTCGGCGTTTTTCGGCGTGTCTAGCGGTAAGTAACAAGTATAGTCGCCTACTGATTTATCTTTGATGTTTTCATATCCCGAAGGACTGAAAAATGTTACAAGTATATAATCTTCTGGATGCTCTATTCGCCATCTTTCCATGATGGGTTTTCCCTGGTCGTATTCTCCCAATGAAGAACAGTGAAACCAAACAACATTGCGGTTTTTAACATCCGGTAAATTGTTCCAATAGTCTTTTCTACCAGCTATCCATAACTTCGCTTTTTCATTAAAAAGTGAAGCTACGCGAACGGCTAATCCGTATGACCTTATTCCAATGTTGTAAAGCATATCTTAATTAAAGTAATAATCCTTAGCTTGTCTTTTGTAGATTGGAATCAACCAGCCAACTTTAACGCCAATTAAGTGTTCGATTCTTAGGTTTTTGTCCACTTTGTCATTCGGGAAATCCCAAGAGATATCTCGCTGATTTTTTGTGAAACCGTGCATGGCATAAAATCCTGCGTAGAAGTTTAAAATTCCTCTATTGGCCATATAGTTGTAACCAATAAATTCTGAAACGTTCATTCCAATGGCTAATCGGTCATAACCTTTCTTGTAATCTCCTTCGATTTGTGGTACTTCGTCTTTTTGTGCTTCAATTCTTAACTTATGCCATAGATATCCTGCTCCTAGCTGAATCATAATTCCTGAGTTTGGATTGGATCCCCAAACTGGAATGATTTTACTCACTGCAAAGTTTACGTTAAATCCTCTGCTCAGAAGTAATACACTAGAAGGTTCTCCAGATGAATTAAGGATGAATCCATTTTTATCCATTAGATTTTGCATCACACCTTCTATTCTCACATCGTTTCCAAATAAAAAATTTCCATCGATTCCAAAAACCCAATTGCTTTTCAATTTGTACCCTGCATAAGTTCCAATACTGTTGGTAAAACCGTATCGCTCTGCCAAATCTCCAGCTGTCCAGTTGGCTCCGTATTGAATTCCTACATATGGAGTAGCAATAGCTTCACTAACATCTCTTTGTCCAAAAGAAACGATAGAAACACTAAAAACAAATACTACTTGAAGGATATACCTTTTATATAATGTCATGCTAATCTATAATATTTTTAACAAAATTAAAAAGAAGAATGAATAATAGGGGGAGATTATTTTAAAAAGGTTAAATAACCTATCCTATGTCTATTTCCATTGACTCCGTAAATAATCATTTTATTCTTTTCTGGAAGAGGAACTGAGAGTTGTGGAACGAAAATCACATTGGATTCAGATCGACCAATAATTGTCTTCCTACTCGATACGCCAGTTGACATATCAACATCTACATGGCCAATTGTGTTTTTTAAATTCCCCAATTTCGTAAAGTCTGGTCTTTCATAATTGAGTATGTAATTTCCTTCTTGATTGTAATTACCTGCATTGTCATTGAAAAATAAATGCAGATTACTTTCGCTAAAGTAAGTTGAAGCTGATAAGAAATATCCGCCATCGTTAATGGTCCGTTGTGTTTTAGGGAAGGTGGTTGTCCAAACTAAATTCCCTAGGGTATCTGTTTTACTTACCATGATATCACCTCGCCAATAGTATGTGTCCACAACTGATGTGCTTCCTGGCATGTCAGAACCACTATAGCGATATTCAACTGCTTTAAATTCTGAAACGATAACCATTCCATCATCCACCATCTTGGCATCTATGATGTTGAATTTAGCATATTCTACTTGAGAAAACCTAAGACTTGAAGCAAGTGATTTTTCGTATTCTTGCAAGTCGAACTTCACGTTTGGAGGAAATTGTGTGAAGACTTGGTTTTCAATTTCACCTTCTTGGTTGATGTTGACAGAGAAGGTTCCCTCGATAATTCCTGTTGCTTGAGAAGAATAAAGTCCAATCAATAGCATCTTGTCGTCTTCTGTATATAGTTTTACATCGACAAAGAATAGACCTGGACTTTGGAAAGTTGTCGTTGTCAGTTTGTTGTTGTCTAGATGATTGATATTAATAAAGTCGAAGTTCTGTTCCAATTGTATTCTGTTTCCCCTAGCGGTAGTTGCATAATGTCCTGTGAAAAATAATTGCATTTCTTTGTCTATAATGTTGAAGTCTATGGGTTCGAAAACTCTTGAAGGATACGGATAAATAAGATTGTATTGGCTAGGAGCAGAGAAATCATCCTTAAATATCGCATACGATATATGACTGTTCTCGTTTGCCTTCGAATGCGGGAAGTATATGGCAGCTGCATAACTTGCATCGTCCTTGCTAATCATTGCGAATCTAGAATAGTCTAAGGTATTAAATCGAGCATCAAAGATTGATACTGGAAACCCGTGGTTGCTTTTTTCTTGAAATTTCGGATTGATAATGTGGTAGAAAAATTCAGGACCTCTATGTAGGGCAGTGGTCTTATAAGATAAACCAAGAATTTGATCTCCTAAAAATGTATAGTTGATGAATTTTGATTTCTTTCCATCTCCATAATAATTGGCAGGCTTTGATTTGGGTAGCGATAAGTCATTGATATAATCAAAAGTTAGATCGTTATTTTTCTTAGAAAGTCCTCTAAAGAAGGAGTTGTCACTTTGAACGCAAAGTATATTACCGTCTTTTGTTTCCTGTAAACTTCTAACCGTATTCTTTGACTTTTGAATATCTCCAAAGAAAATATTATTAAATTCACTTGCTTGCTGAGCAATACCAATGAACGTAATTCCCCAAATGAGACTAAAAAGAGTAAAACCTGTTAAAAATCTATTCATCTTGTGAAGTTAACCTTAAAATGTATTACAATAACGTAAAAAATATCTGTAAATTATGTAAAGTCTTTATGAATTAAAGTATTCATCTCTTTCACTGACCTTCTTTGATCGTCTCCTTGCAAATTAAAATCCTGTAAAGTTATGCGGAGAGATTTGTTTTAATTCTTGTTTTACTTCCTCATTTGTATTTAAACCATCGATGAATTGATGTACGATTTCCTTTGTGATTTTTGTATTTACTCTGGTTAAATCTTTTAATGCTTCGTAAGGCTTTGGATATTTTTCTCTTCTCAAAATAGTTTGAATCGCTTCCGCTACAACCGCCCAGTTATTCTCCAAGTCTTCCTCAAAAGCTGCTTTGTTTAAAAGTAACTTATTTAAACCTGTTTGTGTTGACTTGAATGCAATCACCGCATGTGCGATAGGTACGCCTAGGTTTCTTAAAACTGTAGAGTCTGATAGGTCTCTTTGTAATCTAGAAATTGGCAGTTTAGCTGAGAAATGTTCAAGCATTGCTGATGCCATTCCTAAATTCCCTTCTGCATTCTCAAAATCGATAGGATTTACTTTGTGTGGCATGGCACTAGAACCAATTTCTCCTTCTTTTAACTTCTGTTTGAAATATTCCATAGAAATATAGGTCCACATATCTCTGCTCAAATCAAGAAGAATATTGTTGATACGCTTCATAGCATCGAATAGTGCAGCTAAATTGTCATAATGTTCAATCTGTGTTGTCGTTTGACTTCTTGTTAGACCAAGGTGTTTTTCTACGAATTGATTCGCGAAGTTAACCCAGTCTTTATTAGGGAAAGCAACGTAGTGTGCATTTAATCCTCCTGTTGCTCCACCAAATTTAGCAGAAAAAGGAACTGCTTTCAATTGCTTTAACTGAATCGTTAATCGTTCATGAAAAACATATATTTCCTTTCCTAATCTTGTTGGAGTTGCCGGCTGACCATGGGTTCTTGACAGCATAGGGACATCTTTCCAATCTTCAGAATATTGTTTTAATATGTCTAATACTGCTAATAACTCTGGAATATATACTTTTTCAACAGCCTCTTTTACCATAAGCGGATAAGCGGTGTTGTTGATGTCTTGGGAAGTTAGACCGAAATGGATAAATTCCACATACTGGCCTAAATCCAAAAGTTCCATTTTTTCTTTAACAAAATACTCTACAGCTTTAACGTCGTGATTGGTTACACGTTCAGTCGCTTTGATTGTTAGTGCATCTTCTTCTGTGAAGTTTTGGTAAACCGCACGCAATTTGTCAAAACTACTTTCAGGGAAGTCTGCTAAAGGTAAAATTTCACTATTCGCTAATGCTATGATATACTCGATTTCAACAAGCACTCTGTATTTAATCAATGCATATTCAGAAAAATAAGCTGATAATTCTTGGACTCTTCTTCTGTATCTACCATCGATTGGAGAAATAGCTGTAAGTGAATTTAATTCCATAACCGTATTTTATTAATAATGAAAAGAGCAAAGATAAGAATTCGTTTAGGAAATTTTATTTTAGTGCTTTATTTTTACCGATTACCTATAAATGTAGGCGAAATATCACTATATTGTAGTATTCAAAAGCTTAATTTTTAATTTTGGTACGAAATTTATGGTAGATAGATGCAAAGTTTTATCTTTGCTGCTTATTATAGTGTTGATTTTGAAATCACTTTAATTTAATATAGATTTATGAAACTAATTTATACCTTTTTATTTGGTGTGCTTTTAACAAGCGCAAACTCTTTTGCTAGTGAGGTGAAAAACCCATTGCCAACGGATTCTAGTTCCTCAGTTGCTGATAAAATTGCGGCAGTTTACTTAATTGATGAGGGAAGAAAAGCAATTGACCAAGGTAAAACTCGCGATGCTTTGAGAAGATTTAGAGAAGCTTTTGTTAGAGACAAGTACAACCATAAAGCAGCTTACTGGATTGGTGAGGCACATTATGCTTTAGATAATTATGGGTATGCTTTGAGATATGGTAAAATTGCTGAAGCTTTAAGTAAGGCGACAGATGGAGACGTGTTTTTCTTACTTGCGAAGGCTTACCATAGACAGGGGATTCTGGATAGCGCGCGTATGAACTACAATCTAGCAGAAATTCAATTGTCTGTTGCTAAAAAGAATGCATACAACTTACGTCAGAAGATGGAGGAAGTGGAATATGCTATTTCTGTTTCAAAGGAAGAATTAAAGTATTCAAAAGAATTGATGAATGACTTTATCAATTCAGGTTACGATGATTACGCACCTTTCCTTTCTGCTGATGGAAAAGAGTTTTACTTTGTTTCTAGAAGACCAGATACTAAGGGTGGAAACTTGAATCCAGACGACCAAAGATATTTTGAAGATGTATATGTTGCTAACTGGAGAGAAGATAGAGAAGATTGGGGGGATCCAACAAACGATATCGAAAGAATGAACTCTGAAGGGTTTGATGCGATTGGACATTTGACAGCAGATGGAATGACTGCTTACTTAACTGTGAATACTTCAGTTTTAGATATTAAAAAAACAACAAAAAGTTCTGACATCTGTGTATCTGAAAAAACTGAAGAGGGGAGATGGTCAACGCCAAAGCCAATTAAAAATAAAACGATTAATACAACTTTCTTTGATGGTTCACCAACCTTAACTGCAGATGGTAATACAATGTACTTCGTAAGTGATAGAGATGGAATGAAAACGAAGTCTGATATTTATGTGGTTACCAAAGAAGGAAGAAAGTGGGGGACAGCTAAGAAATTGCCGATGAACGTAAATACGCCAGGTAACGAAACAACTCCATTTATCACAGCTGATGGAAGATACTTATTCTTCTCTTCTGATAGTAGAAAAGGAATGGGGGGATATGATATTTATGTAACTGAGAATTTAGGAAACACTTGGTCAGACCCAAGAAACTTAGGACCGAACTTCAACACTGTAAACGATGATGTATTCTTTAGATACTACCCAGAGTTTGAAAAAGCATTCTTATCTACTTATCACATCGAAGGTGATAAAGCGAGTATGGACATTTACGAAATCCTTCTTAAAGGATGGAAGATTCCTTAGTCTGTGAAAGACTAATTGAAAATATTAAGCATAAAAAAAACGACTCAAATGAGTCGTTTTTTGTTTTATAATACTTTGCTTTTATTCGTTAGTTACGGTAAGTTTTGCGAATCTTAATATTAGCATTTTCCTACCATGTGTAGGGAAAAACACTTCTGCTTTTTGATCTTGACCTTGTCCAACCACCTTAAGTACTTTACCTTTTCCGAATCTATCGTGCTCAACGTTGTCACCTTCCTTAACAGATGAACCTTTTGATTCAGCACGAGATAAGGAAACTGCACCAGAACTTGTTTTCTTTAAAGGAATCAAGTTTCTTGTTGGAGCAGGGCTCGGATTTTTACCAAAGCTTGAACTTGCCGACTTCTCAATTGAAGGACGTTGGTAGCCACTTAAAGATCTACCACCTGAGCCACCTCTAATTTCATTCTCATGTGTTATAAACTCTTTATCAATTTCAGATATAAACCTACTTGGTTCAGCCGTTATTAATTGTCCCCAACGGTATCTACTCGTTACGTAAGAGATGGTACAGTTTTTTTCCGCTCGTGTAATGGCAACATAGAACAATCTTCGCTCTTCCTCTAATTCTGCTCTAGATGTTAGAGAAAATTGAGAAGGGAATAAATTCTCCTCCAATCCAACAACATATACGTGTGGAAACTCAAGTCCCTTTGCTGCGTGAATAGACATTAGAGAAACGGTATTTACATCTTCCTCTTTTTCGGTATCGGCATCTGTTAATAATGCTACGTCAATAAGGAAGTCACTCAAATGTCCTATTTCTTGTTTTTCCTCTTGCTGAGCTGAGAAGCCCTTTATCCCGGCTAATAATTCTTGAATGTTTTCATATCGAGCTACTCCTTCAGGAGACTTGTCGTCATATAAATCCTTCATGATTCCAGAAGACTGCGCTATCTTATTGGCTAATTCATCAGCAGGAACAACTTCATGCATTAAGGAATAATCCTTTATTTTGTTTACAAACTGAGTGATTTTATTTTTCGTTCCTGTATTGATGTTAACAGGGAATCTGTCAAAGTCAGAAATAACATCCCAAATAGCAACATCGTATTGTCGTGCTGCTAATGAAACTGACTCTAACGAAGTAGCACCAATTCCTCTTTTTGGATAATTGATAACCCTCATCAATGCTTCCTCATCTTTCGGATTAATCGTCAATCTAAAGTAGGCGATGATGTCCTTGATTTCCTTTCTTTGGTAGAAGGATAGACCTCCATATATCTTATAAGGTATACTTAACTTCCTTAAGGCTTCCTCAAATGAACGAGATTGTGCATTTGTTCTATATAATATAGCAAAATCTTTAAACTCTAAACCTTCTTGTTGCTTAGTTGAGAAAATTTTATTGGCAATAATTCTACCTTCTTCATTATCTGTTAAACAGCGAATCACATTGATTTTATCACCTTCGACATTGTGCGTCCAAACTTCTTTTTGAATCTGGTCTTTATTATGTTTGATGATACTATTGGCTGCCTTTACTATTGTATTGGTACTTCTATAGTTTTGCTCTAATTTAAATAACTTGTAATCTGGATAGTCTTTTTTGAAGTTAAGAATATTTTCAACGTTTGCTCCACGGAATGAATATATACTCTGTGCATCATCTCCAACTACACATATGTTTTCAAAAATGGCGGCAAGTTTTTTAACGATAAGGTACTGGGAATAGTTTGTATCCTGATACTCATCCACGAGAATGTATTTAAATTTATTTTGGTAAACATGCAAAACATCTGGAAAGTCTCTGAGTAAAACGTTTGTCTGGAAAAGCAAGTCATCGAAGTCCATTGCTCCAGCCTTAAAACATCTACTTTGGTACTCCTTATATATTCTATACAATTCTGGTTTTTGGGAAATCGCATCTTCTGACATTATGTTGACGTTGTCCTCGTAAGCGGCAGGAGAAATTAAATTATTCTTTGCGCTTGAGATTCTTCCGTAAACATTATTGGGTTTGTACACCTTGTCGTCCAATCCAAATTCCTTGATGATTGTTTTAAGTAAACTTTTGGTGTCCTGTGTATCGTATATCGTAAAATTAGAAGGATATCCTAATTTTTCTGCATTGTATCGTAAAATTCTAGCGAAGACAGAGTGGAATGTTCCCATAGAAATATTCATTGCTTCTGTTCCCCCAACGATTTGGTTAATTCTGTCTTTCATTTCCTTTGCCGCTTTGTTGGTAAAGGTCAATGCTAAGATGTTAAATGGATCTACTCCCGAATTGATAAGGTGTGCAATTCTATAGGTAAGAACACGCGTCTTTCCAGAGCCTGCTCCAGCAATCACCATCATTGGACCATTTATATTCTCTACAGCCAGCCGTTGGCTTTCATTTAGTTTTTCAAGATATCCCATAAAAACAAAGATAGAAAGTTAGGACTATTATTTAAAGGAAACATTAGAATTTTTATTGAACGTTTCTATTCTAAGGTATTAAACGGTTTAAACGGTGAAAGTAGGTGTGTTTAACTTCATTTGAATAGTTTTTTTCTATGAAAAGGTTTTAAAAAAAAATTAAAGCATGATTTTATGAGAAATTTAAAATAAAGTTGACATATAAAGATTGTTTAAACTATATTTACTTTACTTTTGAAGCACAAAGAAAACGATGTTTTATTAAGTTTTTGTTTCAACCTATCACCTTAAGAAAAATACTTTTTAACGCTTGAGTGTTAAAAATCAACATTTTTCTCAAAATATAATTGGAATTTAATTTTTTATATCTACCTTTGCACCCCTCTAAGTGTATTTAGAGGTAAAATTGTATTTATTAATAATTTAAAATAAAAGTATGCCAACTATTCAGCAATTAGTTCGTAAAGGCAGAACAGCCCCGGTAAAGAAGACCAAGTCAGCTGCACTTGATTCTTGTCCGCAGAGGAAAGGAGTATGTGTGCGTGTGTACACCACTACACCTAAGAAGCCAAATTCGGCAATGAGAAAGGTAGCCAGAGTTCGTTTGACAAATGGTAAAGAGGTGAATGCTTACATTGGAGGAGAAGGACACAACTTACAGGAGCACTCTATGGTGTTAGTTCGTGGTGGTAGAGTAAAAGACCTTCCAGGTGTGCGTTATCACATCGTTCGTGGTGCAGAAGACACTGCGGGTGTTGAGGGAAGAACTCAACGTAGATCTAAATATGGTACTAAACGTCCAAAAGCTAAAAAGTAATCATGAGAAGAAGAAAAGCGAAAAAAATTGAAATCCTTCCAGATCCAAGGTTCAATGATAAACAAGTAACTAAGTTTGTAAACAACTTAATGCTTGACGGTAAGAAAAGTTTAGCGTTCAAGATTTTCTATGATTCAATTGAAATTATAGAGCAAAAACTTGAAGGACAAGCAGGAATTGATGTGTTTAAAAAAGCACTAGAGAATATTACACCGAGCGTAGAGGTTAGAAGCCGTCGTGTTGGAGGTGCAACTTTCCAAATTCCTACTCCAGTTCGTGAAGGTAGAAAGCAATCATTAGCTATGAAGTGGATGATTACTTTTGCACGTAGACGTAACGAGAAGACTATGGCGATGCGTTTAGCGAATGAGTTAATTGCGGCTTCTAAAGAAGAAGGTGCTGCTTTCAAAAAGAAAGAAGATACTTTAAGAATGGCGGAGGCTAACAAAGCATTCTCACACTTTAGATTCTAAAAATTAAATATTATGTCAAAAAGAGATTTAAAATATACAAGAAACATTGGGATTATGGCTCACGTAGATGCTGGTAAAACAACAACTACTGAAAGAATCTTGTTTTACACAGGAATTAGCCATAAACTTGGTGAGACGCATGATGGTTCAGCTGTTATGGACTGGATGGATCAGGAGCAAGAAAGAGGTATTACAATTACTTCTGCTGCTACGACCGCATTCTGGACATATAATGACGAACAATACAAAATTAATATTATTGATACTCCAGGTCACGTTGACTTTACAGTAGAGGTTGAGCGTTCTTTACGTGTTCTTGACGGTGCTGTAGCATTATTCTGTGCTGCATCAGGTGTTGAGCCTCAATCAGAAACTGTTTGGAGACAAGCTGATAAGTACGGTGTTCCAAGATTAGGTTTCATTAATAAAATGGACCGTGCTGGAGCAGATTTTTATGGTACTATCGCACAGATTAAAGAAAGATTAGGAGGTAATCCAGTTCCATTAGTTTTACCTATTGGATCGGAAGATACTTTCATGGGAGTTGTTGACTTGATTACTAACAAAGCTATCACATGGGATGCTGATGACTTCGGTATGACATACAGAGAAATCGATATGCCAGATGATATGTTAGAGCAAGTTGAAGAATACAGAAACAACTTAATCGAAGCGGTTGCTGAATCTGATGACACTTTGATGGAGAAATTCTTTGAAGATCCAGCGTCAATTACATCTGATGAAATTATGGCTGCTATTCGTGTTGCAACTATCAACATGAGCATTAATCCAATTTTATGTGGATCATCTTTCAAAAATAAAGGTGTTCAAAAATTATTGGATGCAGTTATGGCGTTTCTACCTTCTCCATTAGACGTAGAAGGGATTGAAGGAACAAACCCTGATACGGGTGAACCTGAAATTAGAAAACCATCAGTTAGTGAGCCGACTGCTGCATTAGCATTTAAGATTGCAACTGACCCATTCGTAGGACGTTTATGTTTCGTTAGAACTTACTCAGGTAAAATTGAGGCTGGTTCATACGTATTTAATACACGTACAGAAAAGAAAGAACGTATTTCACGTTTGTTTCAAATGCACTCAAGTAAACAAAACTCTATCGAAGTATTAGAGGCTGGTGATATTGGAGCTGCTGTAGGATTTAAAGATATTCGTACAGGTGATACATTGTGTGATGAAAAACACCCAATCGTTCTTGAGTCAATGTCATTCCCAGAACCAGTTATTGGTATCGCTATTGAGCCAAAAACTAAGGCGGACGTTGATAGATTATCAAACGGATTAAATAAATTATCTGAAGAGGATCCAACTTTCCAAGTTTCTTCAAACGATGAGACTGGTCAAACTGTTATCTCAGGAATGGGAGAGTTACACTTGGAGGTTTTAATTGAGCGTTTAAAGCGTGAATTTAAAGTTGAGGTGAACGAAGGTGAGCCACAAGTATCTTATAAAGAACAAATTTCTGCTTCTGTTGAACATAGAGAGGTTTACAAGAAACAATCTGGTGGTCGTGGTAAATTCGCTGACATTCTTGTTAAAATCAGTCCACAAACTGACGATACTAAGACTGGTCTTGAGTTTATCAACAGTATTAAAGGTGGTAACGTTCCAAGAGAATATATCCCTTCAGTAGAAAAAGGATTCAAAGAAGCAATGAAGCATGGTGTTTTAGCTGGATACCCAGTTGATTCATTAGTAGTTGAGTTACTAGATGGTTCTTACCACGCGGTTGACTCTGACTCATTATCTTTCGAATTAGCTGCTAAGATGGCTTATCGTGAAGCTCTTCCTAAAGCTCGCCCAGAGTTGTTAGAGCCGTTGATGAAATTAGAAGTAGTTACTCCAGAAGAAAATATGGGGGATGTTGTTGGTGACTTGAATAGAAGACGTGGTCAAATGCAAGGAATGGACGATCGTTCAGGTGCGAAAGTGGTTAAGGCTACTGTTCCATTATCTGAAATGTTCGGTTACGTTACTACATTAAGAACGCTTTCTTCAGGTAGAGCAACTTCTACAATGGAGTTCTCTCACTACGACGTTTGTCCAAAGAATATTGCTGACGAAGTAGTTGCGAAAATTAAAGGAAATATTACAGCTTAATTAAAATAAGAATGAATCAAAAAATTAGAATAAAGCTAAAATCTTACGATTACAATCTAGTTGACAAGTCAGCTGAGAAAATCGTAAAGACAGTAAAAACTACTGGTGCTGTTGTTAGTGGACCAATTCCATTACCTACTCACAAGAGAATTTATACTGTATTGAGATCACCACACGTTAACAAAAAAGCACGTGAGCAATTCGAACTGTGTTCTTACAAGAGATTGTTAGATATTTACAGTTCTTCAGCTAAAACTGTTGATGCGCTAATGCGTTTAGAGTTACCAAGTGGGGTTGACGTAGAAATAAAAGTTTAATTATAAATATAGTAAAGAATGCCAGGAATTATTGGAAAAAAAGTCGGAATGACTAGTATCTACTGTGCCGAGGGTAAGGCAACGCCATGCACGGTGATAGAGGCTGGTCCTTGTGTTGTAACACAAGTTAAGACGAAGGATTTGGATGGTTACGATGCTATCCAAGTAGGATTTGGTGAGAGAAAAGAAAAGAATACTCCAGCCGCTCTACAAGGTCACTTCAAGAAAGCAAATACTACTCCTAAGATGGATGTAGTTGAATTTAAATCTTTTAGAGATGATTTAAAATTAGGTGATGTCATCACTGCAGAAATTTTTAAAGAAGGAGATTACATTGATGTATCAGGTATCTCTAAAGGTAAAGGTTTCCAAGGTGTTGTTAAAAAGCACGGTTTTGCCGGTGTTGGAGAAAGCACTCACGGTCACGGGGGGGTTGGAAGAACAGCTGGTTCAATCGGAATGGCATCTACACCAGGACGTGTCTTCAAAGGTAAGAAGATGGCTGGTCAAATGGGTAATTACAAAGTAACTATCCAAAACCTAGAGGTTTTAAAGGTTATTTCTGAAAAGAATATTTTAGTAGTAAAAGGATCTATACCAGGTTCTAAAGGTTCAACCGTAATAATTGAGAAGTAATGGAAGCAAAAGTATTAGATACAAAAGGGAAAGCTACTTCAGACAAGATCGTTCTTTCTGAATCAATTTATGGAATTGAACCGAATGATCACGCGATTTATTTAGACGTAAAACAATACCTTGCCAATCAACGTCAAGGTACACATAAGGCTAAAGAAAGAGCTGAAGTTTCTAAGAGTACAAGAAAAATTAAGAAACAAAAAGGTACAGGAGGAGCTCGTGCGGGTTCTTTAAAGTCACCAGTTTTTGTTGGTGGTGGTACTATTTTTGGCCCACGTCCAAGAAGCTACAGTTTCAAATTGAATACTAAATTAAAGAGATTAGCAAGAAAATCTGCTTTGACTTACAAGGTGAATGATGAGAGTCTATTTATTTTAGATGGTTTGAAGTTTGATACGCCTAAGACAAAAGAGTTTAAATCTATTTTAACTGCACTGAAGTTAGAAGATGTTAAAGTTTTATTCGTTGTTGCAGATGCTAATGATAATGCATACAAATCAGCGAAGAACTTAACGAAAGCTAAGGTTGTTTCAGCTGACTCTTTGAATACATACGACGTATTGAATGCAAGAAAAGTAATTATTGCTAAAGAAGCAGTAGAAGTTATTGAAAAGATTTTAAACTAATTGGGGATGTACACAATTATTAAAAAACCTCTTATTACCGAGAAGGCAACTTTAAAAAGTGAAGACTTAAACATGTTCACTTTTATCGTTGACCACAGAGCGAATAAGATTGAAATTAAAAATGCTGTCGAGAGAATGTACGGAGTGACTGTAGAGTCAGTACGTACAATGAATTATGGCGGTGGAAAAGCCTCTGTTAAATTTACTAACAAAGGTGTCGTTGAGCAACGTGATAAGCGCTTTAAGAAAGCTATCGTTACAGTTGCCGAAGGAGAAACGATTGATTTATTTACTAATGTTTAATTAAAAAGAAATGGGTCTTAAAAAATTCAAGCCTACAACTCCAGGGCAAAGACACAAAATCATCAGTGATTACTCTGAAATCACGACGTCAACACCTGAGAAATCTCTAATTTCTTCTCACAAGAAGTCAGGAGGGAGAAACAATAGTGGTCGTATGACAATGCGTTATTTAGGGGGAGGTCATAAGCATAAATACCGTGTTATCGATTTTAAAAGAGATAAGATGGATATTCCTGCTACAGTAAAAAGTATTGAGTACGATCCAAATCGTACTGCGAATATCGCATTACTTTTTTACGCTGATGGTGAGAAACGTTACATTATAGCTCCGGAAGGACTTAAAGTGGATGACGTTGTTATCTCTGGAAAAAATGCACAACCTAATGTTGGAAATGCAATGTATATTGCTGACATTCCATTAGGAACTACAGTTCACAACGTAGAATTAAAACCTGGTAAAGGTGGTTCTATCGCTCGTGGTGCTGGTACTTCTGCTCAGCTTATTGCTCGAGAAGGTAAATATGGTATTTTCAAAATGCCATCTGGTGAAGTACGTATGATTTTAACAACTTGCTTAGCTACAGTTGGAACGGTTTCAAACCACTTCCACAGCTTAACTCGTTCTGGTAAAGCAGGACGTACAAGATGGTTAGGTCGTCGTCCTCGTGTTCGTGGTGTTGTGATGAACCCGGTTGACCACCCTATGGGAGGTGGTGAAGGTCGTCACGCAGGAGGTCATCCAAGATCTCGTAATGGTATTCCTGCTAAAGGATACAAGACACGTTCACTGAAGAAATATTCAGATAAGTTTATCATCGAGAAAAGAAAGAAATAGGATATGAGTCGATCACTTAAGAAACCGCCATTCGTTCATTACAAGTTGATGAAAAAGGCGGATGAAGCACAAGCAACAAATTCAAAAAACGTAATTAAAACTTGGTCTCGTGCCTCTACGATTACACCTGATTTTGTTGGGCTTACAATCGCTGTTCATAACGGGAATAAATTTATTCCAGTTTACGTTACTGAGAACATGGTAGGGCATAAATTTGGAGAATTCGCACCAACGCGTAACTTCAGAGGACATGCTGGTAATAAAAAAGATAAAAGAAGATAATAAAACCTTCGAATCATGGGTGTAAGAAAAAAATTAAGAGCGGATGAACGAAAGGAAGCTAATAAGGCAATTGCATTTGCAATCCTTAATAACTCTCCAATTGCTCCTCGAAAAATGAGATTGGTCGCTGACCAAATCCGCGGAGTAGAAGTAAACAAGGCGCTAAATATTTTGCAACATAATCCAAAAGTAGCTTCTGTTAGTCTTTCAAAGTTATTGCGTTCAGCAATTGCTAACTGGGAAACTAAGAATGAGGATGCTAGCTTGGAGGACCAAACATTGATTGTTAAAACAATTGAAGTTTCAGAAGCGGGGATGCTGAAAAGAATTCATCCAGCTGCACAAGGAAGAGCGCATAGAATTAGAAAACGATCTAACCACGTACGAATAGTAGTGGACGGAGTAAAAAATTAGAAAATGGGACAAAAAACTAATCCAATAGGAAACAGATTAGGATATATCCAAGGTTGGGAATCCAACTGGTATGGAGGTTCTGACTATTCTGATAAAATTGTCGAGGATGATAAAATCAGAAGATACCTTAAGACACGTTTATCGAATGCAGGTATCTCTAAGATCATTATCGAAAGAACTTTAAAATTGGTTACTGTTACTATCAATACATCGCGTCCAGGAGTGATTATTGGTAAAGGTGGTCAAGAGGTTGATAAGCTTAAAGAAGAGCTTAAAAAATTGACAAACAAAGAAATCCAAATCAACATCTTTGAGATCAAACGTCCAGAATTGGATGCTCAATTAGTTGCGGACAACTTAGCACGTCAACTTGAAGCACGTATTTCTTACCGTAGAGCAGTTAAAATGGCTGTAGCTTCTACGATGAGAATGGGCGCTGAAGGAATCAAGGTAAAAATATCAGGTCGTCTAAATGGTGCGGAAATGGCACGTAGCGAAATGTTTAAAGAAGGTAGAACTCCTTTACACACTTTCAGAGCTGATATTGATTATGCATTAGCTGAGGCTCACACAACTTACGGTCGTATCGGATTTAAGGTATGGATTTGTAAAGGTGAGGTTTACGGTAAAAGAGATCTTTCTCCAAATATTGAGCTTCACGCTCAGAAGAAAGGTCCTGGTCGTCGTCCAGGTGGTGCAAAAAGAAAGAAAAAATAAGTTGAATTCTTAAAAAGTACTGAAAATGTTATCACCAAAGAAAACCAAATTTAGAAGAATGCAAAAGGGACGAAACAAAGGTCTTGCCCAACGTGGTAGCACCATTGCCTTCGGATCTTTTGGTATTAAAACCTTGGAACCAGCTTGGATCACATCTAGACAAATCGAAGCTTCACGTATCGCCGTTACTCGATACATGAAGAGAGAGGGTAAAGTGTGGATCCGTATTTTCCCAGACAAACCAGTTACGTCTAAACCTGCAGAGGTACGTATGGGTAAGGGTAAAGGAGCTCCGAGCCATTGGGTTGCAGTAGTAGAACCAGGAAGAATTTTATTCGAAGCGGACGGAGTATCTTACGAAATTGCTAAAGAAGCACTTCGTTTGGCTGCTCAAAAGCTTCCTGTAAAGTGTAAATTCGTTACGCGTTACGATTATGAAATTCCAGGAAAATAATTAGAACATGAAACAAGAAGAAATCAGTCAACTGTCATTAGAGGATCTTAAAGATCGTTTGATTACTTCAAAAGAGAAGTCGGAAAAATTAATTTTGTCACATAGAGTGACACCTTTAGAGAACCCTCTTCAGATTAGAAGTATCAGAAAAGATATAGCAAGATTAAATACAGAATTGACCAAAAGAAATCGCCAAGCCTAATAAGGCCGGCATTAACACAGATGATTTGATATGGAAAATCAACATTTAAGAAAAGAAAGAGTGGGTGTTGTTACTAGTAACTTAATGGAGAAATCTATCGTCATTACAGTAGAAAGAAAAGTAAAACACGAAAAATATGGTAAATTTATAAAAAAATCTACTAAATTTGTGGCCCACGATGAAAAGAACGACTGTAACATAGGAGATACAGTTAAAGTTCGTGAGTGCAGACCTTTGTCTAAGACAAAGAACTGGAGATTAATTGAAATTATTGAAAGAGCAAAATAATCATTCACAATGATAAGACAAGAATCAAGACTTTCAGTTGCTGACAATAGTGGAGCCAAAGAAGTATTATGTATTCGTATCCTTGGGGGTACGAATCGTAAGTCAGCTTCGATAGGTGACAAGATTGTAGTTACTGTAAAGAACGCAATGCCCGCTGGGAACGTCAAAAAAGGACAAGTAGCCAAGGCTGTGATAGTAAGAACGAAAAAGGAAATTCGTCGTCCAGATGGATCATACATTCGTTTTGATGATAATGCTGTGGTTTTATTAAACCAAGCTGGAGAAATGAGAGGAACTCGTATTTTTGGACCTGTAGCTAGAGAGCTTCGAGAACACAATTACATGAAGATTGTTTCTCTTGCTCCTGAAGTACTTTAAAATAGTAAACTCATGCAGAAGAAATTACACATTAAAGTTGGGGACACTGTTAAGGTAATTAGCGGTGAACACAAAGGTCAAGAAGGAGAGATTCTTTCAGTTGACAGAAACAAGGAAGTTGCAGTGGTTAAGAACGTGAACATTATAAAGCGTCACACTAAACCAGATGCAAGAAACCCTCAAGGTGGTATTGTGGAGAAAGAAGCGGGTCTTCACATTTCCAACCTCATGCTTGTTATTAACGGACAACCTTCAAAAGTTGGTCGTAAATTAAACAAGGATGGAAAGCTAGTTCGTTACGCTAAGAAAACAGGAGAAGAGATTTAGTAATGAGTTATATTCCAAGATTAAGTAAACAATACAAAGAGGAAATAGTTCCTGCTTTGCAAAAGCAATTCGGATATAAATCTGTAATGCGTGTACCAAGAATTGAGAAAATTATTATTTCACAAGGTATTGGGGAAGCGGTAGCTGATAAGAAAATTATCGATGCTGCTTTAGGTGATATCGCTCTAATTACTGGTCAGAAAGCTGTAGCTACACTTTCCAAAAAAGACGTTTCTAACTTTAAGTTAAGAAAAGGAATGCCTGTTGGAACAAAAGTTACATTGAGAGGAGACAATATGTATGAGTTTTTGGATCGTTTGATCTCAATTGCTCTACCTCGTACTCGTGACTTCAGAGGTGTGCCGGCAAAAGGTTTTGATGGACGTGGAAACTTTAACATGGGTGTTAAAGAACACATCATCTTCCCTGAAATCGATATAGACAAAGTAAACAAAATTTTAGGAATGGACATTACGTTTGTAACTTCATCACCAAATGACGAAGAAGCAAAAGCATTATTAGATGCATTCGGATTTCCATTCACAAAATAATAGTAATTATGGCAAAAGAATCAATGAAAGCGCGTGAGCGCAAAAGACAAGCTTTAGTTGAAAAGTATGCTGAGAAACGTAAAGCTTTGAAAGAAGCTGGTGACTGGGAAGCTCTTCAAAAATTGCCTTTAAACTCTTCAAAAGTTAGATTACACAATCGTTGTAACTTAACAGGTCGTCCAAAAGGATATATCAGACAATTTGGTATTTCTCGTGTGACTTTTAGAGAAATGGCTTTAGCAGGAAAAATTCCTGGTATTAAAAAAGCAAGTTGGTAATCTTATAGTAAGAATAAAAGATATGAATACAGATCCAATAGCAGATTTTTTAACTCGTATTAGAAATGCGAGTAGCGTAAGCAAGAAAGTTGTTGAAATCCCTTCTTCAAACGTAAAAGTAGCAATGTCGAAAATCCTTTTTGAAAAAGGATACATTACGAACTACAAAGTAGAAGAGGATGATAAGCAAGGAGTAATAAAAATTGCGCTTAAATATAATCCATCAACGAAGGTTCCAGCGATCACGAAAATTGAGCGTATATCTTCACCAGGATTAAGAAAGTATAGTAATTCAAAAGAAATGCCGCGTGTTTTGAATGGGCTTGGTATCGCTATCGTTTCAACTTCAAAAGGGTTGATGACAGATAAGGAAGCAAGAGTTCAAAATATTGGAGGTGAAGTTCTTTGTTACGTTTATTAATTAATTGAAATTTATTAAGTAATGTCAAGGATAGGTAAATCCCCAGTAAGCATCCCGAGTGGTGTAGAAATAAAAATGGATGGAACCCTCTTAACAGTTAAAGGTCCTAAGGGAACTTTAACTCAAGAAATCGATTCAGCTATTGAAGTTGTTATCGACGGTGAAGAAATCACATTTAACCGCGAATCGGACGCACCAGATCATAGAGCAAAACACGGTCTTTACAGAGCGTTAGTGCAAAATATGGTTGTTGGTGTATCGGAAGGGTACAAGAAGGTACTTGAAGTAATAGGAGTAGGTTACAGAGCTGATGTTCAAGGTCAAATTTTGACTTTATCAGTTGGGTACTCTCACCCGATTATCCTTCAAGTTCCAGAAGAAGTTAAGGTAACTGCAGAAACAGCTAAAGGTAAAGCACCAGTTGTTACAATAGAATCTGTAGATAAACAACTTGTAGGACAAGTAGCTGCCAAAATTCGTTCCTTCCGTAAACCTGAGCCATATAAAGGTAAAGGTATCCGTCTACAAGGTGAGTATGTAAGAAGAAAGGCTGGTAAATCAGCAGGTAAATAACCTTAAAAATTAGTAAAAATGGCATTAGATAAAGTAGCTAGAAGAGCTAAGATTAAGAGAAGGATCCGAAAGAATGTTTCGGGTACTGAATCATTTCCTAGATTGTCTGTGTACAGAAGTAACAAGCAAATTTACGCACAAGTCATCAATGATGTAACTGGTGTAACGATTGCTTCTGCTTCTTCTCAGGGAGTAAAAGAATGTGAAGGCCTTCCTAAAGTAGAACAAGCTAAAATTGTAGGTAAATTACTTGCAGAGAAAGCTTTAAAGGCAAATGTATCAAGCGTACAGTTTGACCGTAATGGATACTTGTATCACGGTAGAGTTAAGTCTCTAGCGGATGGTGCAAGAGAAGGAGGACTTAAATTTTAAGAAAAATGGCAGCAAAAATTAATAACAGAGTAAAACCAGCTGACTTAGAATTAGTTGATAAGTTAGTTGCAGTAAATCGTGTTACTAAGGTAACCAAAGGAGGACGTACTTTCAGTTTTTCAGCAACAGTAGTTGTAGGGAATGGAAACGGAATCGTTGGTTACGGTTTGGGTAAAGCAAACGAAGTAACAGAAGCAATTGCTAAGGCAATTGAAGACGGAAAAAAGAATTTAATTCAAGTTCCAATTATAAACAAAACGATTCCTCATACACAAAGAGGTAAGTTTAGTGGAGCGCGAGTTTTTCTCAAGCCAGCTACCGATGGTACTGGAGTAATCGCAGGAGGATCAATGCGTGCAGTTTTAGAAAGCGCTGGAGTACACAACGTTTTGGCTAAATCGCAAGGATCATCTAATCCTATTAATGTTGTTAAGGCAACATTTGATGCACTATCTCAATTAAGAGATGCTGCAGCAGTAGCGAGACAACGAGGGATTTCTATGGATCAAGTATTTAACGGTTAATATTTTTACAAAATGGCGAATACAATCAAAATTAAATATGTAAAAAGTGCTATTAACCGTACGAAACGTCAGAAAGACACGGTGAAAGCATTAGGATTTAGAAAATTAAACCAAGTTATTGAAAAGGAATCGACTCCTCAAATTCTTGGAATGATTGCTAAGGTTCAACATTTAGTTGAAGTAGTTGAGTAAAAAACTTTAAAATTGAAAATAATGAATTTAAATAGTTTAACACCAGCTAAAGGAGCAACACACGGCCAAAGAAGAATTGGACGTGGTGAAGGTTCGGGATACGGAGGAACTTCGACTCGTGGACATAAAGGGGCTCAATCAAGATCTGGTTATAGTAAGAAAATCGGATTTGAAGGAGGTCAGATGCCACTTCAAAGACGTGTTCCTAAATACGGATTTACGAATATTAACAGAATTGAATACAAAGCTGTTAATATTGATGTGATTCAAGATTTAGTAGATCGTAAGAATCTTACGGAAATTAATCCGCAAGTTTTACGTGAAAACGGACTTTTAGGAAACAGAGAATTAGTAAAAATACTTGGTAGAGGTGAGCTAAAATCTAAGATTAGTGTTTCTGCCCACAAATTTTCCGCAACTGCAAAAGCAGAAATTGAGGCGAAAGGTGGGAATTGTTCAGAAATCTAATTATATTTGCAAACTTATTTAACCAGATGAAAAAATTTATTGAAAATATAAAGAATATTTGGAGCGTTGAAGAACTAAGGAAGAGGTTAATAATAACCTTTTCCCTAATTCTTGTTTTCCGAATTGGGTCATTTATTGTATTGCCAGGAGTAGATAGTTCTAAACTATCTGCAGACGGTGGTGAAGCAGGAACCATTGAAGGTCTTTTAGGTCTTCTATCAGGGGGTGGTTTCACGAACGCGTCATTCTTAGCACTCGGTATCATGCCTTACATTTCTGCATCGATTATCATGCAGTTAATGGGAATGGCTGTACCAGCTGTACAGAAAATGCAACAAGAGGGTGAAAGCGGACAAAAACGTATCAATAATTATACGCGTATTCTTACGATTATAATTAGTGCGGTTCAAGCGCCAGGATATCTTTCTTTATATGTAGCACAGAAAAACGCTATCCCAACAGAGTTCATGAATTCTCCTTTATGGTGGGTTCAGTCAATCATGGTTCTTATTGCAGGAACAATGTTTGCTGTTTGGATTGGAGAGCGAATTACAGATCGTGGTGTAGGTAACGGTATCTCATTGTTAATTACAGTGGGTATTATTGCTCGATTACCATCTTCATTCGTTGCAGAGACAGTTCAAAACTCTATGTTGATTGTTATTGTAGAAGTATTCATTTTCATGTTGATTGTGATGGCTACAGTGTTAATCGTACAAGGAGTAAGAAAAATCCCTATGAATTACGCCAAACGAGTTGTTGGCGGAAGAAATGAAGTAGGGGCTCAAGGAGCTCGTTCTTATATTCCATTAAAGGTTAACGCTTCTGGAGTTATGCCGATTATCTTTGCACAAGCTATTATGACTGTGCCTGTGATGTTAATACAAAAGCAATTTGGTATTTTCGGATTTTGGTACAACTTAGTCTTGTTTTTATTAATTATTATCTTTACGTATTTCTATACGGCGATTATGATTAATCCAAAGAAAATGGCTGATGATATGAAACGTAACGGTGGGTTTATACCTGGAATTCGTCCTGGTACAGAAACTGCCGATTATATTGATGATTTGGTATCAAAAATTACATTGCCTGGATCCATCTTCCTAGCCTTGATTGCTATTATACCAGCAATCGTTGTTAAGTTTGGAGTTGGAGATAGTTTTGCAATGTTCTTTGGAGGTACTTCTCTGTTGATTATGGTAGGAGTTGTTTTAGATACTTTACAGCAAATCGAATCTTATTTGTTGAATCGTCACTATGATGGTTTGATGGAGGGAACGAAAATCAGAGGACGTCGAACACAAGGTGAGATGTCAGGAATGTAATTAAGTATTTAATAATGGCAAAACAAAAATCGATAGAACAAGACGGAACAATTATTGAAGCTTTATCTAATGCAATGTTTAGAGTTGAATTAGAGAATGGTCACGTAATAACCGCGCACATTTCTGGAAAGATGAGAATGTATTATATTAAGATTCTTCCTGGAGATCGTGTCAAAGTAGAAATGTCTCCTTATGATTTAACAAAAGGGAGAATAACTTTTAGATATAAATAACGTTCAATATTAAACGTGTTAAAATTAAAGTAAAATGAAAGTAAGAGCTTCAGTAAAAAAGCGCACAGAAGATTGCGTTATCGTTAAACGAAAAGGAAGAGTTTACGTTATAAACAAAAAGAACCCAAAACTTAAACAAAGACAAGGGTAAGAAATTGTAAAATTATGGCGAGAATAGCAGGAATAGATTTACCTAAAAACAAAAGAGGAGTTATTGGATTAACTTACATTTTTGGAATCGGTCGCAGTAGAGCTAAAACAGTTCTTAAGGCAAACGGAATCGATGAGAACATCAAAGTTTCAGATTGGACAGATGATCAAATCGCATTAATCCGTAACAGTATTAACGAGATTAAAGTTGAAGGAGCATTGCGTTCTGAGATTCAGCTTGACATCAAGCGTTTAATGGATATCGGATGTTACAGAGGTGTACGTCACAGAATTGGTTTACCATTACGTGGACAGAGAACTAAGAACAACTCAAGAACAAGAAAAGGTAGAAGAAAAACTGTTGCTAACAAGAAAAAAGCAACTAAATAATAGTTATTAATATGGCAAAAACTAGTCAAAAGAAGAAGAAAGTAGTTAAAGTTGATGCTGTTGGTGAAGCTCATATCCAAACGAGTTTTAACAACGTAATCATTTCTTTAACGAATGCTAAAGGTCAAGTTATTTCTTGGTCATCAGCAGGAAAAAAGGGTTTTAGAGGATCAAAGAAAAATACTCCATATGCTGCGCAAGTTGCTGCGGAAGATTGCTCTAAGGAAGCCCATGACTTCGGATTACGTAAGGTTAGAGTATTCGTAAAAGGACCTGGAAATGGTAAAGAATCAGCGATTCGTGCTATTCACAATTCTGGAATTGAAGTAATGGAGATAGTAGATGTTACGCCATTACCACATAACGGATGTCGTCCTCCAAAACGAAGAAGAGTTTAATCTAATTAAAATAATTTTTTAACCGAGGAGTATTGCTGACGAAGGACAATGCCTTAATTCTCAGCTCCTCAATTTAATTTAAAAATGGCAAGATATACAGGACCAAAATCAAGAATCGCGCGTCGTTTTAGAGAACCGATTTTTGGCCCAGACAAAGCGCTGGAAAAAAGAAATTACGGACCAGGACAACATGGACCGAACAAAAGAAGAGGAAAACAATCTGAATATTCTATTCAGTTGCTAGAAAAGCAAAAAGCTAAATATACGTATGGTATTTTAGAACGTCAGTTCTTTAATATATTCAAGAAAGCTTCAGCTATGAAAGGGATTACAGGGGAGAATTTACTTATCCTTTGTGAATCTCGTTTAGACAATACAGTTTATCGTTTGGGAATTGCTCCTACTCGTAGTGCCGCTCGCCAGTATGTAACACACAAGCACATAACTGTAAATGGGAATGTTGTAAACATTCCATCATATACACTAAAAGCAGGAGATGTTGTTGGTGTACGTGAAAAATCAAAATCATTAGAAATGATTACAAACTCAATTGCTGCAAAATCAAATTCATTTGATTGGTTAAACTGGGATTCAAATGCATTAGGTGGTACATTTATGAATATGCCAACTCGTGATATGATTCCAGAAAATATTAACACGCAGCTAATTGTTGAATTGTACTCTAAATAAAAATTAAATATTATGGCTATTTTAGACTTTCAAAAGCCTGACAAAGTAATCATGATCGAATCAAGTGATCATCAGGGACAATTTGAGTTCCGACCACTTGAGCCAGGTTATGGTATTACAGTAGGAAACGCTTTGAGACGTATTTTACTTTCTTCATTAGAGGGGTTCGCAATTTCATCAATTAGAATTGAAGGTGTAGATCATGAATTTTCTACAATCAAAGGTGTTATTGAAGACGTTACTGAAATGGTTTTGAATTTCAAACAAGTTCGTTTCAAACAACAAATTGAAGATCAAAACGAAGAAACAGTAATTATTTCTGTAGGTGGTCAAGAAACGTTTACTGCTGGGGATATCGGGAAATTTACTTCTTCATTTCAAGTATTAAATCCAGACTTAGTGATTTGTCACATGGATAAGTCAGTGAAATTGGATATTGAATTGAAGGTGATCAAAGGACGTGGATATGTTCCTGCTGAAGAAAATAAAACTTCTAACGCAGCATTCGGAACTATATTTATTGACTCTATCTTTACTCCAATTAAGAACGTTAAATATACTGTCGAAAACTATCGTGTTGAACAAAAAACTGACTATGAAAAGTTGATTTTTGACATCACTTCAGATGGTTCAATTCACCCTAAAGATGCATTGCAAGAAGCTGCAAAGATTTTAATTCACCACTTTATGTTATTCTCAGATGAGAGAATTACTCTAGAAAGTGAAATGAAGTCTGAAATTGAAGAGTTTGATGAAACTTCTTTACACATGCGTCAATTGTTAAAGACTAAGTTGATTGACTTAGATTTATCAGTTCGTGCATTGAATTGTTTAAAAGCAGCTGACGTAGATACTTTAGGTGATCTAGTAGTTTTCAACAAGAACGACTTATTAAAGTTCAGAAACTTTGGTAAGAAATCTCTTTCAGAATTGGAAGATCTTGTTGAGTCTAAAGGATTGTCATTTGGTATGAATACTGACAAATATAAATTAGACAAAGAGTAAAACTAAATAAGATTTTAAAATGAGACACGGTAAAAAAATAAACAGTTTAGGAAGAACAGCCTCTCACAGAAAAGCGATGCTTTCTAACATGGCTTGTTCACTTATTGAACATAAAAGAATTACAACAACCGTTGCAAAAGCTAAAGCGCTTAGAGTTTATCTAGAGCCATTATTGACAAAGTCAAAAGTGGATTCTACGCACTCTCGTCGTGTGATCTTTAGTTACTTGCAAGACAAAGATGCAATTACTGAATTATACAGAGAAATTGCACCTAAAATTGCAGATAGACCAGGAGGATATCTACGTATCATTCGTTTAGGAAACAGACTGGGAGACAACGCAGAAATGTGTATGATTGAACTAGTTGACTTCAACGAATTGATGGTTAAAGAAGTTAAAGAAAAGAAAACTCGTCGTTCAAGAAGAGGAGGTGCTGGTGCTAAAGCAACTGCTCCTAAATCTGATGAGCCAAAAGCTGAAGAAGCGAAAGCTGATGATGCTAAAGCGGACGAAGAAGAGTAATATCTTTTTTAAATTTTATGTATTGAGAGGCAGAAGATATATCTTACTGCCTCTTTTTTTATGGTAGGGATTATTATATGTTAATCCTTATACTTAATTTTGCATCATTAATTGAATTGTATGAGTCATAAAGCAGGTTTTGTTACGATTGTTGGGAGTCCAAATGTTGGTAAATCAACATTGATGAATAGGTTAATGGGAGAGAAGTTATCGATTGTTACTTCGAAAGCTCAAACTACTCGTCATCGAATTAGAGGTATTTTAAATCATGATGATTATCAAATCGTTTTTTCTGATACTCCTGGTGTTGTTAACGCTGCTTATGAATTACATGAGACAATGATGAATTATGTAAAAGAATCTTTGGCAGATGCTGATGTTCTTTTATTTGTTACTGATGTTTTTGAAGACTCAATGAATCATAAAGAAACCTTAGAAACGATTAAGGAGCTTGATACGCCATTGATTTGTTTGATTAATAAGATTGACCTTAGAGATCAAGAAGTAGTCGCAGAAAGACTTAAGTATTGGTCTGAACAATTGCCAAAAGCGATTATACTTCCTATTTCTGCTTTGCATAAGTTTAATGTGGAAGCAATTCTAGAATTAATTCTGGAAAACTTGCCAGAATCTCCTGCTTATTTTGACAAAGAAGATATTTCTGATAGATCGATGAGATTTTTTATCTCTGAAATTATTCGTGAGAAGATTTTTATGAATCTGAAGAAAGAAGTGCCTTATGCTTGTCAAGTTGAAGTAGTAGATTATTTGGAAGGTGATGATTTGATAAAAATTAGAGCCAATATTATTGTAGAAAGAGATTCTCAAAAGGGTATTATTATTGGTGCGCAAGGGAGACAATTGAAATATATTGGAATTGATAGTCGTAAAGACATCGAAAAGTTTGTTGGGAAACAAGTTTTTCTTGAAACTTTCGTAAAAGTTGACACGGACTGGAGGAACAATGAAAAGAAATTAAAAAAATACGGATACTAATCATGAGTAATATAGTAGCGATAGTAGGGAGACCGAATGTTGGAAAATCAACTTTGTTTAATCGTTTGACGGAATCAAGGAATGCAATTGTTGAAGAAATGAGTGGAGTTACTCGTGATAGAATTTATGGTAAAGGTGAGTGGTTGGATTACGAATACTCTGTAATTGACACTGGAGGTTACGTAAAAGGTTCCGATGATATATTTGAAGAAGAAATCAGAAAACAGGTTGAAATAGCAATTGATGAAGCAAGTGTTATTATTTTCGTTGTTGATGTAACCACAGGTATCACTGATTTAGATGATAAAGTTGCAAAATTATTACGTGCTACTAAGAAGAAAGTTTTTGTTGTAGCTAACAAAGTAGATAGTGCTTTAAGAGTTGGTATGTCATCGGAGTTTTGGGGGTTGGGTGTTGGTGATGTTTACGATATCGCTGCAGCTAGTGGTTCAGGGACGGGTGAATTATTAGATGATATCGTTAAGGAATTTAAAACCAAAACAGTTGAGTCTGATTCTGAACTTCCTAGATTTACTATTGTAGGAAAACCAAACGTTGGAAAATCTTCTTTAGTAAATGCTTTAATCGGTGAGGAAAGAAATATTGTAACACCGATATCAGGGACGACAAGAGATTCTATTCATACGCGTTACAATGCTTTTGGATTCGATTTCTTACTAGTAGATACTGCTGGTATTAGAAAACGTGCTAGAGTGACTGAAGATATCGAGTATTATTCTGTTTTACGTTCTGTTAGAGCAATTGAAAGTTCAGACGTTTGTATCTTTATGATTGATGCAACCGAAGGTATTCAAAAGCAAGACTTGAACGTGTTCTATATGATTGAGAAGAACCACAAAGGAGTGGTTGTATTGGTGAATAAGTGGGATTTAATTGATAAGGAAACACATACGGCTAAAGACTATGAAGATAAAATTCGCGCACAATTAGCGCCGTTTAACGACGTTCCAATTATTTTTACTTCTACTATTACCAAGCAAAGAATTCACAAGGCTTTAGAGGCTGCAATGAAGGTGTATGAGAATAGAGTTAAGAAGATCAAAACGAATATCCTTAACGAAATAATGTTGCAAGAAATTGAAAACTTCCAACCACCAGCTGTTAAAGGGAAATGGATTAAAATTAAGCACGTAAGACAATTGCCGACGCACGCGCCTTGCTTTGCTTTCCATTGTAATTTACCACAGTATGTTGGGGACAGTTATAAAAGATATCTAGAGAACAAGATTCGATTACATTTTGATTTCGAAGGGGTTCCTATTAGAATATTTATTAGAAAGAATACATAAAAAAATGGTTAAGAAGTTAGTAACTGCTTAACCATTTCCAATAAACCATAATTAAACCCAATCAATAGACGCACGATTTAAATTAAAGGTTGCTTTTTTTGGAATTTAATTTAATATTTTATTATCTTCATCGGAGAAAAACATGTATTCATGCCTTTAAACGCTATTTTCGGTTGGATAATTAAGAAAAGAATTCACCAAATTGAACTCTTCAGAATGCACCCATTAGAGGTGCAAAGTGAAATATTTGAAACCCTAATACGAGAGGGTAGAACCTGTGAATACGGTAGAAATCATCAATTTAAGGATATTAAAAACTACTCAGACTTCACTGAAAAGGTTCCCTTTAACGATTACGAAAGTCTTAAAAGTTGGATTGCTCGAGCAATTAATGGAGAAGAAGATATATTATGGCCAGAAGAGACCAAATGGTTTGCCAAATCTTCAGGTACCACTTCAGATAGAAGTAAGTTTATTCCAGTTACAAAAGATTCATTAGAAGATTGTCATTATAAAGGCGGTAAAGATTTATTAGCACTGTATTATACAAACAATCCACAATCAAAAATATATAGCGGTAAGCATTTAGTTATCGGAGGATCGGCAGAGCAACATGTTTTGCGTCCAGATAGTTATACCGGAGATTTATCTTCCATCATTCTAAAAAACTTGCCTTGGTGGGTGGAAATTAAAAGAATTCCTTCTAAAGAAACGGCTTTATTGAGTAAGTGGGAAGAGAAAATTGAGCGATTGGCGGATGAAACGATGTATGAAGATGTTACTAGTATATCGGGAGTGCCAAGTTGGACTTTGGTTTTATTAAATCGTATTCTTGAAAAAACTGGAAAAAAAGATATTCGTGAAGTTTGGCCTAATTTGGAGTTATTGATGCATGGAGGCGTAAGTTTTACACCTTATGAACGTGAATTTAGAGAATTAATTCCGCATGATGATATGCACTATATCGAGTCATATAATGCTTCTGAAGGTTTCTTTGGTATTCAAGATACTACCGGCGGAGACTTATTGTTAATGCTGGATTATGGGATTTTTTATGAATTTATTCCAATGGCTGAATTTGACGGAACAAATTCTCAACATTCTGTAACGTTAAAAGATGTTGAATTGGGTGTAAATTACGCAGTTGTCATTAGTACCAATGGTGGTCTATGGCGATATATCGTAGGAGATACCATTCAATTTACAGAAAAATATCCTTTCCGATTTATGGTAACGGGAAGAACAAAGCATTTTATCAATGTTTTTGGAGAAGAATTAATGGTGGGGAACACAGATAAAGCAATTGGTGCTGCTTGTGTGGAAACTAATTCTATGATAAAGGACTATACTGTTTGCCCAATTTTTATGGAGGCTGGAAAGCCAGGTGGACATCAGTGGTTGATTGAGTTCTCGAAAGAGCCGCATGACATGGACAATTTCTCTGCAATACTTGATCAGCAATTAAGACTTTTGAATTCTGATTACGATGCCAAAAGAACAGCAGATATCGCTTTAGCCTTTCCTGATATAACTCGTCTTGAAGTAGGAACTTTTGAGAAATGGTTGAAAAATAAGGGGAAATTAGGCGGCCAACATAAAGTTCCAAGACTATCCAACGATAGAAATGTGGTAGAGGAGATATTAGCGCTAGAAGTTTAGCACTGTTTTTGATAATTGTATTGTATGCAGAAATTCATTTTATTTATCGCTTTGATATTTTGGTCACTTATTGCTAGTGGTCAAAAGTATTCGTGGAATAAACTGCTTGAATACAATGAGAAAAACATCACTGCTTGGGATATCAATCCACTTGAAGAAATAGTTGTTGCGAGTAAATATAATTTACAATTACTAAATGCTGATTTTAAATTACTATTCACACAAAGCGATAAAAGTTTTGGTTCGATAACGGAGGTAGATGCGAGACATTCTTTAAAAACACTGGTATTTTCTGCTAGTCAACAAATGTTGGGTATCGTAGATAATACCTTGTCTTTTCAAGAAGGAAAAATAGATTTATCAGATTTGGAAATTGATTATGCTTCGCATGTTTGCTATTCCGATTTGTCAAACCGCTTCTGGGTGTATGATGAATTGAATTCTCGCTTGCTTCGATTTGAGGGAGTGAAAGCTTCACAAAAACAGTTGGAGATTAGTAATCTAGCAGGAATAACGCAACAAGCCGAGCCAACCTTTATTAGAGAAAGCCTCAATCAATTGATACTTTTTTACAAAGGAAGCGGCGTTTTTATCTTTGATTATTACGGAAGCTTAATTCGCTATCATTCGAATAAATTAGCGCTCCAAGTATCATCTACAGAAAAGTACATTTATATTCTAACAGATAAAGAGATCATTCGTATTGAACGCGGAGAAGATAATCGAATACGTATTGAATTGCCTTATGAAGGAATTCAAGATTTTAGAATTTATGGTAACAATGTCTATTTTATGGATAAACATGGAATTAAGAAATATTCACTAATTCATGAGCCGTAATTGGATTGGATACCAACAAATTTATTATTTTAGTCATTTGTATTAAATCATGAAATTATGCATATCGCAGTAGCTGGAAATATTGGGTCAGGTAAAACAACGCTAACAGAATTGTTGGCAAAACATTTTGATTGGCAAACTTATTACGAGGATGTCTCTCAGAATCCGTATTTGAATGACTTTTATGAAGATATGCAGCGTTGGTCATTTAACCTTCAAGTGTACTATTTGAACAGTCGTTTTACACAAATCCAGGATATTCAGGAAATGGATAAAACGGTTATTCAAGATAGAACGATTTATGAAGATGCATATATTTTTGCGCCCAACTTACATTCAATGGGCTTGATGACAACACGTGATTTTGAGAATTATTTCTCTTTGTTTAACTTGATGGATTCATTTGTTTCACCGCCAGATTTATTGATCTATTTGAGAGCGAGTGTTCCGACGCTTGTTAAGCAAATTCAGCAAAGAGGACGTGAATATGAAGAATCTATAAGACTTGACTATTTGAAGCGTTTAAATGAGCGCTATGAGGCTTGGATTAGCACTTACGACAAAGGTAATTTACTAATTGTGGATGTTGACAATAACAACTATCACGAAGATCCAGAAGATTTGGGAAAGATCATTTCTTCTATAGAAGCACAGATTAACGGATTGTTTTAGTTTAATAAAACGAGTAGGATATATTTAAGGATAGTTCAGAATATTAAATTTCGAACTATCCTTTTTTTTTTACTGCATTTTCATGGAATTGATAAGATTTCCAATTTCTTGAATCAAGTGCAATTTCTGATCGTCTTCTGTTTTATTCTCTTTTTGAGATTTAGCAAATTCTATTAATAGCAAGTCTGACTCCATAACTTCATTTTCATCAAAAGGTCCTTCTAGGTTTTCAATAATCGTTAAACATTCAAAAGCTGTTAGGAAATCACTCTTCAGTGCCAAGGAAACAAAGTTTTGTAAATGTTTTGAATAATCCACAGAGCTATTCCAAATGGTAGAAAGTAGCGCAACTTGAATTTTTGCATATTTCTGGTCATTGATGATGTCCATTATAATATCAGAACTCGTGCTTGTTTTAATATCACCAAAGAAAGAAAGGAATTCTTTTTCTACTACATCGTGTTTATTATTCAGCCATGCTTCTGCCACGCCGATAATAGATGAATCATCTCCACTAACTTTTAGTGACTTTATTCCATTGACCATCTTTTTAACTTCTCCTGAAGCAATATCCTTTAATATTACTTTCACTTTTCTTTGACGTTCAATCTCTCTTTCTGCTGATCCCATTTTCTAATTTTTTTACAAATTTAATAACTCCTACTGATTCTTAGGAGTTACTTCTCTTCTTTATTCTAGTTCTAACAATTTCTTATTTGAATTGTTTGTGAAATTATAAGTTTTGTTATCTTAGATGTGAAAATGTAGCTGTGTAGAGCATTGCTATAGGACAGGTAAAAAAAACAGGTATTAAATTTAAAATTAAATTATGATTAAAAGTCTTACAAAGGAATGGAAGCATGGAAGGGACATTGGACTCTTGATATTTAGAGCCATTTTTGGATTCTCTATGTTTTATGGTCACGGATTGCCAAAACTTCAAACATTGATGAAAGGGGGAGAAATTCAGTTTGCCGATCCAATAGGATTAGGTGTAACTTTCTCTTTCTACTTGGTGATATTTGCAGAAGTGGTAGGTTCCATTATGCTTATCTTGGGCATTTACACTCGACTAGCTTTGATTCCATTAATCATTGCGATGTTAGTGGCTGTTTTCGCTTTCCACAGCGGACAAGCATTTGGGAAATATGAAATGTCCTTCTTGTATTTATCAGCTTTTATCGCATTGTTCTTTACAGGAGCAGGAAAGTATGCTATTGATCCAAGATTGAAATAAGAAAAGTAAGGGTAAAAAAAAAGCTTCGCATTTGCGAAGCTTTTTTAGTATCTATAAAGAATATATTATTCCTCAATAACTTCAAAACTGAATTCAACAGTGATTTCTTTGTGAAGGTTAGCTTTAGCATTGTAAGTTCCAATTTCTTTAATTGGCTCTTCAATGATTTTAAGAGATTTTCTATCTACTTCTACTCCTTCAGCTTTTAAAGCATCAGCTAATTGGATTGTGTTAACAGAACCGAAAATACGTCCGTTCTCTCCAACTTTAGCACCTAACTTAATAGATAATGCTTCAATCTTAGTTGCTATTTCTTGAGCTTCTTCTTGAATCTTAACTTCTTTATGCGCACGTTGTCTTAAAACTTCTTCGTGTGCTTTTCTTGTTGATTTTGTAACCAAAACTGCATATCCTTGAGGGATAAGAAAGTTTCTAGCGTAACCAGGCTTCACTAAAACGATATCGTCTTTGTATCCTAGTTTATCAACATTTTTCTTTAATATTACTTCCATAATGATTTTTTTTAATCTGTTAATAAATTAGGCCTATCTTAAACCGTCTGCTAAATATGGTAAAATAGCTAAGTGACGTGCACGTTTAATAGCTTTGTTTACTTTCTTTTGGTATTTTACTGAAGTTCCAGTAATACGAGTAGGTAAGATTTTACCTTGGTCGTTTAATAATTTCAATAAGAAATCTGGATCTTTGTAATCTACGAACTTAATACCACTCTTTTGGAAACGACAGTATTTTGCTGCTTTAATGTCGATTTTAATCGGTGATAAATATCTTACATCTTGTGCCATAATAATTTAATTTTTTGGGTTCTTAATTAATTTTCAGCTTTTTCAACTGACTTACCACTCATTTTTGCTCTTCTTTTCTCAGCATATGCTAAATGGTCTCTGTCCATTCTCATAGTTAAGAAACGCATGATTCGTTCGTCACGCTTGAATGCAAGTTCCATGTCAGCAACGATTTTTCCTTCACCTTCAATTTGTAAAAGGAAGTAAAACCCTGTTGATTTCTTTTGGATAGGGTAAGCTAATTTTTTTAAGCCCCAAGCTTCTTGATGTACTATCTTACCGCCCATTGCAGCGATATCAGCCTCGTACTTTTTTACTGCTTCCTTTGCCTGTTCTTCAGACAAAACGGGAGTTAAAATGAAAACAGTTTCGTAATTGTTCATTTGTTATAAATTTTAATTTGGAGGGCAAAGATATACAATATTTCTATAATTCAATAAAATAGTATTGAAAAGTTGACACAATTTTCACTTTTCTAGTATATATAGTAGGATACACACTTTATAGTGCTGTAAAGTTAGTTGTTTTCTTCGAATTTTAAATGATAGTATAACTCTTTTTCTATCTCTGGCTTAAATACATTGTGCCCGTATGGAATTGTTACCAAAGCTTCACTTTTCCCAATGTTCTTTAAAAACATTTTAGAAGTCTTCACCGTGATAATTCTATCAAATTCTCCAATAAATAAGTGAAAACGAATTTTCGGGTATTTTTCAAATGTGCTTTTAATCAGTTCATAGTCTGGACGAATATTTCTAAATCCTTTCCAGGTATTATAAGCCATTTTGAAAAGTTTCGGGTCGTCCGTATAGAACTTCATAAATTCAAGCATCTTAGGGTCGAGAATTCTAACTTTTATTAAGAACTTTACAATTCGCATTAATTCCTTTGGCTTTTCTGTCCAACGCTTGAATAATATGTTGGCCCATTTCCTGTGTGGTGATCGGCTATAAAAACTATCATTATTCATTCCGTCAGGTGCAATTAAATAGAGACTCTTAACCTGTTCTGCGAAGAGTGAAAATAGACTTAAAGTAAACAAACCACCTTGGGAATACGCAATCCAGTGAAAATCGTTTACTTTTTCATTTTTTAAAATATTTCTCAACAGTTTTTCAACATGTTTTAATTGAACAGATCCGTCATCAATTCGCTTCATATCAAAGGTGGAATATTGATGAAGAAATAGATGAATTGAGATGATTTTCCTATCGCTTCTTTCTAAGAATTTAAAGTCTTCAGCACTTCTTGAGTTCCCATGAAAACAAAGAATTGTAGTTTTTCCGCTACCATATACTTCGTAGGCTAATTGATAGTCATTTAGCGTTACGATTTTCACATGCTCATTCAGATTTTCATTCAAACTTTCTTTCACGATTCCTCTCTTATTTTAATCACCTTTTTAAGATGAATTACAAAATAAGTTATAAAAAACGTAGGAGTGTTTATAAAAATAGTAAAAATGCGTTAAATTTGCAGACAATTTGAACAAGCTTTTATTCTGAAAGCAAAAAGAAAAAATTGGAATGCCTAGAAACGAGAACATTAAATCAGTACTAATTATCGGAAGTGGACCTATTGTTATTGGTCAAGCGTGTGAATTCGATTATTCAGGCTCTCAAGCCGCAACATCTTTGAGAGAAGAAGGAATCGAAGTTACGCTGATTAATTCAAATCCAGCAACGATAATGACTGACCCAGTAATGGCGGATAACATTTATCTAAAGCCATTGACACCAGAAAGTATTAGAGAAATACTAGCAGAACACCCAAACATCGATGCAGTATTGCCAACGATGGGAGGACAAACCGCGCTGAATCTTGCGTTGGAGTGTGAAGCACTTGGAATCTGGGAAGACAACAATGTTCAGATGATTGGAGTTGACATTGCAGCTATCAACGTAACGGAGGACAGAGAAGATTTCCGTGAGTTAATGGAGAAAATTGGAATTCCGGTTCCACCACAACAAACTGCAAAATCTTTCTTAGAAGGTAAAAAAGTTTCACAAGAATTTGGATTCCCTGTTTGTATTCGTTCTTCTTTCACATTAGGAGGAGCAGGAGCGGGAATTGTATATAATGAATCAGATTTCGATAAATTACTAGATAGAGGTTTACACGCTTCTCCAATTCACGAAGTAATGATTGACAAGGCTCTAATGGGTTGGAAAGAATACGAACTTGAATTGTTGAGAGATGCGAATGACAACGTGATGGTTGTTTGTGCAATTGAAAACTTCGACCCGATGGGTGTTCACACCGGAGATTCAATTACGGTAGCACCAGCGATGACACTTTCAGACGCAACTTATCAGCGCATGAGAGACATGGCTATTTTGATGGTTCGTTCAATCGGAAATTTCACAGGAGGATGCAACGTTCAGTTTGCAGTTTCTCCAGACGAAAGAGAGGATATCGTAACAATTGAAATTAACCCACGTGTTTCACGTTCATCCGCCTTAGCATCTAAAGCAACAGGTTATCCAATTGCTAAAATCGCTTCGAAATTAGCCTTAGGTTATACTTTAGATGAATTGACGAATCAAATTACAAATGCTACTTCAGCGTTCTTCGAACCAGCGTTAGACTATGTAATTGTGAAGATTCCACGTTGGAACTTTTCTAAATTCCCAGGAGCAGATACAAAACTAGGGCTTCAAATGAAGGCTGTAGGAGAGGTGATGGGAATTGGACGTAACTTCCAAGAAGCACTTCAAAAAGCATGTCAATCATTAGAGATTGGTAGAAATGGACTCGGAGCAGACGGAAAAGAAATAACTGACCAAAGTAAAATCTTAGAAAGTCTTGAATTCCCAAGTTGGGACAGATTATTCCATATCTATGATGCAATGAAATTAGGAATTCCATTTAGAACAATCCAAGAGAAAACGAAGATTGACAAGTGGTATTTAAGTCAAATCGAAGACTTAATTAAGGTAGAAAGGGAAATTGAAAAATATAGATTAGAAGATCTTCCAAAAGAACTTTTATTAGAAGCTAAGCAAAAAGGATATGCTGACCGTCAAATTGGTCACTTAGTTCGTAGCTTAGAATCTGAAGTTAGAACAAGAAGAGAAGAATTGGGTGTTAACCGTGTTTTCAAGTCAGTTGACTCAGTAGCGGCAGAATATCCAGCATTCACTCCTTATTACTATTCAACATACGAAGAAGAAAACGAGAGTATCGTTAGCGACAAGAAGAAAATTGTGATTTTAGGTTCAGGTCCAAATAGAATTGGTCAAGGAATTGAATTCGACTACTCTTGTGTTCACGGTGTTTATGCAGCCAAAGAGTTAGGGTACGAAACGATCATGATTAACTGTAATCCTGAAACGGTTTCTACAGACTTTAACACGGCGGATAAATTATACTTTGAGCCGGTATTCTGGGAACATATTTACGATATTATTCAGCATGAAAAACCAGATGGAGTGATTGTTCAGTTAGGTGGACAAACTGCATTGAAGTTGGCAGAGAAATTAGAGCGTCATGGAATCAAAATCATCGGTACAAGTTACGATGCGGTGGATTTAGCTGAAGATAGAGGACGTTTTTCTGAATTGTTAAAGCAAAACAACGTTCCTTACCCAGAGTTTGGTGTTGTTGAAGATGCAGAACAAGCGTTGGAATTAGCGGATGAGTTAGGATTCCCAATTTTAGTTCGTCCTTCTTATGTATTAGGAGGTCAGAAAATGAAAATTGTTCTTAATAAGGAAGACTTAGAGCACCACGTTGTAGATATTTTAAACGAGTTACCAAACAACCAGATTTTGTTGGATAGATTCTTAGGAGGAGCTATCGAGGCAGAGGCTGATGCGATTTGTGACGGTGAGAATGTTTACATCATTGGAATAATGCAGCACATCGAGCCGGCGGGTATTCACTCGGGTGACTCATACGCTGTGTTGCCTCCTTACAACTTAGGAGACTTTGTGATTCAGCAAATTGAAGACATTACAAGAAAGATTGCAGTTGCTTTAAAAACGGTAGGTTTGATCAACATTCAGTTCGTAATTAAAGACGAGAAGGTTTTTGTGATTGAAGCCAACCCAAGAGCATCACGTACTGTTCCATTTATTGCGAAAGCGTACAATGAGCCGTATGTAAACTATGCAACGAAGGTAATGTTAGGAGCGAATAAAGTAACAGACTTTAAATTCAATCCACGTAAGGAAGGATATGCGATTAAAATTCCAGTATTCTCTTACAGTAAATTCCCTGAAGTAAAGAAAGAGTTAGGACCAGAAATGAAATCCACGGGTGAAGCAATTCACTTTATTAAAGATTTAAGAGATCCTTTCTTTATTAAGATTTTCAATGAGCGAGATTTATACTTATCTAGATAATATTTAGGAATATGGTGTTGTTAAGCGTTACGGGAACGGTTAGGATGGTTTTGATAATCATTGCGGTATTTGTTATACTGCGTTTTATTGGTCGACTAATGGCGGCTAAGCGCAACCATGCGGCTGAGCAGCAACACAAATTGCAACAAGAGGAAATCAAGAAAGCCAAAGCAGCTAGTGAGCGGAACAAAGGAAAAGTTGAAATACTATCCAAAGGGAATCACAATGCGGAGGATGTGGATTATGAAGAGTTATAATTCACTTGAATATTGAAATGCGAAAGGATGAAGTTTATTAAGAATTTCTAGGAAGCAATTTTTAATTTACAGAATCAGTTTGAATAAATAATATACAAGGGCGGTGCTAAGTGAATCTTAGTCTCCGCCCTTTTTTTTGAGATTGTTTATTCTTTTATGCGAATAGATTTTATAGTTTCATGGAGTAGGGGAGCTACACGTTGTTTTTTTAATCGAAGTATATTGATTGTAAAACTATAAAAGTTAAATATTATTCAACTTTTTAAAAATATTTTTTATTTGTATTTTGTTGAGATATAGACTATTGTAAATAATCGGTGAAAAAAGTTTAATTTTTTTCAAATAAAGTATTGTTTATTCAAAAACATGGCTTATATTTGCACTCGCTAACGAAATGAGTTAGACACTTTACAACTGTAAAGATGAAAACAAAGTTTTGCGGTACGAACAATACAAAGTTTAACAATGAGAATTGTAGTTGACTGTTGTCAACATCTAAATATAGATAATAAATTTTGGTCTGGTAGTTCAGTTGGTTATCCCGAGGTTTCGGGACTGCCTGTCACGAACACATTAAAACGTTCTTTAAAATAATGTATTGGGTTTATATTTTACAAAGTGAGAAAGATAATTCTTTCTATATTGGTCAAACCAGTAGTATAGAGGGTAGGCTTTTAGAACATAATCAGGGTATTTCGAGATATACAAGTCGAAAAATTCCTTGGAAGATTGTTTACACTGAAGAATATAGCTCAAGAAAAGAAGCGATGCAAAGAGAACAATTTCTAAAGAAACAAAGAAATCGTGATTTTTATAATCGTTTAATAGCAAGCAGAAATAAATAATCGTATATTCGATTATTGAAGAATACAATCTTTACAACGGTAAAGATGAAAACAAAGTTTTGCGGTACGAACAATACAAAGTTTAACAATGAGAATTGTAGTTGACTGTTGTCAACATCTAAATATAGATAATAAATTTTGGTCTGGTAGTTCAGTTGGTTAGAATACCTGCCTGTCACGCAGGGGGTCGCGAGTTCGAGTCTCGTCCAGACCGCTAAGTCTCTATTAACCAAGAGCAAAAAAACGAAAAAGCCCCATATTATGGGGCTTTTTTCATTTTCACGTATTCCATTTCGTTCCATTTTACCCAATCACGAGTGGGCAAATCGTGGTACTAAAATAGAATTTGAAAAAGTCCCACAAGAATGATTTAGGATCAAGACCAATTGTTGGGGTTACGCATAAATAGGGAACTTATTCATTTTAAGCTTTGCCTTAAATTTCATTTATGAAATTTCCTTGAGCATGGTGCGGACGGTTTGCAAACCGTCCGTACCATTCTTATGCTTAATCGCAAGCAATTAAGGATGCAAAGTATGATTCTCATCTTTGATTAATGGATTGTTTTTTTTAAATTGTATTTCTGAAATTTCCTTGGTAGGCAACCTTCTGAAAAGGAATTAAAAATAGGGAATAAGTAAAGCGAGATTTTAAGAGCATCTATTATACTTATGGAAGTGAGAACCAATATTCGAATTGTATTGATAACATATTACAGGTTTCTCAATAGCGGCCCGCGCAGGTGTGATTTCTAACTTCACCAAAACAAATCGACTTCAATTTCAATTCGATTTTGGTCTATTACAACAATCAGTCTTATCGGAATTGGATATTTTTTCTACTATTGAACCAATTGGTTTTTAGAAGCACGTCTAATGTTGGTGTATAGTTTGTAAGAAGCACCTAAGTAATTAACTTCAGTTCGACAGGCTCTCTGCATCGGATTTAGGGGCTTCGTAATTCATAATTCTCCAATTCCTAATTAAACTATTCTCCCTTCAAAAACTTAGGATTTATATACAATTCTCCATCTTTGAGCTTTTGCCAATAGATTTCCATATCTGTCTTAATTTCTCCTGACATAATGTAAAGACCGATGATGTTAGGGAAAGACATGGCTAAAATCATCATGTCGGCAAAACTAAGAACAGCACCTAAACTAACGGAAGCTCCTACAACAACAAAAACCAGATACAAAACTTTATAGATCATTTCAGATTGTTTGCTTTTTCCAAAGAGGAAAGTCCAAGAACGCATGCCGTAGTAAGACCATGAAACCATCGTAGAAAATGCAAATAAAAATACGGCCACAGCCAAAACAGAAGGGAACCAAGAGACCACGCTACCAAAAGCATCGGCAGTAATTTCTACTCCACCCATTCCAGAGTTTGTTTCGTGCATTCCAGTGAAAATTAAAACTAAAGCGGTCATGGTACACACAATCATGGTGTCAATAAAGGGTTCAACCAAGGCAGTAAATCCATCGGCAATTGGATTGTTTGTTTTGGAAGTACTGTGAGCAATAGCCGCTGATCCTACTCCGGCTTCACTAGAAAATGCGGCCCTTTGTAAACCAATAATTAAAACTCCGATAAAACCACCTTTTAGTGCTTCGGCAGAAAAAGCACCATCATAAATAGCAAGAAACGCTCCTCCTAAATACTCAAAGTGGTGACCAATTACAACCAAACACCCCACAACATAGAGGATGGCCATAACAGGAACGACTCTCGCGGTAACTTTGGCTATACTTTTTATTCCACCTATAATTACAGCACCCACCAATAAAGCGAACCCAATTCCAAATCAAAAACCATGTCCTTGTAAAAATGGAATTTCTTCAGATACAATTTTAAAAGCTTGATTGGATTGCAACATGTTTCCGCCTCCAAACGAAGCACCTATTCCAAGTAAAGCAAAGAAAACGGCTAAAAATTTCTCGAGTTTTTTCATGTTTTTCTTTTCTAAACCGTACCTCAGATAATTCATAGGACCTCCAAAAATTCTTCCCCTTTCATCAATTATTCTATATTTTACTCCCATTGCACATTCAGCAAACTTTAAGGACATTCCAAAAAATCCTGCAACGAACATCCAAAAAGTTGCCCCAGCTCCTCCTAAAGAAATCGCTACTGCAACTCCAGCGATATTTCCTAGTCCTACAGTGGCAGAAACTGCTGTTGCCATCGCTTGGAAATGGGTAATCGTACCCGGAGCGTTAGGGTCGTCATATTTTCCACGTGCCAAATCAATGGAGTGTTTAAAACCCGTAATATTCACAAATTTCAAACGTAGTGTAAAGAAAATACTTCCTAGAATTAACCAAACAACAATGAAAGGAATGGTGTTGGTTTTTACATCTCCGTTGGGATGCAGTAACGCTTGGGGCTCATCAAAGTGAATGACGCCCAAAGGTGGAGACTTAAATGAACCTGTCTCTGGTTTTCGGGAAACACTTTCTCCTTGTTGAGCAATGTGTTCTAATTTTCCAGCAGCATCCGCATAAATGATATACTCTTTTTGCTCTTTGTTTTCTAAAATTGCGATTTTTTGACCTTTTTCGACTTGTGTTTCATGGTCTACCAACCAACTTTTAACTAAAAATGATTCTTGTGGTGCTTTACTTATTCGTGGTAATAAAACATCTTTGTGTGAGGCGTAGACTACTGGGTCATAGAGGCCAATACTTGCAAACGCATCCCAAAATAATACCGCACCTAAAACGTCAACTGCTGGTTGAACTCCACTGTTGAAAATTTCGGTAATGGATTCTGCAGGAATTTTAAATGTTTTAGATACTGAATTTCCTTCGGCATCGGTTACAAGAACTGAATGCTTCATTCCCTCAATTAATCCAGGGGATTCATCTGATGCTAAGGGAGTTTCCACATTACTCCACTTGTATAGATAAGGTGCTGTTCCTCCTTTGACAATAACTTTTGCTGTTCCGTTGTTTATTTCTGAATCTGGATTGGTCCATTCTACTTGTACTTCAAAGGCTTCTTTGGTAGAGTGTTGAGCTGAAGCAAATGAACCTAAAATGAATATAAAAAGCGATAAAAGACTGTATTTTGTCATAAAAAGTTTGAAATTTCGTTGTTTTTTGTCAAAAATCACAAAATAATGATATTGCTAAACCCACCCAAGGTATTTCCATATTTTCTTGAGTTGGACCATATATAAATTGTTGATTTTAGAATTTAAAGCTGAGTATTGTTTCTGTGAATTTTAATCGTTAAATTATCCTAAGAGAATAGGAGGTGAGCTTGATTTTCATTAGCTTGGTACTCGAAATCAAAAACATAAAATTATGAAGAAGACCATAAAATTTTTAGTACCGGCATTGTTTATTTTAGCATTGACTTTTGCATGTAAGAAGGAAGAACAGGGTCAGCTTAAAGTCCTATTAACGGATGCACCAGCTGATTTCACAGAAGTGAATGTAAACATTACAGAAGTTTGGGCTCATTATTCAGGAGGCTGGGTCGAATTGAATGCCAATACAGGATTCTATGATTTGTTGCAATTGCAAAATGGTGTAACGGATGTCCTTGCAGATCCAACATCTTTGCCAACAGGGAAAATCAATCAGATGAGGCTTGTACTTGGAGGAAATAACTATGCTGTTGAGGTAATTGACTCGGTTAGCGTTCAACATCCATTGTTGCTTTCAAGTCAAGACAAAACAGGATTGAAAATCAATTTGAACTCTGAAGTTCTGGCCAATCAAACGATGGTAGTGACTTTAGATTTTGACGCAGGAAGTTCAATTGTAGAAACTGGAAACGGTGAATACAAATTAAAACCAGTCATTAAAGTAGCTGATGTTACTTACGTACCTTAAAAAAAAAGCCAGAAAATGATTTTGGCTTCAAGTTTGCAAACCCATGATAAAACAAAAATAAAATGATGAAAAAGTTAGTATTAGTATGCGCAGTTCTAGGAGGAATAAGTTTATCCGCTGCGGCACAAACAGAAAAAACACCAAAGGTGGAAAAGAAACCTCAAGTTGAAAGTCAAAAAGAAGTGAGAAATCCTTCTGAGCAACCTATTCAGATGGAAACCGTGAGAAAAGCCCCGCCAACTAGAGAAATTCAAGTCAGAAAAGTGGAAGTAGAAAGTACGGAGGCGAAAAAACCAGCTAAACTTTCTGAAAAACCGTCTGAAGTTCAAAAGGAAACAAAAGCCGTAAATAAAAGAGCACACGCCGAAGAGAAATCAAAGGGAAATGCTTTTAGCGGAAAAGGAAAAGGAGGTGATAAAAACCTTGTTGATCCAGAAAAGAAAGAGAAAAAGGAGAAGAAAGCCAAGAAGTTGAAAAAAGCTAAAAAGGTGAAATAGAAATTTATTCACCCGCTATTTTTCTAAAAATTCACGTGGCGCCTCTTTATCACGTCCCTTTTGATAATCAAAAGCAACGAGCTTAGACAACGGCGCATGGTAAGTCCAGTAATAGCCCAAATGAGTTTTACCTTTCTTGTTTCGATCTAATACTTTCGTAGTTGTTTGTTCATCTTGTTTATATTTAATTGTATTCACGAGCTCGTTCCTCGGTTCATCGGCTTGCAAATAAGTTTGTGCTTTAATCTCATTTGTAAGCCGATCATACAGTGGTTCGAGCAGCTTTCCAAGTTGTGCCACCCAGGAGTCTATCGTGGATGGAGCGATTTCTATATCTGATCGTTTGAATATTTAGCTACGCTGCTACTTCGTGGTGTGGTTGTCGATAAAGCGGCAGGTGATCAACGTATTTGTTGATTAATATGGCAGATAGCAAATCATTTCCAGCCAAACATTTCTCAATAGGTCGTGATGGAAGTTGAGCAACAACTACATTTTTTGTTTCGCTATTCAACTCAAAAGTCTGATTTTCTTCTAATCGTGCATACTTTGGACGAATAAGCACAAGCTTAAAAAACTTCTCTGCATCGACTCTGACTTCAAAAATAATTGAAGCAATTCTTCTTTTGAAAGCTTTTTAAGGTCTAAATCCATACCTCAAAAATACATCAAAAGCCCTTATAAACAATGAGTTTTACACCAAAGTGATCAACAAAATTATGTGGTTAAATACCGCTTTCTTTTCTTAGTTTTCTCAAAGTCGATTCCTCGTAAAATCATGTAAATCTCTTCCTGGGTAAGCTCACTATTTGGTGCGTAAATATTGGCGGTTGGACGTTTAAAAGTTCCTTTTTCAAGGCGCTTGTAATATAAAACCAATCCATCTTTATTCCAAAAAAGTATTTTCACTTTGTTGCGGTCTTTACTAAAAAAAACGAAAAGGTAACCACTTAAAGGATTTAGCTCCATTTCATTTTGCACCAATCCAAAAAGTCCATTAAAACCTTTACGCATATCACAAGGTTTAGCATATAGAAAGATTTTTATTGAAGCATCTAAACCAAATATCATTGGTAAATTGTGATTTTAATTCCTGAAGGAAAAT
>DATJCX010000063.1:0-4825 GCA_035497735.1 Brumimicrobium sp. | reverse complement strand
TGGTTATATTTATAAGAAGAGTATATTAGACAGATGGTTAATGAAAAACAAAGACATTTACGAAACTCTTTATTTAAAAATCGCTTTTGAAGACGATCACGATGCATTCAAAGAATTGTTTTTTGAATTCTATCCCTCTCTTTGTGTTTTTGCAGGACGATATATATCCTCTTCAGATGCGTGTGAGGATATTGTGCAAGAGGTCTTTTTTAATATTTGGAAAAACAGGAAAACCTTAAATATACACTCTTCGTTCCGTAATTTTTTGATTACAAGTGTTCGGAATAGTTGCACCGATTATCTCCGGAAACAATCTTCTCATAATAAATATTTAGAAAATCTTACTACTTTCTACTCTACGGAAATTCCTGACCAAGTTTATACCATAAAAGAATTGGAAGAGATGCTTCAAGCAGCATTGGAAAAATTGCCGGAAAACATTCAATTAGCATTCAATATGAGTCGTACAGAAAAAATGACTTACAACGAAATAGCTGCTGAAATGAATCTTTCCGTTAAAACTATCGAAAGTTATATGAGCCAAGCTTTAAAATTGCTTAGAGAAGAACTTAAAGATTATCTTCCAATTGCCCTTCTCTTTACTTACTTCATATAATAAAATTTATTTTTCCAAATATATCCATTTTAACATAGGGTATCTGCTTTCTCATCCGTCAAGCTAATATAAAAGGCATTTTAAACGCTTTTTGTATCCAATTAAAACAATATTTGTAATTGAAAACTAACGAAACATACCTATTATCCTATATAAGAGGCACACTCACGTCTTCTGAAATGAAAGAATGTGATCTTCTTATGGAATCTTCACCTGAATTTGCTACAAGAGTAAATCAGATAAGGAAGGCGTATCATCTATTAGATAATTTAGAAGCACAAAAGAATATTGAAGCGGAAGTTGCTTGGCAAAAATTAAGTCGTAAGATAAGATTTGACTCTACAAAAAAAATAATCTGGAATGTTACGCGTACTGCAGCAGCCATTTTATTACCGCTCTTTTTGTTGCAACAATATGTTATACAACCACTTTTAGATAATTCTCCTCAAGAAATTATTACGCTCCACTCAGCTCCCGGTATCGTAACAAAAGTAGTTTTGCCCGATGGAAGTGAGGTGTGGCTCAATTCGCAAAGCGAAATAAGTTATCCACTAAAATTCACCGGTAAAGAGAGAACCGTGCAACTTATGGGAGAAGCCTATTTTAAAGTTGTATCGGATAAGAAAAATCGGTTCAATGTAATAACTCCTGAAAAATCGGTTGTGAGTGCATATGGAACGGAGTTTAATGTAAATGCTTATAAAGAAGACTTGCAGCATACAATTACTTTAGCCAAAGGTAATATCGATGTTTCGTTAGACAACTTCTCCGAGAAACAAACCTTAAGACCCGGACAAAAAGCAATTGTTGACCCACTGACTAAAACTTTGAATGTTTCGGTTGCCGATACGTATGTAGAAACTTCATGGAAAGATGGTAAAATGGTTTTCAGAAGAGAAAGCATACAGACCATAGCAGAAAAGCTTGCCCGAAAATTTGGTGTAATTATACAAGTCCAAGGTAATGTTTCAAGTGATTATCAGTTTACGGCAACTTTCACCAATGAATCGTTAGAAGATATCTTAGAGCTTTTGAAACTTTCAAGTTCAATTGATTATTCGATAACATCACAAAAGAAACTTCCAAACGACACATTTTCGCAAAGAACAGTAATCCTAATATGCAAATAATTAAAACCCTAAAAAATGAAATGAAAACATAGATAAAAGCAGAAAAAAAGGAGAAAGGAATAAATCCCTTCTCCTCAAAAATCATATTGCTACAAGGAAAATCTCACCTGACCTCAAGCAATAAAGCTACTAAACCAGTTTTTTAATTTAATAACAATGTAAAAATATGAATAAATTCTTAAACATCAAAGAAGTACACACTCTTTGTACTTTGTTAAGTAAAATACCTCTTATTATGAGAATATCTCTAATTTTACTTTTTGTCTTTGCATTTCAAATAAATGCAGAACACGCGCGTTCTCAAAGCACAAAAATTTCTTTGGATATGAAAAACAGCTCCATCGAAAAAGTTTTGCAGACTATTGAAGAAAAATCAGATTACTACTTTTTATACAGTAATCGATTGATAAATGTTGACAGAATAGTTAGTTTAAAAGTTAAAAATGCGGCTATCTCTTCGGTTTTAGATCGTTTATTCACGTCGCACGATGTAGAATATGAAGTTAAGGGTTCTCAGATAATTCTTTCTCCAAAAGAAATATCTGAAATTACCAATGACCTCTTGGCTTCAAAACAGCAACAAGGGAAAACAATTACAGGTACTATTGTTGATGCACAAGGTGAAGCAATAATTGGGGCAAATATTATTGAGGCAGGCACGACCAATGGAACTGTTACCGATTTTGACGGTAATTTTAGATTGAATGTAGAAGATGGTGCATTAGTGCACATATCCTATATTGGATATCTTTCTCAGGAGATAAATACCGCAGGTAGAACAAGATTAGATATTGTTTTACTGGAAGACACACAATCACTAGAAGAGCTGGTGGTAGTTGGTTATGGAGTTCAGAAAAAGAAACTCATCACTGGAGCTACAATACAAGTGGATGGTGATGATCTGACAAAACTAAGTACTACTAGCGCACTTGGAGCACTTCAAAGTCAGGCTCCTGGAGTGAATATTACTCAGAGTTCTGGTATGCCGGGTGAAGGATTTAAGGTCAACATCCGTGGTATTGGAACAGTAGGTGATTCTTCTCCGTTGTATGTTATTGACGGAGTTGCCGGAGGAGATATCAACACATTAAATCCTTCCGATATAGAATCAATAGATGTACTGAAAGATGCAGCTTCAGCTGCAATCTACGGTGCTCGTGCAGCCAATGGTGTAATATTAGTTACCACAAAAAGAGCGAAAGCAGGTAAAACACAACTGACATATGATGGTTGGATTGGTGTGCAAAATGTTTATAGGATGCCATCCCTGTTGAATGCAAGTGAATATATGGCGATTATAAACGAGTCCCGATTCAACGAAGGAACTCCTTTAATTGACTTTGCCAAAGAAATACCAAATCAGTATCAATCTATTGTAGAAGGGAATTGGAATGGGACTAATTGGCTAGAAGAAGCTCGTAACAAAAATGCGTTAACACAGAATCATGCCTTTGGTTTGACAGGAGGTTCGGATACTTCAAAATTCTCTATGGGATTTTCCTATTCAGAACAAGACGGAATTATAGGTAAACCAGTAGAACCAAATTATAAGCGCTATACAGGTAGGATTAACTCTGAACATGTGTTATTAAAAACTAAAGATTTTAATGTTATCACCATTGGAGAAAACCTCACCTATTCCTACAACACTAAATCTGGTGTTGGTATCGGTAACATATACTGGAATGATGTGCATAATTTGCTCGTAGGAAATCCTTTGATGCCAGTTTATAATAGTGATGGCAATTTTTATGATCAACCCAGTAAAATTGCTGATGATTGGAGACTTGCAGGAAGCATTGCCAATCCCATTGCTGAAATGACCTACAGAAGAGGTCAAAACTTATCGAAAAATCACTCTCTTTTTGCAAATGTATATGCCGAGATACAACCTATTAAAAACTTGAAGTATAGAAACAGTTTTGGGTATAAGATGAACGCTTCGAGCTACAGACAATATACACCTACATACAATCTGTCGACTACTATAACCAATGCAACGGATGATGTAAGCCAAAGTCAATCGGTAGGTTATAGCTATACATTCGACAACACGCTTTCTTATGCAATGAATATCGACGATATTCATTCAGCCGATATAATTGTAGGTCAATCAATTGAAAAATGGGGTATGGGCGAAGGTGTGAATGCAGGTAATTCGAACTCATTGTTTCCGGGTTCGTGGGATCACGCTTGGCTAACCAACACACAAGGTATTACAGCCAATGAAACATCTGTAGGAGGTGCACCATGGGGAGAAGGAGCAATTGCTTCATTCTTCGGACGAGTTAATTATGACTTCCAAGAGAAATATATGGCTACCTTCATTTTACGAGCTGATGGTTCATCCAACTTTGCAAGAGGTAAAAGGTGGGGATATTTTCCTTCTGTTTCTGCAGGTTGGATAGTGACCAATGAAGCGTTTATGGAAGAAACACAGTCATGGATGGATTTCTTGAAATTCAGAGCCAGTTGGGGTCAGAACGGTAATGCGAGTATATCACCATTCCAATACTTGGCAACAATATCATTTGACAAGAAAAATGGTTATTATTTCGGAAACGATAAAACAAACCTGGTAACAGGCGGTTATGCTGATATTTTACCTAACCCTGATGTAACATGGGAAACTTCAGAACAATTAGACCTTGGAGTCGATGCCCGCTTCTTTAATAGTCGTCTTGGTTTTGTTTTCGACTGGTATAAGAAAACTACAAAGGATTGGTTAGTTGTAGCTCCTATATTAGCGTCGTATGGTACGAACCCACCCTTCATCAACGGAGGTGATATCGAAAACAAAGGTTACGAAATTGGTTTAGATTGGCGCGATAGAATTGGGGATTTTAATTATGGGGCTAATATTAATTTCGCACACAATAAGAATGAAGTAATTAGAATTGCTAATGCTGAAGGCATCATTCATGGTGAAGAAAATGTACTCAGCCAGGGTACTAAAGAGATGTACCGTGCTGAGGTTGGATTTCCAATTGGTTATTTTTGGGGTTATAAAACTGCCGGTGTTTTTCAGAATGCAGAAGAGGTTGCTTCTACAAATGCTAAACTGGAGGGTGCACAACCA
>DATJCX010000062.1:0-4665 GCA_035497735.1 Brumimicrobium sp. | reverse complement strand
TGGAAACGAAGAATATGAAACCGGTCAAGCAACAGTTGAAGAATACACCGATTATGAATATACGGATCGTATAATTAAATATCACGACCCTGAATCAAGTGTAAAAATTACAGGAGCCGATGAAGTTACTATCTATGTAGGTGATAACCTCTACAGCGAATATTACGAAAACAGAGGTTATAACTACAATATAAATTTCGGATTCGGCTGGGGCGGTTTTTATCCGTGGTACGATTCATGGTATTATCCTTATTCATACGGATGGCGTAGTCCATGGCGTTATGGATATGGATATGGTGGCTGGTACGATCCTTGGTACTACAACAGTTGGTATTCACCATGGGGTTATAGCGGATGGTACTCACCCTTCTATTATTCCGGTTGGTATAGCCCATGGTATTATGGTGGCTACGGCTATTACGGTGGTTACTATGGTGGCTACGGCGGATATGGATATGGTTTCAGAGATGGTTATTATTCCAGTCTCACGCATAATCGATCCGGTAGAAGCACAGGAGCTTACAGAACTTCCCGTAGTGGCAGATCAAGCGTTTCAAATTCAGGACGTTTAAGTAGTTCAAGAAGCGGAGCAGTTAGCCGTTCCGGAGCAAGCGGAAGATCAACCAACGCTTATAACAGAACAGCAAGCGATTCCAGAAGCTCTGCAATAAACAGAAGCGGAACATCCGGTTCAAGAACAAGAATTGTTGATAGCTCAGGAAATATTATCGACTCCAGATCTGGGCGCACAATTTCCAGAAGTAGCGCTGTAAATAGAAGTAGTGCTGTAAATAGAGGAAATGTAAACACAGTTACCCGTTCAGGAGCCAATCGTTCTTCGTCAAGAGTATATGAAAGAAGTTCAGTTCCTGTTAGAAGTTCACGAAGTAGTGCAATAAACAACAGAAGCAGCGTTTCACGTTCATCTTCTTCTGCGGTACAAGGAATTCAAAGAACTCCGTCACGAAGTAATCAAACCGGAACATATCAAACGCCTACACGCACTGTCAACAGATCATCGTCTACTCCAACGCGTAGCAGTTCAAGCTCATCGCGTTCATCAACATACAGTAGCCCAACCAGAAGTTCATCTTCTTCATCCGGCTCTATTGGAGGTGGAAGTAGCAGCAGATCATCAGGTAGTAGTGGCAGAAGTTCCGGCGGTCGCAGATAATAAAAGTACAATAGTATAATACTATAAATCTAAACTCATATTAGCTGCCTTAGAATTATACGGTAGTGTTATTTTAAGGCAGCTTTTTTATTAACTACAAAAAAGATAATAATATGAAAAAAATCACTTATATACTCTTTTCGTTCCTGCTCATGGTGGGTTATACATACGGACAGGGTGAGGTAGAAGCTCTTCAGTTTTCCAAAAATGATCTGTATGGAACCGCAAGAGCCATGTCAATGGGAGGAGCTTTTGGCGCATTAGGGGGCGATCTTACAGGAGTTGCAATAAATCCCGCAGGGATAGCAATATACAGAAGCTCGGAAGTAGCCGGTACGGCCGTTTTTTCAAACGAAAATTTTAAAGCCGGAGATATTTCAAATGATAAGAGCAAGTTCAATATGCATAATCTTGGATTTGTGGGTTATTTTCCAACTAGAAATTACAACGTACCATTGGTTAATTTTGGTTTTTCTTACAACAAAATAAAATCCTTTGATAGAAAAATTGGTGCGTTTGGAGCTAATCGAAATACTTCGTTAATGGACTACATGGCAGACATATCCAGTAGAGGAAGCGGAGTAGATCCAACCAAATTGGAGTTTGATTCCAACAACAAAGACTACGATCCTTTCCAAAGTGGAGAACCGTGGTTGTCTGTTTTAGGATTTAACTCTTTTTTAATTAACGATAATCAGGATGCTGATGGGTACTATTATACCCCAATCCATGATGAAACAGTAAATAATTCACTTCATCTATCAGAAAGAGGATCAATCGACAATTATGAATTTACAGTAGGGACATCCATTAATAATGTTCTTAACATTGGAATCTCTCTATCATTAGCAGACATCTATTATAATTTATACTCAGAAAACACTGAGGATTTTGCAAGAGGTGCAAATGCAGGTTTTGACTTGCGCAATTGGCTCACATCAGAAGGTAATGGAGTGGGGGCAAAGATAGGAGTAATTTATCGACCGGTTAACGAATTTCGTTTTGGTCTTTCTTACCATTCCCCAACTTGGTACTCAATGACTGATATATATGCAGCAGAAATAGAGGAAAATGTTACTGAATATGTAACGGATCCAAATTACGAACCCGGAATAACTTCTACAGCCAATTTTAGGAGAGATTATGATTTTAGAACTCCCGATAAGTGGATTGTAAGTGCAGCAGCTATATTGGGGCAAAGCATGATTTTAAGTGTGGATTATGAACTGACAAATTATAAAAGCATGAACTATTCGGAACCTTCCGGTTCTTATTATCCCTCGGACGATTTTAATAATACCAATAGTTACATAACAAGCGATTTCAAGAATAGCTCTACTATTCGTGCCGGTTTCGAGTATCGTTTTATACCTCAATTTTACGGTCGTTTAGGATATGCTTGGATGCAAAACCCCTACGATAAAACGTTTAAAACAAAACAAGGAGACGCCATGATAGCAGGTTCTAACACGGCATATCGCCTGGAAGGAGATGCAAATTATTTTACTGCAGGATTGGGTTATAGATTCAATCGCAACTTCTATGCTGATGTGGCGTTTGTTTATAAAACTCAGGAAGATGATCTCTATTCATATCCGAATGTTTTTTCAGACGATTCAAGAACTGAGATATATATCGATGCCGCTCCATACAAACTTACTAACAACACTTTTAAGGGTTTATTAACAATAGGTTATCGTTTCTAAGAAAAAATTTAAGATATAAAAAAGCCGAACTATAATATAGTTTGGCTTTTTTATTGGGCTGTTAGTTTTCCGTATTCAGGAATTTCTTCTAAAAAAATATACGATTGATTAGCGTAATTCATTTTACAACAAAAATGTTGCATTCCGTTCGATACAATTAAATAATCGACTTTTAAAACACTGTTGTAACGCACAATTTGATCAAAAACCGATTGTTCAATTTTAACATCGGGACGTTTGAATTCAATAATAACCAAAGGTTCCAATAGGTTGTTATAAACTACTGTATCGCACCTCCGCGTCATATTATTCAACTTAATAATAGCCTCATTTTTCATAAGTGAGTGAGGATATTCTTTGTGATTGATCAGGTAGTTTAAAAAGCTTTGTCTTACCCATTCTTCGGGTGATAGGAAAAGGTATTTTCTTCTTATTTGATCGAAAATATAAACTTCTCCCTCAATTTTCTTCAACTTTGGCTCAAATAAAGGCAGGTTTAATTGCAACATATTGTATCTTTGTTTTCATTATATGCAGTGTGCATGGTGATGTGTGACAAAATTAAAGTATTTATGAGAACCAAACAAGAAATAGTGGAGAATTGGTTACCTCGCTATACCAAAAGAAAATTGGAAGATTTTTCGAATCATATATTATTAACCAACTTTCAGAAGTACGTAGAGATTTTTGCAGAGCACTTTCATGTTCCCATTTTAGGATTAGATGGCAATATGCCAAATGCAGCAGCAAATGGAATAACCATTATTAATTTTGGTATGGGAAGTGCTAATGCCGCAACAATAATGGATTTGCTAAGTGCTGTGAAACCAGATGCGGTATTATTCTTAGGAAAATGTGGAGGATTGAAAGCAGATAACAAATTGGGTGACTACATCCTTCCCATTGCTGCTATCAGAGGCGAAGGTACTTCCGATGACTACCTGCCTCCGGAAGTTCCATCTTTGCCTGCATTCAGCTTGCTTCGTGCAGTATCGTCTAACATAAGAGACTTCAAGAGGGATTATTGGACAGGTACTGTTTATACCACAAACAGGCGTGTGTGGGAGTACGATGACGATTTCAAAAATTATTTGCGCACAATTCGCACCATGGCCGTTGATATGGAAACGGCTACTTTGCTCACTTGCGGTTTTGCAAACCGCATACCTACCGGTGCATTGTTACTTATATCGGATCAACCGATGATTTCTTCCGGTGTAAAAACTGATAAAAGTGATCAAGAAGTCACCGATTCTTTTGTATATGAACAGGTTCAAATTGGAATAAAATCTCTCACAACTTTAATTAACAAAGGTTCAACGGTTAAACATTTGAGGTTTGATTGGTAAAGAGGTGTGGAGTGCGTGGTGTGTGGTGCGTGGTGTGAGTGTGTTAGATATATGGGTTAGGGTTACAGAGTTAAGAATTAAGAATGAAGAATGAAGAGTTAAGAATTAAGAATGAAGAATTAGAATGAAGTTGAAGATACGTGGTGCGGGATATGAGGTACGATGATTCAGGTCTAAAAAAAAATATCCATATCTGAAGCGTTTAGCATAATGCTTTGCCTCTTGTCTTTAATAATACCTCTTAGTTAAATATTATAATATAAACAGTGATTTTATGGCAAAAGTAACTTCCTATGATTTATTGCGAAATGATATTTTGAAAAAGAATTATCAGCCAATTTATCTGTTGATGGGTGAAGAATCTTTCTTTATCGATGATTTAACCAACTTGTTGGACAAATCCATACTGTCTGAAAGTGAACGAGACTTTAATCAT
>DATJCX010000061.1:0-2509 GCA_035497735.1 Brumimicrobium sp. | reverse complement strand
TGCTCCACACTTCCTTTCATAGCTGCACCCGAGCCAAAATTAACGATAGAACCTTTGTTCTCTTTTAATTGTGGATAAGCGGCTTTCATAAATTGGAGAGTTGCGTAAAGTCCTGTACCAAATGATAACACCCAATCTTCTTGAGTTAGATCCAAAATTCTTTTTTCAACTGATGCATGAGCATTGTTGACCAATCCAGTAAGCTTGCCAAACTTTGAAACTGCTAATTTAACAGCTTCATGCGCTACAGCTTCTTTGGAGATATCTCCTTTTAAGAAAACTATTTTATCTGGATTCTCTTGCACTTTTTGTTTTCCTGCCTCTTCATTTATATCAACAGCCACAACAGATGCTCCTCGCTCAACTAACACTGTAGTTATTGCACCGCCAATACCCGCTGCACCACCTGTTACGATTACTACTTGACCTTCTAAATTTTTCATTGTTCTTCTATTCTAATTCTATTTTTATTAAGTGATTGTTGAATGAATTCTCATAGCTAATCCACTAAATAAATCACATACTTGTGACCTAAAGGTAATGTTAATTTGGAAGCTTGAGCAATAGGTCAGCTTTTATTCATTTTCTTTTAGGTAGTTTAGACAATTGATGCTTATGGAATTAATTAAGTGGAATAAGTTTAATAGAGGAGAGAGTAATACTAAATCATGGCTTTTCAGGATCAGCAGGGAAACTATGTGATTGAGTAGAGAATAAGTCTATCAAAAGATGAATGCTAGTTTAGTTTGCATATCCAAGTCCAGATTATTTAAAAATAAGGTAATAAGGTTTGAGTTGTTTTAATTTATAACGGTTACTAAGGTTTGGGTAGGAGTTGAACATTATGTAAAATAATTCAATTTGAATTGCAAAAGTGATAATGAAGCAAGAATGTTTTTCAAATACAACCCAAGGCAAAAATCGGGAAAACCTTAGTAACAAAAGCAAATCGCTTCCCCCCTCGCTCCAATTTGAAATCGGCTTGCCCTGTGAAATAGCAAGTAAATTTCACAGGGTGAATGTTGCGAAGCAAATAGTAATTCAAAAACGCGCGAGCGGTAGAAATTTGGATACTAGGAAAGCACTAGCTGTGTTACGGTCGTAGTTAACTGAGTTGGTGCTGGATATAAATTTCTTTTACTTACTTTCTTAAGAATCCAATTTTGGGATAATATCTTGTGCTTTTATCATTATTAATCCGAATAGCATTTATAACTATCATTACCACGTTGAATAAGTACATTGCTCCAATAAATACTAAATTAATCATTAACCGTGAAGTCATATGAGCAGAAATCATACTTGGACTGACATCTCCTTGTATATCCATAGAAGAAAAGAAGTTTAGTGAAACACCAATAAATCCAACAAAGAAGATCATTGTCCATGTAATTTGGAAGTTTAAGAGGTCTTTTGCAACTTCATTTACCTTCTTAATCTTATCTTTCTTCGAAATCCATATAATTAGTGGAACTAAGATTCCTAAAAGTGGAAAGATGATGAAACTTAGTGCAGATAGATTTAGACTTGATACAAATCCATTATCCTCTTGTATAGTCCAATCAACGATTTCATCCAAGGGTACATCAAATGCCAAAGCAAGCCTTTTGAGTGAATCACCTCGGGGTTCTGTTTCACCATTTTCAATTCTTTGAATTGTACGCAAACTCAATCCTGCTTTTTCAGATAATTCTTCTTGAGAAAATCCTTTCCTGTTTCTTAGAGTTTTTAATCTCTGTGCTAATTCATTGTTCTTCATTTTATTTCTATTTTAAAATTTAGAACGAAAGTATATAAATATACGTTTTCTGATTGCGTCATACTTAAGTCATGTTTACGTCATTGGTGTCAAATGAGCTGTTTCACTCGTTTTTCAACATTTTCGATATTAGATTATTGCTTTTGACAACTCCTTATTTCATTCTAAGTATAAAGATACAATAAAGAAACACAATATAGATATGCTCAACAAAGCAAAAAAACCGAGCTCTATACATGAACTATAGTTCAATCAAAGAGCTCGGTTTATAAATAAATCCCCGCTGCTGCACGATTCCATCGTGTGGCTTCTACAATCTTAGAAAAACCACATAGAAGGATTTGTGAGGCAGTCGCTCGCTCCGATTTGAAATCGGCATATTGCGAAACAAAAACTAATTCAAATACAATACATAATGGTTGGACAACTTGACACCCAAAGTTACAAACACTATAATGTGAGTTTCACTCTTGAAAAAGTTGCTTAAAGTAACAAGTTCACTACCTTTACCAAAGTAATATAAGAAACCATGATATGAAGATAATTACATTAGTAGATAATAGAACCCAATCTGAGAGTTTAGAGACAGAACACGGACTCTCATTGTATATAGAAACAGATGATAATCTAAAAATATTGTACGACACAGGTCAATCTGATTTATTCATACACAATGCTAATAAACTCGGAGTTGATTTAAGCGCTATTGACAGGGTTGTTATCTCACATGGGCATTACGACCATATAGGA
>DATJCX010000060.1:0-60687 GCA_035497735.1 Brumimicrobium sp. | reverse complement strand
AATAGCTCAAAAAGCAGAAAAACCTCCACCTAAACCTGATCTGTGGAAATCCACACAACTTAATCTATTTTAAAAAGAGGACTTTATTTCTTGACTTTTAAAAAGCACCCTTTGAAAACAAAGGGATATAGCGATTTATTGCCTAGATTTGAAAAACTTTCGGATGAATGTGGAAAATATTGAATATCTTAAGTCTAGGGAAAAGAAATAAGTGATTACTTCTCAATTAAGAACATTGAAAAGTAGAAATTAAACAGAAAAGGGAAAAGAATAAAAACTTGCTTTTATCTAATCGTTTTACACTTTTCTTCTGGCGTTGCTCCGCATAGTCCACAGGAAGCACCTTCTTCTTTTAAGACTGGATTAGCGCTCGCACAAGTACCAGCGAATTTCCCGTCTTTTTTAGCCCATATTTTAATTGCAATTCCTCCGAATCCTAGTGCTAACAATACTACTGTAATAATTACTAAATCCATCTTTAAACATTTCGAGTTTATATCTTAAAAACAAAATTAAGCATATTTTGTTTAATTCAAAATCAATTATTTTTATTCTAGGATAAATTAGTCCATTTAAGGATATTAAAACTCTATTTTCCTCAGACATTGAAATAAAATTTGATAGCCCGACAATTCCTTTTATTTTTGTAGAAAAATGACAAGATGGACGAACGTTTAAAAGCTTTTGAAAGATTATTGGATATCATGGATGACCTTAGGGAGAAATGTCCATGGGATAAAAAACAAACGATTGAGTCGCTGAGATATCTTACCATCGAAGAAACTTACGAATTGGCGGATGCAATTATCGAGAATGACTTGGATGAATTAAAGGGAGAAATCGGTGACATCATGCTTCACATGGTTTTTTATAGTAAAATAGCAAGTGAACAAAATGCTTTTGATATAACGGATGTGCTTAATGGCATTTGCGATAAATTGGTTTACAGACATCCGCACATTTATGGCGATGTTGTAGCGGAAGACGAAGAAACGGTTAAGAAAAACTGGGAACAGATAAAACTTAAAGAAGGTCGTAAATCTGTTCTTGGCGGTGTTCCAAAGTCTCTACCTGCACTAGTAAAAGCAACAAGAATTCAAGAAAAGGTAAAGGGAATTGGTTTCGACTGGGACAACAGAGAGCAAGTACTAGAAAAGGTACATGAAGAATTTGCCGAACTTCAAGAGGAAGTTAAAGCAGATTCAGACAAAATCGAAGATGAATTTGGAGACGTTTTATTTTCATTGATTAACTATGCGCGATTTATCGGCGTAGACCCAGAGTCGGCTCTAGAGAAAACAAATAAAAAGTTCATCAAGCGTTTTCAAAACATGGAAGATTTACTTCAAAATGAGGACAAGTCATTTGATGGAATGAGCTTGGAGCAAATGGATGTTTATTGGGAGAAAGCAAAACACAATGTTGGTTAAACCATCCATTCACTCAACGAATACTACTTTTAAAGTTTTTGTTCGTTAAAAAACCTAAAAAAATCATTAACTATGCGCGATATATTTCAACATAAATTAGGCATTTTGAAAAAATTACTGGTATTATCACTTATTTTATTTTCAGCTTCAACATTGCTTGCACAGAAAGCAAACACTGTTAGGGGTTTCGTTTATAACTCAGACGACGGAGAGGCGGCTGCGTACATAAAAGTAATCATGAAAGCATTGGATAACAATCCCAATGAGGATATTATTGGTGCGATGACTGACATTGACGGATATTTTCAATTCTCAAAAGTAGATAACGGGAACTTCGCTATCGAAATTAGAGGAATGGAGTTCGAAGAAATAAACGACACTATAGTTGTTGCCGGAAATAAAATTATGACTTTACGTTACGAATTGAAAAAACGTGATGATGTTAAAGAAATCGAAGAAGTAGCGGTTTACGGTAATGACCAATCTAAGCGAACGAAAATTGACATTTCTGTAAACAAGTTAAATCAAGAAAGTCTAGAAAGACTTCCTGCATTTGGTGCGGAAAACGATATTTTGGCTGCCTTTTCAATTACGCCAGGAGTTGTAACTTCAGGTGACCAAGGTGGACAGTTGTATGTTCGTGGAGGAACACCAATTCAAAATAAAATCTTATTGGATGGAATGACCATTTACAATCCTTTCCACTCGATAGGTTTTTTCTCTGTATTTGAAACAGAATTAATTAAGTCAGCTGATATTTACACAGGAGGATTCGACGCACAATACGGTGGACGTATTTCTTCTATTATGGACATCACTTATAAGGACGGAGATCTAAAGAAACACGGTGGAGTAGTTTCTGCATCGCCTTTTATGGCAAAATTAGTTGCTGAAGGTCCAATTTGGAGAAACAAGAAAGCTCCAGGTAGTGGTGGATCGTACATTTTTTCAGCTAAGCACGCTTTATTAGATTATACTTCTAAATCGCTATATCCATACACGAATGACGGTCAAGGGATGCCATTCTCCTTTACGGATGTTTATGGTAAAATCACCATTAAAAGTCCAGAAGGAAGTAAATTCTCTATTTTCGGATTCAGTAATAACGACAAAGTTAACTATACAGATATTGCTGATTTAGGCTGGAATTCATTAGGAGGTGGGGTAAACTTCCGTCTTGTTCCAACTTCTTCTGCAATGATCATTAGAGGACACCTAAACGGCTCTAATTACGCGATTAACTTCTTAGAGAATAACGGCGGAAAAGAAAGAAACAGTTCTATCGGTGGATTTGACTTAGGATTTGACTTCTCTTACTTCCTAAAGAATCAATCAGAAATCACTTACGGAATTAACATTTCAGGTTTCCAAACGAGATTTAATACTTTCAACGAAGTAGATAGAGAAATTAAAGTAGAAAACTTCAATACGGAATTGAGTGCTTACTTAAACTATAGATTAGTAAAAGGAAGATGGGTTTTCAATCCTGGATTCAGATTACAAAGCTACCCTTCTCACTCAGCCGTAATTCCTGAGCCTCGTTTAGCGATTAAGTATAACTTAACTGAGAACATGCGTTTGAATCTTTCTGGAGGTTACTATTCACAGAACTTTACTTCAGCAACATCAGACAGAGACGTTGTTAACTTATTCTACGGTTTCCTAGCAGCTCCTTCTAACGTTCAATCGAAGTTTACACATCCAAATGGAAAAGAAACTGAACCTAAGAATGGTATTCAAACTTCATGGCATGGTATCGTTGGTTACGAATATGACATTACTAAAAAGGTAACGGCTAACGTGGAAGCATACTATAAGTACTTCCCTAAGTTGTCCAATATTAATTCAAACAAATTATACGACGATACAAAGGATTTCAACACAGTTCCTGATGTTTACAAAAAAGATTTCTTAATCGAATCTGGATATTCTTACGGAGTTGACCTCTTAATACAATACACAGGTAATAGATTGTTCTTATGGGGAGTTTATTCTTATGGTAACTCTAGCAGATGGGATGGATTTGAGTTCTACGCTCCTTCATTCGACAGAAAACACAATATCAACCTTGTTGGTACTTACGCTTTCTTAAAGGATAAGAGTCTTGAGTTTAGTGTTAGATGGAACTTTGGTACAGGATTCCCATTCACACCAACTTCTGGATACTACCAAGGAGAGAATTTCGACAATGGTGTAACAACAGATTACACAACATCAAATCCAAACGATTTAAGCATACTTTTAGGTGGATTAAACACAGAGAGAATGCCAACATACCATAGATTTGACGTAACGATTAAGAAGCGTTTTACATTCAAAAATAAAATGGAACTAGAAGTAAAAGCTGGGGTAACTAACCTTTATAACCGTGATAACATTTTCTATGTTAACCGTGTTACAAACGAAAAAATCTACCAGTTACCAATACTTCCAAGTTTAGGATTGACTTTTAAGTTTTAAGCGTCATTCTCGTAAAGAAATAAACCGCGAAGTAGTGCTAAGAGCAATCTAAACTAAGGATAAAATTAAAGCTCCAACAGTATTGTATGGGGCTTTTTTATGCGATGTTGGCCCTTAAATTGAATTAATTCTTCTAGCTATCTGTTGATATATACTATTTTTTTCAAATTTTCGTCTTGACTTAATTTATTAAACATCAATACTATGAGGAAATTTAATTTTTTAATTATTGGATTACTATTTGTCGGATTATCAGGATTGACAAGTTGTAAAAAAGAAAGTAAGATTGAGCGAAACCTTTGGAATAAAGGTGGAGAGTGGAACATTGACAAATACCAAGAGAACTACAGTTTTGGTGCTGACCCCTACTCTGAAACCCGCTACAATTTCGGTACAATAAAATTTGAGAAGGACGGAAATGGTAAAATAACTTTAAAGGATGAAGGAGAAACTTTCTCTAATCTTTTTACCTACAAAAACACGGACAACTCTTTAACATTAACGTATAAAGAAGGTCAAATGCATTACGAAGGCGATGTAGATAACTTCACACTCGACTGGGAAAAAGACAAGATTGAACTGTATTCTTACAAATCAGATGCCTACGGATATGATGAAATAATTATGACTTTATCAAAGAAGTAATCGGTTTTAAAATACAATTTAAAAGTAAAAGCCCGCTTGTGTGATATAGTATCATGCAAGCGGGCTTTTTGATATTTGATTTTTTTACAATACCACGACTTTCATCGCTTCATTAAAGTTTTCTGATTGGATTTGAAGAATGTAAATCCCCTTTTGAACTTCTGATAATGACATTGTTTTTACAATCTCTTCAGCATCTTTCTTCACTTCTTCCTTCTTGATAATTTTCCCATTCAAATCAAGAAGTGTAAAAGAAATTCCTCCATTTAAACCACTTGAATTAACTGCTATGTCGATTTTCTCTGTTGCTGGATTAGGATACACATTTATGGCATGCATTCCTTGCTCTTCTGTCAAACTTAAATAGCCAGTTATTTCTATTTCGATTGCTAGTTCACAACCTAAATCATCAGTCACTGTTACATGATAAGTTCCCTCACATAAATCAAACACTTGGCTCGACTCCTCTTCGGAAAGTTCAGTCCAACTATAAGTATAAGGTTCCTCACCTCCTGTAACCAGCAAATTGATTTGCCCTTCACAATTTCCATTTACATCATTCGTAACAAAAGCACTGTACTCAATTTGAGTTGGCTCACCTATCGTTACGCAATAATCATCTTCCTCTCCTAAGGCATCTGTGACAGTTACACAGTAAGTTCCAGCACCCAATCCAACTGCTGTTGCTGTAGTTTGGTATCCTGCTGCTGCGTCCCATTGATATTGATAAGGCGCCTGACCTTGATTGGCAGTTATCGTAGCTGTTCCATCTTCGCCACCATAACAAGTGGTACCGCTTACGCTAGGAACTAATGCTAAGCCATTGCTGGTAGGGAAAAAGATATCAACTTTCAATTCAACAGGTAAATGGTCGGACATAAAGTAAAGCGCTCGAACTAGATCTTCGGGATACATCGAATTAGCGCCCGTTATCAAGCTAACGTCATAATGTTGACCATCATTCCCAACAGAGCGATAACTTCCTTCTTGAAACTGAACACTCTCTGTTCCCGTCATAACACTATTTGAAACCAATATTTGGTCGAATCTATCATCTAATCCACCCGTTGAACCGCAGTCGTAATACTCATTTCTTCTCGTCGATTGTGTGTGAATTGCCGAAAAAGAAGGATTACTATGCCAGTTTCCTGGAGAATTAATCGGGTCTTTTAACGAAGCACTACCTGAAATCAGATGTTGGTAGGCTAATTCGTTTGAAGTGTAAACATTCATATCACCTCCAACAAAGATATTTCTATCACTTGGTCGTGTTGCAATATATTGCATCAAAGATTCAGTTTGAACAGCTCTTACCGATTTGTCATTTGCCGATTGTCCTGCTTTGAAATGCACCATAAAAACCTCGATAAAGGTGGTGTCATAATAAACGTCCAATGTCGGATCATTCACATATAAAATATAATGGTCTATCTTTCTAGGATTAGAATTCACCACTAAATGCTCTTTAAAAGTTAGCTTATCCGCATTGTAAAACAAAGCATTGTTCAAATCACTCGTTTGAATAAAAGGAGCTGCCAAATAATTGTTTTCTGGATGAATATTAAACGACTGATTTAGAATCTGATTGACCCCCGATACGTTTTGAATTTCACAAACACCCAGAATATCTGGTTGCAAGAAATCTACGATTTTCTTTAACGTATCTGCTCGGTTTTCCACGACAATGTTTCCACTACAATCATTTCTTCCATCAGGAAAGTTCAATAAATTGTAAGACACAATAGATAAGGTCTCGTCTTGAGAATAAAGACTAGTAGAACCTGCCATTAAAATGACAGCAAGAAATAAATACTTAAAATTTTGCATGCAATTATTTATGTTTATGTCGTTTTGGATTTTCCGGAACGGGGTCATCACCAAAGCCACCCCAAGGATGACAAGAAGAAATTCGCTTGATAGCCATCCAGCTTCCTTTAAAAACTCCCCACTCTTTTAGCGCTTCGATAGAATAGGTGGAACAAGTTGGATTGTATCTACAGTTTGCAGGAAAAATCGGACTAATTACCATTTGATAAAAGCGAATGAGGGCTATAAAAGGAAAACGAATTATCTTTCTGATGATTTCCATAAGACAAAATTACAGTTAATATCTCAGGCTAACAAAAATTACCGCTTGTGTTTGTGCGCTGACTTTGTAATTTTCATCAACTCCAAATCCAAAAACACCTAATATTCTATTGCTTTCATCTGTTAAAACAAGAACATCTTCCTTTTGGTGACTAGGAACCTTTCTGTCTCTTAGAAACTTTCCCATTGCTTTCTCACCTTTCATTCCCAAAGGTCTAAACTTATCACCGCTTTGCCATTTTCTAAAAGAAAGCGTACCGACAGTCTTTGAAGCATCAATAAATAAGTCATCAGAATTGAACACAACATCTTCTGGTGAAAGAAGTTCTTGGTGGAGTTTTTTTTCTGGGGAATTGACATCCTTACGAACGAAAACTAGAGTATCTCCTTCATTCCAAACTTTTATTTCTGCAGTTCCAATAAATTTCCCTTTTTTGGCATCAGTCAACTTCGTAATTTCCTTTTCCGAATAAACACCTAAATCCTGTTTATCTAATATTATCTGTCTATACCAAATTGGAAAAGAAAGCCAATCGCTTATGCTTACTTCATTGGGAATAGGCAAAGCGTCCAAAAAGCGCAACATCTTTTGAAAATCATGCATCAAAGGAACGACTTCTTCTAAAGGAAAACCAAGATTGTTCAACCAAGATAACACTTCATTTCTATACCAATTTCGCTTATAATCATTCAGCGCATTTGTTTTATCCTCGCGCCAAGTCCAGGACTTCTTTTTTGCCAAAGACAGTATTTCTTCTTTCGTATATTTTAGCAATGGACGAAGATACCCTCGCTTGTAAAAAGGAATTCCAGACAAACCCTTGACACCACCGCCTCTTCTTAACTGAAGAAAAAAGGTTTCCATTTGGTCGTCAAAATGCTGTGCAATGAGAATAGTTACCGCTTCGCTTTCTATGACTTCATCAAACCAATTATAGCGAAGTTCACGCGCTGCCAATTGAGTATTGAAACCATGCTCAACAGCGTATTCTTCCGTTTGGAACTCTTTCACTCGAATCGGCGCTTCTAACTTTTTAGCTAATTCTCTAACAAAAGCCTCATCCACATTTGAAGCTGCTTCTCTCAGGTGAAAATTACAATGTAAAATTCCAAAACGAATGCCTTGTTCATGCAATAAATGACATAAAACAACAGAGTCAACTCCTCCACTACAAGCCACCCAATATTTTGGTTTCTCATCCATTATTCAACACCGCTTGCAAGGCTTTTAGTTTAATTAAACATTCGTAATATTCTAATTCTGGGTCTGACTTCAGTGTAATACCGCCTCCAACTGGACAAGAGATATTTCCAAGTGCATCATTGTATAGAATACTGCGAATTACAACATTAAAATCGAAGTCACCATTCGGTTTAAAGTAACCGACAGTTCCAGAATATAAGCCTCTATTGAAATTTTCGTATGCTCTTAAAATTTGCATAGCGAAAAACTTTGGTGCTCCTGTCATGCTTCCCATTGGGAAAAGAAAGTTCATTATTTCAGCGAAATCAACCTTTGGCGAGACTTCTGCTGAAATAGTAGAAATCAACTGATGTACTGTTTCAAAAGTATAAACTTCTGAAAACTCTTCTACCTTAATAGAATCAGCAACAGCAAAAAGCAACATTTCATTTTCTATGGCTTTCACCACCGAGGAATTTTCTTCTTTTTCTTTTAAACTGCTTACTAAATCCGATTTCAGTTTTTCGTCCTCCTCTGCGGTCTCCCCTCTTCTAGCCGTTCCTTTAATCGGTTGAGTAATCAATTTACTTCCCTCCTTTTTTAAGAATCTTTCTGGACTAGCCGAAAGCAAATACTGATCTTCCCATTTTACAAAACAAGAGAAAGGTGATTTGGCTTTCTGATTAAGTTCAAAAAACGTTGGTACTGGTTCAACTTCTACATTTTTCGCAAAGAAATCCTGACAAAAAACAACCACTTCAACGCCAAACTTCTGCATTTTATCTTGAATAGAAAGAATTCTGCTTTGATATTCTTCTTGTGAAAAGCGAGGTGTTAACTGAATTTCATTTTGAGGCTTATTTACTCTTTCCGCCAGAAACTCTTGTACAAAACGCTCTGATTCAGCACTTTCCTGACCTTTTAAATAAACACATTGATCATTTTCATCTATTTGAACAACAAATTGCGGAACAAAAAAGCCAACTTTCGGAAAAAGAATGTTTTTTTCAAAAGCCTGAGCTGCACCAAGCCAGGTTTCTTGAGTATCGTAGGACAAAAAACCAAAACGATAATCATCATTGTACTTTTCCAAGAAATTAGACAAGCCTTCCAAACATTCCTCTTCGGAACATTCAAAAACATCAATCGGCTCGAATGCCAGCAATGAGAATCCAGTATTGTTGGTGTAAAAAGTGAAAATATCTTTCATTGAAATGAAATAATGCTTATTTTTAAAAATTCAATACGAAAGTAATAAATATAATATGAAGCTATTCAAGACCATTCTTTTAATTGCAATATTTTTCACAGTTACTGCAAACACATGGGCACAGAAAGAAAAAGAAGTAAAACTTAAAATCAAGAACGGACAGTTGTACGGGACTTTACTGACACCAAGTCAAAAGACCGGCACCATTGCCATTATTATTCCTGGTTCTGGTCCAACAGATAGAAATGGAAATAGCTTTTTAGTTAGACCTAATTCTTATAAGTTAATCGCTGATGAACTGGCAGAAAACGGAATTGCTAGTCTAAGATACGACAAGGCAGGAATTGGAAAAAGCACTACTTCACTTGAAGAGAAAGAGATGCGATTCGAGAACAACGTAGAACAAGTGACGGCTTGGATAGATTATTTGACAAAAAAGAAATTCGACAATATTATACTGATTGGACAGTCTGAAGGTTCTTTAATAGGAATGCTAGCAGCTCAAGAGAGAAAGGTGGCTAAATTCATCTCATTAACTGGTCCAGGAAGAGCTATTGATGTTATATTAACGGAACAAATCACAGAGCAAGCACCCAATCAAGTCGAGGCAAGTAAAGAGATTCTCGCTCAGTTAAAGTCAGGAAAAATGGTTAGTGATGTTCCGGCCGAACTGATTGCGATTTTCAGAAAAAGTATTCAACCCTATATGATTTCATGGATTCAATACGATCCAAAAGTTGAAATTGGAAAACTAACTATTCCTACTTTAATCATCAATGGTTCCACAGATATTCAAGTAGCTTTAGTAGATGGAGAGCAGCAGAAAGAAGGAAATCCAAAAGCTGAATATGTAGTCATTGAAGGTATGAATCACGTTCTAAAAGAAGCGCCAGCTAACAGAGACGAGAACGTAAAAACTTACTATGATTCTAAATTACCGCTACATGCTGAATTGATGAAGGTGATTTTAAAATTCGTGAAGGAATAAAGGAGATAGATTTAATTCTATTCCACGAAACCCATAACGGCAACCTTAGCTATTAATTGATTCTCGACCTAGTACCACGTTCTTCATTAAATGAGTATCTAAACATAAATTCGATTCCTCCTCTTCCATTTGAAGACCTTGTCAATGATGATAAGTTAACATCATAGGAAATTCCTAAGGCGTATCCTTTGTAGTCGATCAACAATTTATTTACAAAAGCATCGCCGAATCTATAGAATGGTCCGTAAGCGATAAAAAGTCCGTCAACAAAACCAGTTCTATTTGAAGCTTGAATGATGTTGTATTTAATATAAGTTCCTAGGTAAATTTCTTGATGTGTTCCTTGTCTTTGGTAATAAGCTGCAGGCATTAATCCCCATCTTTGGTTTAAATCAAATTCTGTTTCAACGAATCCAACAAAGCGCATCGATAAGTCATCACTCCCACCTTCTAAGAAAGAATAGTTAGGTTTTGTCAAGTGATAAGCAGAAACTCCAGCTGTTAGTTTGAATCCTTCTGCAGAGAAAGAAGATTGCGACATTGAGTTGTGTTGATACACCAAACCACTTCCTAGTTCAAAGAAGCCGAAATTCATTCTACCAAACTGTTCTCCACTCACAATAGATGGGTCTAGGATATCGCCATTGTATTGACTAGCATATAAACCGTCAACACTTCCTAATCCACGACTACCGTAACCAGACTGAACACCTAAGCCTAAGGTATTTTCTTCATTTAAGCGAATATGATAAGCCAAGTTCAAATTCACATTTGAAGTTGTCATTTTTAAGTCTCCCGCTATGTCATGAAAGAAATTAACTCCAGCAGCGAAAAATCCTTTTTTGTTTCTTTCTGCTCCGAAATTCATATCGAATGAAGCCCCCAGTGTTGTAAAAGGAGTTGATACGCTATTCCACTGACTTCTAAAGTTCACAATAGCATTGTATTTTCCGTTCAAACCAGTATTAGAAGGATTCACCGTTAAAGGAGAGAATTTCATTTGAGAAAAATGAATATCCTGTGCATATAGGTTTGATAAAATAGTGAAAACAAATATAAAGCTTAAATACCTTTTCATATAGTGTTATGTCTTAGTTATCTCTTGATTACAAATATAAACGAAAATTCTAACTAAAAGGTTAAAAAAAAACGGCAATTAAATAATTGCCGTTCTTAGTATTGTTAATCTTTGAAATTAATTGTCAGTTTTTTCTAACAAAACCTTTCTAGATAATTTCCATTTTTTTGATTTTGGATCACGACCTATCACTTTAAATTTAACGATGTCTCCTTCTTTGCAAACATCTTCCATTTTAGCTATACGTTCGTGTGCAAACTCTGAAACGTGAATCAATCCATCTGTCCCGGGTAGAATTTCTACGAAAACACCGTAAGCTTGAACAGATTTGATTTTACCTTCATACACTTCACCTTCTTCAACTAGTGGTGGGAAAGCAATTAATCTAACTGCTGACAACGCAGCATCCATTGCCTCTCCATCCGTTGACATAATCTGAACAATACCTTCTCCGTTTTCTGGATCTTCAGAAATAGAGATTGTTGCGCCAGTGTCTTTTTGAATTTGTTGAATAATTTTTCCACCAGGGCCTATAATCGCACCGATAACGTCATTTGGAACTCTAAATTCCTCCATACGTGGCGCTGTTGGTTTTAACTCTGTACGTGTCGTAGGTAAAGCCTCCATCATTTTCCCTAAGATATGTAATCTACCTGCTTTAGCTTGTTGTAAAGCTTCGATTAACACTTCGTACGGTAATCCGTCAACCTTAATATCCATCTGACAAGCAGTGATACCTTTTTCTGTACCAGTAATCTTAAAGTCCATGTCTCCTAAGTGGTCTTCGTCTCCTAAGATATCAGAAAGAACAGCGTATTTTCCTTCGCTATTCATAATCAATCCCATTGCGATACCAGAAACGGGTGCTTTAATTTGAATACCACCATCCATCAATGCTAAAGTACCTGCACAAACAGTTGCCATTGATGAAGATCCGTTAGATTCTAAAATATCAGAAACAATACGAATTGTATAAGGGTTACCTTCTGGTAATACATATTTTAATGCTCTTAAAGCTAAGTTACCATGACCAATCTCACGTCTTGACACCCCACGAATTGGACGTGCCTCACCTGTTGAGAATGGAGGAAAGTTATAGTGTAACATAAACTTCTCTGTTCCTTGGAAAACTGCTCTGTCTATTAATTGCTCATCTGTCTTTCCACCTAAAGTTAGGGTAGTCAATGACTGTGTTTCACCACGTGTAAAAAGGGCTGAACCGTGAACACCTGGTAAGTAATCTGTTTCGATCCAAATTTGACGAATTTCATCAAACTTTCTACCATCCAAACGAATTCTTTCGTTTAAGATAACGTCGCGAACTGCTTCCTTCTTTACATCCGAAAAGTAAGTTTTAATCAAACCTCCAAATTCTTCTGCTTCTTCTTCAGTAAACGCTGCTACTACCTCTACTTTAACGGCTTCAAATAATTCAGCACGCTTATTTTTATCAGCTAGTCCTTGACGAGCTACTTCTTTACATTTATCAAAAGCCAATTCTGTTACTTTCGCACGTACTGCATCATCATGTGTTTCGTGAGAATATTCACGTTTTGGTGAAGATGAAGGTACTAAAGCTGCTAAGTCTAACTGAAATTGAACTTGTTCTTTAATTGCTTCGTGTGCTAGTTTAATTGCTTCAACTAAGTCATCTTCTTGTACTTCATGAGTTTCACCCTCAATCATTACGATGTCTTTCATTGAACCAGCAATCATTAAATCCATATCAGCTTCTTTAACTTCAGAAAGAGTTGGGTTTAATACAAACTCACCATTAATTCTCGCAACTCTAACCTCTGACATAGGTCCGTTGAATGGAATATCAGAAATAGCAATAGCTGCTGAAGCAGCAAATCCTGCTAAAGCATCAGGTTGATTTTCACCGTCATAAGCTATCAACTGAATCATCAATTGTGTATCAGCATGGTAATCACTTGGGAAAAGCGGTCTTAACGCTCTATCCACTAAACGCATCACCAAAATCTCATCATCGGAAGGGCGCGCCTCACGACGTAAGAATCCACCTGGAATTCGTCCTGCTGCTGAAAATTTTTCTCTGTAATCTACAGTTAAAGGAAGGAAATCAACACCCTCCATTGCATTTTTATTAGATACAATCGTAGCTAACAACATTGTTCCGCCCATTTGTAACACTACTGCACCGTCAGCCTGTCTTGCAAGCTTACCAGTCTCTACGGTAATTTCCTTACCTCCGATAGTGATGGACTTTTTTATTATATTATTCATGTTTATTTATTTACAACTTTAAAATGTAACAAAAAAGGGGAACTTCGAATAGCTTCGACGGCCCCCTTTTTTTTTTTGAAAATTTGTTGACTGTGAATTATCTTCTCAATCCTAACTCTTTAATTATCTCACGGTAACGAATAATGTCGATACGCTTTAAGTGATCTAAATGTTTTCTTCTCTTACCTACTAGCATTTGAAGTGCACGTTGCGTGTTGTAATCTTTACGATTAAGCTTCAAGTGTTCAGTCAAGTGGCTGATACGGTAAGTAAACAACGCAATTTGTCCTTCTGTAGAACCTGTGTCGTTTTCTGATTTTCCATGTTTTTTGAAAATATCCTTTTTAACCTCTGGTGTTAAATACATTCCAATATTATTTAAATGATTATTATGTACAATTGTGTTTTTCTTTAAACACGATGCAAATATAGGTATATTATTTTATTAACACCAAGGGTATTTCACATTTTTTTAAATCAATATCTCAAATGATTTAATTCCATAGCCTATCATATCTATTTGATTTACCGAATTTAAAAGGATTCCGCTTTCTGTCATTTAGTGAAAAAACTGACAAACTATCAATAAAAACAAGTAAAACGTGACAGTTTGTCCTTATTATAAGATTGGCAACAAATTTGACAAATAGAAATTTGATTTGTTTAAAAGCAATAAAATGGGATTCAAAATGAGCAAGAAAGATAAAAAAGAGAAAGTTGATGAGACAACTCACACAATAGATGAGACACAGCAACAAAACGTTGATGCAGAGGAGCAAAATGAAGCAACTGAAAATGCTACAGCCCAAGATCAAAATTCAGAAATCAGCATGCAAGATAAAATCGATGAATTAAACGACAAGTACTTGCGCCTTTATTCTGAGTTTGACAATTTCAGAAGAAGAACTTCTAAAGAAAAAATAGATTTAATTACTTCAGCTGGCGAGAGTGTTATTAAAGACATGCTTTCAACATTGGACGATTTCGAACGTGCAATTGAACACAATGAAAAGTTAGAAGATATTGATGCAATTAAAGAAGGTTTCAAGTTAATCTATAATAAACTTTTCAAAACACTTGAAAACAAAGGTTTAAAAGGAATGGATAGTAAAGGAAATCCTTTCGACACTGAATTACATGAAGCAGTAACTAACTTCCCGGTAGAAGATGAAGATCAAAAAGGAAAAGTTTTTGATGTTGTGGAAAAAGGATATTTTCTAAATGATAAAGTATTGAGACACGCTAAAGTAGTAGTTGGTCAATAGTAAAACATTATGAGTAAAAAAAGAGATTATTACGAAGTTTTAGGGATAAGCAAATCGGCTACAGAAGCTGAAATAAAAAAGGCTTACCGTAAACTTGCGATTAAATACCATCCAGATAAGAACCCTGATGACGAGGCGGCAGAAGAAAAATTCAAGGAAGCAGCAGAAGCTTACGAGGTATTATCAGATGCACAAAAGAAACAGCGTTACGACCAATTCGGTCATGCTGGAGTTGACGGTTCTGCAGGACACGGTGGTGGAGGAATGAACATGGATGATATCTTCTCACAGTTTGGAGATATCTTCGGTGGTGGATTCGGTGGTGGATTCGGTGGAAGTCGTGGCGGAGGTTCGCGTCAAAGAGTAGTGAGAGGAACAAATCTTCGTGTTAAAATTAAACTAACACTAGAAGACGTTCTAAACGGTACAACTAAGAAAATTCGCGTCAACAAGTTAGTCAATGCAGCTGGTGCTTCATTTAAAGACTGTCCAACTTGTCACGGAACTGGTAGAGTAACGAGAGTTACGCAAACTTTCCTTGGTGCGATGCAAACTGCGTCAACTTGTCCTAACTGTCAAGGTGGCGGAAAAATCATCGACAAGAAGCCAGCAGGCGCTAACAACGAAGGTTTAGAAAGGAAAGAAGAGGTAATTGAAATCAGCATCCCTGCAGGGGTTGAAGATGGAATGCAGTTATCTGTTAGTGGAAAAGGAAATGCCGGACCGTTTAACGGAGTTGCTGGTGACCTATTAGTTGTCATTGAAATCGAAGATCATGAAGATTTAAGAAGAGATGGGCAAAACCTTCACTATGAAGCTTTCGTAAACTTTGCCGATGCAGCACTGGGCGCGTCTATTGAAGTGCCAACTTTAACAGGTAAAGCAAGAATTAAGATTGAAGCAGGTACACAAAGTGGAAAGATGCTTCGCTTAAAAGGAAAAGGTTTACCTAGTGTACAAGAATACGGAACGGGAGACCAATTGGTACACATCAATGTATGGACACCGAAAAAACTTTCAAAAGAAGAGAAAGAAATTATCGAAAAATTAAAAGAAAGTCCAAACTTTAAACCAACTCCTACAGCAAAGGAGAAGGATTTTTTCCAAAGAGTTAAAAATATGTTTGGAAATTAATTTCGAGAATAAATATTGAATTAAAGGGGACTGTAAAAGGTTCCCTTTTTTTTTGTTTATAAAGAAAACTAAGACTAGGGGTAGTATATAATAGAAACAAGAATAAGCTCATCTCTCCTAACAAATATTTTTATTAGTTTAAAGATTATTTTAGAACAGGTTGCTCATCTTTATCTACGATAATAAAGATATCTTCATCATCATGCTTAAAGAACTTCTTCTCTCTAGCATATTTTTCCAAAGCTTCTGGATCGTCTAATTGATTAAGGATGTTTTTTGTCTCTTCATACTTCTTAGAGATTTCTACCTTTTCTTGTTTCAGTTTATTCAACTTACTTTCTAAACGATAAATTTTAACAGCATCAACATCATCCAAAAACAACATATACACCAAGAAAAAGGTGATTGTAAAAAGATATTTGTTTCTAAATATTTTTAGATTTTTCAGACGCTCTATCATACAACAAATTTAAAACATGTTTTGACAATTTCAACCTTACTTACCTATTCTTTATTCAAGGCTGAATGTTAACAACCTCGATTTAATCTTTAGTAAAGAATAAAAACCTACCAAAACGAAAGCTTATAGCTCTCATATTTCGAATTATTAGACCATAAAAAAGTGGATGTCTCAAAACTGGGAAACTGCTTTGTCGTTTTCAAACTTCGAACTAAGTTACATACTTAAGTATGCTCCTGTCGCTCTCATTATTAAACTTGCATTATCCTCCCTTTTGAAACATCCACCACTTTATCACAAATTCTGTTCTTTTGAGATAGCTATTTCATGTACTGAAAAAACTATTCTCCTAAGAAAGGATATCTATAATCCATCGGCGGAACGAAAGTTTCCTTAATCGTACGAGCAGATACCCAACGAAGTAAGTTCAACTTAGCTCCTGCTTTATCGTTTGTTCCTGAACCTCTAGCACCACCGAATGGTTGCTGACCAACAACAGCACCAGTTGGCTTGTCATTGATATAGAAGTTACCAGCTGCATTTTCCAATTTCCTAATCGCTAAATTAGTAGCGTATCGGTCATTACTAAAAATTGAACCAGTTAAAGCGTATTCTGAAGTTTCATCCACTAACGTCAATGTCTCTTCGTATTTATCTTCATCGTAAACATAAATTGTCATCACAGGGCCGAAAATTTCTTCACACATTGTTCTGAATTTCGGGTTTGATGTAACAATTACAGTTGGACTAATAAAGTATCCTTTTGATTTATCGTAAGTACCACCTGCTATAATTTCAGCATCTGAACTTGCTTTAGCGTAGTCGATGTATTCTGCAATTTTATCAAATGCTTTTTCATCGATAACAGCATTAATAAAGTTAGAAGTATCTTCGGGAGAACCAATTTTAAATGAGTTCACTTGTTCAATAACAGCAGCTTTAACTTCTGGCCAAATATTAGTTGGGATATAAGCTCTAGATGCAGCAGAACATTTCTGTCCTTGGAATTCGAAAGCACCACGAGCGATTGCTGTAGCTACTTCTTTAGCATCAGAGGTTTTATGAACCATTATAAAGTCTTTTCCACCAGTTTCTCCAACGATACGAGGGTAAGATCTATAATTTTCCAGGTTATTTGAGATTTCTTTCCATAAATGACGGAAAACACCAGTAGAACCTGTAAAATGTAATCCAGCAAAATCTTTGTGCTTAAACACTACATCTCCAAAGTCACTACCACTAGCTGTTACCATATTGATAACACCTGCAGGAAGTCCCGCTTTCATGAAAATCTCCATAATCACGTTAGCCGAATATATTTGTGTTGTCGCCGGCTTCCATACCACTACGTTTCCAAGCATTGCTGGTGCAGATGGTAAATTTAAAGCAATTGCCGTAAAGTTAAACGGTGTAATTGCCGCAACGAATCCTTCCAAAGGTCTCCATTCAGTTCTATTCCAAGTTCCTTTTGAAGAAATTGGTTGTTCTGCATAGATTTCCGACATATACTGTACGTTAAATCTTAAAAAGTCGGCTGATTCACAAGCTGCATCAATCTCAGTTTGAAAAACATTCTTAGACTGTCCTAGCATTGTCGCTGCATTAATCTTATCTCTATAAGGTCCAGAAATTAATTCCGCAGCTCTTAAGAAAATTGCTGCACGCTCTTCCCAAGGGAAATTCGCCCATGCTTCTTTTGCCTCTAAAGCTGCTTTAATAGCGTCTTCAACGTGCGTTTTTTCACCAATATTATAATACCCTAATACCTTTTGATGATCTTGAGGAGACGTAAGGTTTTTCTTACTTGTAGTTCTCACTTCCTTTCCACCAATATACATAGGAACATCAACTGGTTCTTGGTTGTACATTTCTTTATACTTTCCAATTAAAGAATTGACTTCTTTAGAGTTTGGCTCGTATGTATTAATTGGTTCATTAACCGCTACAGGGACTTTGTAATGTGCATTTGCCATAATAAAATCGTTTTTAAATATATCCTACAAAGATAGTAAATCATCTCCTAATTCAAAGTAATAAAGGTGACTTAACTCAATTATTTGGTTTTAATTAACGAGTCAGGCAGGAATTCAATTTTGAAGTGAATTTCTGGACGCTATAATCTAATATTCAAAAAATAATAGTATATTCAACCAATTTTATTAAAACAAAGAAAAAGAGATGAAGTACCTCAATCTGTTTGTTCTCGTATTGACATCGATTGTTTTTTCAATTTTCGATGTTTACAGTACAGAACAACCACAAAAAGGAATTGACTTTGCTACTTATTTGAATGCAAAAACGAATGATCAAAAAATCGTTATTTTCTACGATGAATTCATCTATAAATCTGGGGCAGAAAACATTGACTCCGACACGCTCTTATTTTTCATCAAAGACATCTATTCTGTAGGAGTACAAGAAAAAAACCTTCTTCCTATTAGTTATGCTGCTTTTGTCTATGGACGTTTTTTCTACAACAAACAACAATACAATGAAGCGGAACAATGGCTGCAGTATACAATCAACGTTTTAGACGGTAGAGATCAAGACTCATTAATGATTGAACCTGTAAGTTTACTGGGAAATATCTATTACTTTAAAGGCGAATTGTCGAACGCGAAAAAACTCCATGAAAAAGCATTGGAGCATGGGAAAATAATTTCAGAAAAAACAGGTGATTTAAAATTTGAAATGTTCGCTCAGTTGAATCTTTCAAAAATAGAATTAGCATATGGACACAATGACAAAGCCATTAAACAAGCACTGGAAGTAGTTGATTTCTTCTCTGAACGAAGAGCTCTACCGAAACTATCAAATGCATATGGAATCATAGGGGAGGCTTATATGGCTAAAAACGAACATCAAGCAGCGATAGAAAACTTTATCAAAGCTACAGAGTACAGTCTAGCTATAGATGATTTTTTATTTATTGCTAATGCTTATACGAATTTAGGAATCGCAGAATTTTATTCAGGCAACCTTGAGCGTACAGGAGAGTATTTTAAATTAGCACTAAACTATCGAATAAAAGATGGTTCAATTTACAAAATAGCAGAAGCATATTATAATTTGGCAGATTACTATACTACCCTAGAGGAACCTCAATACGTAGATTCTGCTTTCAGCAACTATTACAAAACGATTGAATATGCAGAAAAAGGAAACTTTTTAGGTTTGAAAAAAGAAGCGCTTCACCAAATAGCATCTGTTTATGAGACTATTGGTCAAAAAGATCTTCAAGAGGAGGTCTTACAAAAAATGATTGAATTACAGGAAGCCATTTCAAAATCAGAAATAGAAAGTAGAAATGCTTCGGCTGAAATTGGATTCAAACAAAACGACATTGAAATGATTGACACTTCAGACTTTGAAGCTAATAGGCTAGATGAGAATCAAAGTGCACTTATAAATCCAAAAACTAGCCGAGTAATTTTCGTTGCAAATTTAATTGTCCTACTTTTAGTTGTATTCTACATATATAGAAGAAAGAAAAGAAAGAAAAATATATAATTTTACTCACTGCTGAATGAAAGAAAATACTACACATATTCCATTAACTATTATGCTTCAAGCTTCAACAAAGTCATTATATAAAAACTCAAGGAAAACATCTTTGAAAAACCTATCTCTTTTAAAGGTGAAGGGATTGTCACTTTTATCAACTTTTATAATAATTACAGGCTTTTCATTTACTTCTGCTCAAAAAGATGAATCTGCCCTTGTTGATTTCACACCCTATACTCAAACAACATCCGTACAGGAGAAAGCAGAATTCCTTTATAATATACATGGTAAAAACGCAGCAATGTATTCCAAGTCTAATGTTAAACACAATGATACATTACTCTATTTTATAAAGGATTTACATAAATTGGGAGTTAAAGAAAATAACTCATTCGCAATTGCAGTTTCATCGTTCACATTGGGTTGGACCTTATACAAGAACAGTTATTATAAAGAAGCAAAAGATAAAATACAACTTGCATTGAATATCTATAAAAACATGGATATCGACACCATGCTTATCGACCCCATAACCTTACTAGGTAACATTCATTATAGAAGAGGAGAATTCAAAGCTGCCTCCTCCCACTATGAAGAAGCTTTAGCAATTTCTAAGAATATAACTAAAAGAACAAATGATAGGAAGTATGAAATGTCGGTGCTTGTTAATCTGGCAAACATAGATATGGCTAATAAAGACTACGACAGTGCCGAAGAAAAAATCCTAGAAACAATAGAGTTTTACTCAAAGAACAGAAATCTTGTTAAGCTTAGTAGATCATACAGTTTATTGGCAGAAAACTACATGAATAAAGATGAAATTCAATTGGCAATAGAAAACTTCATCACTTCAATGAAATATGGACTTGCCACAGGTAGTCACAATAAGATTGCTAGCGCATATACCAACCTTGGAATCGCAGAATTCTTTTCTGAGAACTACAAACGGTCAGAAGAGTATTTTAAGCTAGCGGTAGAATATAGAATTGAACAGGGACATCGTTTTAAAGAAGGCGAAGGTTATTTCAATCTCGCAGATTTTTATTTAGAATTAAAAAGCTTGGACTCTGCAATAGTTTATAATAAAAAAGCAATTGATGTAGCAAATGCTGAAAATTTTTTAGGATTGAAAAAAGATGCCTTACATCAGCAATCCTCTATTTATTCTGTCTTAGGATTAAAAGACAGTCACATTGGAGTACTTATGGAAATCATTGAATTACAGGAAGAGTTATCAAGAATACAAATGAAAGACAATTCAAAACTGATTAACTTAAGCTATGAACAAGATGTGGAAGAGCAAATTGGATCCAGCATCAACCGGGAAGGCCAATTACTAAGTAAGTTAAATAATTTTCAAAATATATTCAATAATTGGGTTCTAATTTCTTTAACAAGCTTAGGGGTTTTAGCTGCTTTGCTATATTTCCGAAGAAAAAAAAACAGACAAGCTAACCAAGCTTATTTGAATTAATATCTTTGTAAAAAACAAAGTGAGTTATGGCAATTAAGGAAGCAACTTTTGGGAATGGATGTTTTTGGTGCTCTGAACCTATTTTCAAACAACTAAAAGGAGTATTGGAAGTGATACCAGGATATGCTGGTGGACATATTAAAAACCCAGCCTATAGAGAAGTATGCGAAGGCAGAACTGGACATGCTGAGGTTTTAAGAGTTAGCTACGATGACGAAATAATAAGTTTTGATGAATTATTAGAGATATTTTGGTTTTCGCACGACCCAACAACCTTAAATCGACAAGGTAATGATGTAGGTGAACAATACCGTTCGGCCGTATTTTATCATGATGAAAATCAACGAAAACTAGCAAAAGAGTACAAAGAGAAATTGCAACAAACAGGAGCTTATAGCAAACCTATTGTTACAGAAATAACACCTTTAACTTCCTTTTATAAAGCAGAGAAAGACCATTGGGATTATTACAACAATAATCCAGACCAAGGTTACTGCTTTTACGTAATTCGACCGAAAATAGAGAAATTTGAGCAAGCTTTCAAGCATAAATTGAAAGATATTACTGGATAATTCTTTGTTTACTTTAAACAAACTTTATAAATATTCATCTGCAATTTTCCATAAAAACTAAGATTTTTCCTTAAATTTGTAGGTTAGGAGACCTATTGTCTCTGTTCTAAAAAAATTAAAAAACGTTAGCATGAATACATCAACAGAAAAATTATCTTCCGAAGATTATATAGAAATGGAAGCGAAATACGGAGCGCACAACTATCATCCACTTCCAATTGTTTTGGCAAAAGGTGAAGGTGTACACGTATGGGACGTAGAAGGGAAACATTACTACGACTTTCTATCTGCATACTCTGCTGTTAATCAAGGACACTGTCACCCACATATCGTAGGAGCATTGAAAGAACAAGCTGATATTTTAACATTGACTTCTCGTGCTTTCTACAACGATGCTTTAGGACCATTCGAAAAGAAAGTAACTGAGGTATTCGGTTACGACAAAGTATTGGCAATGAATTCAGGAGCGGAAGCTGTTGAAACGGCTATTAAAGTTTGTCGTAAATATGCATACGAACGCAAAGGAATTGCAGAAGACAAAGCACAAATTATTATTTGTGAGAACAACTTCCACGGTAGAACGACAACGATTATTTCTTTCTCGAACGACGAAGATGCTAGAAAAAGTTTCGGACCTTACACACCTGGTTTTATAAGAATACCATACAACGATACAGACGCTTTAGAAAAAGCATTACAACAAGATAACATCGCTGGTTTCCTAGTTGAGCCAATTCAAGGTGAAGCTGGAGTATATGTTCCAGACGAAGGATACTTAACAAAGGTACGTGAGCTTTGTACAAAATACGATGCTTTATTTATCGCTGACGAAGTTCAGACAGGAATCGCAAGAACAGGTAGATTATTGGCTTGTGACCACGAAAACGTTAGACCTGACATCCTTGTTTTAGGAAAAGCACTTTCTGGTGGAGTTTTACCCGTTTCTGCAATTTTAGCAGACGACGAAATCATGGGAGTAATCAAACCTGGTCAACACGGCTCTACTTTCGGTGGAAACCCATTGGCTGCTAGAGTTGGAGTTGCTGCATTAGAAGTAATTGAAAACGAAAACTTAGCGGAGAAAGCGGAAGCTTTAGGACAATTGTTCAGAAAAGAAATGAACAGAATTATTGGACAAACAGATCTTGTAACGAAAGTTAGAGGTAAAGGATTGTTGAATGCTATTTTAATCAATGATACCCCTGAAAGTACAACTGCTTGGGACTTATGTATCGCGATGAAAGACAATGGATTAATTGCCAAACCAACACATGGTAACATCATTCGTTTTGCACCACCTTTGGTGATGACAGAAAAGGAATTAATGGAGTGTGTAGCGATTATCGAAAAAACAATAATGGAGTTTAAGAAATAAACATACTTATTCAAAACTGACTAAGCCATTTGATTTATATCAAGTGGCTTTTTTATTTCACCTTTTTATTTCACCTAAAAAATAGCCGACGTTAAAATTTTTATCCCAATAATCACAAGGGAAATAGAAAGAACACGAATAATAACTTTTCCTTTTACAAGGGAAGATATTCTCGCACCAATCATAGCGCCAGGAATGATTCCCACTCCTAACCCCCACATCAGTTTAATTGTTTGTGGATTATCATAACTTCCCTCAAAATAATGAACAACTACGCTCACAGCCGCCATTATAGCAAGTATAAACTGGGAAGTAGCTGTTGCTATATGGACGGGGAAACTCAAGATTTCTGTCATCGCAGGAACGTGTATTACACCACCACCTATCCCAAGTAAAGGAGAGAAAAAGCCAATGAAAACAGCAATAAGAACTCCACGTTTAAGATTATATGCATATTCATAAACAACACCACTCTTATCCATCTTTTTTTGATAGGTATTGCTCGGTTTTATTTTACTAAGAATGGTTCCTTTCTTTTTTCCACCACTAAAAAACAAGAAAATAGCCAAGGCAATTAAGACGATTCCGAAAATAATATCGAATTTCTCTCTTGGAATAAATTTATTCACATAAACACCAATGATAGAACCAGGAATGGTAGCAGCAGCAAAGATAACACCCGCTTTAAAGTCCACTCTCCCCTTTCTTAAATAGACTACCGAACCAACAAAGGCGTTCAACGCAACAATAGCTAAGGAAATAGCTGTAATTGTTTCAGGGCCCATATCGGGATAAAGAATGATTAGTACTGGAACAAGAATAAAACCGCCACCAGCACCAATTAAGGTTCCAATTGTTCCTATTCCTAGCCCCAACAACATCAATATCAAAATACTATCCATCGTGTTTTAATTGTTTCCTAATTTAAATCAGCGACTTTTTGAGCTTCTTTTTCCGCTTTTCGCTGCTTATAATGCTCTCGAGAGGCAATATAAATTTCTTTTTCAACAGTTGCAAAAATCATTCGCTTGTCTTTACCCGTTAAATTAACCGATTTGAAAAAAGTGTAAGAACCATTTTCCGCAACAAGTTGCTTTATTTCATCTAGTTCCGCTACATCCACAACAAAGTCTGCCCAGACATCTTGTTTTGCCGGTCGCTTAAACTGTATTTTTGCCGTTTTGTCCCAAACAACATATTCTCCTCCTAGCAGTTCGTTGTACTGAATCATAAATATCGGATCCGTTGCAGCAGACATACTTCCACCAAACATACTCCCATTGTAATTAACATTCTTCCAGGAAAACTTAATTCTCACCTTTACTCTTGACATGTCTTCCGTTGCTTCCATTATTCTCCCACTTGTTCTTCTATACATTGGAGAAATATTAAACAAGGTTTTAAATATTGTTGATTTCTTGAGAAAACGCTGTAAAAACAAATTAATTTTCCTGTACATATTGACTTACTTCAAGTAAAAAAACAATTATTATAAGGTTAAAAATAAACAAAGCTCAATCACTACAAATTTAAAAAGATATAAAGGAGCACAAAAGGATTTAGGATAAACTTTACAAATTGAAAACTGAAAGAGATAAAGATGAAAGACAGAATCATTCATTTACTTATAATAATAGATAGATTTATACGTTTAAATTTAAACAATAACACATAGATGATGAAATACTTCTTGATTTTAATCGTGACCCTATTTAGTTTTATAACTTATTCACAAAGCATTGAAGGAGTTTGGAAAACGTACGATGATAGCGACGGACAGTTAAAATCAGAAGTTGAGCTTTATATCAAGGACGGAAAACTCTACGGTAAAATTATCAAACTTCACAACCTTGACATTCCCTATGAAGATGCTATTTGTAAACTTTGTAACGATAGTCGAAAGAACAAACATGTTCAAGGAATGGAAATTATTTCAGGGCTACAGTTTTCCGGAAAAGAGTGGTCGGGAAATAAGAAGCTTCTAGATCCAAACAATGGAAAATTATACGATGCGAAATTCTGGTTGGAAAACGACAATAAACTAGCAGTTCGCGGATACCTGGGTTGGTTTTACAGAACACAATATTGGGTGAGAAAGTAATTTCCACAGCAAGTTCAGGAGCTCTTTCCTTACTGACAATTCTAAAGTGTGCGATAAAAGCAAGGTCTTCCCTGTTTTCCCAATTATAAATAGATAAAAAAGCAACGTAAAATCGTTCTACTCGTTATAATATTAGATAGATTTACACCTTTTTATACGGATGAAAAAATTAATAGTATCATTGTTTCTTATTCTGTTAGGAATTTCCCTTTCTAGCAGCATTTCTTATGCTCAATTATTAGGAGGCGAAATCACATGGCAATGTCAAGGAAATGGTGAATATGTATTTGAACTTAAAACATATAGAGACTGTAATGATATTGGTGTAAACAATACACAAGTCAACTTATCAGTTTGGGGACACCCAACAATCACCACAGTTCCGGTAACTTTTGTTAACAAAACAGATATTTCTCCAACTTGTACTGCTGCTTCGGGAAACAATCCTCTTGATTGTGGAACGGGACCAAACGGTGGAAATGGTATTGGTGCAATTGAAGAAAATATTTACAGAAGTTCTCCCGTTGTTATGACTGGAAGTATTCCTGCTACTGGTTGGCATATTACTTACCAAAGTTCGCCAAGAAATAGTGGCATCACCAACTTACAGAATCCAGCTGCCAATGGAATGACCTTTTCAGCGAGCATGTTTCCATCTTTAGAAAACAGCAATAGCTGTGCGGACAACTCTCCTACCTTTAATCAAAAACCACATTTCATAAGTTGCACAGGTACAGATTACACCTATAATATTGGCGCAACTGACAACGATTTAGACTCTTTGGTTTATTCTTTCGGGGATTTATACAATGACTTCAATAGTGGCGCTTTCAATCCACCTACGAATCCTGCTCTTAGTCCTTTTGTTGGTGGCTACAGTACAAATAGTCCAACTCCTTCAAGTACTATGAATGGTGGAAATGCAAACATTAGTCTGCACCCACAGTCGGGGCAACTACATTTCAAATCGGTAACTTCTGGCGTTTTTGCCTATAAAACAAGAGTAGATTCCTACAGAAAAGGTGTAAAAATAGCAACGGTTGAAAGAGAAGCTGTTTTTATCGTTTCTAATTGTAGCGGAACCAATAATGCTCCGAACATTACAGCTCCTTTTGCGGGGGGAACATCTTATGAAACAACAATCTTCGCTGGTGATTTGGTGACTTTTAACTTGGCGACAAGTGACAATGACCTTTTACAAGATGGAACACCACAAACAGTAAGTATTTTCACAACTGGAAGTATGTATGGAGCGAATAATACAGATGCAAACAGTGGTTGCGGAACGCTTCCTTGTGCTACTTCTGGAACAGGACCAGATATTTCAGGAATAGGAAATGCAACAATGAATTTTTCTTGGAAAACAGATTGCTCCCATCTCATCAATTCATCCGGAATTGCACAAAATGAATTGGCTTATTACTTTGTATTTAAAGTTCAAGACAACTACTGTCCGGTTCCTCAAGTAAAGTACGTTACAGTTACGATAAAAGTGAAAAACAGAGAGGTTCTTCCTGCGCCAAGTTTAAAATGTGTAACTACAGAGGACAATGGTGACATCACTTTAGAATGGAATACAATCACTGATCCATTCGGAACGTTTCAAGGATATGAAATCAACGGCGTAAATGGTGGAACTTACGGAGCGACTGCAGATATTAACACCACTACCTTTACCATTCCAGGCGGAGTAGGAATGGCAGAAAAATTCTATATCTCGACCTTATCTGGTTGTAATGGAATATCTAAACGTAATTCCGACACCTTGGCCAACATTCATTTAGATTTAAACAATCCAGGAAATGGAGAAGCAGTTTTAGACTGGAATAAACCGTCAGATTCTCCTATCGGTGCAGCGTATGATATATACAAAGAATTTCCAGCAGGAATTTGGAGTTTAATCGCTAATGTTCCATACAACACAACGAAGTATCGTGATACGATTACAGTTTGTGAGGAATTCATCAATTACCGCATCGTTTTAGTTACCCCTGATTGTGAATTTAAAAGCAATATAGCGGGCGATGTATTCAAAGATAAAATTGTTCCAGATATTCCGGTTATCAGTTATGTTGACATCGATACTATAACAAGCAATATCACTATCAATTGGAACGAAAATAGTCAGCAGGATACGTATGGCTATGTTATTTATCAAACAGATGGAAACGGAAACTTAGTTCCAATAGACACGCTGTACGGAATTCAAAATACGAGCTACACGCATTACGAGGATCCTGAAAACGGACCTTACCAATATTCTATCGCGGCATTTGACTCTTGCTACACGGTGAATATTCCACCAACTTATCAAACATCAGCAAAAGCCAATCCGCATACCACAATTCTACTCAAGACAAATTTGAATGTTTGTGAGCGAAAAATGTATTTAAACTGGTCTGATTATATAGGATTTAATGACATTCAGTATTATCAAATTTTTACAAAGACAAACAATGGTCCGTGGACGAACATCGCACAAACGAATAATCTAAGCCATTCTCTAACCGTGAACACGGGAGACGAGGTAATCGCAGTTGTTCAAGCTGTTTCTGATTTAGGAACAACTTCTTTCTCGAATATTGACACGCTTTCCTTTGCAGGCTCGACTCAACCAGCGATGTCATTCTTAAACGTCGTAACTATTGAGCAAGATCATATCAAAATCGTTCACCAAACTTCACTAGGCGATGGTGTAGAGAAAGTAATTCTTGAAAAATACAATCCAAGACTACAAGCATTTGAGGAGATAGATTACACCTGGGTAGATACTGAAAGTGAAATTTCGTTTATTGATAAGGATGTAGATATTTACAGAAAGTCATACACTTACAGAACGCAGGCAATAGACACTTGTGATCAACCTTTGGGATATTCCAACATCGGAAGAAGTATCTTGTTAAGCGTTACCACAAATGAAGTAAATGAATACCATGTTCTTCAATGGACGCCTTATGAGAAGTTCATTGGAAACTTATATGGCTACGAAGTTTACAGAGCTGTTAACGAACAGTTCCAGTCAACTCCTATCGCATATCTACCACCAACGGTACGAAGCTATACAGATACTGTTACACAATTTGGCGATAGCGATGACGGGAAAATATGTTACTACGTAAAAGCCATAGAAGGAGGAAATCTACATGGTCTAGAAGAAACAAGTTTTAGCAACAAAGCTTGCGGAATTATTTCACCAAATATCTTCGTTCCAAACGCATTCACAGTAGGCGGAAAGAATCCTATTTTTAAGCCAGAAACGAGACAGCGAAAAATAGATGAATATTTATTCGAAATTTACGACCGTTACGGGAAAATCATCTTTTCAACTACCTCACCAGATGAGGGCTGGAACGGTTATCTGCCAAAGCAAACAAAGGTAGCACGAGAAGGCGTTTATGTATACCGTTTGGCCTTGAGAGATGGTAATGGAATTGAAGTCGTAAAGCACGGACACGTTACATTACTAAACTATTCTAAGGTAGGAGAGTAAACTTTTTCTACACGTGATTCTCACTATATATTCCCACTGAAAAATATTTACCATTATTTTCCAACCACAAACTCATTTTTTTCGATTATACTTATAAAATTATACTATTTTTGTAAGTATATATGAGTACGGAAGAAGAAAGTGAAATGTCCTTCCTTCAACATTTGGAGGAATTGCGTTGGAGAGTTGTAAAATCAGTGATTGCTATCTTGATTTTCGCTGTTGCTATGTGGTTTATAAAAGAATGGTTGATTGAGCATTTATTTATTGCAATGACCAAACCAGATTTCATTTCTTTTAGAATCATGTGCGAATATTTTAATATTTGTATTGACCAGATTTCCATTAAATTTCAATCCACTCAAGTGGCTGCTCAATTCTCATACGCATTAATGATTTCGTTCGTTGGTGGTTTTATTCTTGCTTTCCCCTATGTGTTTTATCAAATCTGGAAATTTGTAGAACCAGGATTGAGAACAAATGAAAAGAGTGCCTCAAAAGGAATTATATTTTTTGTAACAATTTTGTTCTTCCTAGGTGTTTTATTTGGTTACCTTGTTGTTGCACCAATGACGATACAGTTCTTTGGAGGATTTAAATTAGCGGATGACTTTGAAAATATATGGAAGATAGATTCATTTATGTCTTTGATTATTTCAAGTGTTATTTACACAGGTTTGCTTTTTTTAATGCCTGTTGTTATATACATATTCTCGAAAATCGGAATAATTACTCCTGAATTTTTACGTAAGTACCGTAGACATTCTTTTGTTGGAGTGTTGATTTTAGCGGCGGTTATTACTCCACCTGACTTTATTAGCCAAATAATCGTGGCAGTACCTATTGTTATTCTTTATGAAATTAGTATCTTGATCAGTGCTAATATCGAAAAGAAGAGACAGCAGGAGATTTAGGTTACCATTTACTTATTTGAAACAATTATTAATGATAAAAAACGCACTACTATACATATTGCTTGTTTTCCCTACATTTTTGTTTGCACAAAAAACAATGATTAGTGGAGTAGTGACAGAAGAGGAAACAGGACAACCTATTCCTTATGCCAACGTTTTTTTCAAAGACTCAAAAGTCGGAGCTATTACAGACTTTGATGGTAGTTATACTTTGGAAACTTATTACGCCACTGATGAATTAGTTGCGAGAGCTTCAGGCTTTGATGAGCAGACTGTAAAAGTAAGGATCGACCAAACACAAGTAATTGACTTTCAACTCTCACCCCTAACACAAGTAACAGACGAAGTCACGGTGAGAGCGCCAAGTGAGAAGCCATCCACCATTTTACACAAGCGAATTGTTAGACACAAACCAGCAAATAACAAAGAAAAATTAGACGCTTACGAATATGAGAATTACAATAAAATTCAACTTGACTTAAACAATATTTCTCAGGATTTTGAGGACAATAAAATCGTTAAAAACTTAAATTTGGTCTTGGAGTACCTAGACACAATGAATGGCGGAACCTTCCTCCCACTTATCTTAACAGAATCAATTTCTAATTTTTACTACCGAACAAATCCAACAAAAAAGAAAGAGGTCATTACGGCTAGTCGGGTTACCGGCGTTGACAATCTGGAGCTAAACCAGTTTCTAGGAGAAATGTATCAAGACATTAACGTTTATGACAATTATATTGGAATTTTCGGAAAATCTTTTATCAGTCCTATCTCAAATATTGCACGTAGTTTTTACAAATTCTACCTACAAGATAGTGCTTACATCGATAGCCAATGGTGTTATTTGATGACTTTCAAACCAAAAAGACCAGGAGACTTAACTTTCGAAGGTGAAATGTGGATTCACGACACTACTTACGCTGTTAAACAATGGTCTGCTCACGTCAATGAAGAAGCCAATATAAACTATGTAAACGGCTTCTATTTAGAACAAAAATTCGAATTAGTTGAGCCAGAAGTTTGGATGATTATATATGACAGATTGATTGTCGATTTGAAAATAACTAGAGGTTCAAAACTACTCGGATTTTATGGAAGAAAATTGACTACCAAAAAAGACTTTGTCATTAACAAACCCCGTTCGTTAGACTTCTACAAAGCAAGAGACAACGTCGTTATAGAGGATGACGCAAAACACAGAAGTGATCAGTATTGGTCTGAAAACAGGCACAGTCCACTGAATAATCAGGAGGAAAGGATTGAAGAAATGATTGATTCATTAAACAATAAACCATTGTTTAAATTCTTTAAGAATCTGACCTTCTTAGCGACAACTGGCTTCTACCCTGTTCGACCAATAGAATTTGGAGATATCACAAGTCTAATCAGTTTCAACCCGATAGAAGGTTTTAGAAATCAGTTAAAACTAAGAACATCTAATGAATTCAGTAAGAGAGTTGAATTAGCTGGAAGAGTAGCTTATGGTTACCGCGATAAAGAATTTAAATACGGCGGACACGTAAGATTTAATATTACGCCTAAGAAACGAGGAATGTTAAAAGCCTATTACGATTACGACGTTAAGCAATTAGGATTGGGTGACGGCGCCGATGATATGGACGCTGCTTTAGGTTCTTTAATCAGAACAAAACCTCTAACACTCTTAACATCTGTTGAGAAGTTTGGAATGTCTCTTGAAAAAGATTTAGGAAAATCGTTTATTGTCACTGCAGGAGCAGAATGGAAAGAATTAAAGCCATTAGGAGATATCAAATTTAGAACGCCTATCAACTATGTAGGCTACAACGAAACGAATAATATTCGAACATTTGAAACATCAATCAAAATCAGATACGCCAAGAATGAGGAGTTTATTTCTGGAGCATTTGACAGAGTATCCGTTTCCTCCAAACTTCCAATCATTACGCTAGAAGGAGTATTTGGAATGAAAGGAGTACTTAATTCAGATTACAAGTACCAGAAAGTTGGTCTTAGCATCAAACATTCTCCGAGACTTGGGATTTTTGGAACATTAAAATATGAAGTTTATGGAGGATATTACTTTGGTGAAGCCGCTTATCCTTTCCTAAAGATTCATGAAGGTTCGCAAACATACTGGTTCCAAAACACGGCACACAACAAGATGGAATACTTTGAATTTATTTCAGACCGCTATGTTGGTGCAAGTTTAGAACATCACTTTAACGGACTTATTTTGGATTTAATTCCATGGAACAAGTATTTAAAATGGCGTGTTGTTGCTTCTGCAAAATCTGTTTGGGGAGATCTTTCCGAACGACAAAGAGAAACCATGCTCATGCCAGAAGTTACTAAGTCATTTGGGAATATACCTTATGTAGAAAGTGCCATAGGAATAGAAAATATATTTAAATTCATCAGAGTTGATGTTGTATGGAGAATGACACATTTAGATCACGGAATGTCACCTGTTGGTGTGAGAGCGAAATTCTCAATTCGTTTCTAGGATTAACAGTGTAAACTTTCAAATAAATCATTCATCATTCCGTTTTCATTATAAATACAATAAGAATTTCTCAAATCAGTAGTTTTTGAGAAGCATGCAAGAATTTTTTCTTATTTTAGCACATCCAAAATAAACAATGAAGCTATATACTAAAAACATATCGAAATCGTACAGAAAGCGCCAAGTAGTAAAAGGTGTTTCTATCGAGGTTAATCAAGGTGAAATCGTTGGTTTACTAGGTCCAAACGGAGCTGGAAAAACAACATCTTTCTATATGATTGTTGGACTTGTTTCGCCGGATTCGGGTACCGTACATTTGGATGGAAGAGAAATCACCAAACTTCCGATGTACAAACGTGCTCAACTAGGGATTGGTTACTTACCACAAGAGGTTTCTGTATTTAGAAAACTGAGTGTTGAGGACAATATCATGGCTATTTTGGAAATGACCAAACTAAACAAACAAGAAAGAGAAGAAAAGTTAGAAAAATTGATTTCTGAATTCGGCTTGAATCACGTTAGAAAGAATTTAGGATCAGCACTTTCTGGAGGAGAAAAAAGAAGAACAGAGATTGCCAGAGCTTTAGCTACCGACCCAAAGTTCGTACTTTTGGATGAACCTTTTGCTGGAGTTGACCCTATTGCTGTTGAAGACATTCAATCTATCGTGGCTGATTTGAAAAATAAAAACATCGGTATTTTAATAACAGACCACAACGTACAGGAAACCTTGTCTATTACGGACAGGGCCTACTTACTATTTGAAGGAAGTATTTTAAAAACAGGTACAGCTGAAGAGTTAGCAGCAGATGAACAGGTTAGGAAAGTTTATTTAGGTCAAAATTTTGAACTTAGGAGAAAAAAGTAGTACATTTACTATTAGAAACATTTTTATAACTATGAAAAATCTATTATTACTATCACTTTTCGCTTTAGTGGCTTTAACGTCTTGTAAGAAATGTGACCCTTCTAACAGCTTTTCAGGAATGATTATTGAAGATGCTATTATTAGAGTTATAGGAGCTGACAATGTTGGTAATCAATTTATTACAAGTCACGACCAAACGAATAAGAAAGTCGAAATGAGTTTAGACGGTGGTTACACTTATGAACTAGTAGATTACGCCAAATATTCTATTTTCGCGCAGAGTACAACTGCAACTTGTAGCGCTGGTTATAATAAGGATATCTCGTTAGATGCAAAGTCAAAAACGGTAACTTATACGATTGATATTGTTGAATGTCCTACTTGTAAATACGGAGATATAACAACGGCAAACTGGGTGGCTACGACTAAGATTCCTAACAGTTACAACGTTAAGTTCAAAACAAACTTTAAATAAAATTTCTTAAAAGATACGGCAACTGAAAATAGCGGTATCATCCACTAATTCTTCTTTTTCTCTAAATTCATTGAGTTTAGAAAAAATCAGGTTGTTTAAATCTTCCATATTTAATGGATAGAAACTATGAATTAGTTTGATGAGTCGATCTGTTTTAAAGTAGTCGCCCGCTTTGTTTTGAAGCTCCACTACTCCATCTGTATAAAGCACAAGTGTTGATCGTGGCTGTATAATAATTTCATCTGGCTCTAAAAATGGAAGTGTTTCCATCATTCCCAAACCAATTGTTCCTTTATCTAAAAATTGAGCTCTTTTTCCCGTCGTAAGAATAGGATGGTTGTGACCAGCATTCACGTATTTGAAAAGTCTTGTATTCATGTTGTAATGACCGATAAAAAAAGTAATAAACTTCTCCCCTTTGGCGGTTTCCATCACCTTTCTATTTAATTCTGGAATAAGATATTCAAAAGCTAATTTATTAAAGCTAATCAAGGTTCGTATCATGGCCTGGAAATTAGCCATTAGCATCGCTGCGCCAACACCCTTTCCAGAAACATCACCTATACAAATGATAAACTCATCTTCGTTAATAGGAATGAAGTCGTAATAATCTCCACCTACCTCGTGACGTGCCGTATAGTTGGCCGCTAAATCCAATCGACGATCTGAAGGTAAAACATCAGGGAACAACATCTTTTGCATTTCAGATGCTACTTCCAACTCTTTCTTAATACGCTCTTGCATTAAGCCTTCTTTTGTCATTCGCTTATTCTCAATAGCAACAACTAAAATATTGGTTAGAGTCTGAATAAAAGAAACGTCGCCAAATGAACTCTTAGAAGAATTACCAAATACACGTTTAGTGCCTCTTTTAAACAAGAGAAATGCAATTGGCTTTCCTTTATGGACAAAAGGAATAACCACTTCAAATTCCGCTAAAACTTTATGATTGGAAGACGCAATTAAAGTCACATCTTTAAAACGTAACAAGTCTTCTTTGACATCAATATCTTTGTATTTTCCTTTTATTCCATGTTTTAAAAGATGCTTCCAATCGTCTTGCTTCACATATAAAATGTACTTTTCCAAATTCAGCTGTTCCCTTAGGATAAATTCAAAAACAGAAAGCAAATAATCAATTGATTGATTGGTATTAATTCCTTTAGTAATCTCAAGAATTGCGTTCAACTCAAAGTCTTTAAACTTCAGCTGGTCCTCCAGTTCTCGAATAAAAGAATTTTTCATCATTACATATTCTCTAAAATCTCAGGTAATTTACGCAGTGCTGCCATCTCTCGAAATTTGATTCTCACATCTTGACAAGGACTACCAAAGTACGTTCTATTTGGCGCTAGACTCTTAGAAATTCCCGATTGTGCAAGAACTACGACATTCTCTCCAATGACAACATCACTAGCACAACCAACTTGTCCCCACATAGTCACATTATCCTTCACCTCTACACAGCCTGCAATACCAACATTGGCAGCAAATAGGCAGTCTTTACCAATAATCGTATCGTGACCAATTTGTACCTTATTATCTATCTTCGTTCCTTCACCAATTGTTGTAGTAGCTGTTACTCCAGCGTCAATTGTACAGGAAGCACCGATTTCTACGTTTTTATGAATGTGAACTCCACCACATGTGTGCATGCGGTTGTATCCATTACTTTTTCTTTTATAATAGAAAGCGTGTTGACCGATAACGGTATTCGCACCTATCAATACATCGTCTTCGATTATTGTATGGTCTAGAATGACAACCCCTGGATAAAGCACCACATTTTTTCCAATTTTCACATTGTTTCCAATGACTACATTTGGATAAATCTGAGCAGATGGGTCAATTTCTGTATTTTCTCCAACTTCTCTAGCGATAATCTGTGTAGGTCTAAAATGACGCGTCAACTTATTGAAATCATCAAAAGGCTGGGCACTAATCAGCAGTCCTTTCCCGACAGGACACTCAACTTCTTTATCTATAAGAATTGTTGTCGCATTACTTTTCAATGCTTTGTCGTAATACTTTTCGTAGTCAACAAAAACGATATCACCTTTCTCTACTCTGTGAATTTCATTAATTCCAGTGATTTTGTGATTCGGATCTCCAACGTATGAACATTGTAAAAATTCCGCTATTTCTTTTAGTGTCTTGGACTGTGGTAACTTCATAAAAGTTTTTTATTTATACTCAAATAGTAAAAATACAAAGATTTTAGGGAAATAAAAAAGTATTGGTAAATAGTTATTAGACTTAAAATGTTAGCAAACTTAAAGTAGTTTTAAGCTTAAATTTCACTAACTTTATCACTTTAAACTCAAAACAAAAAACCATGCAAAAGTGGGAACACATTCAAAGTAAAATAGTTTCAGCAGAAGAAGCTAGAGTCATTATTTCATCTTGGCAAGACAATGGCGAGAAAGTTGTTTTCACCAATGGTTGTTTCGACATTCTACATCGCGGTCACGTAACATACTTAGCGAAAGCTGCATCTAAAGGTCGTCATTTGGTTTTAGGGATTAATTCAGACGCTAGTGTAAGAAGACAAAACAAAGGTCCGGAAAGACCTATAAATGATGAGCAATCACGTGCGCTTGTCGTTGCTTCTCTTGAAGTAATTAGTTTGGTAGTAGTTTTTGACAATGACACTCCTTTGGAGTTGATTAAGTTTCTTCAGCCTGCGATTTTAGCAAAAGGTGCAGATTATGACGCGACAGTTACAGACGAGAACCATCCTAAATACATTGTAGGTTCAAAAGAAGTAAAAGAAAAAGGTGGTAGTGTCATCACTATCCCTTTAGAGGAAGGATGCTCTACCACCAATATTGTTAGAAAGCTAAAAGGGAGTTAATTTTTTACCATTCCTCTTTCAGTTGCTGTCCATTTTGAAGTATTAGAAACGTCTTTCTTTTTGAATTTCTCTACAGTTCTAATCTTTATTGGATACTCTTCTAAGTCACCGTATAAAACTAATACCTTACCTATTGGAACGAAAACTTTCACGGTTACTTTTTGATCTCTAAACTTATTTTCCTTTGGAAATTGATAGCGAATCGGCATTTGTAGTGTACTGTCCTTGAGAGCCAGCTCATAAGAAATACCATCCGCATTGTCTTTTGCAACTTTTACTGTTCCACCATTACTTTTCTTTTCAACAGTATAGTAAAAAAGTGAGTCTTCCGTAGTAAGTACTTCCAAGTTTGCATATCCCAATGTCACAATCCCATTGTTTAAAGATAAGTAATTGTCATAATCATAATCCAATATATTCTCAACTGCTATATCATCTTCGAATAAACGAAGGGAGAGTTGCGAATAAGGTGACTCAATAAAAATCTTTTCCTCGCTCACATATCCTTCTTTAAAATCTAAACCTGACTTAATTCCAAAGAATGCAATTCCTATTATTCCTATAATCCATAAACCTAAAAGTCCTAGGGAGAAATTCCTAACCTTTAAGTTCTTTCCAAACAAAAGTCGAGCTCCAAAAACAATCATAAAGAGAATTGGAACAGCTGAAACAATCAGTATCATAAGAAATGAAAGCGTTTGCTCAAAAAAGAATAAATCGATTAGCGACTTGACATCTGTTCTCACATTACTTCCATTAAAATTGATTTCAGAAGAATTAAAGAAGAAGGCGAACAGTATTCCTAACAAAGAAATTATCCCTATAAACAAGATAAAACCACCGAAAACTTTAAGCACTGCTCCCGCTACTGTATTTACTCCAGATGAACTTTTACTAACAGAGCGTCGTACAGAATCAGAGGCTTTATTAAAACCTTTTTTGGCTTCTTTCCCCATATTTTCCGCGTAAGCCTTAATCGAATCTAGGTTTACGTTCTGTCCACGCATATTCAGTTTATCCGAAGTTGTTTTTGCTTCAGGAATAGCAATCCAAGCAATGATATAAATCAAAATTCCAGAACCTCCTAACAAGACAAAAACAATCCATAAAATTCGAACCAACGCAGGGTCAAGATTTAAGTAATGAGCAGTACCAGCTGCAACCCCAGCAATCATACCGTCTTCCGTATCTCGATACAGTTTTTTCTTTTCTCCCCTATGGTAGGCATCGTGAAAATAACTTTCTTGCCCAGAACCACTAGCCCCTTCTGAATCCTCGTCTTCAAACTGATGAGGAGAGCCCATGATTGCAATTGCACCATTGACATCTTCTTCGGTTATAACCTGCTTAAAAGCACTTAATTGCTCTGTAAACAATTCGGCAAAACGAGCCTCGATATCTGCTAAGATTTCTTCACCACCTTCTTGCTTTAAGAAAATGTGCTTTAAATCTTTAAAGTAAGCACTCAGAATTTGGTAGCCATCTTCTTCTATGTGGAATACCAATCCTGCTAAATTAATTGTTGTAGTCTTTTTCATAACTGTTTGTTTTCAAGTTTTTTAACTGCGTTTTCTAAAGTGTCCCATGTTTCTTTTAAGGATTTTAAGAAAACATTTCCTTTTTCTGTTAACGTGTAATACTTTCTTGGCGGTCCTTCTGGCGACTCTTCCCAACGGTAATCCAGTAAATCTGCATTCTTTAGTCGAGTCAACAAAGGATAAAGCGTTCCCTCAACTACAATTAATTCAACCTGCTTTAACTGGCCGATAATTTCTGAAGGATAGCATTCCTGTGAAGAAAGTATAGACAGTACGCAATACTCAAGGATACCCTTTCTCATTTGCGCTTGTGTGTTCTCTACTTTCATATTATTCCTATTTGTTTTTACAAACATACAAACAAATACAGTACCTTGTATCGCATAGTACTATATTTATTTAAAATATTTTTAATGAACGAACATAAAAAGCCATGAAACCATTGAAAACGTTAATGAGTACAGAAATAAAAATAATGATATATTTTTTGTGGAAAAATTTAAAAAACAGGGAAATATGTGATTTTATTCAAAATACGCTATTAGAAAAAGAGAAATAAATGGATTTATTCGGTCACTAAGTCAACCAAAGAAACATCATTAATAAAAACATCTTCCACAACAGCAGTTCCGTTTTCAACACGTACCAAGGCATACGTCAATTGCTTTTCATCTCTTCCGCTTTCAATGAATTTCACTTCTGCCTTAGGCGCTTTTGTTTCTTCCATATAAAATCTATCAAATGGCAAGACAATACTTAACTTCCCTTCCGTAATGGAATAGCCAATTTTAATCTCAATGAAGTCTTCACCATTTTTATACTTTCGGTTTGAAATCGATTTAATTTTAGCAAAACCATCTTTATCCACTGTCAGCGCGGCATAAGCTTTACTCCGCTCCTGCCATTTCTTGGCATTCTTGATATTAATAACGGTCTCCGCATAATCCAAATACACATAGTTTCCTCTAAAAGGATCTCGAGGGTCTATTGGTTCGGTTTTAAACTTATAGGGAATTCCATTTTTCAAAACAGACTCATTATCATAAATCATCTTTAAAGGCACAAACAATTGAACCAGTGCAACGATGATAAAAATTCCAAATACTTTATTCTTATTGCTCATGTCCCTTTCTACGTTTTAAAGTGAAATAATTTGCCAAGAAAAATCCAATACCTACAGCGATAAACAGTATTCCTTTTAAGAAGAAGCTGATATCTGCTTCGAAAAATCTAGAAATGATTAACACAGAAAGAATGATCAATCCGAAATTCAATTCTGCCAAATCTTCACTTTTGGAGCCTTCTCTAACTTTTATTAAACCAATAGTAAAAGCTAAAGCATTCATCAGTAGGAAAGAAATAGGTGAATAAAGTCCGATAATAAAAATGAATGTCAGCCAAACAAAGGCTGTTAAGAAGACTTCTTTCTTAATTACCTCAAGTAGGCTACCTTTTCTTAAAAGGGCAATCAAATTAGCGACAAAGGCTGCAAGAACTAAGTACACGCCAAGAGTTGAGAATAGTTTTTCAATATCAAATGAATAGAATAGTAAACTTTCCCAAAAGAACTTAAAACTAAAGAACAGTAGCATAAATACTAAACCAAGTTGGCCCAGGTTTTTAAAACCATTCAACCTCATCTTATCTGCATGCTTGCTCACTCCAATAAAATAATATAAAGTCAGTATATTAAAGTAGAGCGGCATCAATATAAACTCATTTCTACTAGAGAATGATGCGACAATAATTAAAAATGAAATGGGTAGAATTCCGTTATGAAAATATAAGTAGTTCCCTTTCGGATTACTCTTGTACAATTGATAATAATGCGGTGCAATTCCCAAGATTAAAGGAAAGTATAGATAAGGCGGATTAGACGAATATCCGTACATTCCACTTAAAGAAGCGTAATAAGTTACACCTAAGATGTAAAACAATGAAACCGATGAGGACTTCATCACATAAACGATAGGTAAAGCCAGCAACATCCACATTAAAACAAAGATATCTAAGTCTCCTATAATGTTGTACACCTGACTAATCAATGAAATACTTGCTCCAATTCCGAAAAACAGAAGAATAGAACTAGCTTCTCTCCATGCAGGATGGTCTTTCTTTAGAAGCGAATAGCCACAAAGTGCTTGTGCAATTATAATAGGCAGTAATGACAGAATGTTTTTTGTAAATTTCGATAATTGGTCCCAGTTGTGCGCTACTATAAGAATAATTCCTAAGCCCACTAACAAAGATCCAATGATAGCAAATGAAGTGACCAATAAGCTAGAGTTATTCGTTTTTAAGTGTGCTTTCTTATCGTAATACTCAGCAATTGCCTCAGCTGTCTCTCTATTAATTACTCCTTTTTCAAGAAGTTCCGCTATGTCCTGTTTTATTTTCATAGAATGCTATTCAGTAATAAAAGTAATCTAATTAACGGAATTTAAAACTAAGAGACTGTTTTTTTTAACTCTTTAACAAAATGAGTTTTCCTTTAAAAAAATACGATCATAAAAAAGAGCGTGCCTAATTAGACACGCTCTCTTATTATAAACTATAACTGATAGTACTAGAAGTTGTATTTTCCTGCTTCAATTAGTCTTTGTGCAATTTGCTGACGAGCTTCTTTCGCATTGAATCCGTCGATTTTCGTAAATCTACGTAATCCCATCATCATCATTCTAGCTTCGTCTCCTTCAACAAATCCATTAATTGCATCTTTACCAGCTTTAGCAATCTTATCTGCTACGTCATAATAGAAAGTCTTAACAATTGCGATTTCATCTTGACAAGCTTCTTCACCTCTGATGCTGATTAATTTCTCAACACGCAAAAGAACTGATTCTGCTAAATATGTTTCAATCGCCATATCTGCAACGTTCATTAATACTTCTTGCTCTTTCGCTAAAGACTGCATTAATTTTTGAACTGCTGATCCAGCAACCATTAATACTGATTTTTTAAATCCTTTTAATGCTGCATTCTCTCCAGCGAAAACTCCTTCAGGAGCATCTCCCATATCAGGAATACTCATCAATTCGTTTGCAACAGCCATTGCAGGTCCCATTAAGTCTAACTCACCTTTTAACGCCTTTCTCAATACCATATTAATAGCTAACATTCTATTAATTTCGTTTGTACCTTCGAAAATACGGTTGATACGTGAATCTCTATATCCTCTCTCTACGATTGACTCAGCAGAATATCCGATTCCTCCGTGAATTTGCACCGCTTCGTCAACAACGTAATCTAACGCCTCTGAACCAGCAACTTTCAAGATAGCACACTCAGGAGCGAATTCTTCGATTCCTTTTAATGTCGCCTCATTCTCATCCATTCCACCAGCGATATATGCTGCAATAGCATCATCAATGTTTTGTCCAGCTCTGTATAAAGCAGACTCAACTACGTATGAACGAATAGCTTGCTCAGCAATCTTGTGACGAATTGCTCCGTATTTAGAAATTGGTCTTCCAAACTGCTCACGCTCATTTGAATATTTAATTGATTGATCAATTCCTGCTTTTGCACCACCTAAAACTCCAGCCGCTAATTTGATACGACCGATGTTTAAGATATTCAAAGCAATTTTAAATCCGTTTTCACGAGTAGAAAGCATGTTTTCTACTGGAACTTTAACATTGTTAAAGAAAACTTGTCTTGTAGAAGAACCTTTAATACCCATTTTTCTTTCTTCTGGATTCGTAGTCAATCCTTCCGATTTTGCTTCTACTAAGAATGCTGACAATTTTTCATCATCATCGATTTTAGCGAAAACTGTGTACAAATCAGCAAATCCTGCGTTTGTAATCCACATTTTCTGACCATTCAAGATGTAGTGCTTTCCATCTTCCGAAAGAACTGCTTTTGTTTTTCCTGAATTAGCATCCGATCCAGCAGAAGGTTCTGTTAAAGCATAAGCTGCCTTCCATTCTCCTGTAGCTAATTTTGGAATGTATTTTTCCTTTTGAGCTTGTGTTCCGTAATAAAGTAATGGCAAAGTACCAATTCCTGTGTGCGCACCATACGCAACAGAGAAGGAATAACCTGCTCCTAACTTTTCAGTTGCTAAAAGTGTTGTCTTAAAGTCAACACCCATTCCTCCTAATTCTTCTGGAACAGATAATCCCAAAAGACCTAATTCTCCGGCCTTTTCAATTATTGAAGGCATAAGACCTGCTTCCATTTCATCAATTCGTTCTAAATTGGGTGTGATTTCTTGTTCAACAAAATCAAGACACATTTTAGCAATCATTTCCTCCTCTTCCGTTCTCTCTTCTGGAATAAAAATTTCTTCTGGCTTTGTATCGCGAATTATAAATTCTCCTCCGATAATAGCTTTTGTTTCTGACATGATATTATAAATTTTAAGATTATTTATGTGATTTTTTAATTTCCTTGACGTAAATATAGAAAACTTATTTTTGTTATGCAAGCATATAAATTTATTATTTTTACATTTTGTGTACTTTTAACTTCAATTTGAGAGAAACAAGGCTTTAACCTCATGGAGAATGCTGAAAGTAGATTCAAAAATAATTCTTTCAATTTTCAGTTTTAATCTTTCAGCTAATTCTTATCTTCGCAAAAAATATAAGCGCGTGAAAGTTTTCCAAGGATTTGACGACATAGAGAATATACCTCATCCGGTATTAACCATCGGTACATTTGATGGCGTTCATCTTGGGCATCAAAAAATTATTAAGCAGATTAATAATCTAGCTGAAGAAATTGAAGGTGAATCCGTTCTTTACACTTTCTACCCACATCCGAGAATGGTGTTATTCCCAGATTCCCACGGATTAAAACTAATCCAAACACAGGAGGAAAAGCTGGAAAAGCTAGAAAGAATGGGGTTGAAGAATATTATCGTTTATCCTTTCACAAAAGATTTCTCGAGAATACCAGCCATTGAGTTTGTACGTGACTTTTTGGTAACAAAGTTGAAAGTAAAAACGCTTGTTATTGGTTACGACCACCACTTCGGTAGAAATAGAGAAGGAAATATCGATTTACTACGCGAGTTGGCTCCTATTTATGATTTTAAGGTTATCGAAATCGACGCCAAGGAAATCGACGAGGTTGATATTAGTTCAACCAAAATAAGAGCTGCACTTGTAGAAGGCGACATTGCTTTAGCGAATTCTTATCTAGGAGAAGAATTTCAAATCAACGGAAAAGTAGTACACGGTCAAAAGTTAGGAACGAAACTAGGGTTTCCGACTGCGAACATAGACATAGAGAGTGATATTAAGTTAATTCCAAAAAATGGCGTTTACGCTACAAAGGTAGTTCGCAAGAATGGAGGGGAACACTACGGATTAGTTAGTATAGGTGAACGCCCAACAGTTGATAAATCAGGAAAAATCAGTATAGAAACCTATCTTTTAGATTTTGATGGCAATCTTTATGATGAATACATAAAATTAAAATTGCTAAAACGCATACGAGATGAGGAGAAATTTGATAATTTAGACCAACTCATAAACGCAATGCACAAAGATGAAGAGATATTTCGCAATTGGATTTCTACTAATAATTGGTAACACGCTATTCGCACAATTACCGAAGGACACTTTTCATTACTATACATTAGAAGAAGCGTTAAAAGTAGCCAACAAGCAAGAAGTTCAAGCCATCGATTTAAGCAAGCAAAAATTAACGGAGATTCCAGAAGATTTAAAACTATTTCCGCACATTCATGCCTTGAATATATCTAAGAATAGAATAACTTCCTTTCCAGACTTCATGACGGAATTTACAGCGTTAGAATTCCTTTACGCAAGCAAAAACAAATTATCCCATATTCCTTATCAGATATTCTATTTAACCGAATTAAAACATTTGAATTTAAGTCGCAATACGATTACGGGGATTCCAGCCGGAATAGAAAATCTGAGCAAGCTAGTTTATCTTGATGTTTGGGACAATCCATTTATCTTTATTGACCCAGCATTTGAAAAACTACAGCAGATTGAAGAAATAGATATTAGAGGCAATACTTACGCTACAACTTTTGTCAAGCAATGGGTAGAAGCTTTTCCGAAAGCAAAGGTCCATTTTGACCCTCCTTGTAAATGCTTAGACTAGTTGAACGAATCTCACTTGCCTACTGAAGAACTTTCTTTTCAAATAAACGTTTGTACGCAGAATTTTTAGTAATATAAAATCCGACTTTTATAAACTCAAACAATTGTTCAGAGGCAGATTTAGTGATGACATCTTTCCGAATGGTCACTTCGTGATTGTCGATATTCTCAATAACATCCGAAATAATCTCATCCTTAGTTAAATCAAGCTCCTTGTAAGGTGTTTTAACAACCATTGTCGTGAGTTCATTATCTTTAACCATACAGATCGTTAAAAAGTCTTTTCGCCTCAATTCAAGCATCTCTACCTTGCGTAGAACACTTTCCCATATCACATCGCTAAATTGATCGATAATCTTTTCGGCTGCTTCAATATCCTCTGCTTTTAACTTTTCCCAGTCTTCAGCAACAATGCCATTGAGAACAAGAAAGTCAACAAACTCTTTTTCCAAGTCTTTTAAATCATCTAATGAAAGTCGTGCGTATTTCATCCTATTAATTTCTTTAAAGTGAAAAGTACATTTTTTTTATTAAAAAAAGGAGAAAGAGATAGAAAAAATTAAAAGGTTTCGTTTATGACAAGATGGATAAACAATGAATGCATTCCCTTTAAACGAAAAAAGCACCTACTTTTCTGTAAGTGCTTTTTGTTTTCTTGTGGGCCCTACTGGATTCGAACCAGTGACCCCCTGCTTGTAAGGCAGGTGCTCTGAACCAACTGAGCTAAGGGCCCTCTTTTATTTGCTTTTCAACAATTCGTTTATTGTCATTGCGAGTGCAAATATAAAGCTCTTTTTTGAATTGACAATGTTTTTTTGAAATTATTTTTAATTATTTTTAAAATATTTCTTCAAGCAAGAAAAAACTTCCAAAAACAACAATTACAACATCTTTATTTGCAGCATGTTGAATACTTTCATAGGCTTTTTTCGAATTTGAAAAAAAATATGTATTTAATTCAATTAAATTTTCATTCTTCTTAAAATCCTCCACTTTTGTGGTTCTTGGACTATTAAATTCCGTGATATAATATTCCCAATTTGTAGGAAATAGATGAACAATCTCTGTTAAATCTTTGTCATTAGATGCTCCGTAGAGTGCTTTTATTCGTTTCCCTTCATATTCTTTTTGAATCATCTTGATGAAACGTTCCACTCCCATCACATTATGTGCGGCATCTGCAACAATTAAAGGCGACTTTGAAATGATTTGATTTCGTCCGTACAGTCCGGTATTTTGAAACAAGTTTGCTAAGGCTTTTTCTTTTAATATCGAAATATCAATAATTTCACCTCCTAATAGCATATCAATGGCTTTAAAAGCTAATTTTTTATTCTTCTGAAAGGTGTTTTCTTCATCATTTTGCTCAAGAATAACAATGGGCGCTTTTTTCTCTTTGGAGGTTGTTAGAAACACTTCTTCAATCTCTGCATCGCTTTCTCCAATAAGTACGGGAACGCCTTCCTTAATAATACCTGCTTTCTCCTTGGCGATAGCAGCTCTAGTATTCCCCAATATAGCAACATGATCCAGACCGATATTTGTAATCACTGACAATTGAGGTCTAATAATATTGGTTGCATCCAATCTTCCTCCTAATCCAGTTTCAACAACAACGATATCGCATTTATTCTCATAGAAAAAAGCCAAGGCCATTGCCCAGGTCATTTCAAAAAAAGAAGGTGAGAAATCAAATGTTAAACCTTGAAATTTGTTGACATACTCTACTACCTTTTCTTCAGAGATCATTTGTCCGTTAATACGCATTCTTTCTCTAAAGTCTTTTATGTGTGGCGAAGTAAATAAACCTGTCTTCTTTCCCGACTCAGTAAAGGCACTTGCGATAATTGAACAAGTTGTTCCTTTCCCATTCGTTCCTGCAACATGAACAAAGTTCATCTCTTCAACTGGAACTTGGAGGAATTTGACTAAAGCCAATGTATTTTCTAAAGTTGGCTTAAAGGCTTCGTTTCCGATTTTTTGAAAAACGGGGAATTGATTGAATAACCATCCAACCTTTTCTTGATATACTGAAAGTGACATTTTGTTAGTTTGGTTTGACCGATACTGTAATAAATGCTATCTCATTCGCTGCACCAGGCTTTTCCTTATAGCGAATTTCCTTTTTCACCAATGAAACAACTTCGTTAATCAAAGTTTGATTGGTCGTTGTCGTTCCCGAACGAATAGATTCAGCGTGAATTATCTTTCCTTGCGAATCTACAATCGCTTTTACTTGAATCTCACAAATTTCATTGTTCGGAGTTTGAGGATCAGATATAAATTTGGTTCGAGTTCTATCACCTACCATTCCCCAACCTACTGGACCAGAGCCAGTACCGGGACCACTATCAGAACCCAGTCCAGTACCTGACCCACTCGTTCCAGAACCACCTGTTCCAGCACTTGAATTTGCAAACGGGTCTGCAGGCTCTGATGGTTTGGGTGTCGTATTGGTATTGTTCTTAGAACTTCCTGAACCTTTCACTACCGTTACCTCAGATTCCTCTTGCGTAGGAACATCAGCTGGCGATTCTTTAGGCGTTTCAACTGGCTCTGCCTTTTCGCTTGGCGCACCTCCTCCACCATTGTTAATTTCAAAATATGTGATTCCTTCATTGCCCATCGTTATAGCAATAGGAACAGTAACTTTTGGTGGGTCTGGTTCGGTAGAAGTGATAAAAAAAAGCAAAAAAAGTACTATCAACAGATACAAAACTGCTGCGACAACGCCTAAGCGATTATCCGATGCTCTTATGATAGGTTCTTGCTTCATTGTTACTATTCCTTACTAATCGTATGCCAAAACAGGTTTCCATCCTCTAGCCTTTGATAAAGCTAACATTTGAAAAACTGCTTCATAGCTTGCTGTTTTTGCTCCAGCTATTTTAACCTTCATTTCCGGTGTACTTTCTACTTCTTCGATTAAAAAGTCTCTAATCTCTTCGTAAGTTCCTCCTTCTGTTTTAACGTTAAAAGGGTTAGGAGCACTTGCATCACTTAACATTATTTGATACAAGTCATTTTCTGTTACCACTACTGTAGTTGTTGTATTTTCTTTAGAAGTATCAAGATTTTCAACTGGTTGTGGCAATTCAACAGGCGTGTTTTTTTCTGCCATTGTACTCATAATAATGAAGAACACCAATAGCAAAAACACCAAGTCTGTCATAGAGGCCATACCTCCTTCGACCTTAATCTTATTTTGTGAACCAAAACCCATATCTTAACTTTTTACTTTGTTGGAGTATGTAGAATATCCATAAACTCCATTGCGTCATGCTCCATACGGTAAACTACTTTAGAGATTTGCGTAACCAAGTAATTATACCCCATAAAAGCAATAATACCCACAATCAATCCCGCAACAGTAGTTACCATCGCTGTCATAATTCCTGGTGCAATTGTTCCTAGATCTAGAGAATCTAAATTCTTCATTGCGTTGAAGGTCTTCACCATTCCTGTTGTCGTTCCTAAGAACCCAAGCATAGGACCAGCTCCCGAAGCAGTTGCCAAGAAACCAATTCTTTGTTCTAGTCTAGATATTTCCAACTTCCCTGTATTGTCGATAGTAGAAGCTACAATATCAACTGGCTTTCCTAATCTATCGATACCTTTTTCCAACATTCTTGCTGATGGAGAATCAGTACGAATACAAAGATTTTTTGCTTCATCAATTTTTCCTTCTGAAAGAAACCTTTTCACTTCAGACAAAAAGTTTGGATGTTTTTTAGATGCACGCCTAAGTGCCAGCAAGCGCTCAACAAATATATATATTACGTACACCGACATTCCAGCAAGGAATATCATAATAAACATACCAAAGAAATCACTTGTAGCATCTCTAATTGCTTCCCAAATAGGAACTTCTTTGTACCCTTCTTCCATACCGACAGCTACAGCTTCTGTAGTGTCATTAGCGATTTGAAGTAAAAATGAATTTTTCATAATCTTATTAACGCATTAATTTGTTTTTTGTTACATTCTGTCTATCCAAAAACAGCTCTTTCCATAAGATACCATGCTGCACCAGCTATAAATCCAAGTAGAGCCAACAAAGAAATATTTTTAACATACCAGAAGAATGAGATTTTCTCCATTCCCATAGCGACTACTCCAGCGGCTGATCCAATAATTAAAATTGAACCTCCTGTACCAGCAGAATATGCAATAAAGTGCCATACTAAATGGTCAACCTCTTCTGTAAACATCCCCATACTTGCAGCAACTAAAGGAACGTTATCAATAACAGCAGAAGCAACACCCAAGATAATAATGAAAATATCGACATGCATCATTTCTTGAACTGCAGTACCAAAGTTAAAAATTAATCCTAAAGATTCCATTGCACCAACCGCCATTAAAATACCTAAGAAGAATAAAATAGATGGCATTTCAATTCTTGTCAATGCCAATAAAGTTGGACTCGACTTATCCACTGATGGATTATCTCCTTCTTCAACTTCGTCAGAAACTCCTGAGAAAGACATTTTAAATTGTTTTGCACTAATCAACTCAGCGAAAATTGAAACAATCGCTAACGAGAACATCATTCCAATATAAGGGGGTAAGCCGAAAATACTTTTAAAGACTGGAACAAAAACAATCATCGCTAATCCTAAATATAAAATAAACGCTGCTCTAGGATTTGCATCTTTATCCTTTTCTGGTTTATCAAACTCACCTTTAAATACAGGTAAAAAGCTAGCAATAAAGAAAGGAATTAAAAATGTAATCAAAGAAGGAAGGAATAAGTACTCCATTAATTTAATTGCTGTCACCTTTCCACCCATCCATAACATCGTAGTTGTAACATCTCCAATTGGCGACCAAGCACCTCCAGCGTTTGCAGCAATAATAATCAAACCTGCATACCACATTCTATCTTCTTTGCTATCAATCAACTTTCGCAGAATTGTAATCAATACAATTGTAGCAGTTAAGTTATCAATGATTGAAGATAAGAAGAAAGCTAAAGCTCCCATCAACCATAATAAAGAACGCTTTTTGTTTGTTCTAATAAAACTTTTAATCACAGAGAAACCATCGAAATGGTCAATGATTTCAACGATAGACATTGCTCCAATTAAGAAAATCAAAATCTCAGTAGTCTTACCTACGTGGTGAATTAATGTTTCCTGTAATAAATTTGCTCTTTCACCCTCAGTATAAGAAGAAATGTCAACTATTTCGTTTGTCGCAGAATTAAACCATTGAACAAAATCCCCCATTCCTAATGATACTCCAACCCATGCAAGGGCCATCATCAATAATGCTGGAATTAATTTATCAATCTTAAGACTGTGTTCCAATGTAATCGCTAAATAACCAATCACAAAAGCAAAAACAACAAAAAGTGCCATAATGTTTATTTGTTAATTTATTATAATTTCGAGCAAAAATAACAAAGTTTCAAACATGCTTTTTGTATTATGCTGTTTTTATTTCACTTTTTATTTAAACGGTTATTTAGCTATTACTTAAACGCTTAATGGTCAAGGTCATGGAAGGACAATCACACCAGAACAACCATCTCTATTAGAGCCCGTTACACTCGACCAAACATTGATTTCTTTACGCCATCTCAACATTCCTAAAAATGCAAACCCAATTGCTTCCTTAAAATCAATAATTTCTTCTGAAGGCAGGATTATTTTACTTTTGGTATGCGATTGAATTCTATCGATTAAAAAACTGTTTTTTGCACCTCCTCCAGTCACCAAAGTAGAAGTAGATTTAACTTGATTTAAAGCACTACCTATTTGAATAGCAATATGCTCATAAATAGTGCGAACTTTATCTTGCAATTCTATTTCTTGATTGAATAAAGGTTGTACATTTTCATTTACCCATTCCCAACCCAAAGACTTAGGATATGCTTGCTGATAGTACCCCAATTTATTGAGTGCTTCAAGTAATTCCACATTAACAACACCTGTTTTCCCGAAATCACCATTCCCATCATACTCCTTCCCTATTTTCTTAACTAAATCATTTACAACTATATTGACAGGGCAGATATCATAAGAGTACACTTTTTCATTCTTCTGAAAAGAAAAATTACTAAATCCACCAAGATTCAAAAACGTATTGGCTTCATTATTAAAAAGCAAAAAGTCAGCAACAGGAATTAAAGGCGCTCCATTCCCACCAAGTGCAACATCTTTTGTTCTAAAATCGACAACAGTTGGCAAACCGGTAAATACTGCCAATTCAGGACCGTTCCCAATTTGTAAGGTATACTGTTTTTCTGGTTGATGAAAAATTGTTTGTCCATGACTAGCAATAAAATCGATCTCAGCGGAACGAATGTTTTTTTCTTGCAAGTACAAATTCACCATTTCAGCATAATAAACACCTAACTTGGCACTAAATTCAGTTAATTCAGCTGCAGAAGATGAAAAGGCTGCCAACAAGGAATTACGCATTTCTTCGTTATATGCAAACATTTGTGTTCCATTAACTGAGTAGCTCCATTCCTTGCTATTTTTCCTTTTAAAAGTCACATCTGCAAGATCCAAACCATCCATTGAAGTTCCCGACATTAAACCAATCACACGATAAGAATCCATTTCTATGTAAATTATGTTAAAAAATATAAATAAATACCCTATTTTTACGGTTTAATAAAAAGTAATCAAAATTTCTGAAAAATATCAGAAGAAGAGAATTCAAAATTAAAAAATTTAAACAAATAATTAAAAATATGAATTTCGAATTAACAGAAGAACAAATTGCAGTTCGTGACGCAGCGAGAGATTTTGCTCAAAACGTATTGAAACCAGGTGTAATTGACAGAGACAGAGAACAACGTGTTGCTTACGATGAAATTAAGCAGTTAGGTGAACTAGGATTCTTAGGAATGATGGTTGACCCTAAATACGGTGGTGGAGGAATGGATACTATTTCATACGCTTTGGCTATGGAGGAGATTTCTAAAGTCGATGCTTCTGTTTCAGTTTTAATGAGTGTTAACAACTCATTAGTTTGCTGGGGAATTGAAAGATTTGGTAACGAAGAGCAAAAACAAAAATTCCTAGCTCCACTTGCAACAGGTGAAAAAGTTGGAGCTTTCTGTCTTTCTGAGCCTGAGGCTGGTTCAGACGCTACGTCTCAACGTACTACAGCGATAGACAAAGGAGATTACTACGAATTAAATGGAGTAAAAAACTGGATTACAAATGGAAACACAGCTTCTACTTACTTAGTAATTGCACAAACGAACCCTGAGTTAGGTCACCGTGGAATTAACGTTCTAATCGTTGAGAAAGGAATGGAAGGTTTCGAAATTGGAGCAAAAGAAGACAAAATGGGTATTCGCGGAAGTGATACACATACTTTAAACTTCACAAACGTTAAAGTTCCAAAGGAAAACAGAATTGGAGAAGATGGATTCGGATTCAAGTTTGCAATGATGACACTTTCAGGAGGAAGAATTGGTATTGCAGCTCAAGCTTTAGGAATTGCATCAGGAGCTTTGGAATTAGCACTTGCTTACTCTAAAGAAAGACAAGCTTTCGGAAAAGAAATTTTCAAACACCAAGCTATTGCATTTAAAATCGCTGAAATGGCGACTCAAGTTGAGACAGCTCGTCTAATGGTTCTTAAATCTGCTTGGGAAAAAGACCAAGGAATGAACTTTGACAAGTCTAGCGCTATGGCAAAACTATATGCATCTGACATTGCTCAATCTGTAACAAGCGAAGCAGTACAAATTCACGGAGGATACGGATATGTTAAGGAATACCACGTAGAACGTTTAATGCGTGATGCGAAGATTACACAAATCTATGAAGGTACTACTGAAATCCAAAAAATTGTAATTTCAAGAGCCGTTATAAACGAATAAGAAATATATAATCTATTGATAGAAAGGCAACGAGTTTCGTTGCCTTTTTTATTTGGAAGATATTTTTTAAGGAAATAGCAATTAATCCGAACTTTTCTTGCAACATTTTGTATATAACTTTAGTTATTGACTTAAATTATAACTATCTTCAAACGCAAAATAAAAACAGAAGGATCAACATGAAAGTATATACAAAAAAAGGAGATACTGGCCAGACCTCACTGATTGGAGGAAAGAGAGTTTCAAAAGCAGACCTAAGAATTGAAAGTTATGGAACAGTAGATGAATTAAATTCATGGGTTGGTTTATTGAGAGATCATGAAGAAATTCCTAAAGAACAGTTCGATCAATTAATTGAGATTCAAGACCGACTTTTCACAATAGGCTCATTATTAGCTACACAACCAGAAGGAACAAAGATGAACTTACCGTTAATATACGAAGACGATGTCACCTTTTTGGAAAATGCGATAGACAAAATGAATGAAACCATCCCTCCTATTACAAAATTTGTACTTCCAGGTGGGAAAATGATTCTTTCACACAGTCATATTGCTAGATGTATTTGCAGAAGAGCGGAAAGATTGACGGTTGCACTGAACGATGATAGCGAACAACATCAATTAGCGATGAAGTATTTAAACAGACTGAGCGACTACTTATTTGTACTATCTAGGAAGATTGCAACTGATTTGAAAATTGAAGAAATTCAATGGATTCCAAGAACTTAGGTAGAGATAGTAATATTTTCTCATAAAAATTTGGATATTCGAAAAAAAAGAATAATTTTGCACGCTAAATTTAGGCACAGTTTTAGATTATAAACAAGATATAAATTATAAAATTATGTATTGGACATTAGAATTAGCTTCTTACTTAGAAGATGCACCATGGCCGGCGGCTAAAGACGAATTAATTGATTTTGCAATTCGTACAGGCGCACCATTAGAGGTAGTAGAGAATCTTCAAGCAATTGAAGATGAAGGTGAAATTTATGAAAGCATTGAAGATATTTGGTCTGATTACCCTTCAAAAGAAGACTTTTTCTTCAATGAAGATGAATATTAGCCTTATCGATAGAAAACATTCTAAAAGCCTTTTGTCATAAAAGGCTTTTTTTTTAGCTATACACTACCATGACATCTGTCTATTTGGCAGTATTTCATTTTTGGAATAATTACTGATGGTTGTTATTAAATATAAAAAAAACGTCAAAATTTAAAGTATCATTCTTATTTTTGGGGTTTACTAATTACAAAGACAAATGATAGGAGATCTATTAAAAAAAATACTTGGAGATAAGTCCACAAAAGACAGAAAGCAATACCAGCCAATCATTGATAAAGTGAATGAAATCTTTGCTTCATTGCGCGACATCAGTGACGATGAACTTAGAGCTAGAACAAAAACATTCCAAGAGAAGATACAAGAGGAAACAGCAGCTATCGAAAATGAAATTAAATCATTAGAAGAAAAAGCAAACGCTCCTGAAACAACTGTTATTGAAAAGGAACATATCTTTGATAAAATTGACAAACTAGTTGAAGATTTAGACCAACAAATAGAAAAGGTTTTAGAAGAGTTATTACCAGATGCATTTGCAACTGTTAAGGAAACTGCTAGACGTTGGGCTGAAAACAAGAAGATGGTTGTAACGGCAACTGATCACGATATTGAAATGGCTAAAAAAGTCGATGGAATTGAAATCGACGGAGATAAAGCTATTTGGCACAACGCATGGTCGGCAGCTGGAGCAAAAATGGAATGGAACATGGTTCACTATGACGTTCAAATCATGGGTGGAGCTGTACTTCATAGAGGAAACATTGCAGAGATGCAAACAGGGGAAGGTAAAACTTTGGTTGCTACACTTCCAGTTTACTTAAACGCATTGGCAGGAAAGGGTATTCATATGGTAACAGTGAACGACTACCTTGCGAGACGTGATAGTGAGTGGATGGGACCTTTATACCAATTCCACGGTTTAACAGTTGACTGTATTGATAAACATAGACCAAACTCCGAAAACAGAAAAGACGCATACAAAGCAAATATTACATTCGGTACAAACAATGAGTTTGGATTCGACTATTTGCGTGACAATATGTCTAGCGATATCGCAAGTTTAGTTCAAAAGAAACATCATTTCGCTATTGTTGATGAGGTTGACTCGGTTTTAATTGATGATGCTAGAACACCTTTGATTATTTCTGGACCAACGCCCAAAGGCGATCAACAGGAATATGTTGGACTAAAACCAATTATCGAAAAGGTTGTTAGCGCGCAAAGAACATTAATCACTAAAATTTTAGCAGATGCTAAAAAATCATTAGCGGTAATCAATGAGCCTACGAGTGATAAAAATGAAACTAAAAAAAGATTAGACGAAGGAGGTCAACAATTGTTGCGTGCCTACAGAGGTCTTCCTAAAAATAGAGCATTAATTAAATTCCTTTCAGAACCTGGTGTAAAAGCACACTTACAGAAAACTGAAAACTTTTATATGGCAGAGCAAAATAAGCAAATGCCAATTATTGACAATGATCTTTACTTTGTAATCGATGAGAAACAAAATACGATTGAGTTAACAGACAAAGGAATTGATTTAATATCAGGGGAAGATGATCCAAACTTCTATGTGATGCCAGATATTGGAACAGAGCTCGCAAATTTAGAAAAAGAAAATATTTCGCCAGAAGAATTAGCGAGTAAAAAGGATGAGTTAATTAGAGACTATTCTATTAAGTCAGAAAGAATTCACAGTATTAACCAATTGTTGAAGGCTTATACTTTATTCGAAAAAGAAGTAGAGTATGTTGTTGTGGATAACAAGGTTAAAATTGTTGACGAATCTACAGGACGTATCATGGAAGGTCGTCGTTATTCAGACGGACTTCACCAAGCTATTGAAGCAAAAGAAAACGTAGATGTGGAAGCAGCTACACAAACATATGCTACAGTTTCGCTTCAGAACTACTTTAGAATGTACCACAAATTAGCAGGGATGACAGGTACAGCTGAAACAGAGGCGAAAGAATTTTGGGATATCTACGAATTGGATGTTGTAGTTATTCCAACAAACAGACCGATTGCGCGTAAAGACATGGAAGACCGTGTTTACAAAACAGCAAGAGAAAAATACCACGCAGTAATCGAAGAAATTAAAGTGTTGAATGAACAAGAAAGACCAGTTCTTGTAGGTACTACAACAGTAGAAATCTCTGAATTACTAAGTAGAATGTTGAAAATGGAAGGAATTCCACACAACGTTCTGAACGCAAAACACCACCAACAGGAGTCGGAAATTGTAGCTGACGCTGGGGCGAAAAAAGCAGTAACCATTGCTACGAATATGGCAGGACGTGGTACAGATATTAAATTAAGAGAAGGTGTTAAAGAAGTAGGTGGTTTAGCCATTATCGGTACTGAACGTCACGACTCTAGACGAGTTGACAGACAGTTAAGAGGTCGTGCTGGTCGTCAAGGAGATCCTGGTTCTTCTCAATTCTTTGTTTCTCTAGAAGATGACTTAATGCGTAAGTTCGGTTCAGAACGTATTGCGAAGTTGATGGATAGAATGGGACTTCAAGAAGGGGAAGTTATTCAACATGGAATGATTTCAAAATCTATTGAACGTGCTCAAAAGAAAGTAGAGGAAAACAACTTTGGTAGCCGTAAGCATTTATTGGAGTATGATGACGTGATGAACGCTCAACGTAAAGCAGTTTACAAAAAGAGAAAGAATGCCCTATACGGAGATCGATTAGATCTTGATATCGCAAACATGTTCTACGATACAGTTGAATACATTGTAGATTCTTACAACGGTAAAGATGACTTTAAAGACTTCGAATTAGAATTAATGAAAGTTGTTGGAATTCAATCTCCAATTAAACAAGAGGATTTCGATTCAACTTCTCGAGAAGAAAAAATTGATATCGTATATAATGCGGCATTAGATCGTTATGAAAGTAAAAACAAAAAAATTGCAGAACTCGTATTCTCAAATGTAAAGCAATATTATGAGCAAGTTGAAAATAGAGAACGTCACTTACGTGTTCCAATAACAGATGGTAAAAGAGCTATTGAAGTTTCTACAACTATTGCTGACGGATACACTTCAGAAGGTAGATCTATTATTAAGCAGTTCGAAAAAGCAATTGTATTAGGTTTGATTGACAACGAATGGAAGGAACATCTAAGAGAAATGGATGACTTGAGAACTTCAGTTCAGCAAGCAAGATACGAGCAAAAAGATCCATTATTGGTTTACAAATTAACTTCTTTTGAGTTGTTTAAAGACATGATGGACAGATTGAACAAAGAAACAATAGAATTCTTAGTGAAAGGTGAAATTCCAGTTATGGAAAATTCGGCTTCTGTTCAAAATCAAGCTACAAAACAAAAAGATAGTTACGCTAGAGCAGCTGAGGCAAAAACACCAAGTCAAACTCAAAAATTTGAAGGTAGCCAAGGTTATTCACAAGCAATGGCACAATCTCAACAACAAAGTATGGCGAATCAAAAGCAAGAGCCTATTGTTGCTGAAAAAAGAGTTGGTAGAAACGACCCTTGCCCTTGTGGAAGTGGAAAGAAGTTTAAACAATGCCACGGTAAATAAGAATTGATAACTCAATTATATATAAGCTGCTCTGTTAGGGCAGCTTTTTTTATGCGCTAAATTTACTCGTACTATAAAATATCAATTGAAAACTATGGCGCCTATAGAAAGTAGCAGATAATAAATGGAAAACTGTTAAGCATTTTAAACTAACCGCTTTAAACAGTGTTTTCACGTAGAATAAAAGGGAGTTTCAACCAACGTACTTATACTGAAATTAAGGCTGAAATCAAGCTTATAATGGAGAATAGAGACCAAGCAAGTATTGACAGCCTCCTACCTTTTCTGAATAATTATTAAGAAAGATTCCATTTAGACTGAATCGGACATCACATCAAAGTTTCTTCATAAAAAAAGCCCCTCTTCTTTCGAAAAGGGGCCTTAATATATTTTGATATACTGATTACTTAATCAATACCTTTCCGTTAACAAAACTACCATTTCCTCTAATTCCATAGAAATAGATTCCTGTAGGAGTATTAACATTAATCGTATTAATTTGATTCGATACCAATTTTTGTTTTGCGATTACCTTTCCTTCAAGGTTTACTAATTGAATTGAAACTCCGTTCATTTCAACATTACTTAAATCAACTACTAGAGTTTGATCGTTAGCGTAAACTTTAATGTTTAGGAATTCGTTTTCTTCAACAGATAAGTCCTCTTCAACAGTAATCTTCACCTCGTTAGAAGTAACAGTGATTCCGTCAATTGTAGATTCACAAACAACATAGTAAACACCAGCATCAGCAAATAATGGAATATAAGTTTCTCCAATTTCTGCAGTTGCAAATGAAACATAGTCAGAACCAGCTGTCGTCGTATATTTCCACTCTCTAGTTTCAGCTTCTGGAGTTTCTACAACAGTCAACTCAGATCCTGCTTCATTCTCGAATAAGAATTGCTCTTCAGTCGCAGAAATAGCGTTAGTGAATTCAATAACTTCAATTTTCACTTCGTTAGAAATAACAGTGATTCCGTCGATTGTAGATTCAGCAACTACATAGTAAGTTCCTGCATCAGCAAACTGTGGTGTATAAGTTAAACCATCTTCTACAGTTGCAAATGAAACATAGTTAGAACCAGATGTTGTTGTAAACTTCCACTCACGTGTATCAGCAACAGGAGATTCCGTTACAGTCAATTCAGCTCCCGCTTGATTCTCAATTAAGAATTGATCGTCAGTTTCAGCAATTGCGTTTGTAAATTCAACTACGTTAATTTCAACTTCATTAGAAGTTACTATAATTCCATCAATTGTAGATTCAACAACTACATAGTAAGTTCCAGCATCAGCAAACTGTGGTGTATAAGTTAAACCATCTTCTACAGTTGCAAATGAAACATAGTCAGAACCAGATGTCGTTGTAAACTTCCATTCACGTGCATCAGCAACAGGAGATTCCGTTACCGTCAATTCAGTTCCAACTTGATTCTCAATTAAATTCTGAGTAGCAGAAGGATTGATTGCAGCTGTGAAATCAACTACATTAATTTCAACTTCATTAGAAGTAACTGTAATACCATCGATTGTAGATTCAACAACTACATAGTAAGTTCCTGCATCAGCAAACTGTGGTGTATAAGTTAATCCATCTTCTACAGTTGCAAATGAAACATATCCTGAACCAGAAGTTTCACTATACTTCCACTCTCGTGCATCAGCAACAGGAGATTCCGTTACCGTCAATTCAGTTCCAACTTGATTCTCAATTAAATTCTGAGTAGCAGAAGGATTGATTGCAGCTGTAAATTCAACAACGTTAATTTGAACTTCGTTAGAAATTTGAATATCTCCAGCGAAATCAGCTTCACAAATAACATAATATGTACCAGCGTTAGCAAACTGAGGTGCATAAGTTAAACCATCTTCTACAGTTGCAAAAGAAGTATAACCAGAACCAGAAGTTGTAGACCACATCCATTCGCGAGAATCTGCTGCATTTGGCGTTTCAGAAACTGTAATCGTTGTTCCAACTTGATTCTCAATTAATGTTTGAATACTATTTGGAGAAATTGAAGCTACATTAAGAATTGAAACCTCTACTTCTACTTCAACCTCATTAGAAATAATAGTAATTCCATCGATTGTAGATTCACAAACTACGTAATAAGTACCTGCACTAGCAAATAATGGCGTATAGTTTATACCATTTTGTGCTGTTGTGAAAGAAATATAGTTTGAACCAGAAGTTGTTGTAAACTTCCATTCACGAGAATTCGCAATTGGCGACTCTGTAACCGTCAAGGTTGTTCCTGGCTGATTCTCAAATAAATTTTGAAGAGCGGAAGGATTTACTGCATTTGTAAACTCAGTAACATTAACTTGAATTTCATTAGAAACAGTTGTTATTCCATCAATAGTTGATTCAACAACTATATAATATGTACCAACGTTTGCGAATTGAGGCGTGAAAGTTGTTCCTATTTCTGCAGTTGCAAAAGAAACATATCCCGAACCTTGTGTTTCACTATATTTCCATTCACGTGTATCAGCAATTGGAGATTCTGTTACAGTTAACATTGATCCTGCTTGATTTTCAATCAAGTTTTGAGTAGCAGAAGGATTAATTGCAGCCGTGAATTCAACAACGTTAATTTCAACTTCATCAGAAACTTGTGAGAAACCATCTTTTGTAGATTCAACAACTACATAGTAAGTTCCTGCATCAGCAAATTGAGGAGTATATGTTGTTCCAACTTCAGGAGTTGTAAATGAAACATATCCTGAACCTGAAGTTAGACTATATTTCCATTCACGCGTATCAGCAATTGGAGATTCATTAACAGTTAAGGTATTACCTACCTGATTTTCAATTAAAGTCTGAGAAGCATTAGGATTAATCGTTACTATAAAGTCAATAACATTTATTTGAACTTCATTTGAAGTCACTATATCGCCACTGAAATTAGTTTCAGAAACAACGTAGTACGTTCCAGCAGAAGCAAACTGTGGAGTATAAGTTACATCCGTCTCTCCTACAAGATCATTCGTATAAGGACCACCTGAAGTAGTTGAATATTTCCATTGTCTTGAAGTTACACTGCTCGCTGCATTAGGCGTTTCTGTAGCAGTTAAAACAGATCCATTTTGATTTGTAAACAAATTTTGAACTGCAATTGGAGCAATTTCAATTTCGTTATCATTATAAATTAACTCTAAGTCATCGATATATACAGTAGCACCATTAACCCCTTGTCCAGGTACATGGCTAGATGTAAGCGTTACAAGAATATATTGACCATCAGTTGAAGGTCCTGTATAGCTAAATGGAACAGAAATCCTCATCCAATCTCCAGCTGTTTGAAAACTTTTAATAGCAGTAGCTACAACATGCGATTGTGATGCACCGTCTAGAGGGTCTCTAAGGTCATAATTATCATGAATAATTGCTGAAATTCTTGCACTATCTGCAGAAGTAGTAATTGAATACTTTGCCCAAAAGACAACGCTATCAGGAACATCAGTTAAAGTCTGATAATATTGAGCATTACTCCTAGTCGTTTTATTGTACCCAGCGCTTGCCGATGGACTTGGCGCATGCAAACGTCCTAATGTAATAGCACCGTTTACAATAATTCCACCTGCATTACCTGATTGAATTCTAGCACTATAATTACCTGTTGAACCTGGTCGAACTTCGGTATCTCTCCATGAAGTTTGCAAAGATCCAAATCCACATAACCAGCACAAATCACCATTTTTTATGTTATTCCAATTAGCTGGGCGTTCTTTATCATTACCCAATTCATCCCAGCTTTCAAAATCAGAATTACCAATTTGCTGTTGCGCAAAGGTATTTAAGCTTAATAGGCTTGAAGCCACAATAAGCAAAATCATTTTAAAATTTGTAAAAAAAATATTCATTTAAAGTTAGTTTAGATTTGACAAACAAGCTATATACCTGTTTATCAAAAAATAATGGCACAAAATTACTATATTATTCAAATTAGAAAAGAAATTTAACATTTAAATTGTTAAATAAGAGCCGCTCTTACGGCAAACCAGCCGTTCATCACCAAGGGTTGTAGTAGAAAATGAAAGTTGACAGGTTAAAAGGTAGAAATTTGGTTGAAAATTGAAAGCTATTTAAGTTTTGTGATGCTTAGATCGTTATTGATCTAAAGGATTTTGTAGTTTATTCTAGTTTTTTTGTGTTATAAACAGTTCTATAAAAACGTCTATAAACAAAAAAAGCTCAACATTACTGTTGAGCTTTCTTAAAAAGTGGCGTCGTCTTACTCTCCCACCGGTAGACCGGCAGTACCATCAGCGCAAGCAGTCTTAAC
>DATJCX010000059.1:0-63548 GCA_035497735.1 Brumimicrobium sp. | reverse complement strand
ACGGCTCTTGTCAATTCCTTTTGATATAATGTAATTCGCTGAGGCTTTTGCACGCTTATCGGATAATGTTCTGTTGTATGCTGCAGAACCACGACTATCCGTGTGCGAACCTAATTCGATTATCATTCCAGGGTTATCTTGCATAACTGCTACAACTTTATCCAACTCCTTGGCAGCATCCTCTCGAATGTCAAACTTGTTGAAGTCAAAGAAAATGGGTGCAATATCAACAACCTCGTTTAAGTCAGTCTTTCCAACTGTAATCTTCTTCATGTCAATAGCCAATTGGTCGCTGATATAGATAACTTCTTCTCTATCTAATACCTTAGATACGTTAGCTGTTGTACTTACGTAACCTTTCTTTTCAAAACGGAAAGTATAGCCAGCCGTTTCTTTATAACCATAAGGTAAAGTACTACTTGCAAAAGTTCCCTCTGCGTTGGTAGTTGACTTTTCAAACTCGTTTTTAGTCTTAGCATCTATCATCGTGATAGAAACACCTGATAAAGCAGCTTTAGAGTCCTTATCTTGAACAATTCCTTCGAAGTGGTAATTCAGGATTGGCATTAAGTCAGCGTCTTGGTTATACTCTTCTTTTGCCGCGTCGTATTTTACCGTTTGCTTTGCTGTTACATAGTTGTCTTTCTCTGCTACTAACTCAAAGTCGCCATCCATATCGGAAATTGAGAATTCGTAGTAACCGTCTGCTTGTGTTTGAACTGTTTCTATGCGATTTCCTTTTGAATCGATGATAGAAACACTTGTCCCTTCAAGTGCTGTATCTGTTAATAAGTCTCTGGCATTTCCTTTTAAAGTTGCGCTATTTTTAATCGCTACTTTTTGAGCAAATCCATAGATATCATCACTTCCAGCTCCGTTTGGACGGTTGGATGAAAAATATCCTTTTTGCTGAGAACTGTTGTTTGCAAAAGAGAAATCGTCGTATGGACTGTTGATTGGCGAACCAAGATTTTCAATGTTTTTTACATTACCGCTCTTGTCTAATTTTGCAACAAAAACATCCAATCCTCCTAAACCGAAGTGACCCTCTGAAGAGAAAAATAAGATATTCTCTGTTGTATTTACAAATGGAAATACTTCATCTTCTGATGTGTTTACTTTAGCTCCTAAGTTAACCGGCTCTCCTACTGGCAAACCATTCTTGTCTAAGTTGACATAGTACAAGTCCATTCCTCCAAATCCACCTGCGCGGTTTGAAGAGAAATAAAGACGTTCTCCGTCCATTGATAAAGCTGGATGCGCTGTTGAGTATTCGCTGTTGTTAATGCTTAATTCTTGGGCATCCACTAACTTATTTCCGTCAAGTTTTGCTCTATAAATCTTTAAATGAGTAGTTCCATTTAAGTCTCCTCCTCTATTTCCATCCGTAAAATCATTACGTGTAAAATACACATATCCTGTCTCTTTACAGTATGTCGATGGTCCATCATGGAACTTTGTATGAGCGTCTGACTTCATACGTTTTGTTTTACCGATTATTCCATTTTCATCAACTTTTGCTTTGTACATATTGTAGAAATAGTCTCCTGACCAAGAATCGATATGGCCAACAACCCAGTTTCTACGTTTTGAACTCGCTAGTATAACAGTATTCTCGTCGATGAAGTGCGCTCCAATTTCTGAGAATTTTGAGTTCACATTTTGTTCTTTGATCTCAAACCATCCTTTGTCTGCAGCTAGTTCGCTAACAGATGCTGGTGATTTTAACACATTATCAGCAACATCGTTCTCTCCAAATTTAGAAGAAAATGATGCTAGTAACTCTTCAGAAGAAGAATAGTTTTCCAGTTGACGTTCAAGTAAAGCAAGACGTAAATGTTGGTCTTTTGAAATCGTGTTGTTTCTATTCAGGTACTGATACCAATCAACAGCTTTTTGAACATTTCCTATTTTGTCGTAACTGTCTGCTAAGCGAACTGCTACTGTAGCGGAATCCGTTTTACGTGCTAGCACATCTTCATATCCTTCGCTAGCGTAATGGTAAGACTTTTGGTCATACATTTTATCAGCATATTTCAAGCGTCCTTCTTGCGAGAACACAAGCGTTGGAAGTGCTAATAAGAAAAACCCAACTGCTATTTTATTAAATCCTTTCATAATTAAATTTCGTGTAGTATGTTCTTAAAAGTATCTAGGATTCGATAATGATTTATTTTTAAACATTAAGTCGTAACCCAATAAAATCTCATGCGTTCCGTAGTGATTACCTCTCAACTTAGTAGTTGAATATTCAAAAGCATAACCAATCTTAAACGACTTGTTGATTTGATATTGTACAAAAACACCTGCACTTTCCATCAATCTATAATTAGCTCCTAGCCATAATTGATCGTATAGAATAAATGCCATACTTAAATCTAAGGCTAGTGGTGCTTTCTCTGTAATTTTCAACATGGCACTTGGACGAATCTTTAACATTCTACTTGCATTGAAGTAACCTCCAACCATAAAGTAATAGTGACGCTTAGAAATGTATTTGTCATTCAAAATGTTATTCAAATCTTTAGCATCGTCTAGGATTCTTGGAACTGCAAAACCAGCAAAAAACTGGTCTGAATGATAGTAAACACCCGCTCCCAAGTTTGGCTTTAAATCATTCTGATAGCGAACTTCTAACGAGTTATCTCCAGCATCTGCTTTAACTAAGGATGCTAAATCACCATTCAATAAATTAATTCCTCCATTGATACCGAAGTTTAAACGGCCATTGTGGTTTTTAAATTTCAATGAATAAGATACATCGGCATTGATCCATGTTGCGTTAACAGGACCTACCTTGTCGTTTAAAACACTCACTCCTAGTGCGATGTTATCATAACTAAGAGGCGTGTGTAAACTGAAAGTTGTACTCATTGGCGCGCCATCAAATCCAACCCATTGTTGGCGGTGAAGCGCTGTAATACTCAAAGCATCGCGGCTACCCGCATAAGCTGGATTGTAGTACAACATATTGTCCATATATTGCGTGAATTGTGCTTCCTGCTGTGCATGAAGGGAACTTGCCATGAAAAGTGCAAATCCGCCGATTAGTATTTGTTTAATTAGTTTCATAATGCTATTTCGTTTATCTGAACGTCGTGAAAGGCTAGTAACCTTTCACAACAAATGTCATTTCTATAATAATTATCTCTTTAAGTAAATAAACCCTTTGTGAATGTCACCACTTCCTGGCTGATCATCGCTTCCGCCTAACTGAAGAAGGTAGTAATAAGTACCTTCTGGTAACTCGTCTCCTCCAATGTTCAATTTACTTTGAGAACGACCATCCCAATCATTCAGATAGTCATCACTGTGGAATACTTCTGCACCCCAACGGTTGTAAATCCATAATTCACTGTCAGGATAAGCTTCTAAATTATCAATGGTAAAGAAATCATTTAAGCCATCACCGTTTGGAGAAAATGCTTCTGACGCGATTAAAGTATAGTTATTATTAACCAAGATGTATTGTGTACCGTTTTCGATACCATCCCAAGCCTTTTTAGTAATGTAAGTGAAATTCCCTTGATCAGTCTTTAATGTTTTCAACATGTTATTCCATTGTTGATCCATGTCGTTCCAATGTCCTGTGCTATTCCATTCTGCATCTTCAGTTGGAACGTAATAGAATCTAAGGTCAGCATTTCCTGCTCCGTCAACTTGCTCAATTGAATGATAGAATAATTCATTGGCATAATCAATTTTATTGTCGTGCGTAGCAACTTGGTAGCCGTCATTACTAGCAGAATAATTGTTCATTCTAACAGCAAAAGAAGTTTCACCATTAACATTCGGTTGAATCTTAACAGGACGGTATCTTCTAACGTCATCGCTTGACCCAACAGGGAACAAGTAATATTCTGTTTCCGACATTTTTCTAATTAGCGCACCTGAACCAGTACTGCTAACAAATCCTTCACCGTTAAAAGTTGTATTAAGTAGTATTGCTTCTAAGTCTTCATTTTGAACAACAAAAACATTGTTTTGCGTACTTAATTCTCTATCGTTTAAAGTTAAAATTCCGCCTGTTAATGTTGCTCCATCAACATTTAAAAGAGTTTTTCTTCTATCTATGTCGATTCCCACACCTTCTAATGTCAGATGGTTGAAAAACGTTGCTGTACCATTATCAGAAGTAATAAATTGCTGTTCATTTCCAAACAGAACAACCTCTCCATTTCCCCCTATAAAGGTAGCGTCATTGACCCAATTTTGTTCAACTCTATAAATACCATTTCCATCAACATTTGAATTACTTCTAATTTCAAAGTTGCCAGGCAATGCTGCTGAGGATGATTTTGTTGTTATTAAAGTACCGTCGTTTGCTAGATTAGTCGAATTTGTAAGAACAACTCCTCCATTACTATGAACGACCGCTCCGTTATTAATACGAATGACTGCACCATCTGAATAAATAGTTTGTGCATATATGCTTTGAGTAAATACAGTGGATAAAATTCCTGTAATAGTGTAATAAATAAGTTTTTTCATATAGCATAGTGTTTAATTGCTAAGGTACAAATTTAATACAGTTTTTTCGATTAACAATGAAAAAACACATACTAATTTCAGAAAAAGTGTTTTCGAGTGAGTTTTAAACGGTATTTTCCGGGGATTAGAACCAATATAAATCGCTTGAACGGACCCAGATTGCGGTCTTATCATCGGATTTAACATAAAGCCACAAATCATCTTCGAAAGAGTCGATTATTTCTAAACGAACTTTGGGATTTAGCTCATAATCTATTTCTATTCCATTCGGTGAAATATAAGATTTCAGTTCTTTATTCTTAATAATCGCGAAATGTGGTTCTACGAGTAAACTTCTTTGGTAAATTAAACTGAAGAAAGAAATTGCAAATAGAATTGCCGTAGGCACCAGGAATCTCTTAAGCCATTTGTTCAAAACAGTATTTTTAGTCTTAGCGACATAATTATAGACAAAGGCACCAATTAGCATAGTTGAAACAATCGTTAGAATTAGCCAGATATAGCCATGAATAGCTAAGATTAATCTTTCTACCCAAGAGTAAGGGTGCTCCCACTCTAAATTACTGTCAATTTTAACAGTAGCAAACCTCGCATTATATCGTGCTTTAGTACTTGATGGTCTATACTTTAAAGAAGCTTCAAAGGCCCATCTTGCGGCTCGCCAGTCTTCCAGTTTTCCATTCGCAATACCTAAATTATAATAAGCAGAAAAATCTGGTCGTTCCTCAATAGCAATTAGAAAAGATTTTTTTGCTTCAATGAATTCCTTTTTAGACAAGTGTTCAACACCTTGATCAAAAGCAGCATTCTTCCCAAAAACGAAGTTTGAAAACACTAATAACAGATATATCAATAGATACTTCTTCATGAAATGTTTTCAATTATATGGTTTGCTTCATCTTTAAGGTGGTCAATCATTTCGTTGTCCAACATGGCGCCATACTTCATGGCTTCCAATTCATCAAAAAGTGATTTTATGCGTAAATACGTCTCTTCTGCTAATTCATTTGGCACTTTTTTGCTCAAGTTAGCACGCGTAATTTCTCCAATATCCAAATTGAAATGATTGGCTAAGTATTCGATAATGATTTTTGAAAGTTCTATCGCTTTTTGTTCATTATCTACTTGTTCATCCAATGCTGACAATCCAAGCAAGGCATTTGACTTATTCATTGAATGTAAATAACCAGCCTGATTCTCCAGTTCTTTCGTTTTCTTAATTCTAACAAATAAACCGCCCACTAGTCCTAATAAAATTGGTGATAACAATAATGCTTTTCCCCATCCAGCAATCCAACCTACTCCATTACTTGAGGAACCCTGTCTTTTTGTTAAAAATGGCTTCAAGTCTGTGGCTATCATTTGTTCATCATTATACTCTTCTTCGATAGGAGTTTCTTCTTCATTCGCTTGAATGTTTAAAGAAATCACTTTACAGTCAGATGTTTCATACTTTCCGGTTTTAGGATTAAAGTAAGAGATAGTTATAGGTGGAATCTTAATTTCTCCTGCGACATCTACTCGGATAAAGTAATTAAAGGTTTTACTCCCTTCTGTTCCCAAAGTACAATAAGAGATGGTATCCTTTACTTCAGGGTCACCATATAAGGTAAGTCCTTCGGGTAGATTTAATTTAGGATGTAAAATGTTTTGTAAGTTACCATGCCCTTCGATTTTAACCTTCAGCTCAATCACCTCTCCTTGTTTAATATTCGGGTTTTTAATACGTGAGGAAACTTTAAACTTCCCTACTGCTCCGATAAAAGATCTCGGCGCTCCTTTTGGCAAAGGTTTCACTTTTATTTTGGATTCATTAGAAGAAACTTTCAATCTTTCTGGGAAAATTGACCTTGGGTCATTGTAAACTAAAACAGTTTGAAAAGGTTTGATCGTAAACTCTCCTACTTTATCAGGAAAGACAACACTTTGTCCTATCTTAAAAGTAAGTAATTTCTTCCCGTTTACAACTTCAAAACTAGTTGTAATTCTATCAGAATTAGCCATTGGATGAATTTCTTCTGTTCCATTTAATGAGAAGGGAGTATAGTCTTCGACCTGTAGAACATCCACTTGCGAATACACCTTTCCTTCTAAGACAACAGGTTCACCTTCATAAATTTCTTTTTTCGATTGCTGGATAACTCCAAAAATCAGTTGATGCATGTTCTTTCCTGGGTCCTCACTAATCATATTTCGTGGTTTAATCACCTTTACGGAATAAGCTTCTGATTTATACTCATTCTGTTTATCCTTCACCTTAATAGGTCCGAAAAGATAAGTCCCCTCTTGGTCTAAATACCCTGTAAAAGACTGGAAACTAAACCTTACCATCACTTGTTTACCATCGATTATTTCTAAAGAAGAGGACATTCCAGACTGTCTTGGTCCCGATTGAATAAAATCATCAGGCAAGTTCATTTCAATATGTCCCTCGCTATTGGTCTTAATAGTAACCGTAAAAGGTTGTCCAACCTCAACGATCTTTGGATCAACATCTAATTCTATAAATGGATCTTGCGCCCATAATTGGAACGAACTAAGCAAAATAGCGATATATAGTAATGCTCTTCTTACCATCGCTTGCCAGAATTAATTTGATTATTTTCTTTCCTCGCTCCCATTTCTCTCACTCTTTCCTTCGTTTCCATCTCTTGCTTTAGCAAGTCTTCTAAAATTCTATCTGTTTTTCTATCCGACAATTGTTCACTGGATTGTTTGTCGTCATTTCTATCTTCTTCGTTATTATTTGCAGGTGTATTTTGATTTTGACTTTCGTCTTCATCATTTTGTTTCTCACCAGCTCCTTCTCCACCTTCTCCCTCATCAGTCCCTTGATCTTCAGCAGAATCATTAGATTGCTGTTGTTCTTTTTCCTGTTGCTGTTGTTGTTGAATTCTTCTTCTTGCTTCCGCTAAATTGTAGCGTGCCTTTTCGTCATTTGGATTCATGCGCAAAGCATTTTTATAGCTTTCTATTGCTGCTTGAAAATCTTCTTTTTGAAACTGACTATTTCCTACGTTATGCCATTGCTCACCAAGTTCAATTTTACTTTTTCCAGGGTTTGTAGAAGATGCGCGGAAGGCTTTTTCTGCCGTTTCAAAGTCCCCACTTCTGTAGGCTGCATTTCCGATATCACTTGACAAATCAATTTCCTTCGGTGCCAACTTCTGAGCTTCTAGAAGAGTTTTGTAAGCTTCTTCATACTTTCCATCCTTATATAGTTTGCTTCCTTCACGTGCAATATCTTGCCATGTCTGCCCCCATGAATTAAATGAGGCAAAAACTACAATAGAACATATGAAAAATAGCGCTTTCATTATTTGTTTTTTTTCTGAAACGATTCAAACACCATTAATAGCATTAAAAAAATCAAGCTAATCGCTAAAGGCCATTGATATTTAGAATCTTTTATTCTGAACTCCAAATCTACTGAGTTGGTTCCTGAACTACTGTTAATTTGCGTTAAAAAAGGTGAAAGATTTGGAAAAGGGTCACTCGTTAAAACCGACTTACCATTTAATTTTGAGGCTATTTCCTTTATCATATTAGGATTTACAGTTGATATAGCTACTTTGTCATTCTCATCCTTTATAAAGGAAGCGTTAGGCGATTCTGAAGTGGGAACAGGTCCACCTTTCTCAGTCCCTATCCCTATAACATAAGTGTCAATTTTCTTTTCCATAATAGCCGCATATGCTTTTTCCATTCCGCCCTCATGGTCTTCTCCATCAGTAATTAACACCAGCACCTTCTTATTATTTTCCTTAGAAAAGAACTCGCTAGATTGAAGTAAGGCTGCAGATACATTCGTTCCTTGATTGGATATTAAATTCGTGCTTAACTCGTCAATATACATCTTTGCTGTTCCACTATCGACTGTAAGTGGAAGTAGCGGATAAGCACTACCTGCGAAAACGATTAAACCAACTCTAGCAGCTTGTGTTTCATTCATCATTTGATTCATTAATCTTCGTGCAACAGCAATTCGAGGATCACCATTTTTAATATCCCGGGTATTCATGGAATTGGAAACATCCACCGTAAAAATCAATTCGACTTCGCTAGACTTACCTTGTACGACCTTGGTGCCAAAAGCAGGCTGCATCATTGCGATTGCGGCAAAAACAAGTACGTTTCTCAGTAAAAAATAACGATAAAACAACTGTTTTGTATCTACAGGTTGTAGAATAGTACTTACTGTTTTTGTATTACCAAACTGCTCAATTAAGCGATTACGCTTGCGCATTTGATAGTAAAAAACGAAGGGTAGTAAAACTGCAATTCCTACAGCTATCCAAACATAATTGAGGGTGACAAAAACCAGTGTATCATCTACTTTATGTTTGTCGAAAACACCTAACAAATTAAATATTTGCCAAAACAACAACCAAAATATCAGCTCCATTCCTAAGGCAAAACTTAGGAAGCGTTTAATGCGGTATGTATATTTCAGATTAGCCATTGTTTCTCAATAAGAATTGTTCAGCTACAAAGCCAATGATTAAAAATATGATTCCAAAAAGCAAGAAACTCTGAGGATGTACAGGTGGTTCACGATGGATGGGTCTATCGGCGAATTTTTGCGTCTCCATTCGATCTATGATTTTATAAATTTCTCGCAAGGAGTTCTCATCTGTTGCCCTAAAATATTTTCCACCTGTAAGTTCTGCCATCTCTGTTAATAAGTCATCATCAATGCTAACTTCGGTCTCGCGGATGATTTGTCCAAAAGGTGTGTTTATAGGCATTTCTACCATTCCTTTTTTCCCAACTCCAATAGTATAGACAGTAATGTTTTTGTTTTTAGCTAATTCAGCAGCTGCCATAGGAGAAATATTTCCTCTATTGTTTTCCCCATCCGTCAACAAAATAATGACTTTAGATACCAAACTGTCACTTCTCAGGCGAGCAACCGCAGTTCCCAAACCAACTCCTATTGCTGTTCCTGGAACTAAAACCCCTGTTTGAGTTTCGTCAATCGTTCGTTTTAAATACTCGTAATTTCGAGTGGTTGGACAAACGGTATAAGCTTCTCCTTCGAAGGCTACAAAACCAATTCTATCCGATTTTCGTCCGTCGATAAACTCCTTGGCCATTTGCTTGGCTGCTTCAAGTCGATTGGGCAAAAAGTCCATCGCCAACATACTTCCTGAAACGTCCATTGAAATTATTATATCAATTCCTTCTTCGTAATTTTCTTCCGCTTCCCCTAATGTTAAATACGGTTTTGCCATTGCTAGTACAAGCAGGCTAAATCCCAGAGCAACAAAAGTATAAATCAGTGTCATTATTATTTTTATTGGCTTAAAAGAAATCGCTTCTAAATCCTTTTCAAAACGAGAAAACTTTACGGATCCTTTGTCTCTTTTAAACTGACGATAGCGCCAATAGGTAAAGATTGGAACCAAAGCCAATAGCAGTAGCCACCATGGTTGATAGAAACTATATTCCCAAAATCTGATATGTAAAAACAAATTACTGTTCATGACTTACTTCTATTTCTGGAATTTCATTAATCACTCGTCTTGCTTCATTTGTTACACTATGAATTTCTGAAACAGTTGGATTGGATTGCGCAAATTTAACCATATCGGATTCCCTCAATAGCTTTGCTATCAGTTCAACCAACTTTGGTGACAGCTTTTTACTTAGTAATAAACGTTCGATTTGAGAAGTCGTTTTCTCTACAATTGGCGTTTGATAATACTGTCCTAAAAATCTTCTTAGAATAAGTGAAAGCTCAAAGTAATACTCCTTTAAATCTGTTTGATACCCTTTTTTCTCTTCTAGAAGATTAATCTCAATCAAGGCTTTTTCTTTCAAACTTAATTCAGCAAGCTCTTTCTTTGTTCGCTTCTTTATTAAGAGCGCGGAAAGAATAATCACAATTACAGCAATTGCTAACCACCACCAATTCGCCTTCAGAAAATTTACAAAAGCATCGGTGGATGGAATGTCTGTGAAATATTCATTGATATCATAGATGTCTTTATTGGGAATTGCGACAGGTATTTCTACTTCAATCAATTGTCCGGGAAAATAATATAAGCTATCGTCTATTTTTATTCTTTCAGGAGGTAGAATCACAAAAGCACTGTCCCATCCTGTCAATTCATACTGCATTTCCCAATAATATTTATCCCCTTCTTGGAAGTTCGTGTCTTTTCCAACTGTCAGCACTTCCACCTCATAATCATCGTCATCTTGTAGAAGAGACAGGCTTAGTTTTCCTGGAAATTGTTGCGAATGAATTTGGTAATCTATTTTACCCAAAGGTTTTGTATCCTCAACTGTTAAGGTCAGTACAAAAGGTTCACCAATTTGAATCTTCTGTTTATCTAAAACGGCATTTAACTGTTGACCAAACACTGAAAACGAAAAGAAAACAAAAACTATATGTAAAAATCTCAATTTCATCTTCTTCTAGTTAAAAACAACTTATTTAATGCTACTAAAGATTTCTCTTCTGTTGATAAAACAGCATAATCTACTCCTGCTATTTTAAAATCTTGGTCCAATTGTTTTTCTTTTTCTAAATAACTCACTTCATATTTCTCTCTCACCTCTTTGGAAGCTGTATTCACCCATCTTTCTTCACCCGACTCTGCATCTTTCATTTTCACTAAACCAAAATTAAGCAATTGCTTTTCTGCAGGATCTTTTAGGCGGAGTGCAATCATGTCGTGGCGACTATTCGCTATTTTTAGTCCGTCTAAGAAGTTGTTTTTATCATAAAAATCACTCACTACAAAGCAGATACTTCTTTTTTTAGTAATATTTCTAAAGAATTTTATCCCCTCATTTATATTGGTCCCTTTACTTTTGGGTTCAATATTTATCAAGTCTCTCAGAATCATCATCGCATGTTGGCGACCTTTTTTCGGTGGAATGAATTTTTCTACTTTATCACTGACAAAAACAACGCCGACTTTGTCGTTATTATTTACTGCCGAGAATGATAAAACAGCGGCTATTTCTAGCATTAATTCATGCTTGGTCTTTTCGGTAGTTCCAAACTCGATAGAACCAGAAATATCAAGTATTAAAAAGACAGAAAGTTCTCTTTCTTCTTCGTAAACCTTTACAAATGGTTCGTTAAAGCGAGCGGTAACGTTCCAATCAATATTTCGAACATCATCTTGGAATTGGTATTCTCGAACTTCTGAAAAAGTCATACCTCTCCCTTTAAAAGCGGAACTATACTCCCCTGAGAAGGCTTGCTTGGTAAGTCCACGCGTTTTAAGTTCGATTTCTCTAACTTTTTTCAGTAATTCTTTAACATCCATTGATTAATGTTTTAAGGAACTTGTACTTTAGCAATGATACGTTCAACGATTTCTATTGCGCTGATATTTTCTGCCTCAGCTTCATATGTAAGCCCTAAACGATGTTGTATTACATCTCCAGCTATTTCACGAATGTCATCAGGAATCACATAAGCTCTTCCTTTCAGAAATGCAATCGCTTTAGCTGCCAATGCAAGGTTAATACTTGCACGCGGTGATGCTCCAAAAGAAATAAGTGGTCCCAAATTGGCCAAACCATATTTCTCAGGTTCACGTGTTGCAAAAACAATATCTATAATATATTTTTCAATTTTTTCATCTAAGTAAACTTCTCTAACCAAGTCACGTAAGCGTAAAATATCTTCAGGCGTCACCACTTGTTTTGCAACATCTAAACCTTCCTTACGAACGTTGTTTCTAAGAATCAACATTTCTTCCTCTGGCTTTGGATATCCAAGCGTAACCTTCAATAGGAAACGGTCAACTTGTGCTTCTGGCAAAGGATAAGTACCTTCTTGTTCTATTGGATTTTGCGTTGCCAATACTAAGAAAGGTTTTGGTAAAGGGAATGTTTCATCACCGATGGTTACCTGCTTTTCCTGCATAGCCTCTAGTAAAGCAGACTGCACTTTTGCGGGTGCACGGTTGATTTCATCTGCCAAAATAAAGTTGGCAAAAATAGGACCTTTCGTCACTGAAAACTCTTGTGTTTTCTGGTTATATATTTGTGTACCTGTAATATCTGCTGGTAATAAATCTGGAGTAAACTGAATCCTGCTAAACATTCCTCCAATCACATCTGTCAATGTTTTAATAGCTAGTGTTTTTGCTAATCCTGGTACACCTTCCAATAGAACGTGACCATTCACAAGCAAAGCTATCAATAAACGATCTAGCATTTGATCTTGCCCTACAATCACCTTGGAAAGTTCGTTATTCATCTTATCAATCAAAGGTCTTTCCGCTTGAATTTTCTCTGTTAACTGATGGATTACTTCTGCAGGTGTTAGTGTCGATGATGTGTTTTCTTCCATAATTTGTATTTAAAGGAACAAAGATGCAAAATTTCACGCTTTTTCTTGAGATTTAGGCCGTTAAGATTTGTTAAGTTTATACCTGTGAGAATCGATAATCAAGTATTCAATTGAAACCTATATCCATCTGATTATAAAAAAGTTAGTGCAACAAATACCTAATTCCTTAAATCTTGGGAAGATCCAATTGTTAATTACAAACTTTTATCTGTGATTCCTGAAAGAAATAATTCTGAAAATATATGAAACAAAATCAAGTACCATTTCCTCTAAAAATAGCAGGAAATAATGATGAATAAGCAAGTAAACCCTAAAGACATTGTTTCAGGGACTAAAAATAATAGCACCAGCTACACAACTATCAATCAATGATTAACAAATCAAAGATTTAGCAAACAGTAGCGTCAACAACAATGTTAATTCACTTAATTTATTAAAATATTTCAAGGTCTTTTTTTCTTAACTTCCTTATTCAATTATCGCAAATTTTCAGTATGTTAGCATCATATTATTGTAATGCGACTTATGAAAAACGAAGAGAACAAAAGAGAATGTCTTGAGTGTAGCGCTAAACTTGTCGGTCGAAAAGACCAGAAGTTCTGTGGTGATTACTGTAGAAACACTTACAACAATCGACTCAATGAAGACAGCAACAATTATGTAAGGAGAGTCAATAACATTCTTCGTAAGAATAGGCGAATTCTAGCAAAACTAAATCCAGATGGGAAAAAAACTGTAGGTGGAATGACTTTAGCTGAAGAAGGATTCAATTTCCATTATTTCACGAACATTTATTTCACGAAAACAGGAAATCAGTACTTCTTTTGCTACGAACAGGGGTATATCAAATTAGAAGGCGACCAATACATGTTGGTGCATAAGCAAGATTACGTTAAATAAAATCTATAGGAATATTCTTACTAACCTGGTTTCGATTATAAAATTGAGAAAAAAAATCCAACTCAGGTTATTAGTCAAAAAACAATTTCTTAAGTTCCGTTGCCTCTTTTGGATCCATTCTTCCGTCCATGATTAAACTCAATTGTCTTCTTCTTAACGCACCATCATAACGCTTTTTTTCCTCTTCCGTTTCTGGCGTAATCTCTGGTACGCTTATCGTTCCACCGTTTTGGTCAACTGCAACAAAAGTATAAATCGCTTCATTGTGTTTTTTACGTTCTCCCGAAACATGGTCTTCCACATAGACATCAATTACAACTTCCATCGAACTATTAAAAGCGCGAGAAACAATCGCTTCAAGTGTTACCACATCCGACTCCTTAATAGGCGAGCCAAAAGAAACATTATTCACCGCTGCTGTAACAACAACCCTTCTACTGTGTCGTTGGGCTGCAATCACTGCTACCTCATCCATCCATGACAATAATTGACCTCCAAAAAGATTCCTATGCGGATTGGTTTGATTCGGTAAAACAATTTTCGTTGTTACTGTTCTAGATTCCGATGGTGTTTTTGCTTTCATTGTTTCTAATTTAAGGTAAAGGTAAAAAAAATAGCGAAAAGCAGAAAACCTTTTAAGTTAATCCAAGCGTTTAAAATTCATTTTACATTAAAAGCTTGCTACTTTTATTTTATCTTTACAAAAAAGAGAAGCATGGAGAAGTTTATTGATAAAATCGTAGAAGAAATCGTTCAAAAGGATTTAGCCTTAGAACATTTAGTTGTGGTTTTACCATCTGAAAGAGCAAAAAAGTACTTGCAAAGTTCGCTGTTTAAAGCTTATCAAAAACCCATATTTTCTCCTAAAATAATCACCATAAATCGTTGGATAACTGAGCTTTCTCCTTTGCCAATAATCGATTCTACGAGAGCATTATTTAAACTTTATGATATCCACAAACAAGTAGATACTGAAGAAACGCAAAGCTTGGATGAATTTTTAAAGTGGGGGAGAATTTTAATGAGCGATTTTGATGAAATAGATCGTTATTTAATCGATAGTAAAGACTTATTTAAGAATTTATCGGACATTAAAGATATCGAGAATTGGAGCTTTGGTGAACCCGAAAAAATCACTGAAAGTCAAAAGAAATTCATGCGTTTCTGGGAATTACTACAAGATTATTATGTGGAATTCAACAAAAAGTTAGAAAAGGACGGCGAATGTTATATGGGTAAAGCCTATAAAACAGTAGCAGAAAACATTGATTTAGTTTTCAAAAAGGACAAATCAGCTCGCTTTATTTTCGCTGGTTTTAATGCGCTTTCTCCCGCTGAAATTTCGGTAATTAAACAGCTTCATGTTATGGGTAAGGCTGACATCTACATCGATGCTGATGAATTTTATTTGAATGATAAAAATCACGAAGCAGGAAGTTTTATCAGAAATTTAATGAGTGAATTAAAAGTAAAAACACTTCCTTTTATCATAGATAAGTTAACAAAAGACGAAAAAGAAATCACGATTGTAAATTGTGCTCAACCTACTGGACAAGCAAAGGTAAGTGCAACCATTTTAGAAGAGCAGATACCGGCAGGCGAGTTTTCAGAAACACTTCTGTTATTGGCCAACGAAAGTTTAATCGTTCCAGTAATTAAAAACATTCCAAGAAAAGTAATGGAAGCCAATATTACACTTGGTTTACCACTGAAGAATACAGCGATTAAGTCATGGGTTGATTTACTTTTCTCAACGCAGGAACATTTTCAACAGTTTAAGACGCAACAAATCTATCATAGGGACTTTATTCGCTTTATAAAGCATCCTTTTATCACTGGATTCTGTTCGTACGAAGAACAAATGGAAATCACGAAGGTGGAACAAAATATTTTAAGCAATAACTGGACTTTCATTTTCAAAAAGAATCTGGAAGTTTCAGAACGTTTGCATCAGTTGATTGAACTATTTTTTACACCTTGGAAACGAACATCAGAAGAGTATCCTTTGGAGCATATTCGTCAGTTGAACCAAACCATATTTGAAGGTTTGGACCGCAAGAAAAATGAAATTGAACGTTCGATTATATTTCACCTTGACAAATCTTTAATTCGTTTAGAAAACGTTTTAGAAGAGTTTAAACCCGATATTAATCTCGGAACTTTCAAGTCCTTATTCAACCAACACTGGATCAATGAAAGTGTTGCTTATTACGGAAATCCCTTAGACGGAATTCAGGTTATGGGACTGTTAGAGACACGATTACTAGATTTTAAGAACATAATTGTCGTAGGATTAAACGATGGAAATATGCCTCCAACCAATCCGATCCAGTCGATGATTATGATGGATTTGAGACGTTATTTCAATTTGCCAACACCGAGAGAGAAGCAAGGACTATTTGCACACCATTTCTACCGTTTATTGCACCATGCTGAAAAAACTTGGATTACCTATTCTTCAGCAAATAGAGAAATGGGAGGAATGGACGAACCTTCGCGCTATATTATGCAATTGGAATTGGAGTTAGCACGTTCAAATCCACAATTAAAAATCCATAAAATGGATTACACACTCAGTAGTGAAGAAGAGAAAAGTAGTACGGTAATCGTTGAAAAAACACCAGCAATTATAGAACGTTTAGACAATTACTTTTCAAATAGAACCTCTGTTTCAGCTTTGAAAACTTATATGACTTGTCATCTCGACTTCTATTATAAATATCTATTGGGATTAGGTCAAGAAGATAAGGTAGAAGAAGAAGTTGAAGCAAGTACTTTTGGTAGTTTCATTCACGAGACCTTGGAGGAACTTTATGGACCATTCGCCTTACTAGATGAAAAGGGGAATAAAAAAGAAGGCAAACAAAGACTATTATCTTCAGTAGATGTGGATCAGATGATTGTTCGTCAAAAGGACATCATGAATACACATTTTATGAAACGCTTCCATTATGAACAGAATCCAGAAGGGAAAAATTTCTTAGGTTTAGAAATAGCGAGTCATTTAACAGAACAGTTCCTAAAAAAAGAGAGAGATTCTCTTAAAAAAGAAGGAAATCATCTCTTTATTGATGCTTTAGAGTTGAAAGTCATCAAAGAATTAAAGTTAAACATCCGAAATGAAGAGAAAATCATTTGTTTTATCGGAATTATGGACAGAATCGATGAATTTGAAGGCGGAAAACGAATTTTAGACTACAAATCTGGAAAATGTACAGATGAAGATGTTAAAATTAAGGGATTAAAACCCGGCGCTTCGGAAGATGATAAAATCGCATCATTAGCCAATTCTATGCAGCGACAAAGACACACTTTCCAGTTGCTTGTTTACATCATGCTTTTCCATGAAAAATTTGGCTATTATCCAGACAAGGTTGGAATTGTTTCCATGATTAATCTAAACGATAGTCCGTTTTATTTGAACAATCAGCTAACAGATTCAACAGAAGAATTGATGGACTTATTTGTAAAAGCATTGACTTTATTCATTGAAGATATTTACGATACAGGAGTGCCATTTACACATACTGCAAGTAGCTTCTTTAATTACTGTGATTATTGTCTCGTATAAGAATACAGTCCGATAGATAAATTACTAGAAAAAGGTGAGAAAAAACTTAAAAGAGCGTTGTTTCCTAATTCATTCGGTCATAATTCTCAATTTTCTCCTTATTTTTACCCAAAAAAAGCAAAATGAGTTACGAAAATATTTTAGTTGAACAAAAGGAACGCGTTCAAGTTATTACAATCAATCGTCCAAACCAATTAAACGCATTAAACAAGAACACCATTCAAGAATTACACACAGCGTTAAAGTCAGCCAATGAAGATGCTGGAACAAGAGCTGTTATTCTAACTGGTAGCGGTGAGAAAGCATTTGTTGCAGGAGCTGACATCAAGGAGTTTGCAAGTTTTGACGTAGATAAAGGAATGGCATTAGCAGCAGATGGTCAAAAACTTTTGTTTGATTTCATCGAAAACATGACAAAACCAGTTATCGCAGCGGTAAACGGTTTTGCCTTAGGAGGAGGTTTAGAGTTGGCAATGGCTTCACACATTCGTGTTGCTTCTGACAACGCTAAGTTAGGTCTTCCAGAGGTTTCTTTGGGTGTTATCCCAGGTTATGGTGGAACGCAACGTTTAGCACAATTAGTTGGACGTGGAAAAGCGATGGAAATGATTACAACTGCAGGAATGATTTCAGCAGAAGAAGCGCAGCAGTGGGGATTAGTTAACCACGTTGTTTCACAAGCTGAATTATTAGCATTAGCAGAAAAAATAGCAGGAAGAATCTGCAACAATTCAGGAACAGCAATCGCTTCGGCTATCCGTGCGGTAAATGCAAATTTTATCGATGGTGTAAATGGATACCAAAAAGAAATCGAAGAGTTTGGGAATTGCTTTGGAACTGAGGAATTTATTGAAGGTACAACTGCTTTCGTAGAAAAAAGAAAGGCGAATTTTAAATAAAAATCATTCAGAAAACATATTCAACTCCTCCTTTTTGGGGGAGTTTTTGTTTGGGATGAAATTTCACTTTTAAAGATGAACTACTATTCAACTAAGATAAAAAACAGAACGCTTTTATACCCTTTTTAAAGATTAAGCATATATTTAGCATCGCAAAGTAAAGTCATGAGCAATCCCATTAAAAAATTAGTCGGTCAAACAGCCATTTATGGTCTTTCCAGCATTGTTGGAAGGTTGCTCAACTATTTATTGGTTCCACTTTATGTCAGCATCTTTGCAAAGACCTCTGATTACGGAGTTGTTTCGGAACTATATGCATGGATAGCTTTCTTGATGGTGCTCCTTACTTTTGGTATGGAAACGGCCTATTTTAAATTCATTTCAGACCAACCGGAGAACAAAGATAAAATCTTTAAAAACTCCATGCTCATTGTCCTCTTGGTCAATGCTATCTTTTTGATACTCATCTTTTCTTTCCACGGATTTATTGCCAAGAAGTTACTCTTTGAAAATAATCCAGAATACATTCTACTACTCGCTTTGATTGTCGTCATAGATGCTACCTCCGCTTTGCCTTTGGCTAAGTTAAGAGGGGAAGAGAAAGCAAAGAAATTCGCAGTAATTCAACTTATTGGAATAGGAATAAACATCGGTTTAAACCTCATTTTAATGTTGTTTTTCTTCCATCCAGACATTCAAAACGCCGAGGTTGGAATACGCTATATTTTATTTGCAAATATCATTGCTTCTTTGGTGAAGCCTATTGCATTGTACAAGGATTACATCTCCCTAAAATGGGGCTGGGAAATGCCGATGATTCGCTCTATGGTAAGGTACAGTATTCCACTAGCACTAGCTGGATTTGCCTATATTATCAACGAGGCGGTTGACAGAATAATGCTAAAGCACTTAACTTTTAAGGCTTCTTTAAGTGAAATGACGAGTGAAACTGCGCTTACCTATGCAGAGTCACAGGTTGGAATCTACAGTGCAAGTTACAAACTAGCCATGCTTATCACGATATTTCTACAGGCGTATCGTTATGCAGCTGAACCATTTTTCTTTGCGCAAGCAAAAAGTGCAGATAGAAATAGAACCTATGTAAAAGTCATGAATTACTTTGTGGCTGTGGTGTTTTTATTCTTCTTATTTGTATCTTTAAATATCGACATTTTCAAGTACTTTATTCCAAACAAAGCCTACTGGGAAGGTTTGCAAATCATTCCTATTCTTCTACTAGCAAATGCTTGGTCGGGTGTTTATATCAATCAAAGTATTTGGTATAAATTAAGTGGTCAAACAAGATTTGGCGCATATATCGCCATTGGAGGTGCTGCGGTAACAATTACCTTAAACTTTATTTTCATTCCTATTTACGGCTACATGGCGTGTGCTTGGACAACCTTCGTTGTTTATGGAATTCAGATGGTGGCATCATACTTACTTGGACAAAAGCACTATCCTATTCCGTATAATTTAAAGAAATTCGGGCTTTATTCCGTAGTTGCAATTGGTATCTACTTACTTTTCAAATGGATGAGTTTAGAGTCTGGAATAGTACAGTTTACAGTACATAACTTCGCTATCCTACTCTATGTGGGAATGGTTTATTGGATGGAAAGACCAAAGACGGATAATTAGAATAAAAAACCTCATCCTTTCAAATAAAAGAATGAGGCTACTTCAAAATCATTATTTATTTGAATAAGTCAAACGCTGCTTTCTCCAACGCTTCTTGTTGTGAAGGATGTGCAATAGAAATCAAGGCATCAGCTCTTTGCCTTAAATTTTTTCCAAACAAATCAACTACTCCGTTTTCCGTTGCGATATAATGAACGTGTGCACGTGTAGTTGTAATTCCGGCACCTAAATTCAAGTGTGGAACTATCTTAGAAATTCCTTTATTTGTAATCGACGGCATCGCAATAATTGGTTTTCCTCCTTCTGATAAAGAAGCACCTCGAATAAAATCCATCTGCCCTCCTACTCCTGAAAACTGTCTTGTTCCAATCGTATCGGCACAAACCTGTCCGAATAAATCAATTTCAATGGCACTATTAATTGCCGTTACTTTAGGGTTTCTTCTAATAATTGTCGTGTCATTCGTAAAGGCTGCCTCCTTGAATTGCACCATTGGATTATCGTCGATAAAATCATATAACTTCTTAGATCCCATCGCAAAACATGTAATTATCTTACCTGGAGCAACTAATTTCTCACTATTGGTAATGATACCTTTTTCAATTAAAGGCAGCACACCATCGGAGAACATTTCCGTATGAATTCCTAAGTTTTTGTGATTCATTAAATTTTGGAGAACAACATTTGGAATTCCACCAATTCCCATTTGCAAAGTAGCGCCGTCTTCGACAAGTCCTGCAACGTGATAACCGATTTTCTCATCAACCTCACTAGGCTGACTTAAATGTGCTTCATGAATTGGCTCATTCACCTCTATGGCTGCAAAGATATCCTTTACATGAATAATTCCATCACCATGCGTACGTGGAACGTTTGGATTCACCTGCGCAATCACTCTTTTTGCTGTTTGTATCGCTGGAAGTGTAACATCTACAGAAACTCCAAGGGAGCAAAAACCATGTTTATCTGGTGGAGAAACTTGAATAAAAGCGTAATCCAATGGCAAGTAACCTCTTCTAAATAAAAGATGAATTTCGCTTAAAAATACGGGAATATAATCTCCATAAGTCGAATTAACAGCCTCTCGAACGTTGCTTCCTACAAAAAACGCATTGGTTTTAAAACTTTCTTTATAAGGCTCTTGCGCATAAAGCGCCTCGCCTTCTGTATGTATGTGAACTAACTCCACATCTTCTATCTCTTTGTATCTGTGAGAAAGTGCATTAACCAGCACTTTAGGGGTCATTGCTGCCCCCTGAATAAAGACACGATTACCTGATTGAACGTATCCTACCGCTTCTTCTTTTGAAATGTATTTTAACATACTCCTTAATTTTCTTGTTTTCTAATGCGGTTTTATAGTTTCCGGCAAAAATAACGAGGGAATAAGGATATAAAAATGACTTTAGATAGGTTTGACTCTGATTTTTGTGAAAAATTACTAAAACTTATAGCCAGTCTTTATTAAAAAACTCCTCTTTTACGTTTCTTTTTCTTTCCGGCTTTTTTCAGTTCTTTTTCTGTTTTCTTAACCCGTTTTTTAGCTTCTTTAGATTGCTTCGACCAGAACTCCTTTTTATCAGCCTTTTGCTGCTTTTTGGCAATCTTAGCTGCAGCCTTCTTATCTTTTGCCCTAGCCTTTTCTGCTTGCTCAACAGTAGCATAAGTTTGACCAGGTTTTGAGCTACCGCAAGATGGCATCACTATTACAGAAAAAAGAACTACAAATAAGATGATGAAATTTCTACTTTTTATCATAACTTAGTGTTTTATATTGAAAACGATGATTAGATACAAATTTATACTTTTGTTGTTACTTTTCAGCTTTTTTAGCTGTAATGTCAATAAAAAACATCCCGTTCCGTACTATGCATTCGACATAGACGTCAACTTAAACAACCCTGGATACATCAATCTAATAGGGGTTGGCGGTTGGGCCTATGTAAATGGCGCAGGTTCAAAAGGAATTGTCGTTTACCGTCAAAGTCAAGAAAATTTCATTGCTTTTGATAGACATTCTCCAGCGCCAGAAGGATTTGATTGTGATACTGGATTGGAAGTTGACGAAGAAAATTTCTTAATTCTTAACGATCCATGTTCCAATGCGCGCTTTTCCCTTTATGACGGCTCTGTTATCAGTGGCGACTCAAAGTACGGCTTACGCATGTATGCTACGGAGTATTATGGCGGAAACATTCTTAGAATTTACAACCCATAAATACTTCATTCACTATTGAGTGTTAGCTATTCTATAAAAAAATTGCCGTCAATCAACTAAAAGAGTTAATTTTGTATTCAAAATTAGAATTATGGTGCAGTCAATGACAGGTTTTGGGCGTGCAACTGGAACATTTGGAAACAAAAAATTCTCAGTTGAAGTTCGTTCATTAAATAGTAAAGGAACGGACATTTATTTACGTGTCCCAAGTGCTTATAAGACATTCGAAGTGCCTATTCGCAAGCTACTTGGAGACGGTCTTCAACGTGGTAAAATTGAGTGTTTCGTAACAGAAGAGCCAATAGAAGGAGCATTAGCAACTTCAATCAATAAAGACTTATTTGTTGCTTACTACAATGAAATTGCTGGCTTAGCAAAAAGCGTAGGAGCAGATGAAAAAGATATTTTAACAGCGGTGATGCGTATTCCTGAAGTGATGCATTCTCAAGAAGAGGAAGTCAATGAGGAGGAATGGCTAGCGCTTGAAAAAATTATTCTAGAAGCGATAAGCAACACTACTCAATTTAGAATTTTGGAGGGAGAATCATTGATTTCAGACTTTAACAATTCGCTGAATGAAATAGAGCGTTTATTGAAGGAAGTTCCTAAATACGAAGAAAGCAGAATCGAATCTGTTCGTGAAAGAATGGACAAAGCTTTGGAGAAAATTCAAGAACCAGTAGATAGAAATCGCTTTGAACAAGAGTTGATATACTACATTGAGAAATTAGATATTAACGAAGAAAAAATTCGCTTACAACATCATTTAGATTTCTTCCGCACGACGATGAATTCTTCTGAATCTTCAGGAAAAAAACTAGGATTTATCAGTCAAGAAATTGGAAGAGAAATCAATACACTTGGGAGTAAATCCTACCAAATAGATTTACAAAAAATCGTAGTAGAAATGAAAGATTACCTTGAAAAAATCAAGGAGCAAGTTAGTAACGCATTATAATATTTGTGATGAACAATTTTCAAAACAAGGGAAAGTGTATCATTTTTTCAGCACCATCAGGAGCCGGAAAGACCTCTATTGTTCATGCTTTAATCAATAGAATAGACGAACTCGCTTTTTCTATTTCGGCATGTTCGAGAGAGCAACGCGAGGGAGAAAAAAATGGAGAAGACTATTACTTCATTGGTGTTGAAGGCTTTAAAGCTAAAATAAAAGAAGATGCTTTTATCGAATGGGAGGAGGTTTATAAAGATCATTTCTATGGAACTTTAAAAGCAGAAGTAGAAAGATTGTGGAGCGAAGGGAAAGTGGTGGTTTTTGATGTAGATGTTTACGGAGGAATCAATCTGAAGAAATTCTTCGGAGATGCTGCCTTAAGTTATTTCGTTTTACCACCATCGATAGAAGTTTTAGAAGAACGTTTAAGAAAGAGACAAACAGAAACTGAAGATAGAATTCTATTGCGTTTAAGCAAAGCAAATGAAGAGTTATCAAAAGCAGTGATGTTCGATAAACAAGTGTTAAATCAAGACTTTGAAACAGCCGTTAAGGAAGTAGAAGTGAATGTAAAAGAATTTATTCAAGGATGAATGTAGGGCTGTATTTCGGGACTTTCAATCCCATTCACATTGGGCATTTGATTATCGCTAATTATGCTGCAGAATATACGGATTTAGACCAAGTTTGGCTTGTTGTATCTCCACAAAACCCATTGAAAGAAAAAAGCTCACTACTGAAGGATTATCACCGAATGGCTATCGTTAACATTGCAATTGAAGACAATGACAAATTAAGAGCTACCGACATTGAATTTAAAATGCCACGTCCATCCTACACTGCCGATACATTGGCATATTTAAAGGATAAACACCCAGAGCACAACTTCCATTTAATAATGGGAGAAGACAATCTTAGAACTTTCCATAAGTGGAAAAACTATGAAAACATCCTTGAGAATCACAAGTTGTATGTATATCCAAGGGTTTTAACAGTCCAAGAGGAAGAAGAGGTTCAGAAGATTGGTTCTTTACCAAAAAACGGTTTGCAACATCATAAAAATGTTATCATTTTAGATGATGCACCTGTAATGAAAGTAAGTTCAAGCTTTATTCGTCAAGCCTTTAAAGAGAATAGAGATGTTCGTTACTTGGTTACAAATCCAGTATTTGAGTATATCGACCTAATGAACTTCTACAAATAATTGTTAGGCTTTTTCAAAAAATCAAATTTTTCATCTATCTTTTCGCTTAAATTGAAACATAACTGACGTGCTCATGGAAAAAGAATTATCTGCAATAAAAAAACTACTGACAATTATTGTTGTTCCGCTAGTAATCTACTTGCTGAATGTAATGGACACTATCTTTATTCCATTAACATTCGGTTTATTTTTCGCCTTGCTTTTTACTCCTATTTTAAGATGGTTTACGAGCAAGAAAATTCCCAAAGCTATAGGGATGATTTTCGTTTTAATTATGATGTCGGGTATTGTCTTAGGAACCTATAAAATCCTAGAGATGACCAGTTCAGAATTGATGGCAATCGACGAAGAATTTATCGAAAAATTTGACAGTAAATTGGATGAATTAGCTCGACCGGTTGTCAATTTCATGCGAATAGAAAAAGAGCCAGATGAATCCCATATTGCAGCCTTATTAAACAACGAAAAAATAGTGTCCAATATTGTAGGAAACATAGGTGGAGGAATCAATGCTGCTAAAAATTTCCTATCAGTTTTACTGATGTCAGTTTTCTTTATGGCTCTGTTTTTAGCAGGCTCCGTCAATGTCCAAAACGTACTGGAAGTGCTGATTTTCAAACAGGAAGAAATATCACGAAACACCTATCATCAAATTGAAAAAGGAGTTTTCACCTACGTTCTAGTGAAGGTTTTTGTGAGCGCATTAACTGGTATAGGAATTAGCTTGGCTTGTTATTTCTTTGGCGTTAGTTTCCCTATTTTTTGGGGAGTAGCTGCCTTTCTGTTGAATTTTATTCAGATAATAGGTTCCGCCCTCTTAGTTGGAATTCTTGCACTGTTTGCCTTTGTTGAATTATCAGCAACAGGTTCCTTAGTAGGTTTCATTATCATCATTGTTGGAGTACAATTTATAATTGGAAATATCTTAGAACCAATTATGTTAGGAAGAAGCTTTTCAATCAATACAATTACTGTCTTGGTCATGCTCTCCATTTGGGGAATAATTTGGGGAATACCCGGATTGGTACTCTCTATTCCAATGACAGCAATGCTGAAGATAATTTTAGAAAAGTTTCCAAGCACACAAGTTTACGCCAAATTAATGAGTTAGTGAATTTTTAGTAAATTTGGAAAGATATTTGCTATAAGAGAGTAGGATAGTATTAATTCTGTATTTTTGTATAAAATTTTGAACATGAGAATATTTTTTGTAATTCTTTTAATTGTGGTTACGCCAGTTGCATTTGGACAAAATGAATGGTGGAAGAGGAAAAATCAAACTGAAGAGGAGGAAAAAACGGTTGACACTGTAAAGGAAAGCCAAGTAGTTGTTGTTCCTCACAACGATATTCAGCCTGGAAAAGTAAATGTTTCAAAAAGTTCTTTAGTTGATAAGGTAATAGATTTTAAGGCTGCAACAGTTTCTCCTTATATAGGTCCTGTTCAAGATGGTTACCGTGTACAAGTTTTCTTTGACCAAGATAGAAAGGAAGTAGATAAGGCACGTACAAAAGTTATGACTTTGGATAATGACACGCCAACTTATATCGAGTACAAAGCACCAAATTACTTACTGCTTATCGGTGATTACCGAACAAGGTTAGAAGCTGAAAAAGCAAGTGCGAAATTACTGCACGAATTTCCAGCTGCAATCATTAAAGAAGCAAAAATTTACATGCCTAAATTAAACGAATAAAAAATATTTCAGTTTACGCTTATATAAAATCAAAACCTGTCACATAACTAGGTGTATCCAAAACATTCACCTCTTCAAGTTGACTTGTTCTTACAACAAGGTCTACATCCTGCACACCGTTGATTTTATGTAAAAGTCCCCAGTCGATTTTATTTTGTACTTCCTGAAATACGGGTTCCTTTCGATCCACCCACCAAACCAAACTATTAGTTTTTTCACCGTGCAAAATTCCTTCAAAAAGTTGATTTAAATAAGCTGGATTATTCCCCTTACTCCAAACAGTGTCCACAACAGAAAAAATATGCTGATCTGGGCGAACAATTTTTCGAACTCTAGGGATATATGGAACAATTGCTTTAAGAAAGCTACCATACTTCCCAGATAAACGCTTAATCTTCCATTCTGCTTGATGAACTTTAGCAAAAGCCACGATTTCATCTGCTATTGTTAAAACATAAAACGGATCGTCATTAAAGGTATGATATGTAAAATAAAACGGATAATTGCCATAAATTTCTTGTACCCTACTTTTTAGTGAATCGTCCACTTTCATTGCACTCACATTCGCTTGCGCAATTGGTTTAACCCGACTAAAAGTCTGCGTAGCAATTTTAGCAATGGTTTTAAACTTGAAGTTTTGACTCATCCAAAGAGAACGTTCATTCTTCGGGTCGATATAAGCATAGAAAGTCTTTGGAGGGCATTCTTCCAAAAAAACATCATCAAAAAAGCCTTGAATTCTATTCTTAAGCGAAGAATTAGCAGCTTTTGAGCGAGGTTTCTGCTTTCCAGACTGCAAACCTAAGTCAAACGCAAAATAACGTACATACCAATTGCTTGGTCTTCTACAGATGGTCACGTTCCCCAACACCTTATCTCTATGTTCCAAATTGACAAAAAGTGGATGATACAATTGCTTAATCCTTCTGTCAATTCGCTGATGTTGGTATAACGTTCCGTTCGAACCAAGCGTTACAGACTTGATTAACGCTAGAATATTATCATTCAATTCTTCCCTCAGAAAGAATGGAGGTTTAATTTGCATATGGGCTAAATCTAATTTTTTCTTTTTTGCCAATTTAATTAATTTTTTTATGTATCTTGTTCTGATTTTAAAAAAAGGCAGTGATTTAAACGTACTGTTGACAATAAAACACCTTTTAAAAGATGATAAATAATTTATATTTGTTTGTTAACATATTAAATTTTTAAACAACTACAGATATGGCGGAGAAAACAAGATACTCAGACGAAGAATTAGTAGAATTCAAAGAAATAATTGAAAAGAAATTAGAAGAGGCATACGAAGATTTAACAATACTTCAAAGTGCATTATCTTATAAAGACGACAATGGAACAGACGATACTGGCCGTTCATTTAACATGATGGAAGACGGTTCTGAAACTATGTCGAGAGAAGAGCAAGCACAACTAGCATTAAGACAAGAGAAATTTGTGGAAAGCCTGAAGAATGCACTTATTCGTATTCAAAACAAAACGTATGGGATTTGTCGTGTGACAGGTAAATTGATCAATAAAGAACGATTAAAATTAGTACCTCATGCAACGTTAAGTATAGAGGCGAAAAATCAACAAGACAGATAAAACATAATTTTGAGAAAGAGATATTTAATCACTTTCGGAGTAGTTCTGGCAGTGCTAGTCCTTGACCAAATCATGAAGTTTTGGATTAAGAGTACATTTAGTTATAGCGATCCAAGTATTCCATTAATTGGAGATTGGTTTCATCTAAACTATGTGGAAAATCAAGGAATGGCCTTTGGAGCACAACTCGGAGGAGGAATGTGGGGGAAATTGCTATTGTCTATTTTTAGAGTAGTAGCAATTATTGGAATCACCATTTACATTTTTAAACAGATAAAAAAACCTGAGGTAAGGTTAGAGTTTTTAATCGTTGGAGGACTGATACTAGCCGGAGCGGCAGGTAACTTATTCGACTCGATGTTTTACGACTTTATCTTTGCTGATAAATTTGACCCTTGTATTTCTTATAACCAATTACACGGCACAGGAATTTTTGCTGAATGCCATTACTTTGGATTTACAGAAGAGGTGGAAATTCGTCACCGAGGTTTCCTATTTGGGAACGTTGTTGACATGTTTCAATTTAACGCGATATGGCCATCATGGGTTCCTTATTTAGGCGGTTCACAAGTATTCCCAGCGATATGGAACGTTGCAGATGCAGCGATATCTGTTGGTGTAGTGATGGTTTTGATCAGACAAAAAGTATATTTCCCTAAAGAAGAAGAAGTTGAAAGCGATTCGAAAAATGACTCGGAAAGCGATTCAGTAGAACAAGAAAATTAATAATAGAAAAGAATAAATATGGATTCATCAGAGATGTTATTAACGGGTTTTATGGTTTTGATCAGCATATTGGGTTTATCCATTTTTTTCGGACTCTTACTTATGAGAAGAAAAAGACGAAAAAAATAAAACATAATTAGGAACGCATGCAGCTAACGAGCCTAGATTATACAATCATTATTTCTTTTTTTGTACTTATCCTTTCGGTTGGAATATATGCCTCTCGGAAAGCTGGTAAAAACACTTCTGAATTCTTCCTTTCTGGTAGAAATATGCCTTGGTGGCTGCTTGGGTTTTCGATGGTTGCAACAACCTTTTCTACCGATACGCCAAACCTTGTTACCGACTTAGTTCGAAACGACGGAGTAGCAGGAAACTGGGTTTGGTGGGCCTTTCTTTTAACAGGTTTGCTAACTGTCTTTATTTATGCAAAACTCTGGAGAAAGTCCAACGTAAACACAGATATGGAGTTTTACGAACTTCGTTATGGCGGAAAACCAGCGCGTTTTCTACGAGGTTTCCGTGCAATTTATTTAGGACTTGCATTCAACGTATTGGCCATGTCGGGGGTAACCTTAGCAGCCATAAAAATTGGACAAGTAATGCTAGGCGCATCTTCTTGGCAAGTTGTCGGAATAGCTGGAACAATTACTGTTATATTTAGTGTTATCGGTGGATTCAGAGGAGTTATATACACCGACTTCGTACTATTTTTCGTTGCGATGGGAGGTGCAATTGGCGCTGCTTTCTATTTAATCAACATTCCAGAAGTAGGTGGATTAAGTGCTTTAATAGCGCACGAAAATGTTGTAGATAAAATCGATCTGCTACCGAAACTAGACAATAAAGAACAACTAATAGGTCTCTTGGTAATTCCTTTAGCCGTACAATGGTGGAGTTCATGGTATCCTGGTGCAGAACCAGGCGGCGGAGGATATATCGCACAACGTATGCTAGCAGCAAAGGATGAAAATCACGCGATAGGAGCTACATTTTTCTTTAACGTTATGCATTATGTCTTGCGCCCTTGGCCATGGATATTGGTTGCATTAGCTTCTCTAGTAGTATTTCCTGATATCGCAAGTATTCAAGCAGCCTTCCCGCAAATAGAAGAAGGTAATTTAGGTCATGACTTGGCTTATTCAGCAATGTTGACCCTACTTCCAGCTGGACTACTAGGACTTGTTTTAGCTTCTTTAGGTGCCGCTTATATGTCAACAATTTCGACACACTTAAACTGGGGTGCTTCGTATATTGTGAATGACTTTTACAAACAACAAATCAACAAGAATGCAAGCGAAAAAGAATTGGTTAGAGTTGGTAGAATTTCTACAGTAGTTTTAATGGTTATAAGTGTTATGATTGCCATGATGCTGCAGAACGCAAAACAATTATTTGAAATCATCATTATGTTTGGTGCTGGTACTGGACTGGTGTTTTTACTTAGATGGTTCTGGTGGAGAATTAATGCGTGGAGCGAAATTACGGCCATGTTTGTTTCTGGAATTATTTCCATCCTATTCAGCTTTACTCCTATTGGACCTTGGCTATTTGGTAAAACATTAATCGATGGAACATTTGTGGAAGGAGTTATTGAAGGCTATTGGCGTTATCCAATACTCGTAATTATGACAACAGTTAGCTGGTTACTTGCAACATTCATAACGGGACCTGAAAACAAAAAAGTGTTATTCAGTTTCTACAAAAAAACACAGCCGGGCGGACCAGGATGGAAAAAAGTTATTCAAGCAGCAGAAGCAGAAAACATTCAACTACACAATCCAGACGAAAAATGGACTGTTCCAACGGGAATATTAGCAACTTTAGTAGGAACAATAGCGATATATTCAGCCTTGTTTTCCATTGGTGAATTCATTTATGGTCAGTATGCTAAAGGAAGTACTTACATGGTGATTTCCCTTGTTTTCGTAGTAATTCTACTCTATTTATGGAAAAAGATACGCGGGAAAACATTTTAAGCTAGGGAAAATTTACTACTTATTTTTTACCTTCAACTTCATAAATATACTTTAACGCACTTTCTATATTAGGATGTTCAAACTGAAAGCCTGTATCTTTGATTTTTTGATTGCTAACATGCACACCTTCTAGCACCATTGTGGATAATTCACCCAGAACCAATTTCAAGGCAAACTTAGGAACTTTCGGCAGCCACAACGGACGATGTAATTGCTTAGCGATAGCATTGGTTAATTCAGCGTTTGAGACATTGTCTGCTACGGCATTAAAGGCGCCATCCAACTCCTTTTCGACAGCGTAAACATATAATTTAACAATATCCTTCAATGAAATCCATGGCATAATCTGTTTTCCTGTTCCCAAAGGAGCACCAACAAAATATTTAACGGTTTTAGAAATTTTAGGAAGTGCTCCACCATTTTCTGTTAGCACCACACCCGTTCTAATTTTCGCCACTTTTTGATGAGAAGAAAATAAATCGGCTGCTTTTTCCCATTCACGAACAACTTGAGAAATATAATCCTTCCCAAATTCATCCTTTTCGGTAAATAATTTTTCAGAATTATCAAAACCATAACAGGTGATGCCAGAGGCAGATATATATTGCGTTAACGCTGGTAGATTCTCACTTAATTCATACAAAAACCAAGTCGGGAAAATACGAGACTCCTCGATTTCCTTTTTACGTTTATCTGTCCATTTTTTATCCGCAATTCCTGCTCCTGATAAATTGATAATAACTTGAACATTTTTCAAGGCTGCCTCATCAATTTTCTTGGCTGCTGGATTCCAATGATAAAATGGAGGCTGAACATTTTCTTTCCTAGTGAGAATGCGAACTTCATGCCCTTTAACTTGTAATTCTTTAGACAAACTATTCCCTACTAATCCAGTACCTCCAGCTATAGCAATCGTTTTTTTCATTTCCTCCAGTATATATTACTAAACAAAGTTACGCCTTTTTTGTTGCGAACTGCGGTCTAAATTCTTTCTAAATAATGGTAGGTTGTCAAAATTGATAGTATATTTACAACAGTAAATTACAATAATATAGTAAAACAAATTTTGCTACGGTATATATTATGGAATTATTCCTACTTATAAATTTAATTGCACTACTTATTCCAGTATTATTTTCAATATGGAGGAAATCTTTCCGTGAAATTAATTGGCTTGCATTAATAGTAGCGATTCTATGTTCGGGAACATTTTTTGTACTTAGAAATTATTATCTAATTCACATAGGTGTAAAGGTTTACAATCCTGAACATCTAATAGGCAGTTACATTTTCGGAATACCAATAGAAGACATCCTGTTCTTTGTAACAGTTCCCTACGCTTTTATATTCATTTATAGATGGACAACCAAGTACTTTAAGCATTTAGAAATACAACAGTTTACATACGTTTTCTCATTGATATTAACGTTGACATCAATTTTACTTTCCGTTGTTTACTACGATCATATCTACACCTTTTTAACAGTTTCTGTCTTAGCAATCTTAAATGGAGTTGTATACTTCGGTTACACACCTAAATGGTATTCTAAATTCTTAATTGCTTTCTTTCTGGTGACCTTACACTACATTCTAATAGATGGAATTATCACCCTTAGCGTTGAAAATAAAATCGTTTTCCATGCCGAAGACTCTGTAATTGGACTCTACTTTTTCTCTATTCCAATAGAAGATCTTCTTGGTTTCTTTTTGCTGTTTTTAATGGTGACAACCTGCTACGAAGTTTTTCAAAAGAAATTATATGCCAAAAAAGCAGAAGAAGTTTTTGAATAAACTTTCTTAAAACCCATTTACTTCGACATTTTCAACTATCTTCTCAATCGCTTTTAAAGCACTTTTTATAGAAGTAACGTGTCCAAAAACAAGCCTTAATTTGTTGTCTCTTTGAGCCAATTTTACTCCTTTCGGATTTGTTTGAATATAGTTTAAAACTTGTGTAAACATAGCACCTTGATAGTAGGAATGTTCAGGATTATCATGGAAGTGACCAATCATTTTCGAAGCCTTGATAACCAAGCGCGTAAATCCAATTTCTTGTGCAATTCTTCTTAAACGAATCGATTCCAGCAAACTCTCAACACTTTCTGGAATAGGTCCAAACCTATCTACTAATTGCAGTTCAAACTGCTTTAACTCTTCTTCCGATTGAACATCGTTCAGGTCTTTGTAAAGCGACAATCTTTCATTCACATTGTTCACATAATCATCAGGAATTCGAATTTCTAAATCTGTTTCGATAACACATTCCTTAATGGTCGGCATATAGTTATCCGTATTTCTATCGTCGAAAAGTTCTTTAAATTCTTTTTCTCTCAATTCCTCAATGGCTTCATTCAATATTTTTTGATACATGTCAAAGCCAATATCTGAAATAAATCCACTTTGCTCACCGCCCAATAGGTTACCAGCACCACGAATGTCCAAATCCTTCATGGAGATGTTAAAACCAGAACCTAAATCCGAAAACTGTACAAGCGCATTCAATCTTTTTTGTGCCTCTGAAGTCATCATATTATATCTCGGAGCAACAAGGTAACAAAAGGCTTTTTTGTTGGATCTTCCAACCCTTCCGCGCAATTGATGCAAGTCACTCAACCCAAAGTTTTGTGCGTTATTGATGATAATCGTATTCGCATTCGGAATGTCTATTCCCGACTCGATAATGGTTGTAGCCAGTAAAACATCGTACTCATGATCGATGAAATCAGCCATTATTTTCTCTAGCTTTTTCCCTTCCATTTGTCCGTGACCGATGGCCACTTTTACGCCTGGAACCAATCGAGCAATCATTCCCGACATTTCCGTAATATTCTCTAAGCGATTGTGCACAAAATACACCTGCCCTCCTCTACTTATTTCATAAGCAATTGCATCTCGAATAACATCTTCCTTAAACTCAACGATTTCTGTAAGAACAGGTTGACGATTCGGTGGCGGGGTACTGATAATACTCAAATCTCGAGCGCCCATCAATGAAAACTGAAGTGTTCTTGGAATTGGAGTGGCCGTCAATGTCAAAGTATCAACTGTTTCCTTCAAGGTTTTTAATTTGTCCTTCACAGAAACACCAAATTTTTGTTCCTCATCAACAATCATCAAGCCTAAGTCCTTAAACTTAACGCCTTTACCTACAATCTTATGCGTTCCAACAAGAATATCAATCTTTCCGTCTTCTAAGTCCTTTAAAGTTTCATTTACTTGCTTTGTTGACTTAAAACGATTGATATATTCAACACGAACAGGGAAGTCTTTTAAACGTTCCTTAAACGTTCGATAATGCTGTAAAGAAAGAATAGTTGTTGGAACTAAAACCGCTACTTGCTTTCCGTCCGTTGCTGCTTTAAATGCTGCACGTATCGCAACTTCAGTTTTTCCAAATCCAACATCTCCACAAACCAATCTATCCATTGGCGTGTCTTTTTCCATGTCTTCTTTGATGGCTTCCGTGGCTTTCAATTGGTCTGGCGTATCTTCATAGATAAATGAAGCTTCAAGTTCATTCTGTAAGTAACTATCCGGTGAAAAAGCAAACCCGGGATTGTTCTTTCTCTTTGCATAAAGTTGAATTAAATCAAAGGCCAATTCCTTGATTTTCTTCTTGGTTTTATTCTTTAAGTTCGTCCAAGTTTGCGAACCTAACTTATGCATTGTTGGAACCGTTCCGTCTTTTCCTGTGAATTTAGAAATTCTATGCAGTGAGTGAATGGAAACGTAAAGCACATCATTGTCTTTATATACCAAACGAATCGCTTCTTGTTGTTTTCCGTTGACATCAATCGTTTCTAATCCACTGAAACGACCAACACCGTGATCTATATGTGTAACATAATCTCCTTTCTGAAGGTCTTGTAACTCTTTTAAAGTTAGCGCTTGTTTTGCTTGCTTAAATCCTTCTTTTAATCTAAATCTATGGTAACGTTCAAAAATTTGATGGTCGGTATAACAAACAATTTTAAGTTCCTCGTTGATAAAACCTTCATGAATAGCAACGTGAACGGGTGTAAACTCCACATCGCTTTGAATATCCTTGAAAATATCTAGTAAACGTTCAATTTGTTTGGGTTGATTCGAGAAAATATAATTCTCAAAGCCCAAATTCTTTCTTTGTCTTAGGTCTTCCGTAAGTACATCAAAGTTCTTGTTAATTGCCGGTTGTGGCTTATCGGAAAAGCGTATTTCTAAAGCATCTTTATGCGTATAATCTGGTCCCCATTCTACTTGAGAGAAAAGCATTGATTCTTTTTCAAACTCTGTAGGATGGTAGAATAATTCCGACGGTGCGCTGTGTTTTACAGCTGATTCCGTCAAGTCATTAAAAAGTTGTTGTGCCTTTTTATATTCTATTTCGAGCTGACCTTTAATTTCCTTAAATGAACTCAACCATATCGTTGTTTCGGCACCTAAAAATGAAAGGAAACTTCCGTTTTCTGTACTATCTAAAGACAATTGTAGATTGGGAACAATGTGAAAAAAAACATGTTCTTTAACAGAAAGTTGGGAAACTGGGTCGAAGGTTCTAATCGTTTCAATTTCGTCACCAAAAAATTCCAATCGGAACGGTAAATCGTTGGAATAGGAATAAATATCCACAATTCCACCGCGAATGGCAAATTGTCCTGGTTCATAAACGAAGTCCACGATATGGAATCCATGTTCCAATAAAAATTCATTTAAAAACTCAATTTGATATTCTTCTCCTTTCTGAATTTTAAAAGAATTGGTTTCTAGTCTTTGTTTGGTTGGTACGCGTTCAAAAAGTGCCTTGGGATAAGTAACCACCCAAGTATTTGTCTGTTTTGAAATCTTATCCAATGCTTCAGCTCTTCCGACAACATTTGCGTTGTCAACTTCTTCCAATTTATAGGGAACTTTGTATGAAGCAGGATAAAAAACGATTCTATCATCGTCTGGATAAAGACTTTGCAAGTCATTCAAAAAATAAGCTGCTTCTTCTTTATCTTGAAGAATGAATAATTGATGTCCAGGTACTTGTTGGGCAACTGCACTTGCGTGAAAAGCCTTGCTCGCGCCAATAATATTTTTCCATTGAATTTTTGTGGGACGAGTCGCTAGTTTTTTAGCGGTTTCATTTACTCCTTTTGCCTGTTTAAACTTCTCCTTAATCGCTTTTAAATCCATAAAATTCTAATTGGACTGCAAAGATACGAGATTATTGCGAATGTTGAAAAACTGAGTTAAATTCAATTACTTTCCGTACATTTTAATTTCCAATTCTCCCCTATCATCCATTTTCGCTCTAAACATTCCTGGTGTATTAAATTCCATTGTAGTATTACCACTTTTATCCATGGCAATTAACCCTCCGACACCACCTAATTTCGGTTGTTTGTGCTGAATAATTAGCTGAGCTGCTTCTTGAACAGTCAAACCTTTATATTCCATTAATGCAGACATATCGTAGGCAACCGCACCACGAATAAAGTATTCGCCAACGCCAGTACAGGAAACTGCACAAGTCTCATTGTTGGCGTAAGTTCCGGCGCCTATAATTGGTGAATCTCCTATGCGTCCATATTTCTTATTTGTCAGTCCTCCTGTCGATGTTCCTGCGGCTAAATTCCCGTTTTTATCCAAGGCTACACAACCAACGGTTCCCATTTTACTATTCTGAATAAATGGGTCGTAATTCATAGATAAGTTAATCGTATCGCTGGCTTTGGTTCTTTCTAAATCTTGTAATCTTTCTGGCGTAATAAAATAATCGCTGGAAGTAAAATCAAAACCTTGTGCATGCGCAAACTGCTCGGCGCCAACTCCTGCAAGTAATACATGTTTGGACTTATTCATCACTGTATTGGCCAAGTCGATAGGGTTTTTGATGTGACTAACACCTGCAACTGCCCCAGCGTTCAAGGTCTTTCCATCCATAATTGAAGCGTCTAGTTCCGGTTGCCCTGAATGTGATAATACAGCACCTTTCCCTGCATTGAAAAGTGGGGAATCTTCCAGAATTTTAATCGTTGCAACAACAGCATCTATGGAACTTCCTCCGGCTTCCAAAATACTGTGTCCCTTTTCGATAGCTTCCGATAATTTATCGCGATATAATTGCTCAATAGAGTCTGAAAATTGTCCTTTTTCAATATATCCGGCACCGCCATGAAGTGCAATAGCAAATTCACGTTTACGAGGAAGGTCAATTTCTGATGTTGACACAACAGGATCTTCAACCAATGTTGAAAGGTCACATGAAAGAATAGAAAAAGCTATTCCAATGGTCAAGATAAACTGATAAACTCTCATAGTATTCTGCGGATTTTAATTCGAAATTAATAAAAACAAATGACTTGAAAAATGTTATTTTAAAAAAGAAAATAATTGTCTAGCTTAAGCTTGATAAACTAATGGTTAATTTCCACCATTTAAGTCCTTAATAAAGGTCAAATCTTTGCGATTTTGATGAAGTTTCGACAAGTAGATTTGCTCCTGTTGACCAGGTGTAGGAATTAAAATTGCTTTTTTCTTGAGCACCGTCAAATCCATCAGCGTAGTATAGCCTGCACGACTGATAATTTCTTCACTTTTTTGAATTAATTCTGAAAATTCTTGTGGATTGGGAGAAAGATAGAGTGAAATCTTTCCGTTTTTAGATATTTCTCCATTTTTAAGTCCATTTGGAGCAATTATCGCACATTTTTCATTCGTTTTGGACATTTTTCGTACCAAATCACCTAAAAATTGTTCATTATAAGGAAATGGTCCACTTACAATTCCCAAATAGCGAAATTCCATTTCACCTTTTTTATCGTTTTTAGTACTTTTCATCTCAAAACGAGAGCAAATTCCGATATATTTGACTTTTTTCGATGAGTTTCGACTCAAATCACCAGAAAATTCGTTTTTTTCATTGTCGGGAATCCATATTTCGTCAAACTTTAAAAGTAAACGTTTATTTAAGAATTTAGCAAAAACATTCCAACTCGAAACAGGTAAATTAAATTGATGAGAAATGATAATACTTTTTACTTTCTTGGAACGAAAACCAAAGCGTTGATCAGAAATTATTAAGTCAAAATGGAACTTTTCTACCAAGTCCTTCACTTTTAGTTCTTCCTGTTTTAAAAACTTATTCAAACTAGAAACATTCGACAATATATCTTTCGACCATTCGCCTTTACCTCTAAATCGGAAAGGATAGCCAGCATGAGAAATATACCACAATTCTGGAAAATACTGTCTATAAAACAACTCCTGATCTTGGTCACAACAGATGTAAACCTCATTCTTATTCTCCAGTAATTTCTGAATAATAGGAATAGTTCTACTCACATGACCTAAGCCCCAATTCAATGGACTTATCAATATCCGCTTTGAGTAAATAGACGAAATCGGCATGTTTTACAACTGTTTTAACTTGCAATATACGATTTATTTATTCTCGAGATAACACGCTAAACAAATCGCGGGTAAAAACCAAACAAGTGGCAAAAAACAACAGAAATATAAGGAATTTGCTTTTTACTACAAAACAATTGGTGCAATACATGACTTTCAAAAGGAAGATTTTTAATTTTGTAAGTCAAAACGAAACAAATGATTGGTAAGAAAGTATTCCGATTTGCAGAAATAAAAAAAATGGACATCGTATTAGAGCCTACGATGGATATGATTAACGAAGACAAAGTTCCTTACAAAGGAAAGTGGGGTCAGATGTTTTTCGGAAATGATAATCCGATTACCTTAGAATTGGGTTGTGGAAAAGGAGAGTATGCTGTTGGACTAGCAAGAAAATACCCAAATCGTAACTTTATTGCGGTGGACATAAAAGGAAACAGAATGTATATCGGTGCTACTCAAGCAGAGGAGGAAGGATTAAAAAACATCAAGTTCTTGCGCACAAAAATCGACTTTATAGACTCTTTCTTTGCAGAAAACGAAGTGGACGAGATTTGGCTTACATTTTCAGATCCACAACGAAAAAAACCAAGAAAAAGATTGACTTCTGAGCTGTTTATCGCGCGTTATAGAAAGTTTTTAAAACCAGGTGGTTTCATCCACCTAAAAACGGATAGTGATATTCTTTTCGAATCAACAGAAGAACAAATAAAATTACACAATTATAAACCTTTATTTTTGACTTGGGACTTATATAAAGATATCAATCAATTTCCAGAAGAAGAGCAAGAAATTCTAAGTATAAAAACGTATTACGAAGAACTTTTCACTAGCAAAGGGTCGGTTATAAAATATACGAAATTCACGATTAACTAATGGCTAAAGTAAGTTCCATAAACGAAGACAGAAAAGACTTTTTCGAAAAAGTCTTTGATCTTACCCGACTTATTCCAAAAGGAAGAGTTACTTCGTATGGAGCAATTGCAAAAGCACTTGGAATGGCTAAGTCTAGCAGAATGGTTGGTTGGGCACTAAATGGCTCGCATACCAAAGATGTTCCAGCTCATCGCGTTGTCAACAGAAATGGAGTTCTCACAGGAAAACATCACTTCAATCCGCCTGAAAGAATGCAGGAATTGCTTGAAAAAGAAGGAATAAAAGTGGAAGACGACAAAATAGTGGACTTTAAAAATCTATTTTGGGATCCTTTAACCGAACTAGAATTCTAAACTCAAAACACTAACAAACAGCTGTTTACCTAATTTTCAATGAATCCATCACAGTATTAATTAAAAATAGTATTTTTGAATCATGGTATTTGTAACAGGAGGCACAGGGCTACTAGGCAGTCATTTATTGGTTGAGTTGACAAAGCAACACGACACGATCACCGCTATTTATCGTGATAAGGACAAGATAAAAACGGTAAAAGCTTGTTTTAAGTACTATCTAAAGAAAGATTATAAAGACTATTTCAAGAAAATTAAATGGGAAGAATGTGACCTACTAGACATTCCTCGGTTAGAGGATAAAATGAAAGGTCATAAAATTGTTTACCATTGCGCTGCCATCGTTTCTTTTGCGAGACAAGATTTTAATAAAATGATGGAAATCAACAGATATGGAACGGCCAACGTGATGAATATCGCCCTCGATTTTGGTGTGGAAAAATTGTGTTATGTAAGTTCCACCGCTGCTGTTGGAAATAAAGACATCCCTTCTCACGAGGAGATTACGGAAAATGGAAAGTGGGTACTTACAGATGAAACTAGCGGTTATTCGATCGCTAAATACAGCGCGGAAAAGGAAGTTTGGCGTGCCATTCAAGAAGGGTTAAACGCAGTAATTGTCAATCCTTCCGTTATTATTGGCGCAGGTGATTGGGATGAAAGTTCAATGAGAATATTCAAAACGATCAAAAAAGGAATGCCTTTTTATTCGCCAGGCGCAAATTCATTTGTAGATGCTAGAGATGTTTCAAAAATCATGGTAGAATTGATGAATAAAGAGACTTTTGGAGAAAGATTCTTATTGACAGGAGCCAACGAAACATTCAAAAATTTCTTTCAACTCATCGCTGAAAAGCTGGATAAAAAGCCAGCAAAACTCAAGCTTTCAAAATTTATTATGGGACTCACTTGGCGCTTATCTGTTGCTTGGGCTTTTATTACTTTCTCAAAACCAAGTATCACAAAGGAAGTTGCTAGAAGTTCCTTTAACGTGTCAAAATACAGCAATGCGAAAATCACCAAAACGCTGAATCATACTTTCTATGACTTAGAGGAAATGGTAGAAAACGCTATCAAGGGTAGATTAGACTAAACTTTTATCAATTGCATCTCACCTTCCTTTCCTTCCGTGTAAAGTAAAAAACCTTCTACTTGGTCGTACCCCATATCGTAAAGCTGTTTACAATAGTCCGAAACTTGCTTGATGTGCTTCTTTTCCTTCTCCCCTGTTTTAAAATCTATAATGGTCACTTTGTCTTCTCCAATATAAATTCTATCCGGTCGGCGCACTTGCTTTTCATTGATAATAATGGTCTGTTCATTCAATATTTGTTTGGCGGATTGGGCAAACTCTTCCTTTGCTAGTCGCTGTGCAACTTCCATCGCTTTTGCTTTTATCAGCGCTACATCTTTTGGCTCAATTTCTCCATTCTCAACAAATTCTTGAATGACTTCATCCAAGGAGCTTTCATCGTCCATTTTTGAAAGAACATTGTGCAACTGCTTCCCAAATCGCTGATTTTCATTAAAAGATTCATTCTCTCTTGCTTCTTCATCGAGCAAAGCCAAGTCTGGAAACCATAAATTATCTGAAATATCTTTGGGAATAAAAGCGTTTTCATTCACCAAACTACTATCAGAACTTGTGGCAACACGAACTGTTTCTTCCCCAATTTTAATCGTTTCATCGTTCTTAAACGTAACAATCTCTTCATTTTCATCCCATTGACCTAGAGATATAGAAACCGCTTGATTCAACTGACTATAATATTCCAATTCCTTTGGCAAAGAAGTATCTAATAGCAGATAAAGTCGTTCACTTGGACGCGTTAACGCCACATATAAAACATTCAGTTCATCTAATAATAACTGTCTATATTCTTCTTGGTAACGTTCTGTAATATAAGTAGGTGCACTGTCCTTTTTCAAGTTGGAATAAATCAATTCTCCATTCTCCAATTGAATAAAGTGACTATTGGATGAAGTCTTAATTTTCCATGTCATTCTTGGAATAATAACAACAGGAAATTCTAATCCTTTCGATTTGTGAATCGTCATGATTTTAATAGCCTCTTTATTTTCCGGCATTTGAATAGCACTGTTTTTTAAACTTGCATTCCAATCTTCAATAAAACCTCTGATATCTGGACCGTTTTTCAAATCATATTCTTGGAAAATGTCCATTAAATGATGTAGATACGGGTTTTTCAATTCACTTAAATTCGCTAAATTCAACAACTTAACCCCTAGGTCATATAAATTCTCAAATGCGAAAAACAAGCGGTCTCTATTTTCAAAATGTTGCTTGATAAATAAAGGAAAGTCAAAACTACCGACTTGTTCATTTATCCAAAATTCAGACAAGGCAATAACAGGATCTTTACCATTCATTCTAAAATAAGCGCTTGCAAATTTAATTTGCAGAGAAGTATTAGAAGTGTTACGACGTAAATTCAAATAATCGATGCAAAACTGTACCATTGCGTCGGATGAGACCAATAAACTGTCAGAACTCACCACTTTCATTCCTCCATCGGTCAAAGCTTTGGCGTATAGTTGACCTTCTTTTTTACCTCTTACCAGAATACAAATATCACCGTACTCAAAATTATCGGCACGACATTTCGCAACCTTTTCGAGAAGATAAGCGACTTCAAATCCATCAATTTCATCATTTACATTCTTGCTGTCATAACGGTCAACTTGCACAAATCCACCAGTATCACTATTCGGGATTTGCTTGATATCTTCGTAGTATTCGTTAAAACTTTTCGGTAAAATATCTAATAAATATCTAAAGAAAATATTGTTAAACTCAACGATAAACTTCCTTGAGCGATAATTCGTTTCTAAGGCATCTTTTCTTCCCATTTTTTGAAACAAATCAGAAATTCTATTCAGTTCCTCATCATTATCGGGATTGTAAATATTGGGCAAAGCAACAAATTGTTCAACCAGACCGTTTCTAAAACGATAAATCGCTTGCTTTGGGTCTCCTACAATTAAATTTTGGTGTTTATTAGCGATAGATTCATGTACCAAGGGCACCAAGTTCAACCACTGTAATCTACTCGTATCCTGAAACTCGTCCAACAAATAATGATTGTATCTATTTCCTAATCTTTCATAGATATAAAGCGTATTTTCACGTTTCAGCAAATCAGCAATTCTACGGCCAAATTCATAAATACCAATTAAGTTTTCTCTTTCTTTAAACTCCGTTAATTCTTTTGAGATATAGCGTAAAAGTGCTAAGTTATAAAAGTTTGAACGCAGCGTTTTTAGTGTAAACACACGATCGGAACTTTTTGCTTCAAACTCATAAAGTTCGTTCATCATTTCCATCAAACGACCGTCAACATTATGAGCTGGTTTAACGTTTTCACCTGAAATCGTTTTTAGAATCGTACTAGACGGAGGCGAAGAAGCGTAAATCGTTCTTGCAGGTAATTTTGATAATTGGCCATAAATACCTCGACTCTTATTTGGATAATCATCCTCCGTTGTATTTAGAGACATGAAATAATCATAAATTTCCTTGCATTTGCTTAAATGCTCCTGATCGATTGCTCTTAATTCACTTAATAAGTCGTTATATCCATCTTTTGTAAACTCTTTTTCCAGCAAAGCATCCACAAAAGCTTGTTCATTCTCCTTTGTTAGAACCGTGCTAAATTTTATCAGATTTTTTCTAAAGTCCCATGAATCACCTTCGTTTAGGTTACTTTTGGCATAACTAAGTGCTAAATCTGTAATTTCTTGTTCATCTGCTTTCCCAATTTTGGACATTAAATCATCTATCACTCGTTCTAACAACCCTTTTTCATCTAAAGTCACTTCAAAATTCTCCTGCAAGTCCAAATCTCTACTAAAAGTTCGAATTAAACGCAAAGAAAACTTATCGATTGTCAACACATTAAAGTCCTCATAATTATGCAAGATTTCAGAAAGCACACGCTTTGCCCTTGACTTGATGATTTCCGACGATAATTTCGTCGTTTCTACTGTAGAATCCATCAAACTTTGCGCTTTTTTGGTCATTTTACCCTCCAATTGGTCAATATGCGCCAATTGGTCTAAAGCCTCGATGATTCGTTCTTTCATTTCCCATGCTGCCTTATTGGTAAAGGTCATCGCGATAATTCGGGCGAAATTCTTGGGTCCAACCTCATCTACAAGTGTCAGTTTCAGATAATCTTGTACTAAGGAAAAGGTTTTACCACTTCCTGCAGACGCACTCTTTACGACTAATGCTTCCTTTATTTGTGTTTGCATGTATTGAAGATAAATTTTAGTAAGGCAATGTTATTTATTCGTTGAATCCCTATCCAAATATTGCATTTTCGCCACTTTCTTTTTGATAGTGATTTGTGTAGTGCTCTTAGTGTGAATGAAGCCTCTATCCATAACTAAATTGACTTTAGCATTTCCATTTCCAGCTGTTTCGTGAAACTTCCAAATATCAGCAGGCTTTATCTCTTTATGCGTAGCTAAAAAATCATTGAGCCAATCTTCACGAAGTCCACGCATATCTTCATCGTACAAGGGAGTCGAAGACCAAATATGTGGTTTTAGTTCTAATTCTATCAAATGAATTTTCACCTCATCCCAAACAATTTGATAAAGATTCGCACCTCTTTTATAATCAAAAAGAATGATAGTAAAAGGTTCAATACCCTGAAAGTCAAACTTCTTTAAAAATTTAGAGATACTTTTAGCTGCGAGCAGTTCAAGGGCGATAATACCACGACTTAAACGATATGTTAGTTTTCTTTCATGGCTTTCAAAGCCACCATTCATGAGCATAAGAGTACGTTTTCTCTCGCTATAACCTATCCATGTTCCTCCTGCTAATTGATCTTTTGGGAAGGTCATTTTTACTTCATTGTAAACATATTCAGCTGGAGGAATTGTTACACGTTCAGGCATTTCGTCCCTATTTGAAGTGAGAACAAATTCATCATTTGCTAGCGGAAAAAAAGTAACTGTACACATATAACAAATTTAGGCAAAATTTCTGAAAATCCCTCTTTCAGCAAACGAGACTTCAGAAACACTTAATATTTTGACAGTCTGCTAAGCTGTTGAAAACCTCTACAAGTCATATAAAGAGTATAATTTCATAAAAACAACTATTTCATTAGCGGTGACATTTTTAACAAAAAAAGCCCAAAGGAAATAATTCCAATGGGCCTTTTTTGCGTTATATTATGGTTTAACGAAACGCTTCTTATAAATCAAATTTAATTCCTTGTGCTAATGGTAAAGACGTTGAATAATTCACTGTATTCGTTTGTCTTCTCATGTAAGCTTTCCAAGAATCAGAACCAGACTCACGTCCACCTCCTGTTTCTTTTTCACCTCCGAAAGCACCACCAATCTCAGCACCAGAAGTACCGATATTTACGTTTGCAATACCACAGTCTGAACCTTTGTAAGACAAGAACTCCTCAACTTCACGCATATTATTAGACATAATTGAAGAAGACAATCCCTGAACTACACCATTTTGCAGTGCGATTGCATCAGCAATTTCTCCAGAATATTTCATTACATATAAGATAGGTGCAAAAGTTTCATGTTGAACAATTTCGAAATGATTTTCCGCTTCGATAATTACTGGTTTTACGTAGCATCCAGACTCATATCCTTCACCTTCAAGCACTCCACCTTCAACAAGGATTTTTCCACCTTCTTTTTTCGCTTTTTCAATAGCATCAAGGTACATTGCAACAGCATCCTTATCAATTAAAGGTCCCATGTGATTGTTTTCATTCAATGGATTACCAATTTTAATTTGCTTGTATGCTTTCACGATGCTGTCCATTACTTTATCGTAAACACTGTCATGAATAATCAAACGACGTGTTGATGTACAACGTTGTCCGGCAGTTCCAACAGCTCCAAATACAGCTCCAGGAACAACCATCTTCAAGTCAGCTGAAGGTGTAATGATAATCGCATTATTTCCTCCTAACTCCAATAAGTATTTCCCCAAACGAGCAGCAACAGTTTGCGCCACTGCACGTCCCATTCTAGTAGAACCCGTTGCAGAAACCAGAGCTACTCTCTTATCAGCAGTCATACTCTGACCAACATCTGGTCCACCCACTACTAAACAAGAAACACCATCTGGAACGTTATTTTTCTCAAAAACTTGTTGAATTAAATGGTGACAAGCAATCGCTGTCAAAGGAGTTTTCTCTGAAGGCTTCCAAACACATGTATTTCCAGCCACCCAAGCCAAAGCTGTGTTCCAAGCCCAAACAGCAACTGGGAAGTTGAAAGCTGAAATAATCCCAACCACTCCAAGTGGATGCCATTGCTCCATCATTCTATGATCTGGTCTTTCAGAAGCAATTGTCAATCCATATAACTGACGTGAAATTCCAACTGCGAAATCACAGATATCTATCATTTCTTGAACCTCTCCCATTCCTTCTTGAAGAGATTTACCCATTTCGTATGAAACTAAAGCTCCTAAAGCTTCTTTATTTTCTCTTAAAGCATCACCAAATTGTCTTACAACCTCTCCTCGCTTTGGAGCTGGCCATTGTCTCCACTCAAGGAAACCTTTTGATGCACTGTCTAAAACAGTATCTAAATCTCCTACTGCTGCAAATTGAACTTTTCCTATTGTTGAACCATCAACAGGAGTTACAGACTCTACTACATCACCTGTGGTTTTTAACCAATTGGATTTCCCTGTAGTTGCCCCACTGTTAATTCCTTCTTTAACACCTAATTGTTTAAGTGCTTTTTGAATATCTATTACTGACATAAAACGTTGTTTTTTTGTGTATTTCACAAAGATACAAAGGAAATATGAATTACGTATGGAGAATCACGACTTTGAACCTAAACTACTCATAACAAACCATCTAAACCTACAACTAATATGAAACTCATAATATTAGTATTTAAAACACATTGGAATTCATATTCTTTTTATAAAAAATTTGAATACATTTGTTTTGATAATACATAGATAAAACTACAATATTTTTAATCAGAAAAATAGAAAAGACTACCAATGGAAGATCAAGAAAAAAAGATTAAAGCAATTGTTTATCCAAACACTAAGTCTCCAAGATTATTCAAAAATAAATTCTTAGAGTTTTTAACAAAGACACATCCAATAATCATTATTGTGATGTACACTATTGTAACTTATTTTTTAGTTTCCTATTACCGTCAATCAACAGGTGCTTCCATTGGAAACACAGCTGGCTTATTTTTAATAGGCTTATTCTCTTGGACCTTAGGAGAGTATTTATTGCACAGATTTCTTTACCATAAAATTGGAGATGCTTCATATGATTCTGGAATTCATTATCTTTTCCATGGAATTCATCATGAATACCCAAATGATATTTCGAGAACAGTACTTCCTCCAGTTCCCTCTCTAATTATAGCCGCTATATTATTCTCGCTGTTTTATTTAGCGATGGGAATTTACGCCTTTGTAGTTGGACCAGGTTTTTTAATTGGCTATTCACTTTACATGTACCTACATTATATGGTGCATAAAAGAAAACCATTAAAAAAGTGGGATTTCTGGTGGAGACATCACAACATACATCACTTTCAACAACATGATAGGGCCTTTGGTGTATCCAGTTCACTTTGGGACCATGTATTTGGAACTATGCCTGAAAAAGGAAGGAAAACAGTAGATATTATTATGAAAAGGAAAAATAAAGAAAATTAAATTTCTACAATACTAATATTCAAATAAATCCTTGTATATTCGAGCATTAAACCAAAAATAGTTGATGAAGCTCATATTTCTTTTTATTCTCTTGATTGCAATTTCTTTTTCATGTCAAAAAGGAGCAGAAAAGAATAATGAAACAGAAATACTACCAATAAAAACACAACAATTTGTTAATTGGGAAACGATGAACGAGTTCAATAAAGAAAATATGAGTTTTCCGAATTGGTTTAATGAAACAGTTATTAAAGAAAAAAACATTCAACAGATAGCGCTTACTTTTACCAATTATAACACCACAGACTCTGTTACAATAGACACGGATACGCTCCCATATAAAATTCAGTATTACAACTTTAACCCTATGGGAGAAATCACAAGTGTAGAAATTCATCAATATATTTCTGGAGTTAAAATTTCTGAGGATGACTTTATATATAATCAGGAAATTGATAGTTTTGGCTACTCCTTTCCTATTATTAAGAGTAAAATACAATTTGGAAAGAAAAAACTAAAAGATGAAACCAATTTAGATGAATCTCATCCTTATTCAATTCTTAAGAAAATAGAACATACGGATGAATATATAGAATACATTGATGAATACGCCAAAAATAAAGCTACACATATTTTCATATTAGACAGCAGTAATTGGAACGTTTCATATATCGACTTAAAATTTAGACCACAAAGAAACGAGCTGTTTTATTATGGAGCCCCACAATCTTACTCGACCAGCTTCTCAGTGAGAAATCTCGTAGAAAAATCAATAAAAACAAAACAACTTTTCTATTCTAACGAGGTGTTGAAATCACAATGGTTTTTTGACAAATACTTTGTTACCAAGCGACATTACACCTATGACTCAGACGGTTTATGTGTCGGTTTTAGCGACAGTCTAAAAACAATAGACGAAGAATTTATTCATTTAGAAATTGGTGAAATACAATATGAAAAGGACTTACCAAAACAACTCAGCTACTTTAATGAGGAAGATAATTCCTTTACAAATCCTCTAAAAACAATCGTCTTTCACTACAAATAGTATGCAAGAGTAAATAGTATTTAGTCGGAACCATTACAATACCTTCTAATTCCAATGCTTTTGATAATTGAACCTCGTTCAATAGCGATTCAATTCATAAATTTGGAATAGTCAAAACATTTACTTATGTTTGGATTAAATAATTCTAATACTATGAAAAATGTAATCCAAAAGGGTGTTGTAAGCCGAACTTTGGCACACACACACACACACACACACACTTCGCACCTAAGCGGAAGGTATTATTTTCAATAATTATTCTATTGCTAACCAACTTATCCATAGCGCAATCAGGTCTGGGCAGTAATGATAACGGTTCTTCTGTACTGGGAACTCAAAATAATGAACCTTTAAAATAATAAAACGATGAAAATTTTCGCCCTCTTTTTCACATTTATTTATATAAGTTTAACTACTTTCTCACAGGAAAAGTTTCAATTGGTGACTGGATTTTTAGGGTCATTTGAAAAGGAAGTTATTAGTAATAAAGGGAGTCAAGTATATGGTGCGCTTGGATTGAATTTGGGAACTCGTTTTAGTCAAGCTAAAGGCGATTTGGATGTTTCTTTAATTTATCAATTTTCTTCTAATGTTGTTGCGTATAAAAGCAATATTTATCCAAATGAAGAGCATCAGTATATTGTTTATAATTCTGTACTCCGCTCTCATTTTTCAGGTCTCTCGTTAAAATATACTTTTAATAACAAAGACCGAGACCGAAAAATAAAACCATTTATCTTTCTTTCTACTTTAACTGAAATAACATCAAATTACAAAAAAGGATATTTATTAGATAATGAATTCATACCTAAAAATGAGTCTTCCGCTACTTACTACTATCCCTCCATCCCTGGTGGAGAATACACAGTGGACTATTACTACTCTAACTTCTACCATTCCACACCTTTAGCAAGCAGCCTTTTAGGAGGAATAGATATCAAACTAAACCAAAATCTAAGTTTAAACATCGCTGCTGGTTATGCTTTTAGAGTCATGAAAGTAAAATACGCAGAATGGAAGGAAAACGAAGATGTCTATAAAAAACTGGAAACGATACCAACAGAAAATGTTTTTTCTCATTTTTTAGATGTTCAATTAGGCTTAAGCTACGCTTTTCCACTCAAAAAAACTTCCAAACTCACTAACTCCCCATAACTTCATAACATGAAGCCAGGTATTTTAAAATCATAAAGCAATGAAAAAGTGGTTATTTATAGTTGCGTCCTTCATCCTCTTTGGAAAGCATTCTTTTTCCCAAGTGGAAGTGAGACCAGTAATTGGTGTCTCAGAACATAATTTAAGATCAAGTTTCTTTGCGGAATTATGTGATGATTGTGGCTATACGGCAGATGGTTTTCTAGGTTTGATTGGACAGTTAGGAGTTTCGTTAAATTTTAAGAAGATTCAGTTATCAATTTTAGGTAATTATAGAATGGAGACAATTACAGCGAATATGTTTAATTTTAGAGGCGCATTTGATTATAACAATCACACGTTAGGCGGAACAATTTCTACTCGGCTATTTAATGAACATCAGTTTGGGCTAATCCTCGTGATAAACGGATATGGACAAATTAAAACAAATTATTATTTAAACCATTTAGATGAGGATGCGCTTAGCATTAGAGATGTTCCTAAGAGTTACATGGTTTTTGGTGGCTCTCCTTATTATGTTTATCATTCAAGATTTTACGTTGGAACTCCTTTCGTAGGAAGTATCCTAACAGGTGTAGATTTTCGTGCATTTGATGGGTTTCACATTACCGCTTCTGTTGGTTTTGGTCTTCGGATAATGAAGACAAAGTACGCAGAATGGTCTGTTACAGATTTGTATGAGGAAGATGTTTACGAGAAACTTAAGGGTATTCCCATAGAAACACTTTATTTAAGTACAATGGATTTTGAATTGGGAGTGCGTTACGCTTTTCCACTCAAAAAATAAAAAGAAGAAAGAAATGTAAACTAAGATGATTAAGTTAAAACAAATGAAGAAGCTATATTTAAGATGGCATAAATGTGAAACCTCAAAAAAGAATAATTATGAAAAAACTAATGTTTATCCTACTTCTTGTACTTACTGCAACAGCTTGTAGTAAAAGCAAAAAGATAGAAAAAAATCTTTGGAATCACGGAGGAGAGTGGGAAATTAAGTCGGTAGAAGAGTTCTTAGAAACAACTGAACCAAATAAATATAATTATAGTGATGTGATTCAAAATGGAGGTACAATCCAGTTTAATAAAGATGGAACTGGAAAATTTAATTTTTCTTCAAATCTAGCGGATATTATAGAAGATTATTTTTATGAAGAGTATGTTTACAATGAGTTTTCATATCATCATACAGAAAACTCAATCTTCTTTATTTATGAAGATATTGAAGGATTCGTTTGTGGTCTTGAATGGGAAAAAGACAAAATGGTGATGATTCTTTCAGAGACCCATAATAACACCTACTACGATGAAAATAACAATCCAATCCCCTACCAAGAGGTTTATGGAGTAAAGTTTAATTGTGAAAAAAATAGATAGAATATTAATTTGAGTTTACCGCAAAACCAGTCGAATAATCGAAAATATGTTCTCAAGCAGACATTAAAAACAGACTGAATAGGTGGAAAATTAAAACATAATAAGATGAAAAATAAATTATTTATGGTACTCGTACTGTTCATATTTTCTTCTTGTAAAAAAGAAGTGAAAATAGAACGAAATTTATGGAGCAAAGGTGGTAAATGGAGTATAATCAAAGATGAAGAGATTGTTATCTCCACCTGGCCAGCAAATGAAAAGAATAACGTTAATGAATATGCAGGAATATTTCAGTTCAATAAAGACGGAACAGGCTGGAGAATATATACCGATTATAGCGAAGCAGAGAAATTAAACTTTAAATATACTACTACAGAGAGTAAACTGTCTTTGAATTATTATGAATATGGAGAAGACTATACAGAAGAGTTTGATTTCGATTGGGAAAAGAATTCATTTATCCTTAAAAAAGAACACACCAATATATATACTGTATATTCACCAAATCCAGAAGGGGACTCACTGACTATAAAGGATCATAGGACTCGAAGAATGACTTGTAAGAAGGAGTAAAGTGGAAGTATTTCCTATAAAAAACCACCTTTAATGCAATAATTCAGACGCTATTTCCTATTTCAAGCCTTCTAATTTTATAATTCCAAAAAAAACATCGACCTTTGCACATCGAATTATGGAAGAGAAAAAAAATATTAGAGCACTGACCAAGGAGGATTTACAAAATTCATTTGTAGAAATGGGGGAAAAAGCATTTAGAGCCAAGCAGGTTTACGAATGGCTTTGGAAGAAAAATGCTGCGACATTTGAAGAAATGACCAACCTTAGTGCAAAACTAAGAGAACAATTAGAAGAACGCTTTTTCATAGATCATATTACATTAGATGAGCAGCAAATATCTAGCGATAGAACAATCAAGTGTGCGTTTAACGTTGGGCCAGGAAAGGTGGTAGAAGGAGTATTAATTCCAACTGCTAATAGAATGACTGCTTGTATCTCTTCACAAGTAGGTTGTAGCTTGGGCTGTGAATTTTGCGCAACTGGACAGTTGAAATTATTAAAAAATCTCTCAGCGGGAGAAATAGTTGACCAAGTTGTTTACCTTAAAAATTTAGCACAAGAAAAATACGGACAGAATCTAACAAACATTGTTTATATGGGAATGGGAGAACCCCTTCTAAATTATAAGAATGTCATGGAAAGTATCGACAAGATTACTTCAGAAGAAGGTTTGGGAATGTCTCCAAAGCGAATCACTGTCTCCACTGCTGGAATTGCTAAAATGATTAAGAAAATGGGGGATGATGAAGTGAAGTTCAATTTCGCATTATCACTTCACGTAGCAAACGACAAAAAAAGAAGTCAAATCATGCCAATTAATAACACAAACAATCTAGAGGCACTCGCGGATTCTTTGCGTTATTTCTATGAAAAAACAGGCACACGTGTAACCTACGAATACATTGTCTTTAAGGACTTTAACGATGAATTGGAGGACGCACAAGAGTTAGCGGAATTTTGTAAGGTTATTCCTTGTAAAGTTAACTTAATCGAATATAATCCAATTGATGGTGTAGAATTTAAACGTGCCGATACAGATAAGTTGGACCGATTTGTTGAGTACCTTGAAAACCGAAGCATTATTGTCAATGTTCGCCGTAGTAGAGGTAAAGATATAGATGCTGCTTGTGGCCAATTGGCAAATAAAAACGAAGCAGTTCAAGAGAGAATCTTTAAAAGCTAAAAATTTTAACACTTTTATGCAACCTTATTTATAATAGGTCGTCTTACATTAAATATAAATTATATTGATTATGAAAAAAATAAAATTATTATTAGCGTTCTTAATGCTATCAGTATTGAGCATCAATGCTCAAACAACAAGCGGTGAGCCAACATATTATAAGATTACTTTCTTAGAAATTAATGAGTTTCAATTAAAAGAAACCATTCCTGCATGTGAGGAATTGTTTGGAACATACGCTCAAAGCAAAGAAAATGTAGATGTTTTATATTTTGATTCTGAACGCACTATTACAAAAGAAGAACTTCGAAAAAAATTAGATGAACACAACATCAATTTTGAATTTAAACTTACAATAGCCAACGATGAAAGAGAATAGAATATATATTGTATTAGGATTGTTTGTCCTTTTCCTATCAGGAAATGTAAAAGCTCAAAACTTTGTGGGTTGCCCAAGTGTTGATGCAGGAGAAGACGTTAACATAGATTGTACAGAAACCTGCGTTACATTAACGGCAAATCCATTTCATGCAGGAAATACGGACACGTACGTAGTTGAATCAATTCCGTATGCACCGCCCATTCCATTCAATCACCCAGGGGGAACTGCCGTTTCCGTAAACACGGATGATGTATGGAGTCCGTTAATTAATCTCCCGTTTGATTTTTGCTTTTATGGGCAAACCTATACCCAAGCTAAAATTGGTTCAAATGGAGCTATTTCATTAGGAAACGTGGTAGGAACGTACCATCCTTATAGTTTTGACGCCCCCATTCCGACAAACAACTTAGGGGCAAGCAGTAATCCAGGAAACATTTTTGGAGTTTACCATGATATAGAGCCTGGAACACAATATGGAGGACAAGTAAAGTACCACTTATTGGGAGAAGCTCCTTGTCGAGTTTTAGTTGTTACATTCGACAATCTTCCTCACTTTGGAACTAGTTGTAGAGCAACACTCCGTAGCTCTTCTATGATTGTTCTTCATGAAGTTACCAACACAATTGAAGTATATGTAAAGAGAAAGGACTTGTGTATGTCTTGGCGTGATGGTCGTGCAGTAATAGGCATTATGCCCAACGGTGGAGGTCAAGGAATTGCGCCTCCAGGCAGAAATACAGGTCAATGGACGGTAGATGAAAACTCTCCAGAAGCATGGCGATTTGTTCCCAATGGAACTCCTATTTACACCACTGAATGGTTAGATGAAAACGATAACGTAATTAGTACAGATTTAAGTGTTGATGTTTGTCCTACAGTGGAAACCACATATACAGCGAGAGTAACTTATAACTCTTGCTCTGGCGGAACTCCAATTGTGGTAGAGGATGAGGTTGTTGTTACACCAAGCTTATATTCTCCAATTATAGTTGAGAATCCTGTAGTAGTAGATGCTACTTTTGAGAATGTTTCATGCCATGGAGTGAACGATGGAGAAATTGTGGTGAACGCTTCTGTGGGGGCTCAACCTTATGTATATTATTTAAATGGAGGAAGTCCACAATCGAGTAATGTGTTTACAGATTTACCTTCAGGAGATTATTTTGTGACCGTAGTTGATGACAGTGGTTGTGTGAGAAGCACTACTGTTAATTTAATTGATCCAGGAGATATAGGTCTTGATGGAAATACAATCAACATTTCTTGTCACGGATATGATGACGGAACAATTACATTGTCACAATCAGGTGGTACTCCAGATTATGAATACAGCTTAAATGGCGGTCCTTCTCAAAGTGAAAATGTCTTTACAGATTTAGCGCCAGGAGAATACACGGTTATCGTTACAGATGGAAACGGATGTGATGATACGATTACAAAAATATTAACAGAACCAACTGCACCAGTAGGTGGTATTACCTCTACAGAAACTACTTTCTGTCAAGCTGGTACAACTACAATTACAAAGACTGGAGCAGGAAACTTTAGTTCATCTCCAACTGGATTGATTCTATCTTCAATCTCTGGATTGATCAACTTGGAAGGTTCTCAAACAGGAACGTATGATGTTGTATTCACATTCACAGAAAATGGATGTGTTTACACAGACACTTTACAAATTCATATCATAGGATCTTCTGATTTAGGACTTCCGGATGTAATCAACTTATGTATCGGAGAATCATGGACACCAGATGTTCAAGGTGACGATATCGTATGGAGTGATGGACTAGTAAACGGTGAATCTGTTGTAGGTCAATTAGGTTCTTTCACATACACTGTTTCTGGATCAATCGAAGGTTGTCCAGTAGAAGACCAAGTGACTGTTACAACACACAATCCTCCAACTATCGACTTTAGCGCGAATCCAAATGAAGGTGTTCCACCATTAGATGTTATTTTTACAAATAACTCAACTGGAGCAACTGATTTTGTATGGAACTTCGGTGATAACCAAACAGAGGCAAACAATGACGAAACTGTTTATCATACTTTCAGCAATGACGGTGTTTATACAACTGTTTTAACAGGAACAAGCCAGTACGGATGTGTAAGTTCAGCATCAACAAAAATTACAGTTATCATTCCAGATATGACATGGGAATTCCCGAACATATTCACACCAAACGGAGACAATCAAAACGATGTTTTCAAAATCTTAGATCATGAAAATGTTGAAGAATTTGAAATCGTTATTCTTAACCGTTGGGGGAATGTAGTATTTGAAAGTAATGAATTAGATTTTGAATGGAATGGAAAAGTAAAAAACAGTGGTCCTAAATGTGACGACGGTGTTTACTTCTACAAAGCAACATTCAAAAATCCATACAATGAAGATAAAATTGCAAGTGGATATATCCATTTGAATGGGAGTAAATAAACTTCCAAAATAAAACACGAAAAGGGCAACATGATGTTGCCCTTTTTTGTTTTAATATCCTATTCTTCTATGGAAAATTCTAACATTTTAGATGCCCCAATTTCGAAAAAATAAGAAGGACTGTTTTTAAGAACTTTTATCCTTCTCCACCCCTTACCGTTCATGTAGTAATAGTCGCTAACATCGTTGAAAACACTAGCTTTGTCAATTAATGTAACAAGCATAAAAAACAATTCCTGGATATGACCCACAAAGTTACACGCTGTATATTTTTAACCGTTAGAGTGCGTTGATTTTTGAATCACATGACACCAATGCTGGTTGGGATGGTACCTATGGCGGAGATATCGTAAAAGATGGAACTTACAATTGGAAAATAGAATTCAAAGAAAAGAAAAATGATGAGCGACACAAATATGTAGGACATATCAATTTAATCCGATAAAAAAACGACCTTATTATTCTTCCATTCGCTTAGGAAGTTCAATATAGAAAGTCGTTCCTTTCCCTTGTTCAGATTCAAACCAAATGTTACCATGCAGCGAAGTGATAATTTGCTTAGTCATCGCTAATCCAAGTCCTGAACCTGTTGATTTTGTCGTAAAGTTTGGAACAAACATTTTATCTTTTAATTCATCAGGAATACCTGAACCATTGTCTTTAATAGCAATTAAATATTGATTTACTTCTTCTTTAATGGCTATTTCAATTTCGGTAAATTCTCCTTCCTCCGTTGCTTGAATCGCATTTTTAATCAGGTTGTTGAACACACGTATTAGAAGGTCCTTATCGGCAAACAAAGAAACCTGTTCAAGTTTCTCTAGACTCAAGTGAATCTTCACCTCGTCATTCTGATATAGTTCAATTATTTTATATAAAACAGGCACTAAATCCAACTCTTCTTCATTGGCTTTCGGCATTTTAGCAAAATTAGAAAACTCATTCGCAATGTTTGTAAGTGCATCAATTTGTTCAATCAATGAAGCAAATAATCGTTGCATCTTTTCCTTACTTCTAGGGTCTGATGGATCAAAAGAACGCTGAAAATGCTGCACACTCAATTTCATCGGTGTCAATGGATTTTTAATCTCATGTGCCACCTGCTTGGCCATTTCTCGCCATGCCGACTCTCTTTCACTTCTAGCCAATTCCATCGCCTTGAGTTCTAATTCTTCCAACTTATGGTTGTATTCTTTCACCAAAGAACCAATTTCATCATCTCCTGAGTACAGAATGGGCTTGTTTTCCTTCCCAAACTCCACTTTGGCAAAACTCTGCTGGATAAGTCGCAAAGGCGCTGTAATCCACCCCGAAATAAGAATGGCTAACAATACACTAATCACCAATAGAAGAACTGTTACATTTATAAAAGAAACGATAAACTCGTTCATCTGATTTTGGAAAGTGTTTTGTTTAGAAAAATGTTGTAAATTAATAAAGCCTAAAAGTTTTCCATCATGATTCAGGAAAGGCAGGTATCCCGAGAAGAAAGTAAGATTCCCCAAATGTTCACGGTGGAAAAACTCACTTTTATCTGCTTGTTTCAATGCAAAATAAGCCTGACTATTCATAAGTCTGGTGCTGATTCCTTTTTCGTATAACTTCGTTTGTGAAGTGGCAAATAACTTTCCATCTGTAGAATAGAAGTTGATGTCTGCTACAAAAACATTAGACAATCGTTTCAGTAGGAAATTAAAATAATCTCCATTAATTTCAGGTCTCAGTTCATCATTCGCACCAAAACGCTGGTCGATAATCGTCTCAACAGAAGCTGTTTTTTCTCTTAGCGTCTCCAATGTATTCGCGTTGTATTGGCGCTTAACATTCTGAATAGATAAAACCACGAAAATGGCAAAAGCACCAACCATCATGCTAATCAGCACAGTCTGAATCTTCAGTGAAAGTTGCAGTGTTTTTAATGGGAAAAAACTATTAAAATTCATTATTAATAATCCACAAAAAGCAAATACTCCAAAGAATAAAACCAAGTAGGAGAAAGTGCTCAATTGTTCAATAAAGCGTTTTTCTGGTTTGGAAATAATCACACCCAATCCATCTTCTTGCTTATATACTAAATGATTAATTCCAGCAACCGTATAGAAGGTCGGTTTGGTATCTATCTTATCTTTAAAAGCGTTCATGTTTCTCGGGTAATCATAGGTTCCGAATTTCATTACTAACTGATTATTGGAATATCTTGCAATGGAATATTCCTCTAAGTTTTGCAAAGCATAAGATTTCTCGTTCATTAATAAGCGTGGAAATCCGATTTTTTCAGGAATTTTTTTCGATTTAAAAAGAATGTAAAAATCCAACTTTTCTCCATCCGTTTTTTCGATAGAACGTTTTCCTATATAACTCAATTGGTCGTGATAGTCTTTCACGTAATAGAGTTGATCAGCAATCGTTGAAGCAATAGCATGTTCTTCTATGATATGTTCCAAACTTTTCTTGGTTCGAATTTTATCACTGATGTATTCTAAAGTTGGCGTTTCATCTTCATTAAAAAAGAAAAAACCGATATCGTACTGTTCCCAAAAAGAGCCAAAACAACAGTCCTCAATCTGCAAGGCAAAATGAGGCGCCGAAAAGAAATCCATTTCATCCAAAGTTTGATAGAAATAAGGATTCTCCACAAGTTGCTCAATCGTATTCTGATACTCAATTTCCATCGTTGGATCTTGCTCTGTTATCAATTGATTGGCGTATAATTCCCGCTTTTGGTGTTCGTTCGATTGATTGTTTTTGAATAAGAAAATAGCAGCGTAAAAACTTATTACAATAATCAGAAGAATGTTGTACTTGGTAGAGTTTAATAAATTGGTCTTTGTTGCCAAATAAAACATCAAAGCATTGATTAAAACTGGCCATGTTGCGTGCAACATATTGTGCTTAAAGAAAAATATTTCAAGTATAAAAAATGAAACTCCGGTGATAAACCAAATTAAGGCGAGAACCGTTAATGGGATGTTAGAATGAATGAGTTTCGTACTTAGTTGGCGTATCAAGAAATAATAAGAAAAGAATAAACAGGCGATGATAAACAAAGCAACAAAGGAATAAATGTCGAGCGAAAACATTTCATCGATGACCAGGTTAATCGAACTATTCACAACCAAAGATTCGAACAATATGCTAATCAACACCGAGTAAAACAGTAGTCCCAAATAGCAGGAAATAAGTAAAACAAAACTCCATTTTCCTTTCTCATTTGCCAAAGACAAAAAGTTGAGCGTCCACCAAACTAAAATAAAGACAATCACCAAACTGATGATAAGACTTCCTAAACTTGGAATAAGACTACTATGGGCAAATAAATTAGGGTCGAATAAATTAAAATTATTAAAAGCTTTAAACCAAGTAAACTGAATAGAAAAGTAGCGAAATGCAAGCAAGACAAATGGATAAAGTAAAATCAACCATTTCTGTTTTTTAGCAAGGGGAAGCAACAAAGACGTTAGCGAAATCAAGAGACTTAATATTCCGAAAATATACAAAGAAAAAATAATCAATTCCTTGTATCTACCGATGGTCTTCTCTTTTAACACCTCGACGAATAATTTCGTATCGCCATTGATAGAAGTAATCCCAAACCCATCATCAGAAGCATCTAAACTCAGTTTTAATTCGTTTTTAGAGGTAAAGTGCTTGGTTAAATTGTTTTTAAGAGCACCATTTTGATAATAGAATTCATTTTTCAATTTACTTCCCACGAAAATAGAGATATCATGAACTTCAAACTGATCGATTAGATAAAAACCATTGAGCGTCTGTTCAACAAAGTGCTTTTTATCTTCCTTTAAATAATCCTGAAAGCTAAGAGAATTATTATTCCAAAATAGTAGCGAATCACGATGGTAAAGCTGCACAGTATAAGAATTGTTTTGCAATTCTTTCATCTTCCATATCTCCTCAATTGAGCTACTATTTACAACTTCCGAAAGCGTTTTAACAAACTGTTGCTGTTTCTTTTCTAGTACATTGAATTCTTGCTGAAATCGATTTTGCTCCTGCGCTACGTCAGTATAGTAAAACAATGCATAAGCTATCCACGATAAGGCAAGACTTATAACGGCAAAAAATAACCAATGTGTTTTGAACTTAGCTGATTTCATTACAAACAAATCTAATTAAATTCAACGGATTAGTATTCAAAGTACCCTAAAAAAAGGTGAGAATTGTTTTCCGATAAAAATAAGTTTGCCCAATTATGAAATTCCAACCGCAATAAGGAAAGTAGCTATCTTAAAAACACAAACCTAGCATTAAAATAGCAGATGGTTCAAAAGTAAGGGCAATGCAAAGCATCGAAAATGAGAACGAAGTTTGAATTTTCAACTCCTACGAGCATCGAAAATGAGAACGATATGACCATACCTTAGTATGTGATTGAGTGCGAATTCTAAAACAACGCCGAACTTTGAAACAAAAAGTTTTATTGAAAGAAGTGGATGGTTCAAAAGTGCTAGTGATGCAAGGCGTTTTAAATGAGTACGATATGAGCATACCTTAGTATGTGATTGAGTGCGAATTCTAAAACAACGCAGCAGCTCTACACTTTTGGACCATCCACAAGACCGAGACGTAAATCCAATTCACTAACAAGCAAAACAAAATCAACCTCATACCGACTATCATTATGATAAATAAAATCCGCATCATTAATATAAGGTTCCAAATACTTTCTATAACAAGGCAAAACGTGATTATCCCATTGATAAATAATCTCTGTTCTGGAGTAACCTCTCGAGTCTTGGTCGCGATAAATCCTTCTATCCAATTGAATTTTTGGATCCACCTCAACGAAAACACTAAAATCTAAGAGCTCTAAAACCTCCTTATATTCAAATAGAAAAAGACCTTCAACAATGATAAGGTCAGAAGGATGTAGTGTAATCAATCTTTTGTTCATTCCTCCAGCATTAAACTGGTATTCAAGAACATCGATACTTTCACCATCCGTCAATTTCTTTAAATCTCGGATTAAAGCTTCTCTGTCAAGTGCTGTTGGTAAATCGAAGTTAACCACACCTTTTTCATCTTTTGTTTGCTCATCAACTGGTTTATAGTAGTTGTCCATAGAGAAAACAGTTGGCTTAAATTGCGCATACTGCTCTGCTAAACGATTTAACAAAGTTGTTTTACCTGAACCACTCCCTCCACAAATACCAATTACCATAACTATTTCTTTAGAAAAACAAAAGTACCTAATTTTTCCAAATTTTTAATATCCATTGCATAAGGGATATCATTTACCATGTGAATAAATGTGTGTTCGTCGGAATTAGACATGAAAGAACTTGGGTTTTTTCTTAGCGATGTTAATTGTAAACTACTTGCATTCGTCTCTTTAATACCAGCATCACTAATCTCGAATGCAACCGTATTATTATCAATCTCACTAACGATGAACAGCCTATCTTTTAGAGGAATAAAAGCAACAGAAGAACTGCTATTCTTCTTACTATTCGCTTGCTTTGCCGATTCTTTCAACAGCACAAATTCACCTTTTTCATTTTGTCCGTAAACTTTCAAATTTTTCCCACCATCATCATTCACCGCATAATAAAAAGAACCGTTAAAATAAATTCCTTTCCCGCGATTTTCAAACTTTGCTTTGGTGAATGTCTGCAAGTAATAACTTCCTGTTAAACCAATAAAATTAATTTCAGAATTCATCGGAGAAAAGTTTATAGGACGCATTTTTGTTGGCTGGAGTTTTTCAGCTTTCGGGGAAAAAGAGAAGAAATTTACAAAGTTAGCACCAACTTCATTACTTAAATGTGTGAAATAAATAGCCTCATCGTCTGCACCAGCAAATACATAATGTTCATCCAGCCCTTTCTTAACTAAATCCATACTCGTAGAAGGTGCTTGACAATGATAAACTCTATTGTTGTGATGCGTTACAGTAACAAAGAAGTTTTCTATGATATTCTTGTCCTTTACCGGCAATTGAAAGTAAAACACCAAGGCTTTAGGCGTATTAATAATTTCCCTCAACTCTAAGTCATTTGGCGTCGTATAGCGATAAGAACGAATAACGCTAAGCATATCAAACTTCGTAGGTGCAACGCTCCCACTTTGATTCATTTGATTATAGCGAATTTGATTGTTTTCTGGTTTTAAATCATCTACAAAATAGATGTAATCAGAATTGCTTGAAGTGATTAAATGCGTGGTTTTGTTTTTCGGGTAAACCGATCTATTCCACTGCACTTCCCCTTGGTGATTGAGCAAACTTAAGTTGATTTCCTGAGATTTCCCAGTAGGGTCATCGCCCAACAAAAGCGTTCCTTTTCCTGGCCATTCTACGATTTGATTAAAAGGAAATTTCCCACGTGTTACCTCAATCTGAGAGAAAGTTGTAAAGGATATCAAAAACAAAAAAACAAAAGTTAAATTCTTCATTATGGTTAATTTATTCAAGGTTAAAAATAACAATTAATTTTCAATGCTGTGATACGGAGTATCAATTTCTGTTCCATGGTTTGAGCGATGGGGGGAGGATTTTTGAGTAGTCACACTTCGATACGATTTCACTCGTTCCTCTTAAAGTCACTCAGTATGACAAGAAAATTTTTCGAAATATTAATATTTACATTGTAAGACTGAGTGTTTTTAGATTTTTGGTAGAAAATATAAAAATGTATCGAAGGCTGGCGTTTGGAAGGAAGAGTATGTTTTTTGCAGTAGCTTTCCTCTGCTCTCATTCTCTTTCTCACTCTGTAATTCGCAACACCGTAGTCCCTCTATTTTTTATTGTAACTATTGGATGTTTCAGAAGTGGGGTTAATGCAAGGCATTGAAAATGAAAAAGAATTTTGAATTTTCAACTCTCCTCGAGCGTTTTTAATGAGTACGAAATGAGCATACCTTAATATGTGATTGAGTGTTCATTTAAAACAACGCAGCAGTTTCTCTATTTTTTAATGAAACTATTGGATGTTTCAGAAGTGAGGTCAATGCAAGGCGTTTTTAATGAGTGCGAAATGAGCATACCTTAGTATGTGATTGAGTGCTCATTTAAAACAACGCAGCAGTTACCCACTTCCGAAACATCCAAATGAAAAAAGGGCGACAAACGCCGCCCTTTGAAAAATATAATAATAAAGCCTACTCAGCTGATGCCTCCTCTTCTTCTTCGTCGTCAACAAGAACAGCACCACGTGCCATTTTAACTGCTACAACAACTGCGTTTGGATCTGCAAGTACTCTTACACCAGGAATCGAAATTTCACTTGTTCGAATAGCTTGATTGATACGTAATGGCGTAACATCTAGTTCAATAACCGCTGGAAGGTCTTTTGGTAAACCTGCAACTTTAATTGATCTGAAGTTAGTCATTAACTTACCTCCATTCATAACTCCTTTAGAACGTCCTGAAATACGTAAAGGAATTCTCATTTTAACTTCTTTATCATCAGCTAACTCTAAAAAGTCAACGTGTAAAGGCTTGTCAGTAACTGGGTGCATTTGCTTATCTTGCAAAATTGCTTTTTTCTTAACACCATCGATATCAAGTTCAATTTGATATACGTTTGGGTTAAAAATCAACTTCATGATATCCGCTTTACGAACTTGAAAAGCTAATTGCTCTCCTGATCCGTATAGAATGCAAGGAACATTTCCTGCATCACGTACTGCTTTTGTACCTTTTTTCCCTACGTTCGCTCTTGACGAACCGCTCAACTGTACTGTTTCCATTATTTGTTTTGTATTTAATATATAAAATGTTTACTTATTGATTCGTTGTGGATTAATTTACTGATGATATCCGCAAACAAAGGTGCCACTGAAACTACGCGAATCTTGTCTCCTTGTTTCTTTAAAGGAATCGTATCGGTAACAATTAATTCAGTGATTTTTGATTGCTGAATACGCTCGTAAGCTGGACCTGATAAAACCGCATGTGTACAGTATGCTCGTACACTTTTCGCTCCTTGTTCCATCAATAGGTCGGCTGCTTTTGTTAGCGTTCCTGCCGTATCAATCATATCATCCATCAACACAACGTCTTTTCCTACAACATCACCAATTACGGTCATCTCAGAAATTACGTTTGCTTCTTTTCTTTGCTTATGCGCAATGGCTAAACCTACGTCTAACTTTTTTGCATAAGAACTTGCTCTTTTCGCTCCTCCTACATCTGGCGCTGCAATAACAAGGTTTCCAGTTCGCGCAATTTCCTCAATCTCTGGGAAGAAAACAGTCGAAGCATAAAGATGGTCAACTGGAACTTCAAAAAAACCTTGAATTTGGTCTGCATGTAAATCCATTGTCATTAATCGGTTAATTCCGGCGGCCATCAACATGTTGGCAACTAATTTTGAACCGATAGCAACACGTGGTTTGTCTTTTCTATCTTGACGAGCATATCCAAAGTATGGAATCACCGCGATAATAGAACGAGCAGATGCACGTTTTGCTGCATCCACCATTAATAATAATTCCATTAAATTATCAGATGGCGGGAATGTAGATTGAACGATAAAAACATCTTGACCACGCACAGTTTCCTCGAATGAAGGCTGGAATTCTCCATCGCTAAATTCTGAAACGATAACATTTCCTAAAGAAATCCCAAAGGCTTTAGCAATCTCCTCGCCTAGTTTTTGGGTGGCTCTACCAGCAAATATTTTTACTCCTTGTGACATGACAAAACGTTTTGAAGGGGCAAATGTACGCAATTAAATTATTTATCAAGAAAATTAAGCGGTAATTCTTTACTTTCTATCACAACTATCCGAAAGTTTTTAAAGTAAAATAGTCCCTTATCTTTGTAGATCACAACAAATACATTGATAAAATGGGACTATTTCGTAGAAACAAAAATAACAACAAACCGATTATTAAACAAATAATTGATTT
>DATJCX010000058.1:0-157221 GCA_035497735.1 Brumimicrobium sp. | reverse complement strand
GTTTTCAAAGAACAAGTATCGCAAAAAAGTAGTGGATTCTTCAAAAATGAGGATAATGCAAGGCGTTAAAAATGAGAACGACAGGAGCATACTAAAGTATGTGACTTAGTTCGACATTTGAAAACAACGCAGCAGTTCCAGTTTTCAAAAGAACAAGTATCAAAATAAAGTAGTGGATTCTTCAAAAATGAGGATAATGCAAGGCGTTAAAAATGAGAACGACAGGAGCATACTAAAGTATGTGACTTAGTTCGACATTTGAAAACAACGCAGCAGTTTCCCATTTTTGAAGAATCCACCTATTGTTCTTTTGTTTTCACCATCGTCAAAATAGTCGCAATCCCCACCAACGGCTCCTCCGTATCGTCTAACATCTCCACCAACCATTTTACAATCCCTCGCTTTATATTTGTTCTTGGATCATCTTCTTTAGGTGTTACATCCGTTGTTACCTTTTCTTTACAAGTAAAGCGAACTTTCATTTTTGAACCAGCATACATTGGTTTTGTGAATCGTAGTTCATCAATACCGTAATTTAATAAAACTGGATTCATTTCGTAACTATGAACGAATAGACCCGCTGCTGCACTCATTAAGAAATAGCCGTGTGCAACTTGCTCATCGAACATCGTTCCTTCAAAGTTTGTATCTGTTTTATGTGCATAGAAATTATCACCACTTAAAGCTGCGAATTGGTTGATATCATCAGTCGTGATCAAGCGTTCTTCGGTAAGCAATTGGTCTCCAACTTGAATTTCTTCAAAGTATTTTGTGAATGGATGTTCTTCTAGAATATTTCCTTCTGCTCCTTGTTGGAATACTTCCGTAATCGCTGTGATTGTAGTTGGATGTCCTTGAATAGCAGTTCTTTGTAAGTAATGCATTACTCCACGTTTTCCACCCATTTCTTCTCCACCTCCAGCACGACCTGGACCACCGTGAGTTAACAATGGTAGTGGTGAACCGTGTCCTGTACTTTCCTTGGCACATTTCTCGTTCAATACTAAGATACGTCCGTGCATACTTGCAGCACCTAAAACGTATTCTTTTGCTTCTTTATCGCATGGTGTTACGATAGAAGAAACCAATGAACCTTTACCTAATTTCGATAATTCAATTGCCTCTTCTAAATTCTTGTAAGGCATGATGGTAGAAACTGGTCCAAAAGCCTCGATGTTGTGTACACCTATATTTTGGAATGGATTGTCATTTCTAAATAGGATAGGAGAGAAGAAAGCTCCTTTTGATTTATCAGCACCTACCACATTAAATTCATCTAAGTTTCCAAAAACAATATCTTGTGATCCTGCTAAAGCCTCAACACTTTCTCTAACTGCTTTTACTTGGTCGATAGAAGCTAAAGCACCCATTCGTACTCCTTCTTGAGAAGGGTCTCCAATTGCAACGCCAGATAGTCTTTTAGCGATTGCAGCTTGTACGTCATCCATTAAATCTTCAGGTGCAAAAATACGACGAATTGCAGTACATTTTTGTCCAGCTTTCACCGTCATTTCTCTAACCACTTCTTTTACGAATAAATCGAATTCTGCGGTTCCTGGTGTTGCTTTTTCTCCTAAAATTGCAGCGTTCAATGAATCTGCCTCTAGGTTGAATGGAACACCTTCTTTAATTAATACAGGATTGGATTTTAACATTAATCCAGTGCTTGCGCTTCCAGTAAATGAAACGACATCTGAATTCTTTACATGGTCTATCATCTCTCTTGCAGATCCCATGATTAACTGTAAAGAACCTTCCGGTAAAATTTTAGATTCGATGATATCTTCTACTACTACCTGAGTTAGGAAACTCGTAACACTTGAAGGTTTAACCACTGCAGGAACACCCGCAAGTAAGTTAACAGCAATCTTCTCAAGCATTCCCCAAACTGGGAAGTTAAATGCGTTAATGTGAACCGCAACTCCTTCTTTAGGTGTCATGATATGGTGACCGATAAACGTTCCGTTTTTAGAAAGCGGTGCAGCTTGACCGTCTACATAATAAGGTAAATCTGGGAATTGTCTTCTCAATGAAGCGTTGGCAAATAAATTCCCAATTCCTCCTTCGATATCAATCCATGAATCTACACGCGTAGCTCCAGTCCAAGCACTGACTTGGTAGTATTTTTCTTTTCTTTTTAATAAATATAAAGCCAAAGCTTTCAGCATGTTTCCGCGTTCGTGGAAAGTCATTTTTCTTAATACTTTCCCTCCAGTTGTACGACCGTGATTTAAAATCGCATCGTAATCAAACCCTTTGCTGGAAACTTCACCCACTAATTCTCCTGTGATTGCGTTGAACAATTGAGATTCGGTACCTTCACCGTCTAGCCATTGCCCTTGTACATAACTTTTATATCGTTGCATTATTAATAGTTTTTCGTGATTTTTTGACAAAGTCATAAAGATATGATTTTAGTTCGAATTTTACGGTCAAAAAAGGACGAAAGGAATTATTTCGCTCAGGAATAAGCAAAAAATCAGTTTTGTAATAATAAACACAGACTGGATTTAAGCCCTTCTGCTAGCGCTTTGAAATTCTCCTTACTCAGAGTCAATAATATCTTCGATGCTGTGTGCTAGTTTGAAATCTTTTTCTGTTACACCGCCCGCCTCATGTGTGCTTAGACTGATGTATAGAATGTTGTACTCATTGCTCCAATCTGGATGATGCTCTTGCGCTTCACATTCAAAGGCAATAAGTGTCATAATAGAGAATGTTTCTCTGAAATTTTCGAATTCAAAAGAAGTTTGGATTGCGTTATCTACGTATTCCCAACCTTCTAAGGCTTCCATTCTTTTTTCGATTTCTTCTTCTGATAGCTTTTTCATAGGATATAGGTTTAGTATTCTGTTCAACTTTATTTTATTTATTATTGTTTAATAATCTCCTGTTAACTAGCTAATTTAATGTGCTTCAAGCCAGTTTTCGGCAAAGTCCATCTCGACGATTAATGGAACACTAAGACCAACAGCATTCTCCATTTCTTCTTTTACTAATTTTGCCATGATATCTTTTTCTGATTTAAGAACATCAAAGACCAATTCATCATGTACTTGCAATAACATTCTAGACTGAAGATTTTCCTTTTTCATTCTTTTATAAATGTTAATCATTGCAACTTTGATAATGTCTGCCGCACTTCCTTGGATAGGTGCGTTAATTGCATTTCGTTCGGCAAATCCTCTTACAATGGCATTGTTTGAATTGATGTCTGGCAAGTATCTTCTACGTTGCATAATCGTTTCAACATATCCTTTTTCTTTTGCTTCCTCTTTCACTTCGCTCATGTAAGCTTTTATCGTTGGATATTGTGCAAAGTAGCTATCGATGATTTCCTTGGCTTCTTTTCTAGAAATCCCCAAGTTTTGCGCTAATCCAAATGCAGATTGCCCGTATATAATACCAAAGTTTACTGCTTTAGCATTGCTACGCTGTGTTTTGCTTACATCTTCAATATTAATGTCATAAACTTTCGCCGCTGTTGCTGTGTGAATGTCTAAATTATTATTGAACGCTTCCATCATGTTTTTGTCCTGACTGAATGCTGCCATAATTCTCAATTCTATTTGAGAGTAGTCAGCCGCCATCAATAAATAATCATCATTTTTAGCGATAAAAGCTCTTCTCATTTCTCTTCCTCTTTCTGTTCGAATAGGAATGTTTTGCAAGTTTGGATTGGTTGAACTTAATCTTCCTGTTGCAGCTACGGTTTGCATATAATGCGTGTGTAATCTACCGTCTTTTTCATCAATTAATTCTGGAAGTGGATCAACGTAAGTGCTTTTCAGTTTTCTCAATGAACGATAGTCCAAAATCAATGGAATGATTGGGTGATCATTGATATGTGCTTGTAAAGTTTCTTCGGAGGTTGAATATTGACCTGTTTTTGTCTTCTTCGCTTTCTTGCTAATTTCTAATTTTTCAAATAAAATTTCTCCTAATTGTTTAGGGGAATTAACGTTTAGGTCTTCTCCAGCATATTCAAGAATTTTCTTTTCTAGTTCATCTAGGTCGACTGCTAATTCTTCTGAGAAAGTTTTTAAATGCGCAACATCTAAATTAATCCCTTCCTGCTCCATTGCTTTTAACACTTCAGAAAGTGGCATTTCAATCTCGTAAAATAAATGCTTGAGATGGTCTTTTTGTATTTCTGGCTCGAATAATTCTTTTAATTGCCAAGTGATATCCGCATCTTCTCCAGCATAGCGAACGATATCTTTTTGTTCAATATCACGCATGGTTTTCTGGTTCTTCCCTTTCTTTCCAAGTAAATCTTCAATTGGAATGGTTTGATATCTTAAATAATATTCAGCAAGGAAATCCATTCCATGTTTTCCATCAGGAGAAAGCAAATAATGTGCAATCATCGTGTCGAATCTTGGACCACGTATTTTGATGTCATAACGATTGATGACTTGTTCATCATATTTGATGTTATGCGCGACCTTCTCTACACTTTCTGACTCAAAATAGGGTGCAAACAGTTGTAAAAGTGCTTTTGCTTCTTCAAAATCTTCTGGAAAGGGAACGTAATATGCTTCTTTTGTTTTAAAAGAGAATGCAATTCCCACTAAATCGGCATTTCTTGCCTCTAAACTGTTCGTTTCTGTATCAAAACATACAGATTTCTGCTTTAAAAGCAATGAAACGAGTTCTTTTTGCTTTTCTTCTGTATCAACAAAATGATAGTTTGGCTTTTCAGTCTCGTAAGACTTTAGTTCTGTTGTTTCTATTTCTTCAACAACTTCTGGTGTTGCATGACTTGTTGCAAAAAGGTTGAGCTGACCGTCATCGCTAAGGGTGCTGGTTGCTGTTACTGTTAATTCTTCTCCTAAAACTCTTTTGGCTATACTTCTAAATTCAAGTTCTGTGAAAACTTCCCTTACAGCATCAGCATCATAAGGTGTTATTTTTAACTTTTCTGGTTCAAAAGGAATCTCCAAGTCAGTGATAATCGTCGCTAATTTCTTAGAAAGGAATGCTTGGTCTCTAAAGTTGATAACGTTTTCTTTTTGTTTCCCTTTTAAGTCTTCAACATTCTCATAAAGCCCTTCCAAAGAGCCATATTTTTTAACTAAAGCTTTTGCTGTTTTTTCTCCAACACCTGGAATTCCTGGTATATTATCTGCAGCATCACCCCACATACCAAGAATGTCTATCACTTGTGAAGTATCTTCTACTTCAAATTTTTCTCTTACTTTATCGATGTCCCAGATTTCAACAGGACTTTTTCCTCTTCCGGGTCTATAAACGAAAGATTTTTCAGTTACCAATTGACCAAAATCTTTGTCTGAAGTCATCATGTATGTAGTAAAGCCTTCTTTTTCAGCTAACTTTGCCAATGTTCCTATAACGTCATCTGCCTCATGTCCATTCTCTATAAGGATAGGAATGTTTAGCGCTTTGATGATGCTTTTAATCGGTTCAATCATGTTGCGAATGTCTTCCGGCATTTCCTCTCGGTGTGCCTTGTAATTCTCATCCATTTCAATTCGTTTTGCTGCACCTCCCGGCGGGTCAAACGCTACTGCCAAGTGTGTAGGCTTTTCTTTTTCTATAATATCTAGCAACACCAATGTAAAACCAAAAGCAGCGGATGTGTTTTCTCCTTTGGAATTGATTCTTGGATTTTTCACAAAAGCATAATAGGATCTATATATCAATGCAAAGGCATCTAATAAGAAAAGTTTTTTATCGATTTTTGGAGTAAGCATAATTTTATTTGAAAGTTAAAAAGCTACAAGTTATTAATTGTCTATATCCTCTACTATTTCTTGGAAGAAATGGAAAGATTTCTTTCAAAGATAACTTATTTAGTTGTAAAAGTACCGTCGAAAGATTAAACATTCGCTACAACTAATTTATTGAATAGCATTTTTTAGGATTTCCCCAAATCGATAGCAATCTTCGTAAGAATTATACAATGGAACTGGAGCAATTCGAATAACGTTAGGTTCGCGCCAATCCGCAACAACCCCTTCTTTTGTGATTGTATCGAATAATGAGCGACCCTGTCCATGAACCAAGATGCTCAATTGCGAACCTCTTTCTTTTGGATTTTTTGGCGTAATGATTTCAAAGTTTACCGTATCTGAAGAATTGGAAATTTCATTGATTACAAATTCTAAGTAAGCAGTCAAATCTTCTCTTTTCGTGCTGATAGCATCCATTCCTACTTCATCGAAAATATCTAATGATGCCAAGTGTGCTGTCATCCCTATGATAGGAGCGTTACTCATTTGCCATGATTCTGCACTTTGAATTGGTTGAAATTCTGGTTCCATCAAGAAGCGTCTTTCTTTGTTATGTCCCCACCAACCTGCAAAGCGGATGATTTCATCGTTGGTAACGTGATTCTCGTGAACGAATAAGCCGGCAACTCCACCAGGACTTGAATTCATGTATTTGTAAGTACACCATGCAGCAAAATCTACATTCCAATCGTGTAGTTTTAGTTTAACATTCCCTGCGGCATGTGCTAGGTCGAATCCAACTTTTGCACCTACTTTATGTCCTGCTTCTGTGATTGCTTTTAGATCAAAAAACTGTCCTGTGTAATAGTTTAATCCACCCCACATGATAACTGCTAATTCATCTCCAAGTTCTTCTATTTTGGCATTGATATCTTCCTGACGAATCAAGTGTTCACCTTCTCTTGGGAATACTTCAACGATAACATCTTTAGGGTCGTATCCGTGATGTTTTGCTTGTGATTGTAATGCGTATTGGTCGGAAGGAAAGGCTTTCCCTTCACATAATATTTTTATTCTTTTTCCTTCAGGACGATAGAAAGAAACCATTAAAAGGTGAATGTTTGTTGTCAAAGAGTGTGTAATTACCACTTCTTTATTTGTTGCACCAACGACTTTAGCGGCTTTTTCTGTTAAAAATTCATGATACGAAAACCATGGACGCTTAGCATCAAAATGTCCTTCTACTCCCCACTTTGCCCATTCGTCGAGTTCAGCGTTAAGGTACTCTCTTGTTTTTCTAGGTTGTAAACCCAGTGAGTTTCCTGTAAAGTAAATTACTTCTTTGTCGATAAAGGTTGGGAAGAGAAATTCGTTTCTCCATTTTCTTAATGGGTCGTTTTGATCTTTTGAACGTGCAAATTCAATTGTGTTTTCGTATTGTGCCATGAAGTTTTTGTTTTAAAACCCGAAAGTAATAAAAAGCCATGAGGAAATAAAGGATTGGGACTGCTCTAATTCTTTATTTTTCGTTTTTTATGATTATTAACCAAGCAAAATCATAAAAAGTCCACCGATTACAAGACTGTAAATTATAAAAACGGTTTTCCAAAATCTGTGGGCTTTCTTTAATTCCATGAATTCAAAACCTACGGCAATAAACTTAACTATCGAAATTAAAATAATCGTTATTACAACCCTCGTACTTATTCCAGCTCCCGACAGAAAAGAAGCGGCAAGTGTTAAAATGATGAGGGCTATATAGACATTCGTTAATGAGTTTTTCATTTAACAAACAGAAGTTTAGACTTTTTAGAAGCTTGTCTATTTGCGCTTCATTGTGTACAAGAAATTTCCCTTGACTTTCATGAAATCAACAAAGTTTTCGTTGTCCTCATCTGTTATATAGATGTGTTTTCTGTTAACAGCTACTCCTTCTTTTTGAGAAATGGAATCGTGTAGCCATTCTTTCTGCTTTACCCAACTGTTGTTTTGCCATTTAAAGCGATACAATTTAGAATATGTCAGAATATAGAGTTCGTCCTTATAATAGTAGGCATCTGTTATGCTTTCTTCAATCCAAAGTGTTGCTGGAAGTTGCAGGTCGTATAAATACTTTGCTTCATAGGTGCCTAAAGTAGTAGGAATGCTGTAAACTTTTGAAATTCCATCGAAGGGTACTGTTCTGTTTTTAGTGAAGATTAAGATTTCATCATTCTTTACTATCATTGCCTCTGCATCATAATAAAGGTCAGTTTTTGCTGGAGGGAAATTAACTTGATCTGGATAGTTAAAATTGATTATCTCGGCAATTACGCTGTCTTTCTGCATTACCTCTTCCATTTCAACTCTAAAAATGCGTAAATCTTTTCTGTCGTTTAAATTATTTCCGATATCACCAATGTATAAATACTTTTCTCCATCGTAAGCCAATGCTTCCCAATCCCAATTGAAAGAATTCTTAACGTAAGATTGATGTGTTATTTCTCCTTTCTTATTAAAGATAAAAATGATAGGTTCATTATCTGAGTCGTTAACGGTTAGAAATAAATCATTATAGACTGCCAATGCAGAACTCTCATTTAATTCTTTTGGAAGAGCAACTTTTGATGGTGTTGAGCAACTTTGTAGTAAAATAACTATACTGAGTAACGAAAAGATGAACTTGTACATAAACCTCTTTTATTTTAAAAGCCAAAAATACACTTTATTTACAATTTCAAATTTTATTACTGCTTAGGTTTTCAAGGGAGAGTAAGGAAAAACTTTTCCGTTTTATATGAATTTGATATCTATTTCAGTAACTTTGTACTTCACAATTAGTGATAAGTTAAGATGTTACAACCAGGAGCGAAAAATTGGATTTATAAATACTTTTCTTTGATTGAATCAGGGGAAGTCGATCTATTGCCTTGGACCGAATCTACAGATTTAAGCAAGGCAGAGTTTCTACACAGTGTTTTCTTCGATACCGGAATCATTTTTGGTTATCCCATCGACTTTCTTTTTTGTAAAAATGAAATCTCTGAGAGTTGGACAAATGATGAAAAACTGTCCTTACTCTTACTAGAGAGTTTGATTTTGGTTTATATCTCTGAACGTGAAACCTTATCAAAAGAAGAGTTTATTGACGCATTATTGGTTTTTTACCAGCAATTTAAACCTAAACATTCCTTAAATATCTTAAAATTTTTCTTTAAAGATTCGGAAAGCATCAAGCTCGAACGAATTATCAAAAGTCGTATCCACGTGAAGCGTTCCATAACGAATCAGTTGTGGGTAAGTTACTTTAGCAACAGTCTTGTTTATCTAGATATTATGGCTTTCCGTTTGTTTCTTTTGAATGAGAAGCAGTTGGAAGAAAGCGAAGGAGCTTTTATAAATGGCGCACTTCAGGTTGTTGCAACGATGGCAGTAGCTGATGAGGTATTGACCCCTTTGGAGCAGCAAATTATTGCTACTTATATAGAAGCATCGTCGTTGACGGATGTCGAAATTGCAGAATTTTATCAAAAGCTAAAGAATAGAGAGTTTGTTTTAGCAGATATCACCATTCCAAAAGATGCAGCGGATTTATATAAACTGTACTTGTTAGACATTGCCGTGATGGCAGTTCATTCGGACTTGTCTGTGGTCAACGAAGAAATGGTTGAACTTCGCGCTTTGTGTAATTATTTGAAATTACCGGAAGAAAAACTGGAGCATTCAATTATGATTATCAACCGTTTTATCATGAATAACAATGATAAAATTGTTTTTCTGCAAGATAAGTCTTCTTATGAGCAACTGTATAGTAACTTTTCAAAACGTTGGATTAAAATTCTAGGACGAAATAAGGATAAACTGATTGATGAACTTAAGGAAAGTAAAGAGTTAATTAGTTTGGTAAATAAATCTTTTACAGAAGAGTTGACGGCTGAAGAGAAAGAAAAAGTAAAGACTCAGTTTAAGGATATTATTAAATCCGTTCCTGCATTGGCTATTTTTATGTTGCCAGGTGGAATGATATTATTACCTATCATTTTAAAGATAATTCCAGATTTAATTCCTTCTGCATTTAAAAAGAACGAAATATAAGGTGTGGTTTAAACCGCAGGTTTTACCTCTATTTCTTTCACACTTTTAACTGATTTTGCCATGTAATCAGCAACCGCTTTGGTGTGACCATCATTGTTTGTTTTAAAAACATAATTCACACCATTAATCGTGTGTTGCGCCGCTACGTGATAGGTTTCATGATTTACGCCAACATTTTTATTTTCGATACTTCCTTTTACCTTAAGCGTTGCCTTATAATAAATAAAGTTTTCTTCCTTTGCTAAATATTCGATTGTGTGAATGTTTTGATTTTCTACGTTTTTGATGTATTCTTGAAAGCTATCATCTCCCCAGTCTTCAATTATCATGTGGAAATTCGGTCCAACTTTCAATTCCCATTCAAAGCTGTTTAAGTCGTGTAAAACTTCGACATCTGTAGAAGCGCCGATACTTGCAGTTTCGTCTGGCAAATAAATCATTGCGTTAATACCGTAAGGCGTTAGGATAAATCCTTCAAAATCATCCAATTCTTCGTCTTCCTCATAGATAACGATAAGTTCGTCAACTTTATTCTCGCTATTGGTGCAAGAAAATAAAAATAAACCCATTGATAGCACGAGTAAATGGTAGAATATACTTTTCATAGCTTCATGTTTTGTTTAACAAAGGTAAATGTAAGAATTATAAATATATAATAGCATCCTTCATCTAATTTTTCATTTGCAAATCTCCTAGATTCTCTAAATACTTCTCTGTGTAGCAATTCCTCTTTGAACACTTATGTTTTAATCATTTCTTATTTGAATACTTTCTAATCAATGCGTTTTAAATTGAAAAAGCGAACAAATTTTCTTGCTATACGTTATACATCAGATGGCAGGATACAAAATAAAGGATTTGGAAACCTTAACAGGGATTAAAGCGCACACAATTAGAATGTGGGAGAAGCGCTATGGCCTTTTGTCTCCTGATCGTACAGACACTAAAATTCGTTTGTATGACAACTCTGATCTAGAAAAGTTATTAAATGTTGCCATTTTGTATGAAAATGGAGTGAAGATCTCCAAGATTGCTGAACTTTCACAAGAAGAAACCAAAAGCAAAATCACCGAACTGTATGAGCAGAATCATTCTTGTGGAATGGATGCACATTTGCTACTTCAATCTACTATTAGTTTAAAATGTCATGATTTTGATAGGGTTTTAACGGACATTATCAAAGTAAAAGGATTGGAACAGGCTTATAGAAATTGCTTGAGTCCTTTTATAAAAAGTATAGAATCCTTGCTAAAAGTTGGCAAAATCACTACCGTACAAAAGAATTTTGTTTACAATTTAATCCGTCAAAAGATTATTTCGGAAACCAATCATCTACCAATTCGAGATGAGCATGGGTTTGACGCCATTTTGTTTACACCCGAAGGACAATCGCAAGAGTTTTGTTTACTGTTTTATAACTTTATGCTACAAAAACACAACTATAAGACTTTGTATTTAGGTGTGAATCTTCCTACAGAAGAGCTGAAAAAAGCAATTGAAGAAACAAATCCTAAACGTATTGTAATTACAATGACCGATGATCATGGACAAGAAAACTATTCAAAAACTATAACTACACTGGCCGAAAAAACCGGATTACCAGTCTATGTAGGTGGGTTTTTATCAAAAAAGCATCAAATACCGGAAAATGTAAATGCCTTTTCCATTAAAGATTTATTCGGAAAAGACTCAGATTAACGGACTATTTTTACTGTTTGTCGTCAATAATTGAACTAAGGTCTGTTATAACTCAATATTTGTCTTTGTTTACCTACAAACTTCCTTGTTTTTCTTAAATGCAAAATAGTGTTAAAAAGCGCAACAAAGTCTTGACGTTTTTGTCAAGCATAAAAAATTCACTATATTTGCAATACTTCTGTTTAATAAAACGGAGGCATTAACAACAAAAGATTAAACAAGATAAAGATATGTCAACAGTAGAATTCAATAATACCCTTACAGAAATGGAGTCAAATCTATTAGCTTTTGCTTTGAACTACACAAGAAATATGGAGGACGCAAAAGATCTTACGCAAGAGACGATGTTAAAAGCCATTCGATATAAAGACTATTATCAACCAAAAACTAATTTCAAAGCCTGGATTTTCACGATTATGAAGAATATATTTATCAACCAATATAGAAGAAAAGTAAGATCGAACATGATTTTTGATAATTCTTCTGATTTATATTTGTTGAACAATTCTTCTGACGGAAATCAATCTCCATATAATTACATCACTGATAAAGAGGTGAATGCAAAAATCTCTATCTTAGAAGATGAGTACAAAGTTCCTTTTGAAATGCATTTCGAAGGATATAAGTACAAAGAGATTGCTGAGAAGCTAGATATTCCTTTGGGAACGGTGAAAAGTAGAATTTTTATTGCTAGAAAGAAATTGATGGAATCTTTGCCGGAATTTCAATTTGATGATAAGTAAATATGAGCAGCTGTTTCAAAACAGCAAGCTTTTAGAGATTTAGTGGATGTTTCAAAAATAAGCAAGGTGCAAAGTGTTGATAGTGAGTGTGAATGGGGCGCACTAAGGTGTGTGACTTAGTTCGAAATCTGAAAGCAATATGGCAGTTTCCCAGTTTTGAGACATCCATTTTTTATTTCTTATGCTTCCTAAAAAACTATCATCACTACGTCTAGTACTTAAAGCCTATTATCCCAGTGTTAATTCCCAATTCCTTATTGAATAAATGCAATTGCCTTAAGTGGGAACAATTAACAGAGATTATCTATTAGAATTTAAACAATTTCCTTAGTTTTGTCTATTAATATTGTCTAAATAGAATTATGTCATTTATTACGAAAACGATTAATTTTTTCAAAAGTAAAAAGTTTATCATCAACGCGCTTCTTTTTATCGTTGTATGGTTAGTGATTATCTTTGGAGGAAGATCTTATTTTGACCTTTTCACACAACATGGCGTTGAAGTAGAAGTTCCTAACTTGCTGAACAATAACGTGAAGGATATACCCGCTTTAATTGGAGACAGAGCATTGAAGTATGAAGTTTTAGACTCTATATACAATCCTGACTTAGTGGAAGGTACAATTGTGTACCAAAGTCCAATGGCAACAGATTCTTCAGGCTTGAAAGTTAAGAAAGACCGTGTCATTAAAGTTCGTGTTTCTAAGCGATCTCGTTTGGTGAATATACCGAATGTAGTGAGTAAGAGTGAACGTTTTGCGAGTGGTATGCTAACTTCTAAAGGTTTGAGAACGCGTGTGAAATATGTTCCTAGTAATGAGGACCAAGGAGTTGTTATTTCGCAGAAATTTAACGGTAAAGATGTTGTTGATGGACAGCAAGTACCAATCAATTCGGTTATGGAGTTGACAGTTGGGAAAAGATCGGAAGGAAGCATGGTTCAAGTTCCTAATTTACACGGTTTAACAATAAAAGAGGCGGAGGAGCGTTTAACAATTTCAGGTCTAAGATCATTTGTCTCTTGTTCAAGTTGCATGACTGCAAGCGATAGTTTGAATTTTAGAGTGATGCGTCAAACACCAGTTGCAGCTGATAGTAGCATGATTCCTGAAGGAGCTACAATTACTATTTTTGCGTCGCAAACTGGAGAGTTAGACGACTAGATATTGAAAAATTAAAACACGAAGAATGAGGTTTTTATCATTGATATTATTTTTTACTGTTTCACTTGGTATTTATGCGCAAGATGGAATTAGTCCGATTACTGCTAATCCAGATTTGTTTGGAAAAAAGAAACTGATTTTAAAATCCTTATCGAATAGCTTTGATAGTACGATCGTATATGTTACAGATACTTTAACATTACCTTTCTTTGATGATTTCTCGAAAAACAACTTTCAGAAATATGAAACAAATATCGGTGATGCTAGTCTAACGGAGGAGCAGTACTACAGAATGTTGGATGTGAATTCTCAAGTTCCACTGGCTGATGGAACGAAATTGACCGATACTAAAACTTATCGTTCTGAATACGACCCGATATTGGATACGACAATTTTGTATTACTTTGATTCTATCGTATTCTTATATGATGACTTGGCGGTTTATGCACCTAATTATTTATCGACTTTTGCTTATCCCAACTATATTCTAATCGATACCTTGGATGGTTCTGGAGATCCAGCAGATACACTTTGGATAGATGCAGATTACGAACAAGCTTCAGCAATTGCCTTTATTAAGAATATCAGTGATCCAACAAAATTCTGGCTAAACGAACAAGCATATCACAATTACCGATTTTCTGTTAATCCATGGTCTTTAGGAGTCGTTACTTTCGACGGTCTTGATGAATACGGATATCCATATAACTTTGGTGGAATTACGAATCAAGTAAATGATATCCTGCTTGCTAAACCAATGGATTTGTCAGGATATTCACCTGCGGATTCAGTTTACTTCAGTTTTTTATATCAAAAAGAAGGATTTGGAGATAAACCTGAAATGGACAAAGACTCTTTGTTTGTTGAATTTTACTCACCAGTTACTGGAACTTGGAAACGAGTTTGGAGAACAAATGGTGGTGCTTTAACAGATTTCCAAGTGGCACATATTCCATTGACTAATGTTGATTATTTTCAAAAAGGATTTCAGTTTAGATTTGGGAATTATAGTTCGCCAGCAGGTGCTTTAGACCATTTCCATATCGACTATGTTCATTTACGCGACCAGTCTGGTTATCAAGATACCTTGTTTAAAGACTTTGCACTTGTTTACCCAATTTCTACTTTACTAAAAGACTATACAAGTGTTCCATGGAAACATTATAGAGCAAATCACAATGATAAAATGAGTGATTCTGTTAAGTTTACTGTTAGAAACGGAAGTGAATTGACAGAAAACAACCTAAACGGCTTGGTGAATGTGTACCATGAAGGAAATTTAGAGGGTAGCTTCACGTTGAATGCTTCAACATTATCAGGTGGAGATATCAACTACGGACCAAGAACGACTTATGAGAGTTATCACGACTTTTCAACTGGATATTTTTTCGATTCGAACTTAACCAATGATACTTTAGCGTATTTTGATTATTTAGGAACGGCAACTGCTCAGTTTCCTAATAATCCGGTAAACGATACCACTTTTGGTCGCCAAGTTTTCGAGAATTACTATTCTTATGACGACGGAACAGCTGAGAAGGCATACGGTATTACTGGAGTTCAAAGTTTGTTAGCTGTAAAATACGATGCTTACCAAGCAGATTCTTTAATCGGAGTTCAAATTCATTTCGTCCCTACCGTAATAGATCTTTCAAACGATTTATTCTTACTTACTGTTTGGGATGATAATGATGGAAAACCAGGTGATGTAATATATGAAGATGAATTTTATTACCCACGTCAACCTATTTATACAAATGGTAGAAATGAATTCCATACCTATGTATTTAAAGACACAATGAAGGTAGGAGTAGGTGAAACTTTCTATGTTGGAATGCGTCAAATTGATGAGGACAGATTGAGTATTGGTTTTGATGCCAATCATGACAATGCAGATAAAACTTTCTGGAGTGTGAATGGGGGCGGGAATTGGTACAATGCAAATTATCCAGGTTCTGTAATGATTCGCCCGATAGTTTCTAGTTTAATGGATTATACTTTAGGTATCGAAACGAATGAACTAGTAGCTGTTGATTACGACTTTACTATTTACCCCAACCCAACACGTTCTGTTGTAAACATTCGGTTAGAAAATACTACAAATGAATCTTCTTTCCAGATCTTAGATTTGAATGGTAGAGTAATTAAAGAATTCACAGGCACAAGCCAAGTTGATGTTTCTACATTACAAAGTGGAATTTATTTGGTGAATAGAATCGAACAAAAGCAGGTTGTAAAGGTGAAGAAGTTGGTTGTTCAATAAACAGATGTAAATGCTAATTGCTTGGTTTACATTTTCAATACTTAACATCCCACCACCCATAATAAAGATAAAATGATAGACGAAAATCAAATCGATAATATAGAGGATGAAAGTGAAGATGGTGAAATGTTTGAACACCATCACTTTGTTGCAGATAAAGGACAAGAAGTTTTACGTATCGATAAATTTTTATTAGATCGTGTTCCAAATACGTCACGTAATAAAATTCAAATCGCTGCTAGGAATGGAAACATTCTAGTAAATGGAGTTGCTGTAAAGCAAAATTATAAGATAAAGCCACTAGATGATGTTTCTATTGTGATGCCTTATCCAGTTAGAGAAATTGAGTTAATCGCGGAAGATATTCCATTGAATATTCACTACGAAGATGATACAATTATCGTTGTGAATAAACCAGCAGATATGGTTGTTCATCCTGGTTATGGAAACTATTCAGGAACGATGGTAAACGCTTTGATTCACCACTTTGATCAGTTGCCATCGAAACCAGATGATTATTATGGTCGTCCAGGCTTAGTGCATCGATTAGACAAACATACAACTGGATTAATGGTTGTTGCAAAGACAGAAGATGCTTTAACAAATTTAGCCAAACAGTTTTATGACCGTACCGCTGAACGTCGCTACCAAGCTTTGGTTTGGGGCGATTTTGAAGAAGGAGAAGAAGGAGAGATAGAAGGTAATATCGGACGTTCATTGAAGAATAGAAAAGTTATGACTGTTTTCCCTGAAGGTGACTATGGAAAATACGCCTTAACACGTTACAAGGTTTTAAAGCGCTATGGATACGTAACTTTAGTAGAATGTCAATTAGAGACAGGTCGTACACATCAGATACGTGCGCACATGAAATACATCGGACATCCATTGTTTAATGACTTGGAATACGGTGGGGATAAAATTCTAAAAGGAACATCTTTTACAAAGTATAAGCAATTTGTAGAAAATAATTTCGCACTACTGAAAGGTCAAGCATTACACGCAACCACAGTTGGATTTAAGCATCCGAAAACAGGAGAGCAAATGAGATTTGAAGCAGAATTGCCAGATAATATAAAGACTATTTTAGAAAAGTGGGAGACTTACGTTTCTACAAGAGATAAAACGTAAGAATTGCCTGATATAATAACAAAATTTTAGCCATTCAAAAAGTGAAAGAAGAGACATTACATATCAAGAATATGGTTTGTCCACGTTGCATCACCGCTGTGGAGAAGGCTTTTATTGACCTGAAAATTCCATTTGAAAAGATTGTTTTAGGACAAGTATCCTTACAAAATGGAATTACAAGTGAGCAATTAGAACAACTTGATAAAGTGTTAACTGAACAAGGTTTCGAACTTTTAACTTCTAATAATGCTAAGCTTGTTTCAGAAATAAAAACGGTTATAATTGAACAAATTCATCACAATACAGAGCCACTTCAGGTTAATTTCTCAGACTATTTAAGTCAGAAAATCGGTTATGATTACCAACATTTAAGTCGCTTGTTTTCTTCTGTTGTGGGAATGACAATTAATCGTTTTATCGTTGTTCAAAAGATTGAAAAAGTGAAAGAACTACTGTTTTATGAAGAATTTTCTACTGAGAAAATTGCGGATAGATTAAACTATAATAGTGTGGCTTACCTTTCAAGTGTTTTTAAGAAAGAAACTGGGATGACGCTTACAGAATTCAAAAACCTGAAAAATCCTGAACGTAAAGGAATAGACAGGCTATAGCGTTTTACTCAGTTTTACGGCACAATTTTACTTTTCATTTTGTTGCCATTCCTAAGAACAAAAATTCATATCCTTTCTACTTAAAAGCGTAACAGTTAACCCATCCTGTTTGTTTATCTTTATATTCAATCATTAAATCAAGTTAGTTATGAGTACAACAATAGAAAAATCTACTTTCCCAGTTACTGGAATGTCTTGTGTTGGTTGTGCCTCAAGTGTAGAAAATATTCTAAAAAAAATAGAAGGAGTTAAAGAAGCGAGTGTCAACTTTGCTTCTAATAACGTTTTGGTAGCATACGATACTGAAATTATTCAGAAAGAGAAGTTAAAAGAAATCCTTCAAGGAGCAGGATATGATATAATCATAGAGGAAAACAATGCGCTTGAAAAGCAAGAGGAATTGCAAGATTTGCAATATCATGAAACAAAGAAACGAACGATATGGGCAGCTATTTTAACTGCACCAGTTTTTGTTTTAGGAATGTTCTTTATGAGCTGGAAACCGGGCGAATACATTCAGTTTATCTTTGCTACACCTGTGCTTTTTGTTTTTGGTAGAGAGTTCTTTCTCAATACTTGGAAGCAAGCTAAGATGAAGCAGGTAAACATGGATACTTTGGTGGCTTTAAGTACTGGAATTGCTTATGTTTTTAGTGTTTTCACCTTGTTCTTCCCTAGTTATTTTTTAGGATATGGAATCGAGCCGCATGTTTACTTTGAAGCAGCTACCGTTATTATCACCTTTATTCTATTAGGTCGATTGTTAGAAACAAAGGCTAAAACAAATACTTCAACAGCACTGAAAAAACTGATGGGTTTACAAGTCAAGACCTTAAGAGCAATTATCAACGGGGAAGAAACTGAAATTCCAATTGAAGCGGTTCAGATAGGGAATACTGTTATTGTTCGTCCAGGAGAGCGAATTCCTGTAGATGGAGAGGTCGTTTCTGGGAATTCTTATGTGAATGAAAGCATGATTACGGGAGAACCTGTTCCAGTTGAGAAAAAATCTGGTGATATGGTTTTCGCTGGTACAATCAATCAAAAAGGAAGTTTTCACTTTACGGCAAAGAAGGTTGGGAAAGATACTTTCTTGGCTCAGATTATAAAACGTGTACAAGAAGCGCAAGGAAGTAAAGCACCGGTTCAGCGATTGGTTGATAAAATAGCGAGCGTTTTTGTTCCTATTGTTATGGGAATTGCCGTTTTAACATTTATTCTCTGGATGAGTTTTGGAGGAGAATTGGCATTTAGTCATGGATTTTCCACAGCTATAGCAGTTCTAATCATTGCTTGTCCTTGTGCGCTTGGATTGGCTACTCCAACTGCAATCATGGTTGGAATAGGGAAGGGGGCAGAAAACAATATTCTAATTAAAGATGCCGAGAGTTTAGAACTAGGACACAAAGTGAATGCTATCATTTTGGATAAAACAGGAACGATAACCAAAGGGAAACCGAATGTTACTGACGAAAAATGGTTGGTAGAAAACGGAGTTGATGAATTGCGTTCGATACTTTTGGCACTAGAAGCAGACTCTGAACATCCATTGGCAGATGCTGTTATTAGAAAATTGAGAGAAGATGGTGTAAAGGCTTCTTCGTTGACAGACTTTATAAGCATTACAGGAAAAGGTGTACAAGCACAAACAGAAAATAAAGAAATCTACTATATCGGAAATAAAGCATTAATTGAGTCAAAAGGCTTGAAAATTGATGACAACCATATCGAAACAGTAGAAAAGTGGCAAAAAGAAGCTAAAACTGTTGTTTTCTTTGCGGATGAGAAAAACTTATTAGCGATTTTAGCAATTGCTGATGAATTAAAAGAAACTTCAGCATCAGCCATCAAGGAAATGCAAGAGTTAGGTGTTGAAGTATATATGTTGACTGGAGACAATCAAAATACAGCTGAGGCAGTTGCAAAACAAGTTGGAATTGAGAAGTTTCAAGGTAATGCATTGCCTTCTGATAAGTCTGAATTTGTAAAGAAATTACAAGCAGAAGGTAAGATTGTAGCGATGGTTGGTGATGGTATCAACGATTCAGAAGCCTTAGCGCAAGCAAATGTTAGTATCGCAATGGCACACGGTTCAGACATTGCAATGGATGTGGCGAAGATTACCTTAACTACATCTGATTTAGCGGCGATACCAAAAGCTTTGCGTTTATCCACTTTAACAGTTAGGGGAATTCGTCAAAACTTATTTTGGGCCTTAATTTATAACGTAATCAGTATTCCAATTGCAGCTGGAGTATTATATGCTAGTACTGGTTTTTTGTTAGACCCAATGATAGCAGGAGCGGCTATGGCATTTAGTTCGGTGTCGGTAGTGTTGAATAGCTTAAGATTAAAAAGAAAAAGTATATAAAAAGGTGCTTTGCGTGAGCAGAAATACGAAGCAAAATTAAAATATATAATTATGAAAGAATTAAAATTTAAAACAACATTAAGTTGTGGTGGGTGCTTGACAAAAGTAACTCCAGGAATGGATGCGATTCAAGGAATTAAAGAGTGGAAAGTTGACTTAGAAAGTCCAGATAAAATCATGACTGTTAAGACTTCTGAAGAAGTGATTAAGGAAATACAATCTGTTTTCGAGGAAAAGGGGTTTGAGGTGGAACTTCTATAAATCGTTGATAAACTCATAGTCTTAAAAGGGTAGTTGTTGTTTTACAACTACCCTTTTTTTATTTGATAAAAACCGCTTAAACTGTTTTATTTCGATATTTTTTCTTATTTTTAAGAACTATAAATTCAAGATAATAAAACAATGAAAATCACTTATTACGGTCATTCAGCTTTAGGTTTAGAAATTAACGGCAAACATATATTGGTGGATCCTTTTATTTCTGGGAATCCTGTAGCAGCAAGTGTAGATATTAACACATTAAAAGCAGATTATATTCTACTTACGCATGCGCATTATGATCACGTAATGGATGTTGAAGCCATTGTCGATAGAACGAAAGCCAAGTTGATATCGAACCATGAGATTATAAAACATTACACCAACACCAAACAATATGAAGGTCATGAGATGAACTTTGGTGGTTCACATGAATTTGATTTTGGTACACTTAAAATGGTAAATGCGATTCATTCCTCTTCTTTCTTAGACGGAACGAATGGCGGAAATCCTGCTGGTTATGTTATAAGCTCAGGAGGGAAAACGATTTATATCTCCGGTGACACTGCGTTGACTTGGGATATGAAATTAATTCCGATGTTTTTTAAACTTGACTTAGCCATTTTATCTATTGGTGGAAATTACACCATGGATATTAATGAGGCGCTTATTGCAGCTGATTTTGTTGAATGTGATAAGATAATGGGAATGCATTATGATACAATGCCTATTCTTTCTATAGACCATGAAGAAGCAAAAAATAAATTCAAGCAAAAAGGAAAAGAGTTGCTTCTTTTGGATATCGGAGGTCAAATCAGCATATAGCTTTCAAAAGTCTTCTCTACTTTTAAATGATTAAAGCAGTATATACTAAATAGATGAAGTTTACCTATAAAGAAGACATACAAAACACTTGGAAAAAAGTAGGAAGGTATAAAAATCCTGAGCAATACGAATTAGAGATTGGCATCTATAAAAAGATTTTGGACATGTTCCAAACAGGTGAATACTATTACTTTATTTTCAACCCTCCTGCTGCAGAGATAGAACTTATCTCTGATAGTATGTCACAGGTATTGGGTTACGAGAAAGAAGAGGTCAATATTGACTTAATAACGAACATTATTCATCCTGATGATTTACCCTATTTCTTAGATTTCGAAAGAACCGTAGTTGATTTTAAATTGAATCTTCCTTCAGAAAAACTGACCAAGTATAAAACACGTTATGATTATCGTATCCGAAAAAAAGATGGTAACTATATAAGAATCCTGCAACAATCTGTAACCATTCAATCTGACGAAGAAGGTTCTGTCCTTCGAAATTTTGTTGTTCATACAGACATTAGTTTTTTAAAGAAAGACAACGCAATGCATTTGTCTTTTATAGGTTTAGAAGGTGAACAATCTTTCTTAGATGTTAAGCCAATGCAAAAATACATCACAAGCACTATTGTACCCTTAACTAAAAGGGAAAAGGAAGTGTTGTTGTTGATTGTTCAGAATAAGACAACAGCAGAAATTGCGCAATTGCTTTTCATAAGTACACATACCGTAAGTACGCATAGGAAGAAAATAATGGCCAAAACTAAATCTTCTTCATTGGTTGATTTAATTTCAAAATGCTTAATTGAAGGCTGGATTTAATGTTTGTGGTATAACTTCCCCTCTTTCTTAACGACTACCTTGGCATCAATCCGTATTCTAAGGACTAAGAGCCCTCTTCATTTAATAAACCAGTCAATTGTGTGTTAATTGTTTTTGGACGCCATGTTAAGATGCCTTAAGCATGAGTGAGTTTCGCTAGAACTTTAATTCATCCAGATAGTTTTAACATCACAATATTTGGAAATAAAAAGCGGGCTGTAATTACAGCCCGCTTCTCTATGTGAACAATTGTTTTTTATTTCTTGATTACTTTGAAAGTTTTCTGATCATCCTTATTGTACACTTTCAATGTATAAACACCTGTTTCTAGTTTTTCGATGTTAATTGTAGCTTCATTGTTATTGAACAATGCTTTCTCTTCTACTAACACGATTCTACCGTTCATATCAAATAGCTCTACTTTTAATGCAGAAACATTTGATGGGTTTACGATATTCACTACAGATGCAGTTGGGTTTGGATAGATTGAGATATCAGCCAATACTTCATTTTCTATGCTTGAAGTACAGTTTCCATCTACAATTACTTCAACGATTGCCGTATCCGCTTCACAAACTCCATTCGATACAACATAGTAATAGTTGTAGCTAGCTCCTAAATTAGGTGCAGTTGGTTGCGAGTTACCGATAAGGTTCATTTGGTAATCATACCATTCTCCATTCATGTCAACATTTCCTGTAATTGCAGAGAACAAGTTAATTGTTTCTTTTTTACAAACTGTAATTGTTCCACCTATTCCTGCACTTGAAGGAGGGTAAACATTTACTGTAGCCATTGTTGTGTCTGCTGAACAAACTGTTTCAACGATGTATTGTAGTTCGTAAGTACCACTAGCTAATGTAGCTAATTCTAATGTAGAACCATTTACCGCACCTTGGTTAGATGGGAATATCCATGTTCCATGAGTGTACTCTGATTCAATAACAGTATTTAAGTCAAGCTCTTCATCATTACGACAAACATCAACCATACCGTCAATTCCTGGAATTGGGTTACAGATATCGATACAAACATCATCAACAAAGATGTACCATCCGTCGTATTCACCACTTTGTGGTATATGGAATGCAATGTAAACATCACCAGAGTAGTCGCTCAAGTCAACTGTTTTCATTTCGAAGTCTGTGTGTGCGATTGTATCCCAATAAAGTACTTCAGTAAAATCAGCAGCTGCTGTTCCAGTTGTTGATAGTACAACTCTCAATTCATCTGGCTCATACGAGCTATAAACAGCTGCGTAGAAAGTTAAAACTTCGTTTCCAGTTAGTGTGAACTTTGGTAAAATGATATAATCATCGTTGTTACCACTTAGGTAGTCAGTTTGCATTCCTGCTGCGTGGTCACCTGAGTTACCTGCACCTGAAAATATAGCCCAAGTTTCTCCGTCTTGGTTGTTGTCTATTACTCTCCAACAATCAAGTGTAGCCATGTCTTCGAAGTCTTCACAGAATCCTATAGCTGGCATTGGGTCACAATCTGTTAATAGACCTACTGAAGTCCAGTCTCCTGGCGTTGTAGTTCCTCCACAATCAGCTGAAACATAGATTTGGTATTGTGTATTACCGATTAAATCTTCAATTGTAAATGGATTATCACTTGTTGTAGCATTACCTAATGCAGTACCAGTTCCAGGCGTAAATCCTACAGGTCCCCATTCAATATTCCATGATGCTTCATCACCATTTGCGGTCCATTCGATAGTAGCTGTACTGTTAGTACTTGTAATAATAGCTAAGTCAGATGGTCCTTGTGCACTTCCGATAGTAATCGTATAAGTACCACTTTCGTTTCCATTTCCATCTTTTACTACTACTGTATGTGTTCCCGCTATTAAATCAGTTGGTGCTGGTCCAAAAGCCCCGCCATCCACTGAGAAAGTAAATGGAGCTTCTCCACATTCAACGGAAGTAATTAAGAAACTACCATTGTCTCCATTGTTACATGAAGCGTCAACCGCTTCTAGTTCAACATTTACCGCGGAAATTTCAACAGTAACTAATGTACGATTAGCACTTTCACACCCATCTAAATATGAAGCTGCGTAGAACTCATAAGTTCCTTCTGCTACAGTTGGGATAACACTTGTTCCGATAGTTTCCAATGGATTATCTCCACTGATAATTGACCCACCTGTTGCAGCTGTGTACCAGATTGCATCTGTTGGAAGACTTCCGATATATTTAACAGAACCATTGAATCCTCTATTTGCGTTTACACTTGAGAATTCTCCACATAAACCAGCACCGACTGTCATTGTTATATTTCCATCTGTGAAAGTCTGAGAAGCTGAAATAGTTGTGTATGACGCAAAGTAGTTCAAGTAAATACCAAATGTCTCTCCTGATGGAATTATTAATTCATCTATGTTAAATGATTGAATTTGACCTGCGTTAACTGTTATAGGATATTCTCCTAATAGAGTCCAAGCTGATGCGTTAGATTCAGAACCTATGTAAGATCCTTGTTTGTAATAAACCTTAATGCTGTTATCAGTAGCAGAAGAATATCTAGCTGCGTCAAACCCTGTAATAAGTGCATCCCAAGCCATGTTATTTGTAATATCGAACATTGCACCTCCATCACATCCATTACCACCAGTTGTTTGTCCTTCAAGTGAATTTTCCTCTCCTGTTGATGCATTTACTTCAATTATTGCAGAAGTTGCATTATCACAGAAGAAGTACGAGCTTTGTTCTACAATAGGATCATTTGGAATCACACTATTTACTGTAACTTCTACACTTTCTGGTAGAGACCAGCATGCTGTTTGTGTGTCGTACGCTTTTACGTAGTAAGTTCCAGTTTCTGTAACTTCATATGGGTCTTCTGCATTGTCCGCCATTGATGATGAAGTATTACTTGTACCTTGCCAGTAATATTCAATGTCTCCAGTTGCTGCAGGCACACTAATTGTAGTTCCTGGTAAACAAACTGGATTAACAGCTGCAACTGGTGCAGGCGGTGTTGGCGCAGTTGGAATGTTTGTAATTTCAATTGAATTTGCAGTATTCCACACGCTATATTCAGTATTGTACACTCTTACATAATATGTACCATTTTCAAATACAGTCCATGGACTTGTTGCATCGTTATCCATACTTGTTCCTTCTTCGCTTTCTTGCCAATACCATTCCTCTTCTGTACCTGGTGTACCAACGGTAGTTAAATCTGTTCCATCTGTACAGTTTGGTGTACTTGTAGATTGCGTGATATCTGGAGAAATTGATGCTGGAATTATCGTTATTTTATAATCCTCAGCTTCACCGTAGCTCGCAGAAGCACAAGGGTCAAAACTTGTTGAGCTTTCTACTACTCTTACTCTCATTTTAGTTTCACCAGCTAGCGTTCCTGTTGGAATTGAAATAACACCATTATGAGAATTGTTATAAGCAACTGTCGAAGCTGAAGCAGTTACTAATTCACTTGTTTCAAATGTTCCATTTTGGTTTAAGTCAATCCAAACCTTTACTCCTCCATCGTAATTTGATACATCTACTTTGATGTTGAAATCAGTACCTTCAACTGCCATTAAGTTAAAAGCAGAGTTGGTTGAATAGTCAGAATATCCTGTTCCATTTAGAGATCCACATTCTGTTCCTAAGTTACTCATATTGTTTACAGCTCCTGTGGTTGAAACTCCATTTACTCTTGCTCCAATGCTACAACCTGATGAATATACTGGTGTACAATAAACTAATATAACTGTAAAAGTTGCCGGTGTTGAGTAGGATGTTACTCCATCACATGTAACGGCTCTACGTAACTCTAAAGTTTCGCCAACTCCAGCAGGTGCAGTTGTGCTTAATATTGAATTTGTTTCACCTGGAATATCTGTCCAAGTTGCACCGTTGTCATCTGATGATTGCCATTGGTATGTCAATCCCAATCCAAAAGAACTACCAGAAACATTTGCGTTAATTACACTTCCAGCGTTTCCTTGCGTAGGGCTTATATTTGTTATTCCCCCATCTGGTGTACCTGCACAAGGTTCTGTTGGAGTAAATTCCAATTTAATATTTGATCGTTGATTATCAACATACCCTCCTACCTCTTGTCCTGGATCTGAACCATCAGATCGATTATACCAGTGTGAATTGGCTACAGCTGTGTAGTAACATTGTTTAGCACATGATCCTGAAGTAGAGCAACCAACATTTTTAACGGCAATTAACAATGATTGCCCTGCTGGTAAAACGAACGGTGTAGATAAAGTAAGTGTTTTCCATCCTGTTGTACTTCCATCAAAATCATTATCGGAGTAAACTATATCCGCTCCACTAATAAAACTATTAAAAGTACTTGCTGCATCAAGAGTAGTAGTTGTTGGGACTGCTTTCATCCAAATTTGCATATCTGCCGTTGTGGTAGCATGGGAAGTAGAAATGTTATATGCAATGGAAGTGATTGTTCCATTTTGTCCGATGGCCGCTTCATCATATAAATAAACTTCATATTGCCAACCATACCAACCTGGAGCAGGATGATAAAATTCGTCAGTTCCGTTTCCAATTTCAACCGTAGTTTGCGTATTTGCTACGCCTATTGTTCCTAAGAGGAAAAACGCGGCAGTTAAGACCCCCACTAGGGCTCTGGTGAATTTTTTGCGAATGTTCTTATCTCGTGTTGAGTATTCGCAGTAGTATAATTCTTTCATAAACTTTGTTTTTTTAGTTAATGTTTAATCAAATATAGAATAAAGATTCTTTAAAAAGAAATTATTAAAGATTAAATCTTGTGACTATAGATTTTAAATTCCTTTTTTTATTTGATTAGGCATATATTTGAATGACAGATAGTTGTTTGTTTATAGTTTCAGCCATAGGATTGTAAACACTTGGGTCTGTTTTTTATGTGATTAATCAAAGAATTACATGATAGTTTTTATGAATTTATGCTGTAATTGTCTCATTGAAAAATAATTTGAAATAGTTAGATTTTGGTTGCCATTTATGTTTGTCAATTGAGTTTTTCCCCTAAACAAGAAAAGCGCCTCCGAGGAGACGCTTTTTCTAAATCTAAAGTTTATTTAACTATTGTTTTACAACTTTGAAAGTCTTTTGTCCTTCGTCGTTATAAACTCTTAAAGTATAAATACCTGTTTCTAGTTTTTCAATATTAATTGAACCTAAGTCAGAGTTTGCCAACGACTTATTGTCAACTAACACTCTTCTACCATTCATATCAAACATTTCAATTTTCAATGATGATAAGTTAGAAGGGTTAAGAACATTTATTACGCTAGAAGTTGGGTTTGGATAGATAGAAACATTTGACATGATTTCTTCTCCAATTGCCAAGCAATCAACAATTACTTCTATAACTGCGGTATCTGCAGGGCAAACACCATTTGAAGTAATATAAGTGTAGTTGTAATTACCTTCTGTTAACGGTGCATTTGGCTGAGATGTTCCCAATAAATTATTGTTATAATCGTACCAGTCACCTCCTGCATCAATATTTCCAGATAGACCCGAGTATAGTGCAATAGGCTCACCTTCACAAGCAGTTATTGATCCTCCGGTACCTGCAGAAGAAGCTCCAAATACTGTGATATATGCTGAAGCGGTATCAGCTGCACACGCATTGCTTACAATATAATTAACTTCATAAACTCCAGAAGGAAGTGTTGATATATTGAATGCTGTTGAATCAATTAATGAAGGATTGTTATTAAACGACCAAATACCATGACTGTAAGGAGACTCTATTACATCTGACAAGTCTATTACTTCATCCAATCTACAAACATTTGTGTACCCATCTTCCGTTGGTTGAAGAAGACAGAAGTCCACATGTATATCATCAAGATAAATGTAATATGCATTAGGTTGTGTAAATGCTTGGAATCCTAAATAATATATTCCATCAGCGTCAGGTGTAAACAATACAGTATCCATTTCAGCTGTTGTGTTGATAATATTCGTAAACTCTCTAAGTGTATCAACAATGTTAGCAGTACTTTGACCAGTACCTAAAGTTACTCTTAGTTTTTCTCCATAAGAAGATGAGTTAGAGCCGTATTTATAAGTTAATACATACTCCATTCCAGCTTCCATTTGTAAACCTTGAGTAAAGTACCAAGAGTCAGCTGTTTGGCTATTGTAATTGTATCTTAGCACATTGCTGTTAAAACCATTAGATGATATATTATCAGTTTTCCATGGATTTCCAGAATTTGTTTCTAACTCACCACAATTGTCTATAGCAGGCACTATTGCAGATTCAAAGTCTTGCGTATATGGAATGGTAGTTGCGCTACAAGCTGTTGTTGTTGTTACCTTGTTCCAATAGCTTTCATCATTATTTCCACAATCTGCTTGAACATAGATATCGTAAGTTTCATCAGGGTTCAAATCATTTGCGGTAAATGAACTTTCAGTTGTTGTTGCTGTTGTACCTGTGCCCAATTCAAATCCTGTCGGACCGTATTCAATATTCCAAGAAGTCTCGCTGTTTATTCCAGTCCATGAAATTTCGATAGAGTTGTCAGTAACCAGCGTTGTTGTGATGTCTTCAACTGGTAAACAAGTTGGTGCTTCAACAACCACAAAAGTGTAGTCTTCGGCCTCACCATAGTTATGAGATCCACAAGCTGGAGAAGGGTTGTCACTATATGCATTTCTAATTCTCATTCTTGTTGTAATCTCAGTTGCCCAAAGTGGAATTGTCAAGTCAATCGTATATGGCGCACTAACATATGAAGTATTCACTACTAATTCATCCAATCCATTAAAGTCATAGTTTTCATCCCAGTCAATCCAAACTTGGTATCCATAAGTTGATGAAGGGTGAGCAACTGTAACAGAAATTGTTTGCCCTGGGTAAACTCTCAAGGTGTCAGTTGCAGAATAGTTAGCATAACCACCTGCAGTAAATCCTGTATTTGTTTTATTAATGTTTGTCAATGCACCTTCTGAAACTACACTGTTGATATAGTAAGATGTACTATATGTGTTTGAAGGTGTACAGTATGTATTTGAGAAGAAGAAAGGTCCAGCCCAGAAGCTTTCATCATCATTACCACAATCTGCTTGTACATAAAATTCATATTCCGTTTCTGGCACTAAAGTAACTGTATACGGGTTATCAGTAACTCCTTCTACTAACGTACCTTCTCCTTGTATAAACCCAGTTGGACCATATTCGATGTTCCATAATGATTCTGAATTGTTTGAAGACCAACCTAAAGCTGCTGAAGTTTCTGATACGTTAGAAACATATAAGTTTGTTGGAATCAAACAGGTAGGTGGTGTGACTAAGTTTAAAGTGTAGTCCACCGCTGAGCCATATGTTTGTGTATCACATGCGTCAAATACTGTAGTGGACCACCTCGCTCTTATACGCATTCTATATTCTCCTAGTGCTGTTCCTGCTGGTACCATAAACGATAATTCATTTAAAGTAGTAGCGCTAGAGACATAATTTTCATCCATTAATTCATTTCCTTCAAAGACCCCATTTTGATTCCAGTCAACCCATATTTTAACTGTGTTTGAACCGCCAGTATAGAGGGTGTTAACTGAAACGTTATCTGTTTCGTATGTGTTAATGGTTTGTGCTGATAAATCATCATATCCTTTTACTGGATTGTTTGGCTGTGAAGAAGCGGTGTACGATTTTGAATCAATTGTTGTACTGATATTAATCGTGTTAAGATATTCACCGTTAGTTACGGTTGGCGCACAGTAACACTCGTTTGGATCTTTGATGGCAATAGAGATTTCATTAGAAATATCTTCTAAATCTCCGAAAGAACAAGTTGCTTTTAAACGGAAATCTGTTGCAGCTAAAATCCCTGCACTTGCAGTATAGCTAATTCCATTTGCACCAGTAATATCTGACCAATCTTCATCCCCAGCAGGAGATGATTGCCATTGAAAGGTTAAACCCTCGGCAGCATCAGAAGCATCAGTTGCGATTAAATTGAATGGTGATGCTGCGCAAACGGAAGGACTACTAGCAGTTATTGTTCCCGCATTTGCTTCACTGCAATCATCCAACGGCGCTAATAACCCAGAGGTACCTGTTACAGAGATTGTGTAAGCTACGCTCGGTGGATCCCAGTTTGATACAACAATATAATAGGTTACCCCGGCTTCGACAGGTAAATTTGGTATTGAACGTGTGGTGCCACTTATAGCAGTGTGATACCCTACTGTTGATGTAAATGGACAGCCAGTGAAAACCCAAAGAGCATTCCATCCTTCGTCGTATGTGGCATCAATTGATATGTTCCCAGCTATAACAGGCGTTATTGAATAAACTACATCGAAACCGCCTAAGTACCATGAATCACCGCTTCCGTTTGTAACTGCACCAGATGCAATAGCTGGTCGATCATTTGTTGTATAGTTATTGCCATAATCTCCTGTATCTCCCCCGTCATTGAATGGAAGAACTAGGATTGGCATAGGATCATTACAAGTTGAACCTGATTGTGCTTTTGCTACGCCTATCGTCCCGAAAAGGAAAAATACAGTAGTTAAGACACTTAATGTGGTTCGATTAAGTTTTGTGCGAATGCTCTCATTTTTTGCTGAGTCTTCGCAGTAGTATAATTTTTTCATAAACCTTTTTTTTGTTAATGTTTTTTCAAATATAGAATAAATATTTTGTAATACGAAATTAAAATTATTAAATTTAATTTGGTGTAATTTTAAAACTTGGGCTTTGTATAAATTTGATGGTTTTTTATCTTATTGTTTAATCGTTGGCTAGAATAGGTATTTGTTTTTGTTCCATATGCTTTTATTTATTGCTGAATGAGGAAGTACGTTTTTTATAAAAATGAAGAAGAATTCAAACCGTAGAATTTGGTTTGATATTTCCAAATTAATATATTTGAAATATATGTATATAGACTCATTTCCAATAAAATCTATAGGTTTTCTATAGGTTTTATTGAGTATTGAAGCTTAACGAAGCATTTTTTTACTCTAATAATTAGAGTGATTTTGTTCTTCCACCGTCAACAGGAACATTAATTCCATTTATATAACTAGCTGCAGGGCTTGCTAAGAAGGTGACTGCGTTTGCCACTTCTTCTGGCTCGGCTATTCTTTTCATTGGAGATTGTGCCGCCATACCTGCTAAAACGTCATCTATATTTATGTTTAGAGAATTTGAAGCCTTGTTTTCTGCAATTGATTGTAGTCTATCCGTATTTGTCGCGCCAGGTAAAACGTTGTTAACTGTGATGTTAAATTGACCTAGTTCGTTGGCCAATGTTTTACTCCAGTTAGCAACAGCCCCTCTAATTGTATTAGAAACCCCTAAACCATCTAATGGTTGTTTTACACTTGTAGAAATGATGTTGATTATACGTCCGTAGCCTAAGCTTTTCATTCCCGGAATAAGCGCTTGAACTAAGATGTGATTACAAATAAGATGTTGGGTAAAGGCATTGTAGAACTCTTCTGTTTTTGCCTCTGTTATCGCACCACCTTTTGGTCCTCCTGTGTTATTGATTAAAATATGAGCTTGATTCGTACTCGCCCATTTTTTAATTTTACGTGATAAGTCTTCTGGCACAGTAAAGTCTGCAACGATATAATCGTTTTTACTATTCTTATTTAACTCTGTTAAAGTTTGTTTTAGTTTGCTCTCATTTCTTGCCACTAGGGTTATTGATGCTCCTAGTTTTGAAAGTGCTAACGCAGTAGCCTTACCTATTCCTTGTGTACTTCCACAAACGACAGCATGTTTTCCAGATAAATCAATATTCATTTTTATTCTACAGTTACAGATTTAGCTAAATTCCTTGGTTGGTCAACGTTTGCTCCACGCATTACAGCAATGTAATAAGAGATTAGTTGCAATGGAATTGTCGCTAATAATGGTACTAAATTGTCATCGGTATAAGGTATTTCAATATAGTGATCTGAAAGTTCTTTCGCTTGCGTATCACCTTCTGTAATAATTGAAATAATTTTTCCTTTTCTCGCTTTAACTTCTTGGATATTACTAATCATTTTTTCATATGACTCTCCTTTTGTAGCGATTACAAAAACAGGCATATTTTCATCGATTAAAGCAATTGGTCCGTGTTTCATTTCCCCAGCAGGATATCCTTCCGCATGGATGTATGAAATTTCTTTTAATTTCAATGCTCCCTCTAGGGCAACTGGTGCCAAAATTCCTCTTCCTAAGAATAATGCACTTGTCGAGTCCTTATAAGCCTTCGCTATTTCTTTCATAGCCTCAGTTTTTTTAAGAATCTGCGCTACCTTATCTGGGATTAAGTCTAATTCTGTTATTAGTCTTCTAAATTTCGCCTCGTTGATTGTTCCTCGTTTACGCGCAATTGTTAGCGCCATTAAAACAAGAACTGTTACTTGAGCAGTAAATGCTTTTGTAGAAGCCACTCCGATTTCTGGTCCGGCATGGGTGTATGAACCTGCATCCGTTAAACGAGAGATTGAAGAGCCAACAACGTTGTTGATTCCTAGAATTGTTGCGCCTTTAGATTTTGCCAATCTTAAAGCGGCTAATGTATCAGCTGTTTCTCCTGACTGAGAAATTGCAATCACAATATCTTTTTCTCCAATAATTGGATTTCTATATCTAAATTCAGAAGCATAATCTACTTCTACTGGTATTCTTGTTAATTCTTCAAATAGATATTCACCAACTAAAGCTGCGTGCCATGAGGTACCGCAAGCCAACATTATTATTCTGTCAGCACTCGCTAATTGTTGTTCGTAATCTTTAATACCACCTAGGCCTACCCAGCCATCAGCGACATTTAAACGACCACGGAAACAATCTCTAATAGAACGAGGTTGTTCGTGAATCTCTTTTAACATGAAATGTTCGTATCCACCTTTTTCGATGGCTTCCAACTGCATTTCAAGTTCTTGAATGTATGGAGTTTTTTCTTTGTTTTGAATGCTGAAAATTCGAAGTCCAGAATCAGTTCCTACAACTGCAATTTCTTCATCCTCTAAATAAACAACTTCATTTGTGTATTCGATAATAGGAGTAGCATCAGATGCTAAGTAAAATTCTCCATTCTTACCAATTCCTACAACCAATGGACTAGATTTTCTAGCAGCGATTAATTGATTTGGATTATCCTTGGATAAAACTACGATAGCATATGCCCCAACAACACTGTTTAAAGCTATTCGAACAGCTTCTGCTGTATTTACATTCTCGCTTTTTTTAACGTCATCAATTAGGTGAACCAACACTTCAGTATCAGTTTCACTAACAAAATTGTATCCACGTGTCTGTAGCTCTTTCTTTAAAGAGTCGTAATTTTCAATAATACCGTTATGAACAAGTACTAAATTTCCATCATTTGAAATATGTGGATGTGCGTTGATGTCGTTTGGTAGTCCGTGGGTTGCCCAACGCGTATGACCAATTCCAATGGTTCCTTCTGTATCCTTATCTACAACGTAGTTTTCTAATTCAGAAACCTTTCCCTTTCTTTTATAATTGTTGATCTTTCCATCGTTTAAAACTGCAATTCCTGCGCTGTCATAACCTCTGTATTCAAGCCTTTTCAATCCTTTTAAAACGATTGGGAACGCCTGATTTGTTCCTACGTATGCAACAATTCCACACATATTTATTTAGTAGATTAATTTATAATTCTGTATATACAATATTCAGTTTTGGCTGTTTCTTATAAGTGCTGTTTGCACCATTGAAAATAATTCTTTCAGCCGAGGTGTTATACCTCTTAGGTGAAAGGTATATACCGTTATTTTGAATTTCTCCTTTTAGAATATTCTGGACATAAGTCCTTACATTAATCACGTATGCCTTCTTGCTTTTATTGAAGGCTACTGTTTGAACAACGTATTTTCTTTCGTCGTCTTCAAATAACTTAGCACTTGCAATCACTTCTCCACTGATATAATGTGGATCACCCTCAAAGTAGTTTGTAGGGATTTCTAATGTAGCTTCGTGAACGATAATGTTTTTAGGTAAATCATTGATAGATTCAAATTCAATTTTCGCACGAGATATAAATGCTTGAGCGTAAAACTCTTCGTCTCCAAGTGAAGGGTCATTTAAAACTTGCTCTACTTTAGTGTTCGTGTTATCTACTTCAATGTGGTTAAAGTCAACTGCTTTATTTGTTATAATAAAGTCAAACTTACTTTGTTTGTTATCAACTGTAAAGTAAACAGTTAATTTAGAAGCTGCTTTTGATGTTGCCAAGTAAAGAATACCTCCTTCACCTGAAGAAAAAGTTGGGTTATTCACTTTGAAGTGTAAACCTTTGAATTCTTCAAGGAAAGTATTGTCTGAAGTTGCGGTTTGAGCGACTTCTAATAAATGTCGTGCAAAAGTGTGATCAATTGGCAAGCGTAATTGAGGCTTCAATGTGTCGTTACCTACAATTGCTGGCTTATCCGTATTTGGTTTTATTAAACCTTCGTTGTTACCTGTTGCAATTATATTTTGCGTTCCCACTTGAACAGTTGAAGTTCTCAAGTAACTAGAGTCACGACTCAAGTCATCAAGGATTTCATATGCTTCAAAAAGCTGGGTATTTAGTTTTCCATAATATCCACCATATTCAAAGGCCATAATTGCAGAGTCTATAACTAAATCATTTAAGTCTCCAAAGTCAGGTGAAAAGCCAGAAAGCGTAAGTTGCGTATAGAAACTTGCTTCCACCTTTCCGAAGACAGGATCGTTATAGCTACCTAAAAGATTGAATTCTGGATCCATTGAATTTATTGAATCTTCTAACTCTGTATAGGTATGTACCTTGAAAGTGTCAATGCCGCCAGAAGACATGATTGACCCCGGTGGGAGAACATCTTTTCCATTTGGATTGAATTTTTTCTTACAAGATGTTGCTCCTATGCTTAAGCAAAAAAATGCAGCGAAAAACAATTTTGTTCTTCGCCACATTTTCGTATTTCTATTTAATCTATTCATCATTGAATTAACGCTTCTTCTATTACTTTATCAAAGAATTCACTAATTAGTTTTGGCTGAACTTCTCCAGTCTCATTTTCTAATTTGTGTTTATTCATTTCATTAAATGCTTCTTTTAATTCATCGTTAATATTCTCTGAACCAATGATAATTCCATCTGAATTATTCATTGCTGCTTTGTTTAAACTAACGAAATCACCATTCTTAACAGTATTGATTGTATCATCGCTGAAACCCTCAAATTTAAGTTTTTCTGTGAATCTACCATCCCAATTATTGTTAAACTCATTATCGTATAGTGAGTAAACGACTTTTACGTCAGAAAAGTGTGGATCATCTTTATATATTTCTTTGATGTACATCGGCATTAAAGCTGTCATCCATCCGTGGCAATGTATAATGTCAGGTTTCCAACCTAATTTTTTAACGGTTTCTAAAACCCCTTTACAGAAGAACATTGAACGTTCGTCGTTGTCTTCGTATTCACCTTTGTTTTCCTCTCCGTATAATCCTTTTCTTCTAAAGTATTCGTCGTTATCAATAAAGTACACTTGCATTCTTGCTGTAGGAATGGAAGCGACTTTGATTATAAGTGGTCTATCTATGTCGTCAATGATCAAGTTCATTCCTGATAAACGAATAACTTCGTGTAGCTGATGACGTCTTTCATTAATTACCCCATAGCGAGGTGTGAAAACTCTAATTTCTTTTCCACTGTCCTGAACTCCTTGCGGAATCGTTCTAGCAGCCATTGACATTTCTGTATTAGGTAAAAATGGTTTGATTTCTTGCGAAACAAAAAGTATTCTTTTTTTCTCCATGAAGTATGATTTGAATTTGCAAATACAAAAATATAAAAAAAAAGTCGGATTTTAGCTAATTTTCGCCAGAAAAAGATACTTTTGCCGTTTTGTCATCCGTAAGCGAGAGTAATTTGACTAATTTATTTACTGTTGAGGAGGTTGAAAAGTATCTTTTACCTCTTAGAAACGAAAATAGGAAAATCGGGTTTGTCCCGACAATGGGGGCTTTGCACGATGGACACATGTCTTTAGTTAAGGCTGCCAAAGAACAATGTGATGTTGTTATTGTTAGCGTTTTCGTAAATCCAACTCAATTTAATAATCCTCAAGATTTAAAGACTTATCCTCGTCAAGAAGGTAAGGATATCGAATTATTGGAAGAAAATGAGTGTGATTTTATATTTTTACCAACCGTCGATGTGATTTATCCGCCTAATTATCAGAATGTAGAAGTTGATTTAGGGTTTATCGGAACAACGATGGAGGGAGCAAAACGTCCGGGACATTTTGATGGTGTTGTCAACGTTGTTTCTCGATTGTTTAAAATCATTCAACCAGATATTGCTTATTTTGGTAGAAAGGATTTCCAACAAGTGGCTGTCATTAGAGAAATGAATAAGCAGTTGAATTTTCCAATTGTTATTCAGGCTGTTGATACGAAAAGAGAAGAGACGGGCTTGGCTATGAGCAGTAGGAATTTGCGCTTGAATGAACAAGAACGTCAAAGAGCTGTTATTATAAGTGAAACGCTTTTAAAAGGTAAGGAGCTTGCAAAGGAATTTTCTCCATCGGAAACATTAGAGAAAATGAAAGCTTACTTTAGCAAAGGTTCGTTGGAGTTAGAATATTTAACAATTGTCCATCCTGATTCTTTGGTAGAACTAGACCAAGAATGGGTGCCTGGAGCAACGGCATGTATTGTTGCTTTTTGTGGTGATGTGAGATTGATAGACAATATGGAATTAATTGACAGCGAGCCGATTTAACGAAAATAGTAAAAGATATGTTTACAGGTATTATTGAGGCATTAGGAGAAATTAAGCAGATTGAGAGAGAGGGAACGAATATTCATTTTACCTTGACTTGTCCTTTTGTTGCTGAATTGAAAGTTGATCAAAGTGTTGCGCACAACGGAGTTTGTTTGACAGTTGTTTCTATTTCTGACAATCAATATGTTGTTACTGCTATCGATGAAACTTTAAAGAAAACAGATCTCTCTGAATGGAAGGTCGGTAGAAAGGTGAATATCGAAAGATGTATGCCTGCCAACGGTCGTTTTGACGGACACATTGTTCAAGGGCATGTTGACACTGTAGCTATCTGTGAAGAGATCGAAAATAGAGATGGAAGTTGGATGTTCAAGTTCAGCTATGACTCCGACGATATTACCGTGGAAAAAGGCTCTATAACTGTGAATGGAACTAGTTTGACAGTTGTCAACTCAAAAGACAACAGTTTTGAAGTGCATATCATACCTTACACCTACGAGCATACCGTATTTCACCAACTAAAAGTGGGAGATAAGGTCAATCTTGAATTTGATGTTATCGGAAAATACGTTGCTAAGATGTTGAATCTTAGAAATAAATAATTGCAAGTTAGTAGTAATCTACAACCAAGCCTTTGTTAATCTTTTCTCTACTTTCTTTGAAAGCTTCTTAAGAACCGTTTCTTTATTCCCCACCATTCCCGTACGGATTAATTCTTGGTGAACTGGCTCTAAGTCTCTATAAAATGTAAATGTAAAAGTTACTCTTGACGCATTTTCTCTATACAATGGGAATAAATGTCCAGCGTTAATTTCCTCATCAAAATCTTTGATTGCTTTAGAGGAGTTGAACTTGTTATCATACCCTCTAACCGAAACAAGTAAATAGGTGTCTATTCCTTCTTCTTTTAATTGTTGACGAATAGAGTCTGAAGCCAATGCTTCGGCCGTTGCTCCTTGCTTAATTACGTTTAAAGATGCTTTTGACTTAACTTTGTAGTTGCTGAATAATTGTAACAGTGCAACTTCAAGAGAATATCTATCTGAAATATCATCTTGTTGTGCTACTACTAGAACATTTTTAAGATTGAGATTTTCTTGTGCAGCTGTATTTAGTTGAAATAGAAATACCGCAACAAATAGGGTGGCAACTTTTAAATTTCTTTTAATCATATTAAGTTGTTTTATTCTTTAACTAAGCAAATTTCTTTCCAAAATTAAGAATTGAATTGATATAGTACCTTTTTAATCTCATAAAAAAACGAAAGGGACTTTTTAAAGGTCCCTTTTCATATTTTTACATAAAGTATTTTTGTTTCTATCAATTAGATGATTAACATAGCGTCACCATAAGAGAAGAATCTGTATTTTTCTTTAATTGCTTCCTTGTATGCTCTTAGTATTAATTCGTGTCCATCTTTATTTCCCATGAAAGCTGAGGCCATCATTAGTAGGGTAGAAAGAGGTGTGTGGAAGTTTGTAATCATCGCATCAGCAATACTAAAGTCGTACGGAGGGAAGATAAATTTATTTGTCCATCCTTCGTATGGTTTTAGCATTCCATCAGTAGAAACAGAAGTTTCAATAGCTCGCATTGAAGTCGTTCCAACGGCACAAACCTTTTTCTTGTTTCGCTTCGCCTCGTTTACAATGTTAGCTGCTTCTTCAGTGATGAATAATTGTTCCGAATCCATTTTGTGTTTAGTAAGGTCTTCTACCTCAACTTCACGGAATGTTCCTAATCCAATATGCAATGTAACTTCTGAGAAATTAATTCCTTTGATTTCCATTCGCTTTAAAAGCGTTTTTGAGAAATGTAATCCAGCTGTAGGGGCAGCAACTGCACCTTCAACCTTTGCGTAGACTGTTTGGTATCGCTCTTCGTCTTCTTTCTCAACTGGTCTGTCTATATATTTAGGAAGTGGTGTTTCACCTAATTCGTAAATTTTATCTTTGAACTGATCATAATCTCCGTCAAAAAGGAAACGTAAAGTTCTTCCTCTAGAAGTCGTGTTGTCAATTACCTCAGCAACTAAAGATTCGTCTTCACCAAAGTATAATTTGTTTCCGATACGAATTTTTCTAGCTGGGTCAACCAATACGTCCCAAAGTAATGAATCGCGGTCTAACTCACGAAGTAAGAATACTTCAATTTTAGCACCTGTCTTTTCTTTGTTTCCATACAGACGAGCCGGGAAAACCTTTGTGTTGTTAAAAACCATAACATCACCTGTATCAAAGTAATCAATAAGATCTTTGAAATGTTTGTGCTCAATTTCTCCTGTATCTTTATGAACTACCATCATACGAGCTTCGTCGCGATTCTCTACTGGATGCTTAGCTATAAGCTCTTCCGGTAAGTCAAAATTAAATTCAGATAACTTCATTTTTGTGAACAATGATATTTTGTTTTAGAGATGTTTTTATTGTAAAGGACTGCAAAGATACGAAATTTCGCTGTTAATTCCTAACGATAAGTCAATTATAATGTGTAGAGGGGTGAGCTCCGTAGGAGAAGTTATGCTTTTTTGAGTACTTTTGAACCTTCAAAGAAGTAGAAATTAATGAATTGTATTTTGAATGATTCGATTTATATCAATTCCGTTTCATCTATTAGTTCAATCCATTCTTCTACCTGTTTTGCATTCTTAATGGAAAGGTTTCCTGAGTCTGTTCTTCTTAAAGCGATTAAGGTAGCACCCGCATTTAGCGCTTTTCCGAAATCGTGGGCTATTGAACGGATATAAGTTCCTTTTGAACTTTCAATTCTAAAGTCCACTTCTGGAAACCTTATTGCTTCAATGGTAAAGGTGTGTATAACAATTTCGCTGGCTTTCATCTCAACTTCCTTTCCTTTTCTGGCAAGGTCGTAAGCTCTTTTACCATCTATTTTTTTTGCAGAGAAAATTGGAGGGTATTGTTTTTGTGGGCCGATGAATGAAGCGGCTGCTTCGCGTATGCTTTCTTCGGTGATATGTGAGATGTCAAACTCTTGGTCAAACTCTGTTTCTAGGTCGTAGCTAGGAGTTGTTTTACCCAACAGGAATGTTCCTGTGTAAGTTTTATTTTCTGCTGTTAACGATTCGCTTAGTTTAGTGCTTTTACCTGTACAGATAATCAGTAATCCTGTTGCTAAAGGATCAAGTGTTCCAGCATGGCCAACTTTGAAGCGTTTTACGCCGTATTTTCTGTTTAACTTCCAGCGTAGTTTATTCACTACATCGAAAGAAGTCCAAGTAAGCGGCTTGTCAACCAATAGGATTTCTCCAGCTCTAAAATCATAGGTTTTATTACTCATTTGAATTTGTTAAATCCTTAGGTTTTTTCATGATACTGTATATTACAACAACATAACCTAATAAAATAACAATAGGAGCAACCGTTAGTCTCATCTCAGAAAACAATCCATTTTCGTTGAACTTATCAGGATCAGTATCTGCTCCACCTATCATTAAAAAGAAACCAATTAAATTAAGGGCAATCCCAATAATCAAAAACTTATAATTTTCTTTTTCAAAAAGAAATTCGGTTTTATTTTTTTCCGTCATAATGTCAAATTTAATATAAACTATCGAGTTTCCTGCGTAAATATTTGTTTAATGCAAACCAAGTTGAAATTAAACTAATGATAACACCTAGTAAAATTAAAGACCCAAATAGAATCATAAAGGTTTTCAAGTCGTAAGTTGAAGAGATGATTTCCATATAGCGTTTTAGCGCATAGAAAACTGCTAACAAGAGCGCTGTACCTATAATTGCAGATAAAACTCCTTGTAGAATTGAGTTTAGTAAGAATGGTTTTCTGATAAATCCAGGTTTAGCACCAACTAGCTGCATCGTCTTTATTGTAAATCTTTGAGAGTATAGCGCTAAACGAATGGTGTTGTTAATCATTGCTACGGCAATAATTGTTAGTAAAACACCGATTGCTACAAAAAGATAAACCCACTGTAAGAAACCAAGGTTTACCTCATTTACACGGTTTTCATCATAATTCACTTCCACTACTTGATTAGGGTAGCTGCTTAGTATTTTCTCTTTAATTTTAGCAAGTCCTTCTTTATTTACTTCACTTCCAATTGGGTTAAAAGAGATAGAGGGTGGGAAAGGACTTCTATCGTCAAAGATTTCTTTAATTTCTTCTGCTTCTTGTTTGTTTGATTGAAACACTTCTAAAGCGCGTTCAGGAGAAACAAACCACACTGATTTTACTTCTTTCCAGCTTTTTAATTCTTGCTCAATCAGTTTAATGTCAGAGTCATTAAGGTCTGGACTGAAAAATAAGTCGACTTCAATGTTCTCTTTCGCTGCATTTTGCGTGTGTTCTAGTCCAAAATAGGCCCCGATTACAAGTCCTAACATGAATAATACCAGAGATATACCTACTACAACCGATAGGTATCCTGACTGCAAGCCTCTTTTATTATGTTTTTCCATCTTTTCTTCCATACAATCTACGAAGTTATAAAGAATTTTCGAAAAAGCTTTATATCTTTTTAACAACCTTGCAAATTATAATTTATTATCTTTGTCAAATATTAAAAATTCTTAAATTAAATTAAAAATGAAAAAAGCACTTTATGGTTTCTTAGCTGTTGCTGCGATGGTTTCTTTTACAGCCTGCTCTTCAGATGCTGAAGTAGTAGAAGAAGTAGTTGAAGAGGAAGCAGCATTCCAGGATTATGAGTTAGTTAATGATGAATCAACTATCGAATGGATCGGTACTTGGGTTGGAGGAAAATCTGACGGAAATGTTCACAACGGTACAATTTCAGTTACTGAAGGAGAACTTCATCTAGAGGGTGGTGTTTACAGTGGTGGTTTTGTTGTAGACATGACAACTATCAATAATTTAGATATTGAGGATGAAACATACAAAACAAAGTTGGAAGGTCATTTAAAAGACCCTGATTTCTTTAATACTGAAGAATTCCCTATCACTAAGGTTGCTGTTGAGGGTGTAAACTTTGAAGAGGCTAATATCAGAGTTCACGCTTTAGGTTTAGCAATCGAAAGAACAGTTCCAATCAAGGCAACTTTTGATGGTGATAATGTATCTTTAACAGGTGAGTTTGAAATCGATTTCGAAGAAGCAAAAATGCCAGGTACTCAATTAAACCCTGAAGCTCCAGAAAACGGAAGCGTATCTTCAAAAGTTAAATTCAAAGTAAACGTTGTTTTAGTTAAGAAGTAATTCGTAAATTATCTCGATATTTAAGGCGTGCATCATTGATGTACGCCTTTTTATTTTTAGACTATGCAGATAAAAAATGTAATTTTCGATCTAGGTGGAGTGCTTGTAAATATAGACTACCATTTGACCATTCAAGCATTTGTCGATATAGGGATGTCAAACTTTCAAGAATTATTCACGCAAGCACAACAGAGTGAATTATTTGATAAGATTGAAGTCGGGGAAATATCTAGCGATGAATTTCTAGCAGAAATAAAAGCTTTGATGCCTAGTTATGTCAGTGAAGTGGCGATAAGAACTGCTTGGAATGCGATGCTATTAGATTTGCCTTCAGAACGATTGGATTTTTTGCTAGCTGTGAAGGAAAAGTATAACACGGCACTTTTAAGCAATACGAATTCAATTCATTTAGAAAGTTTCTACAAGGAACTTAAAAAGGTTCACAACTTGAAATCTTTAGATGATTATTTCCATAAGGTTTATTTCAGTTGTGATTTAGGTATGCGCAAGCCCAATCCGGAAACCTTTCTTAGGGTTTGTGAGTTAGAAGGTTTTAACCCTTCGGAAACGCTATTTATAGATGATACAATGCAGCATGTGGAAGGAGCCAAGCAAGCAGGATTGCAGGCGTTACATTTAGACGTTAAAAATACGGATGTAATTAATTTGCTAAGCTTTCTCTTGGCATAATTCCCAAAGTACACCAGAAGTGCTCTTTGGATGAAGAAAAGCTATTAACTTATTGTCGGCACCATCTTTCGGAGATTTCTGAATCAATTGAAAACCCTCCTTTTCTAATCTTTCGATTTCCGCTTCAATATCGGTAACGTCGAAAGCGATATGATGCATTCCCATTCCTCTTTTATCGATGAATTTAGCGATTGGACTCTCTGGGTTGGTTGCTTCTAAAAGTTCGATTTTTGATTCACCTATTTTAAAGAAAGCGGTTTTCACTCCTTCAGACTTTACTTCTTCAATTTTGTAGCATTTTGTCTTAAGTAGTTGTTCATAAATCCTGATAGATTCCTCTATGTTCTTTACTGCAATACCAATATGCTCAATCTTGTTCATCTAAAGTTAATTGTTTAATAGAAAATAAATAGGGATTAGTTCTTAATGAACTTTTCATTCTTATTATCGAAGTTGATATAATAAGCTCCTTTTCTTAGGTTAGTACAATTCACTGAGGAAGAAAATCCTTTTTTAACGATGTTTCCGTAAGCATCATATACTTCGTATTTCGTTTCAATAGGTTCGTCATTTGCTGTAAAGTGAATGTCTGTTTTAACCTTTGTTGGATACATTTTAACTTCAATTAAATCAGATTCAAACTCAATTTCTTCTGAAACTCTTTTGTTTCCTGAATGATCTTTTTGAGCTACTCTAATGATGTTTTTTCCTGAGTGAGGAATAATTTTAAATTCGTAGTCGTTTGGACCGTTTTCACCAGTTCCAGCAACTACACCTGCGCTTACCCATTTGCTCCATCTGTATTGTTCAATAACATATGGCAATTGTCCTTGTTCGTTTGTTGTCGTCCATTTCACAGAACCGTTTTTAGTCACGTCAATAGTTGTAACTTCAAACGTTGATTTTGGTAATAGAACTTCAGGGTTTAAGATTTTTGGCGTACAACCACCTTCATGTTCGATAACGATAAAGATATTGTCTCCTATCTTTACATTAAAGACTGAAAAATCAATTTCGAAAGCACTTCTTCCTAAATCTCCTGGTAAAACGTTATTGTTAACGGTTACCTTAGTGACGCAAAATCCAAAGCCGTCTTCACTTGAAGGGTTCTGAATGTATAGGTTCTTTCCTTGGTAGCTTCCTTCAATAGAAAGACTAGCCTTTAAGTTGGAAGTGACTAAAAATGATAGAAGTATAAATAATAATGTTCTCATGCTGTATAGTGATACTAAGTTATTAGTAGATGACAAAATTAAAGTTATTTATGAAAAAAAGCAATATAATAGCAAATATTTAATTTAATTGCTTAGTAAGTTAAGAATTATATGTGTAAAAGAGTATCAAATATCAGAAAAATCATTAACTTTCTCGACTGAATTAATACAAATACTATGCGCTTACTAACTTGGTCAAGTACCAAATACATACTTCTACCTTTCTTTATTTTTGCAGTTTTTTATTTGGCTTCAACTTCATGTAACCGGAATGGACAAGGTAAGAATTTCAAATATAGCGGTGGAACCTTAAGTCTTGCTATAACTACTGAGCCAGCAACTTTTGCTGTTCGAAATGTTGTCGATTACTACTCTTCATTGTTGCTTAATCAGATATACGAGGGTTTGGTACATTTAGATCCAATAACCTTAAAAGTTATCCCAGGTTTAGCATCTAGTTGGGAAGTATCTGAGGACGGAAAGACGATTCATTTTCATTTAAGAGACGACGTATACTTTCATCCGCATCCTCAATTCCCAGAAAGGCTGAAATTAACACCAGAAGATGTCATTTATAGTATAGAATTGGCTTGTTCTCCATTAAATAACAAGGCTTCTTACGCATATATGTCTATTTATAAAGATATTTTGAAAGGTGCTGACGATTTTTATAACAAGAGTACAACTTCGATTGAGGGTTTGAGTTTTCATGGAAATACGATCACTTTTGAATTGCTAGAAAGAGACAATAATTTACCTGAAAAGTTAGCTCAAACTCAGGCTCGTATTGTCTCAAAAAAAATTCAAGAAGCGGGATACGAAACGGATTTAATTGGAACGGGACCCTTTAAGTTTAGCGGATATCAAGAAGTCAACGGTTTAAACAATATTATACTAACGAAAAACGAATACTATTATCAAAAAGATAAAGTAGGAAATAAATTACCTTATTTGGATAGTTTAATTTTTAAGGTAATTGAAAATACTACTCCACAGTTGGAAATGTTTGAGAACGGTGAACTTTGTATGGTAGAGGGATTATCACCACAAGAAGTTAGTGCCATGCTCGGTGAAGGAAAAATCGATGAATTTAACGGTACACCTCCCAATCTTATTCTCGTTAGAAAGCCTTTGTTGGCTACGCAATTTTATCAGTTTAATTTAGAGAAGGAGATTTTCCAAGATGTAAGAGTTAGAAAAGCAATTAATTACGCCATTGATAGGGAGGCGATTGTGCAAAATGTATTACATAATCAAGCTTATAGTGCTGGTGTTAGAGGAATTATCCCACCTGATGCTTTTAATGGGTATGATTCAAAAGCGACTCAATCATATGGTTATAATTATCAGCCAGACTTGGCTAGGAAACTTTTAGCACAAGCGGGTTACCCTGATGGTAAAGGTTTTCCCGAATTCAGTATCAAGTTTTCTAATAACTCTATTCACCCATTGGTTGCTGATGAAATTGCCAATCAATTGCGTAATATCTTAAACATAAACGTTTCCTTGGATGGAATGTCTTTTCAAGATTTAATTTCCGATCAAGAAGAAGGTGAAGGAGCTCTGTATAAAACTTCATGGTATGCAGATTATTATAGTCCTGAAAACTTCCTAAACCAAGCTTACAGTAAGAGTATTCCGGATGCATCTCACAAAGCAAGACACACGAATTATTCTAGATATAGCAACCCTCGTTTTGATCAAGCTTTAGACGATGCAAGATCCGCAAAGGATATTGTTGAACAATATGAATATTATGCAGTAGCAGAACGTATATTAATGGAAGATGCACCGTATATAATCCTTTGGTATGAAGAGACTATTAAAATTGTTTATTCAAAGGTGAGAGACCTTCATTTTAATCAGATGGACTACTATTCTTTTAAAGAAGTATATTTAAAGGAATGGACAAATAAAGAATGGGAGGAACGTTCTAAATTATAAAAATTACTACATTAGACTTTTAAAAATACGCTTTATGAAGAAATTTCTACTCCTGTTTCTATTGGCAATTAGTTTTAGCTCAATTGGACAAATTACGCAAACATTGAAGGGAAGTGTTATCGATGCTGAACTTCAGTTTCCATTAGTTGGAGCGAGGTTAACGCTTATATCTACAGACTCATCTGTTGTATTAAACAGTGCTTCAGATAGCTATGGTTTGTACTATTTTAATGAGGTTCCTATTGGGAAATATTCTTTAGTTGCTAGCTACACTTCTTACTTAAGAACGGAGCAAACAGTAGAGATTAACTCTGGAAAGGAAAGTGTTGTGAACGTTGAATTGCATGAAGACATCATGACGGCTGAAGAAGTGAGCGTTGTTGGTAGAAAGCAAGGAGAGGTCAACAATGAGATGGCGACTGTTTCCGCTCGTCAATTTAGCGTTGAAGAAACGAATAGATATGCTGGTTCTCGTGGAGACCCCGCGCGTATGGCGAGTAACTTTGCGGGAGTTCAAGGAGCGGATGATTCCCGAAACGATATCGTTGTTCGAGGGAATTCTCCAATTGGTTTACTATGGAAAGTAGAAGGTGTTGATATGCCGAATCCAAACCACTTTGCAACTTCTGGTTCAACAGGTGGACCTGTAGCTATTCTGAACAATAAAATCTTAGCCAATTCGGACTTTTTTATGTCTGCATTTCCAGCGGATTACGGGAACTCAATTTCAGCTGTGTTTGATCTTAAGTTAAGAAATGGAAATACAGATCGACATGAATTTACAGGTCAATTTGGTTTCTTAGGAACAGAAGTAATGGCCGAAGGTCCAATCAGTCGTGAAAAGCGCTCTAGTTACCTAGTAATGGCCCGATATAGTACATTGAGTATATTTCAGGCAATGAATATTCGAATTGGTACCGATGCTGTCCCAACTTATGGAGATGGTGCTTTTAAATTGAACTTTCCACTGAAGAATGGCGGACATATTGGTGTGTTCGGAATTGGTGGAGCTTCCACGATTGACATTATGATTTCTGAGCAAAAGGAATTTACAGAAGAAGCTTTTGGGGAAGGAGATAGGGACCAATATTTCCGTACTTCGATGGCGATAGCAGGAGTTACTTATAAGCAACCATTATCTCAGAAAACTTTCTTTAGAGCAACAGTTGCACAGTCTTATGACAATCAAAATTCCCACCACAATTTCCTGATTAGAGGTGTTGACACTCTTTATTCTGATGGAACACCAAGCTACCAGTTTAGAACAGATTCTATTTATCCATTGATGGGATATGTTTTTGAAACGTATAAGACTTCATTATATGCTAGTGTAAATCATAAATTCAATAAGAATCATATTCTAAGAGCGGGAATCAATCTTGATGGATACTACATCGCGATGAATGATACGGCACTTGATGTTACACATACATATTTTCAGCAGCGTTTTGATTACAAAGGCTTTAGCGGAATGGTTCAACCTTTCTTACAGTATAAATGGAAAGTCAATGATAAAATGGATTTTACAGCTGGTTTACATAGTCAGTACTTCTCTTTGAGTAATAGTTGGAGTTACGCCGAACCACGTTTAGGTTGGCAGTATAATATGAATGGTGGTCACATTCTAACAGCAGGAGCGGGGATGCATTCTCAATCTCAACCATTGTATCAATATACTTACTTACAACAGGATGAGGTAGGAGATTTAAGAGCGATTAATAAAAACATGGACTTTATTCGTAGTATTCACAATGCTATCGGGTATCAAAAGAATTTTAAGAATGCACTATCTGTAAAAGGGGAGGTTTACTATCAATACTTATACAATATTCCAGTAGAAATTACTCCAACTGCTTTTAGTATGATAAATCAAGGAGCAGGTTTCCAAAGATTCTATCCAACGAAGTTGGTGAATGAAGGAACAGGTCAGAACTATGGAGTTGAGGTAACTGTTCAAAAGCATTTTGACAAATCCTTCTTCTTTTTAGTTACCGGTTCATTGTTTCAAGCAAAGTACAAAGGAAGTGATGGTATTGAAAGAGATACTGACTTTAACGGAAATTATGCAGCAAACGCACTTGTTGGAAAAGAGTTTAAAATCAACGCCAAGAGTATGATTTCTGCAGGTCTTAAGTTTACTGCTGCAGGTGGGAGAAGATATGGGTACGTGGATGTGGAACAATCAGAAATACAGCATGAGTTGGTTTATAAAGACTCATTGTTCAACACAAGACAGTTTAAAGACTACCTTCGATTAGACTTGAAGATAACGTATCGTTACAATGCGAAGAAAGTTACGCATGAGATAGGCTTAGACTTGGTGAATATTTTAAATACGAAGAATATTCTAGCATTGAGTTACGCTCCAAGCTTAACTGATCCTTCTAAGGAACCGATAGCGGAACGTTACCAACTAGGTTTTTTACCTATCTTTTATTACAAGATTGACTTCTTCTTAACAAAGAAGAATTAATGTTTTCAAATTAAGAAAGGTTCTAAGTGTTTGGGAATGTGTGGGTAGTGTGTGAAATTGAGTTTTATGTGAATTAGAGGAATAAAAATTATTGAATTTTTGTTTGTAGATTAAAATAAACTGTTTATATTTGCACGCTCAATCACGTTGATACAACTTGTTGTTGAGGGAACGTTGTGAAACTGTCCCATGGTGTAACTGGCAACACGTCTGGTTTTGGTCCAGAAGAGTCTAGGTTCGAGCCCTAGTGGGACAACTAAAAGCCTCTCATTCGAGAGGCTTTTTTCATTAAATACCACCAAATATAATGGTTTGCGTGATTTAACCATTTCTTAGAATAGCATCAAACATCATCAAATAACAAAGAAAATTACAACAATTCGGTTAACAAGAATTTGTTGTAGTTTTGTTAACCGAATGACATCTAGATGCCCATTGTTACTATCTGTATAGACATTTATGTTTTTGAGATTCACTAAAGAAACAAATGTATAACGGTTAACAATTTTAAATATTCTTGTGTCATTGGAATAATAATAAATAAAGGGAAACAAACTTACGCTTATTGCTCTCTTATTGAAAGATGTTTTATCTTTCAATTAAACTTTTCAAATTTCTAGTGGGCAAAATAAATAGTAGCACCTATTCTAAATTGAGGAATCAAATAATCTCTAGGCATCTCAAAATGAACAACATTTTCATTAGGCTCTGGGACAGGTTCGGCTTCTTTAGGGTACTTTTGAATGTCTGTAAGTTCAATAATATAATCCATCCCTATTTCACCAAAAAGCTTTATTCCAAGCCTTTCTGTTGCCATAGCTTTTAGAGATATTCTACCTTGAACTCCTGTGACCAAATATTCTCTTTTATTATCAATTGTTATCTCACTTTTAACCGGAGGATGAAGATACGACATATTATGTGGAGAGGCATTATTATAGAAGGCCTCATATGTGTTTTCTCTAACCTTCTCGCTTTGTGCTAGGTAGCCCAGTATTCCTTCAACAGCCCAACTGAAATTTGACTCTCCAATTTGGAACTCTGGTCCAATGGTTAGTCTAGTTTGCAAATCTCGTTGAGTTAAGTTAGATTCCTCAAAGTAAATCTCTGAGGTTGAGTGGTAAAACCTACGGTCCCAAAGACTTTCTCTAATATCCCAACCTTGGGAAAGTCTAAAATTTATAGAGCGCTTTTCCTTTAGGGCTAATTTATAATTCAAAAACAATCGATGATCTGAATCGGTTGTTAAACCAATTCCTATTTCATTCAAATTTTGAGCCTCACCACCCAACGAAATAAACATTCCAATAACTAGAGTAAACAAGCTTAATTTATTCATGCCTTTTTTTGATTCTTACCAAGACTTCAACGTTCCAGGCACTAAACATATTGCATGAGTGCTTACCCTATCTATCTGAAAAACAGGTTCTATAACATTCCACTCTGGTAACAAAAGAATACCTCAGAGCTTATATAGATTCAACCAATTCTGTTATTCATACGGATATAGGCAATGCATCAATAGAAGTGCTTGATATAATTTATGGTGACACTACATACTAAGAAAAGTAAAAACTGATTAAAAACAAAAAAGGGAACAAACGAGCGTCCGATTCCCTCTTATAAACCTAACCTAACCACCTAAATCGAGACCAATATATAAGTTTTAAATTAAGTGGCAAAGGATTAATTATGTTTGATGCTATCGATATTAATTTAACTTCTTAAATTACAAAATAAAATGCTTTTTAAGATAGTTCCTATTCAATTAAATCCGTTTGTTCTATTTTAAATTAAGTCATCAAATATTATTTGAAGATAATTCCAAATATGCACAGATGAGCGACCAAGATAACACCGTTATTATTCAACGCATTAACAAAGCGACTCTAATATCAGCGACCAAGTAAGCGACCAAGACGTACATGCTGATAAAAACATTTTATCACCCAAATTCTGTTAGTTTAGAATAAAATTTGTATCTTTTCCCTCTTATTTAAATACCTGATTAATCGTCGTATTACCAAATCAAGAAGTAAACTACCGATTACTCAACTAAACCAATGAATCTCTATAATGACAATACATAACTACATCGACAACCTAAACCAACGATACAAATTAGGAAACGCTACAGAACACACATTCAGAGGAGATTTACAGAATCTTATAGAAACTTTAGTTCCTGAAGTAAGAGCAACTAACGAACCTAAAAGACAAGCGTGTGGTGCTCCAGACTATATCTTGACAAAAAGAGATATTCCTGTTGGATTTATTGAAGCTAAGGATATTGGTGACAAAGACCTGGAAGGGAAAAAGAAGTCTGTAAACAAAGAACAATTTGACCGCTACAAAGCATCATTAAACAACCTGATATTTACAGATTACCTTGATTTTCACTTATACCGAGACGGTGAGTTTATTACTAAAATTGCTATTGCCGAAATTACTGATCAGGGAATAGTCGGTTTACCTGCAAATTATGAAAGGTTTACTAATCTTCTTAAAGATTTCTGTGTACATGTTGGACAAAATATTAAAAGTCCTAAAAAGTTAGCAGAGATGATGGCAGGGAAAGCACGTCTTTTATCTGACATTATAGAAAAGTCTTTAACAAGCGATGAAGACAATAATGATAACAGTACACTTAGAGAACAAAAACAAGCTTTTAAAGAAATTTTAATTCATGATATAACGCCCAAAGGATTTGCTGATGTTTATGCGCAGACAATTGCTTATGGAATGTTTGCAGCCCGCTTACATGATCCAACTATAAATACATTTAGCAGACAAGAAGCTGCTGAATTAATTCCTAAATCAAATCCTTTTTTAAGAAAGTTGTTTGGGTATATTGCAGGGCCTGATATTGATGATAGAATAAAATGGATTGTAGAAAACCTTACTGAAATATTCTTGGCGTGTAACGTTGAAGAAATTCTTAAGAATTATGGGAAATCTACCCAAATGGAAGACCCAATTATTCACTTCTATGAAACTTTCTTGGCAGAGTACGATCCAGCTTTAAGAAAAGCGAGAGGTGTTTGGTACACTCCTGCCCCTGTTGTAAACTTTATTGTTCGTGCAGTCGATGATATTCTAAAAACAGAATTCGATTTACCACAAGGTCTAGCGGATACTTCCAAGACGAAAATCAATATAGATACGCAAACCCCTGACAAACGTTCTACAACTGGATATAAACAAGTAGAAAAAGAAGTTCACAAAGTTCAAATTCTGGATCCTGCAACTGGAACAGGAACGTTCTTAGCGGAAGTGATTAAACACGTGAATAAGAAGTTCAAAGGCCAAGAAGGGATTTGGAGTAGTTATGTTGAAAATGATTTACTCCCTCGTCTTAATGGGTTTGAGTTATTGATGGCAAGTTATGCGATGGCACATTTGCAATTAGATCTGTTATTAAAAGAGACAGGATTTAAACCTACCAAAGACCAACGGACAAGAGTATACTTAACCAATAGTTTAGAAGAATATCATCCAGATACAGGAACTTTGTTTGCAAACTGGTTAAGTAGTGAAGCTAATGAAGCCAATCATATTAAACGTGATACTCCGGTGATGTGTGTGATAGGGAATCCACCATATAGTGGTGAAAGCGCCAATAAAGGGGATTGGATTATGAAGTTGATGGAAGATTATAAAAAAGAACCAGGAGGAAAAGAGAAGTTGAAAGAACGAAATCCCAAATGGATTAATGATGATTATGTGAAATTTCTCCGTTACGGTCAGCATTTTATTGAAAAAAACGGAAGTGGTGTTTTGGCATTTATCAATCCACACGGATATTTAGACAATCCAACTTTTAGGGGTATGCGTTGGAATTTACTCAAAACATACGACAAAATTTATACGATAGATTTACACGGTAATAGCAAGAAAAAAGAAACAGCACCAGACGGAAGTGCTGACACTAATGTTTTTGATATTCAACAAGGAGTTTCAATTAACGTTTTTTTAAAAACAGGAAAAAAGAAAGCCAACGAATTAGGTAAAATTCTTCATTACGACCTTTATGGCAAACGTGATTTTAAATACGATTTTCTAAATGAAAACTCAATCCAATCTATTGATTTTAATGAATTGCCAAATGTAGCGCCAATGTATTTTATGGTGCAAAAGGATTTTGAAGCGCAAAAATCTTATGATAAAGGCTTTTCAGTTTCGGAACTCTTTTCATTAAATAATGTAGGAATCGTTACGGCAAGAGATAAATTTACGATACATCAAACTAAGGAAGAAGTCAAATCAACAATAGATGAGTTTTTATCTCTTGAAGATGAAGAAGCTCGAAAAACTTTCAATCTTGGTAAAGATGTTAGAGATTGGAAAGTAAGTTATGCTAAAGCAGATTTGGAAAACTATTATCCCGATAAAGGTAGTTTCACAAAATTGTCGTATCGCCCTTTTGATGATAAATGGACTTTTTTTACAGGAAAATCAAAAGGTTTTCATTGCTATCCAAGAACAGAAGTAATGCAACACTTCACGCTTGGTAAAAATATAGGGTTAACGCTATGTAAACAATTCAAAACAGGCGACAACTATGTACACGCATTTATTACCAATAAAGTAATTGAAAGTTCGTATGTGTCAAATAGAACAAGTGAAATAACTTCTACTTTCCCTCTCTATATTTATCCAGAAACGAACGGACAACAAAAGATTGAACAATCAAATGAAAGAAAACCAAATTTAAAAGCTGAAATTGTAAATCAAATTGCGGAAAAAATAGGTTTAACTTTCACCAACGAAAAAGAAAACACCCAAAATACTTTTTCCCCAATTGATATTTTAGATTACATCTATGCGGTTTTGCATTCGCCAAGCTATCGAGAGAAATACAAAGAGTTTTTAAAAATTGACTTCCCGAGAGTTCCTTATCCAAAGGATGCAACTATATTTTGGCAACTTGTTAAACTAGGTGGAGAAATACGTCAAATGCATTTATTAGAATCCGATAAAGTAGAAGGTTACATTACAAGCTATCCAATAGGTGGAGACAACAAAGTAACACGTAAGCTTACCAAAAACGATATCGGGTATGAAGCCTTTGATGATGCAAAAGGTCGAGTTTGGATAAATGATGAGCAGTATTTCGATAATGTGCCATTGGTGGCCTGGGAGTTTTATATCGGAGGTTATCAACCTGCCCAGAAATGGTTGAAAGACCGTAAGGATAGAACATTAGAGTTTGAAGATATACTGCACTATCAAAAGATAATTGTGGCTTTGACGGAGACGGATAGGTTGATGAAGGAGATTGATGAGGTTGAAATTGAGTAGGGAATCTAATATAAAAAAAATGAAATATTTGAATAATAGAGCGGTTGTTGTAAAAGCAGATAGCTATCTAACCAAAGGAGGTACATCATTAAAGACAGATGTTGGTATTAGTGATGAATCTTTAAGAAAGTATCTTATGTATTGGGATGAAATCCATTATGTAGACTCCTCTTTCTTTTCTCCCTTAGACTTGAACTTACCCGAGTATAAATTATTAGCTGAGGAAGAAATATTTAAAAGTATAATTATTGATTTCAAGCATAAAGGAAGTTTGGATCCATTTACTATAGCTGCTTCTAAAGAGTTAGCTCAAATTGAATATTACAATCAAATAAACACATCAAATAATAAAATGCTATTTTCAATAGCACAATCAGGAAATATATTAAGCTTGATGAATCAAAACCCAATTAAGGTAGATACATTAGAGCTTTCTATTGCTGATTTCCTTCCTATACCGACAAATTGCTCAATTGAAGAAATCTTAACTTTTAAAGAAAAAAGAAAAGATGAACTATTGGCTTTTAGAGTTAGGTTAAATGAATTTACGAAATCTATTAATAAAGAAAACTTCACCAAAGAGGAACTAGTCCATTTAGAGGAAAAGATCATATTGAGCTTATCAGACATCCATAGAGTCATGGATGAAAGTGGGTTCCAGAAAGTACTTCAAACTATGAAAACCTACTTCAACATCAGTGACTCTAATATTGTAAATGCCGTACTCCCAGCTCTTGGAGAAATTGCAGGTCAAAACCTTCAAATTCCGAATGGAGCTGGTGTTCTTAGTGGTTTAGCGTTAAACTCTTTTATTAAATTAGGTATGAAAAAACAAAGTAAATTAGCTGGATTACCTAAAGAAACTCAGGACTTTGCATATTTATATTATGCAGAAAAACTCGATAAGAACTGATTGATAAAAAAAGCCGAGAATATTAAAAAATGAAGAGATTGGGATAATAGAAAATAGTTAGAACACCTTTTAGCAAGATTAGAAACAAATGAGCAGTAAATACAATAAATTCCCTAGAGGATCAGAATGGAGAAGATGGGATCTTCATATACATACGCCTGAAACAAATAAAAATGATCAGTTTGAAGGCAGTAGTCCAGATGAAAAATGGAATAACTATATTAATGTGATAAATGGATATGAAGAAGCTATTTCTGTTATAGGAGTTACTGACTATTTTTCTACCAAAAATTATTTCAAATTCAAACAATTAATTGCAGAGGAACAAATAATCAAGACATTTGACCTTGTTATTCCCAATGTCGAATTAAGAATTTCTCCTGTAACAGGGTCATCAACACCAATCAATATTCATTGTCTATTCAATCCAAGTATCGATGGTGAATTAAATGATCGTTTCTTTGCAAAACTAAAATTCAATTTTTCTGGTAGCGATTACTCTGCAACTGAAAGTGAATTAATTCGCTTAGGAAAAGCTTATAGTGGCGATATTAGGCTTACTAGCTCACAGGCTTATAAAACTGGTGTAAACCAATACGTGATTGAGTTTGGTGTTTTACAAGACATTTTTAGTAAAGATCAAAATTTACGAGACAATACAATTGTAATAGTATCCAATAGTAGTAACGATGGTGCTTCTGGCTTAAATCATTCTGATTTGTTTGTTGGAACAACCTCTCAATTAGATGCGACAAGAAGAAGTATTTACCAATTTACAGATGCCATATTTTCTGCCAACCCAAAGGACAGAAGTTATTTCGTTGGCGAAGGTCCTGACAATAAAGAAACAGTAATTACAAAATGTGGTAGCTTAAAACCATGTTTTCATGGCTGTGATGCGCACGTGAACGATAAAGTTTTTAATCCTGATGAGAATCGCTTTTGTTGGGTCAAAGCCGACCCAACTTTTGAAGGACTTAAGCAAGTGTTGTATGAACCACAAGACCGTGTGCATATAGGCGAGAGCCATCCTGATGAAAAAGTATTATACCAAGTGATAGAAAGTGTAAAGTTTGAAGACACACATTTTCAAACTTCTGAAATCCAAATAAACTCTAACTTTACTGCAATAATAGGTGGTAAATCAACAGGAAAGTCTTTGTTGCTTAGGAGCATTGCTAAAACAATTGATCCAGAAGAATACAAGCGAAGATTAGAAGGATCTGGACTTGTAAATCAGAAAGGAGTTGAAGGCATGATTGTGAAATGGAAAGACGGACAAATCAATAGTCTAGGCTCTACAACTGATGTTGAAAAAAGAATAATCTACATACCCCAATCTTATTTGAATAGAATAGTAGATGTAGAAAAGAGCAACACAGATATTGATAATATCATAAAAGATATTTTATTGCAAGATTCTCAATTCAAAGAATGGTACGATACCTTAAAATTGACTGAGAGACAAATGGTTTCGAATATCGATATTTTAATTTCTTCAATGTTTGAGGCTCTCAGTTCATTTTACTCTTCATCAAGTGATTTGAAGAAAATTGGAGATGAAAAAGGAATAAAACAGCAGATTATTAAAATTAATGATGAGATTAAAGGAATTCAAGCTAAACTTAAATTAACTCCTGAGGAAGTTGCTTTGTTCGAACAGAAAATAGAGATCATCGCGAAAATGAAGCTAAAAATCGACAATTATATTAAAGACCTTGCCGTATTGAAAAACATTTCTGAAATCAAAGTTTCATTATATAATCGGTTTGATTATGAGTTGAAAAGTGATGAATATGAGAAAAAACTTCAAATTATAACCACAGCTAAAGAGGCGGAGTATAGTGAGGATTGGAGAAATGAAGTGGTTAAATTAGCCCAAGCGTATAAGGATGAAATACAGGATGTTAAAGAAAACTTATTAAAAGAAGAAAAAGGAATAACAGAGCTTAGAGTAAAAATAGAAAGCCAAAAAAGCATTCAAGAAAAATACAATGCGCTCAAAGAGGAAAAAGAGAAAGAGCAAAAACTTGAAGAATATAAAAAGACTATAGAAGAGCAAAAAAGAATAGTTCTATTGCGAATAGATGAGATAGTTGAATTGGCAGGTGATTTCTTTACTATTTATCTTGAAGCTAAAGACAAAATTAACAAAGAAGGTTTTGATGATGAACTTAAGTTTGATATTGAGACATTATTCTATAAACAGCGATTCCAAGAAAACTTCGAAAGGCCTTTTTTTGATGGTAGATCATTAAGAAGTGAAGAATATCACTATATCACTGATTTAAGTTTTACGACTAAAGAGGAGTACAAAAGTCAACTCAAATATATTCTTAAACAAATATTAAATGATAAACTACCTTTAAAAGAAGGGTTTAGTAAAAAGGAAGTTGTGTCAGGACTAATTAAGAATTGGTTCTATCATAAATTTAAAGTTGAATACTATGGTGATCAGCTTAACGAAATGTCACCTGGTAAAAAATCATTTGTACTTCTTAGATTATTGATTGACTTAGACAATAGTAAATGTCCAATATTAATTGATCAACCTGAAGATGATCTTGATAATCGATCGATTTATTTTGAGGTAGTGAAGTTTTTAAGAAATAAAAAAAGTGAACGACAAATTATAATTGCTACACACAACCCTAATTTAGTTTTAGGTGCAGATTCTGAACAAATAATCGTAGCTAATCAAGAAGGGAAAGATTCTAAAAACAAAAGTTCTAAGTTTGAGTATGTATCTGGAAGCATTGAGCACAGTTTTAAAAATGATTTAATCCAAGAAACATTATATAGACAAGGAATCCAAGAACACATTTGTGACATACTCGAAGGTGGTGAAGAAGCCTTTATTAAACGAAAAAACAAATATCACTTCAAAGATTAAGCTACAGACCCAAAGATAAAATGAAATCAATATTGTGAGGGGGAAGTTAAGAGAATTAAAAAAACACTATAAACATGGATGGATTTAAAATATTAGCAATTAGGCCTTTAACAGGAACCTCTCAAGAGAATCGCAAAAATCTTAAAATTGGGGTGATTTATAAATTTTATAATGATTACTCATACTTCATTAAAGAAAAAGATGGTAAAAAAGGTTCTCGAATTGATGTAGAAAATTCACAGAATTTGTCTTATAAAGGTGAAATAATTATTGAAGGATCTGACAGAGATTTATTAGATAGATTATACTCGGATGGAAATAATAACTCTAGAATAAATGTTTCTGCAATTATTGGGAAAAATGGTAGCGGGAAAAGCACATTAATAGAATTATTACTGAGGGCTGTAAATAATATCATTTTTAAAACTAAAAAGTCATATCCTGCAACAATTTCATTAATCAAAGGGATTGATATTGATTTGTTTTATGAGATTAATGGTCAAGCATGTCAAATAAACGTAAAAGATGCAGAAATAAAAAATTATTCTTCAGATAAAGGTTTAGAACATTTTGATTTAACAACAGATTTTTTCTTTACTCATTTAATAAATTATTCTCTATATTCCTTTATTAATAATGATGATTTCAAGAGTTACTTTCATAGAAATGATTCCTATTGGGACCCAATATTTATTTCTCCTAAAAGAGAGAATAATATGATAGACATAAGGCATGAAATTGATCAATCAGAAAACAACTTGTTATTTCATTTATCACATTCTGATTTTCAGAATATAAATAAAATTGCTTTTTCAGTTAAAAAAATTGAATTATGCAATTATGAAGTTTATGATAAAGGCTCCAATGGTATACATTACACTATGAGTGGCGTTTCTATGAGAGTATTAAAAACAAATTCAAATTTTGCAACATCAAATGTCAGCATGTTTCAAGCTATTTATAAATCTAATTTCACCAGAGATTTTTCAGAAAGCACTTTAAATTTAGTAAGATATGTGGAAGAATATAAAAAGTATATTATTGATGATAAACCAACCTTGACGAAAGAAATAATTAAGGGGTATTTGATTGTATACACTAACTTAAAGGTCAATAAGATAGTCAATAAAAAATCTCACGGTACACACGATGAACTCCCTATATTATTTACTCCTTCTTTAAACGATCCAAGTCATGAATCCTTTAAGTTTTATCAATCAATATTTTTATTAAATAAAATTGATGAAGTTGACTTCCACTTTGAGGACAATAAATTTTATTTGTCTTTAGAGAGTTATAGAAATTATTTTAAGTTAGAGTTTGAAGAGTTCAATTTATTTCAAAAGGTCCCACTATCTGGCTTTAAGATTCATTTGTACGAAAACAATATTGATGTTTTAAAAAGAAGCTCAGGTCAATTACAGCAAATTAACTTTGTTTCAAATATTCTTACAACACTTATTAATTTGAATTCTAGAACTTTCGATTTTTTCATTGAAAACAATGAAGAAATGGATGGAATTGATAACTACGAGAATGTTTGTGTAATTCTTGATGAGATTGAATTGAATATGCATCCAGAATTACAGCGAGGTCTACTTTTGTTATTGATTAATTCCATCGAAAATTTGCAAATCAAGAATCTATCAATAAATATTGTCTTTCTTACCCATTCACCTTTTATCCTTTCTGATATTCCTTTTCAAAATACTTTAAGAATTGAAAATGGAGAACCGGTATATGTAGAACCAGTAAACAATTCATTTGCGGCAAATATTCATGATCTATTAGCTGATGATTTCTTTATGAAAAATGGTTTTATAGGTGATTTTGCTAAAGAAAAAATAAATAGTCTGATCAATGACCCATCATCTTATACAGAGGAAGATGCAATATTTTTAATAAACTTGATAGGTGATAACTTTATTAAAGGTGTTGTTCTTCAGAAGTATAAAGACTTTCAAAGAAAAAATATGTCTGTAGAAGATATTGATTCTGAAATAAACAAACTAGAGGAATTAAAGAAAAATCTCTTATAATAATTAATCATGCAAAAAATACCATTGAGATTACCTAAAAATGATTTGGAATTTAATGAGAAAGTAAAAACAGCGAATTCTAGTATTGTTGAAGAATTAAAAAAATTAAAAGTTGTTTTATCAACTTATACGAATCCTTCTTTAAGCAATGAAATTGAATATATTGACGCTCTAATAAATTTATCTATAAAGCCCGAAAATTCAAACTTGTTTTTTACTTCAAAACTAAATTCATTTGAAATTAAAAAAATACATATTGATGAAACTAACAATAATAACATTGACTATACTTCTGATCTTAAGACTTTGGTAACTATTGATAGTAAAGATCTGGATGAAAAACCTAAATCAAAAATTAAAACTGTCAAGTTTTATAAAATTCTCTTAGGTATTTTCGATTATTCAAAATTTAAGCAAATTTACTACCCAATCTTACAAGAAAACGAACTATTTATTTGCGTATATTGTCAAGCTCAAAATGCTTTATATTATAAATCAAAACCAGAGAGTTCAACCAAATTAAAATGGTATTACAATCTTACTTTAGACCATGTTTCCCCTAAAAGTAAATATCCATTTTTAGCAATTAATATTAATAACTTAGCACCAGTTTGTGCTCACTGTAATTCTAGAAAGAATGATAAAGAGACTAATTATAATCCCTATTTGGATGAGTTCAATTATCATTTTAATTTTGAGGAAACAATTGATAATATTGATGTAACTAAAATTAATATTGAAAAATTAAAATTATTAAAAATTGATTCTTCAAAGAATGACTTGCTTAACAGTACGTTGGATTTAGGAGGTTTATATAAGCATCAAAGTTTTATTGCTCAGAATTTATTAGATCGATATAGAAAGTATAGTGGTGTTGGATACTATAAAAATATTGATGGTGTTTTTGGTAAAGTTTCCGAAAATGAGTTGAAGAACTTTATCTCAGATTGTAATTTATCTGAAGATAATACATTTAAATTTCCTTTTGTCAGATTTAAAATATCATTATATAATCATTTTGTATCTCTTGAGAACAAAAAGAGATAAAGCGAATTACTGACTTATCTAAATAAAATAAACAGTTTAACTTTAAAACCTCTAAATAATAAACTCTAAATCCTTATTTTGGCAAAATGGTTGCTATTCCACATGAAAACATGCAACTTTAGATGGTAATTTGATAATTAAAACAGAATGACTGAAGCTGAATTAAAACGATATTTACAAGAGCACTATCCTGTTGAGAATGAGTCTTGCGAATGGAAAGAATTTAAATTATTAAAACACTCTTTTGCCGGTAAAGCTGGTGATGATATCATTTCATATATATCTGCAATTTCAAATATGGAAGGTGGCCATTTAGTTATCGGTGTTCAAGACAGAACACATAATATTATTGGCATTCGAGAATTCAATAACCATACTGCTCAAAATATTAAATTAAGATTAGTTGAAAAGTGTTCTAATCTTGATTCAGACAATTTTTCGATCAATGAATTTATTACTTCCGATTCACACCTAACTGTTTGGGTGCTGAACATACCGAAGCACCTGAATAGACAGCCTGTTTACGCTCACTCAAAGGCTTGGCAACGAATTGAAGACAGCCTTGTAGAAATGCGTAAAGAAAGAATGGATGCTATTCTTAAAGAGCCAATTAAATCCAATGATGATTGGTCTTCCCAGATTGTTAAGGGAGCAACAATTTCTGACCTTGACCAATTAGCTCTTGACAAAGCTCGAGAAGAATATAAAAAAAAGAATCCTAGGAAAGCTACTGAATCTAACGATTGGGATGATATCACTTTTTTAAACAAAGCAAAAGTCACAATTCAAGGCAAGATTACCAATACAGCTTTAATATTACTAGGTAAAGAAGAATCTGTTCATTTTCTTAATCCTGCAATAGCCAAAATTTCTTGGATTTTGAAAGATGAAAATAACCTTGAACGCGACTATGAACACTTTGGCCCTCCATTTATTCTTAACTCAAGTAATGTATTCAGTAGGATTAGAAATCTGACATATCGATATCTAAATAATTCGACAATATTTCCTACAGAAATTAAAATGTATGAACCCTATGTTATTCGTGAAGCTTTACACAACTGTATTGCCCATCAAGACTACACGTTACAAGGAAGAATAACCGTAGTGGAAAATCCAGATGAGTTAATACTTACCAATTTAGGAAGTTTCATCCCAGGTAATATTAATACAGTTATAGAACAAGATTCCCCACAAGAATTTTATCGAAATGCTTTTTTAGCGGAAGCAATGGTGAATCTAAATATGATTGATACCATAGGTAGTGGTATAAAAAGAATGTTTCAAGAGCAACGAAATAGGTTCTTTCCAATGCCCGATTATGATTTGTCCAATACAACCAAAGTTGTCGTAAAGATTGCCGGTAGAATTTGGGATGAAAACTACACCAAGATGTTAATGAATAAATCTAGTCTTGACTTAAAAACGGTTGTATTATTAGATAGAGTTCAAAAGTCATATCCAATAAACGACAATGAAATTAAACATCTTAAATCATTAGGTTTAATCGAGGGAAGAAAACCAAACTTCCATGTAGCAGCCGAAATAGCAGAAGCCTCTGGAAACAAATCAGAATATATAAAAATGAGAGGTTTAAAGGACACTCATTACAAAACTATGATTCTTGAATATCTATCTCAATACGGAAGCGCTGACAAACAAGATATAGATAAATTAATTTTAGATATACTTCCAGACGTATTAGACCAAAAACAAAAAGAGAACAAAGTCAGAAACATCATCCACTCCATGTCTAAAAGAGACGAAACCATTGTAAATAAAGGTTCCAATAGAAAACCAAAATGGGTCAAGAGCGACTAAAAGAAAAAACTTTTTAGTTATATTTTAGATGTTTTTTAGTTATACTTTAGTTATACTTTGTTTAAGAGTAATCGTTCAATTTTAAAATAAAAAGGAGCTATAACCACCATCGTTAAAGATGTACACTTAAAAGCCTTATCAAATAAAGTATAACTAAGTTCATATTTTTTTAGTTATACTTAGTTTAAACTATTTATTTAAATATTTCTTGATAACCTTAGATATTATTGAAATTCAACCACAATCTTAAAGTAGCCCTACGCCCTATCCCTTATGACACTCTGGAATACAATTTCTGCAACCATCTGCCCTATAGCCTTTCCTTTTTGCCATTGAAACAGCACTATTACAACTAGTATGTGATCCTAGAGATTCATAATTTGAAAGTGTGCTATAATGCTGACAAGTATCCTTATGCACTTCATTATCTCCATTTGGATTTGATGTGGTATTTTTGTTAACTCTATAATTACTCATGACAATATATTTAATTGATTTCCATAAAGTTACTATTAAAAATGAATATTTATTACATTATTTAAAGACATTTCTCTAACTCAAATTTTTAACTCAAAGCTTACTAACCCTAAAATAAATTATTACTTGCAAAATATAAATATTCAATATCATGCGCCTAATCCGACTCCACCTCCAAGTTTATTCACGTTTTCACTACGGAAACTTCGCCATTCCAAGAGCTTCACAAGGTCGCTTTGTTCTAGCGTGTTCCTGGGCAAATCATTTCATAAAGCTTTCCATCTCCATCGGGGCGTGGCATTACTTTTCAAACCAAGCATGCCACTTTAGAAAGAGTTTATCCCTCCGATAAAAGACAGCTACCGCAAATTTCCCGAAGGCTAGCGCGAGATTTTATCTAGTGATTTAATACTAAAATCCATAGCTCCGCAACCAACAACTGCCGAACTTTTGGTTTCAGAACTTCGTATAAATTGGTGTCTTCTAAAGATTTGATGGAACAGGAAATATGGTCTTCAATCGTCACCACCACCCTGCTCAAAAAATATAAAAAAAAGCCTATACAAAGCTCCGTTGCACTACGGGCTTGTTTTTACCGCTCCATTGTGTCGTGCTCGGAAACTCCGCGCGCCACACTCCACTTATTTTTCTCACCGTGGGTGTCTCCTCATTCAGTTGCTGCTACTCTGCCACCCCAAACCCCTATTCGGTTTTCGCAAAAGCGAAGTTTTTAAATGGGGTGTCACCGCAGCGTCTTGTCTGGCTCGCCTGCTAGTCTCTCAGGCTTCAGGGCGATTCCAGTTTTTGGCATTACTCTGAGATGTGCAAGCTGCCCGAAAAAGGTCAGCAAGCACTTTAACATTTTCATTCTATTTTACATTTATGAAGTCAAGAGTAGGCTTGTTTTTCAACACTTTCTATTTTAATGTTTCTACAAATAAAGAAGCACATTGAGTCTACCAAAACAATTACATCGAAAAACAATCCCACACTTGTAAAACATTATCCCTTCGAATTCAAAAAACTGGAAAACGCCCCTCGTGTGCCAAAAAGCACAGAGGTTGCAACCTGTCTGTTCCACATCCATTTGTTGCGTCCCCCTTCGTTCCACTCGCAAGGCGGCTCGCGTCCTCCGAATTATGCTTTATCTAAAAATAAATCATTAATTCTTCGTTCTTGAATGGGTAGAGGCTGAAGGCTCCATTTCCTGTTTTTAAATTTCATAATAAAGTGGTACTTATTAGATCATTAAGCATTTAGCCAGTCTCCTCACAAAAGCTTAAATCGAAGCTTACTACGGCATAGGAAAAAACCACAAGTTTAGTCGAATAAGTGAAGGGAATTAGAACCCTTGTTTGAAGTTCAGCCATCAGTTTTGAAGAATGATAAAACTGCTAATGGCGTAGCAAGTTTGGGTGATAATACGTAACGTTTCGAAACTAAACGAGGACGATTTCCAAGCCTTGACTTTCTTTTTGGTTCTTTATTCTTGTGTCAAGACAAGAAAAAGAATACTACCCGCTTCCTAAAAAGTCAGCAGGTATTTTAGCATTCACTTCCAATTTAGCATTAATGAAGCCAAGAGTATGTGTTTACCTCATCAAAATACATAAATGCTTATGAAGAACATTATTCTCTCTCTAAATAAGATTTTCGTTAACCTCAAGAACACATACACTTGAAGAAACTGTACCTTTGAAATAAAAAGAAGATCTCCCTTCGTTTGATTACTTACTCCTATAATCAAGCATTATCACTAATTTCCAACTAGCATTTCTGATTAACTGCAGCAGCCTCCCAAAAGGTCAGCAGCTACTTTAAACTTATCGTTCTATTAGAACATAATCCAAGTCAAGAGTGGGCTTATTTTTCGACTTCATTTCAAACAATCTTTATACAGTTAAAAATAGTCGGTAGCTTATCGAACCACATCACAACGAAAAAACACCCACACTTGAATAAAAAGTAATACCTCCGAATTATCATTTATCATTTTGAACTAGATTAAAGCTTCGATTTAAAAAGGCATCTACCTTATCTCTGAGAGAATAAAATAAAAAAATAAAAGCAAAGATAGGGCTAACCACAGCTTTGTAAAGGTCGAGCCCTCCGGGTTTTGCAATAATAATTTTGTGATTACATTCTAACTATCATTTGCTTTAAAAAAAAGGTGCTCATTCATTTTTGGGCTGAACTGCAGGAGTCAAATTTTTTATTGTCAAAAACCTTGACAAAGCTGCTACTTAGCCCTAAAAAATGGGCTTTCTTTTTTCCTTTTTTTTCGGCCTTTTTGGTCGTTTTCTTTGGTTTTTTCTTTTGGAATTCATGGCGGAGCGAAGCGACGATGAACATGACTTAATTTTTAAAACCTAAATTATGTCTAATTTCAAAATGATTACTTACCGCCCAGAAGGCGTGTATAAAGGTCCGCACTTCTTTATCCTGAACAAAGGATTAAACAGTGGAAAACCACTCAAAAATCCCTACCCGAATTGCTTTGTGATAAGCTGCCATACCAATTGGTCTTTCGAATGCCGCATAAAGAATTTGAATTATTTTTTGCTCCAATGATCAAAAAAATCTAAGCATAGCCATAGCTACGGTTATATTTTTATTGTGAAATGGGAGCGAAAAAGAAACGAATTATATGTGGTATTTGGAGGAGCTATTGGTATTCTTCAGAAAGTGAAAAAGAAAGCCTGTACTGGATAGTTCATTCCTTACACCAAGGCAAACGATTTAAAATTGCTTTAGTAGGATCAGTGATTCCCTTCATTCGGAAAAATGACCTCATCAAAATAATCACTGAAGCACACAGCGCCACTTTTCACAAACCCGAAGCAATCAAGAAGACAGTTTCATTACTTTTGCAATTGGAGCAGCAGGAAGAGAGCTACAAGCGAATCCAGAACACTCTCGAGCAATTAAGACAAGTTCTCGTTCACCAATTAATCAAATCGTAATTATTAACCAGTTCGGCACGTCTCATAAGATGAGGTGTGCTGAACATAAATTTTAATATCATGTATCACGTAAATTCAGCAGTCATCAAAAGTATTCTTAGGTCAATGCCTAGAAAAGAAATTCCTGCAGAAATGGAGAAAATAAAAAAGAAGATTTCTGAAACGGAACCAGGAACTGAGAGGAGTAAATTAATAAGGTTTTACCGATTTTGTCAAAAACTAACCTCCTAGCGATAGCGAGACAAAAAATAACTCAAACGGGGTGATTCGTGGCCCGTTGGGTTCATTTGTTTCTCTCAGCAGCTCGCTTCGGCGGGCTGTTTTTTTAAGACAAGACAAGAAACAAGGCATTAAATCTCCTTCTATAAAAACCGACAACCTCTTACTAAGTGGAGTAAATTGGGATCATTAAAATTTTTGCCAACTTTTTAAATTTTCAAAATCGATGGGAGTATTCGATAAGATAAATACTTAAATATTAGTCATTTTTTTTGATTTCAAAAGATAAATGATTTGCTAAAATTCCAGAAGGAGTTTTTTTATTTTTATCTAATATCTTATTGTTTGCAAAAACTATAAAATTGTCTTTAGCTCTAGAGACTGCAACATTCAACATATTCGGTTTGTTGTCTCTATCAAAAAACATTACAGCTGAATCTCCATCACCATAAACCATGGAAAATAGTATTATGGGGCGTTCAGCACCTTGTAAAGCGTGAACTGTACCCATCTTTAATTTAAAAGTATTAATGCCATTCTGTTTAAGTAAACTCTTTAAAATGTTTTTTTGCCCTGTGAACGGAGTAATGATACCAACAGACTCTTCTATAGAACCGTACTTTTTTTCTATATTACTTTTATTTTCCAACAACCAACTTACCAAAACTTCAGCTTCCTTCTTATTTTCTCTACTGGAGTTATTTGTAGTTGAATTACTGTCAACATTAATACAATACATTGGAGGAAAAAGTAAATCCATTCCGGACTTACCTTTTAAAGGTATTAATAATCCATTATATGCCAGTACATTACAGTAATTTATGATTTCATCATAACACCTTCTGTGTTCTTGTAAAATAACGCCTTTTTCTTTCAGTTTTTCTTCTTTGTAATTACTAGCATTTTGTGCCATTTTCATTATGCTACCTGAGGAAGCTAAAAATCCTTTTGGATCGTATTCTGTTTCGAAAACTGTATCGTTATAGTCATTGATCAGTTCACATTTCTTTAAATTCCCTAAGTCAATTTTATTGGAAATACTCCAAACGGGCTCTATTTGTTTTACATCTCCTACAACCACCGATTGTTTAGCTAATGAAAAAATACCTGAACCTACTTCTGGTGTAACTTGACCAGCTTCATCAACGAGTAGTAGGTCTATAAAATTAAATAATGCAGGATTGTCAAAAACAGGCTTGCCATGCGTATCTTTTTGTAAGAACTTATAATAACTAAAAAATTTCGGAGCCATATAAAATGTACTTACAAAGCAAGGTGTTAACATTGCTTGTCTTTGCCATCTTTTTTCAACCATAATCTGACCTTTACCTCTCGCAAATTTATCATCCATGAGGTCAACTTCCAGCTGATTTAAATATCTGCCTTCCCAATAATGAATAGAAAGTTGAAAAGCCTTGTGTCTTAAATTAACATCTAGTTCATCATAAAAACAATTTGGTTTAACTTTGTTTTTAATCTTTAACATTTCGTACTTCCAATATTCTTCATAATCTTTTGGAGGATTACCTGTTATATGATTTTCAGTTTTCCACTTTTTCCATTCCAAAACAGTGGAGATAATTCTTCTTATTTTATCGTTTTTAGAGTTAAGTAATTCTAAAATTGAGTCTTTAGAATATTCAGTTACTTCTTCTTCAATTATAGTATTACGTATTAATATTTTGACTTCATTCCTCCTTGTTCTTAAAGATGATTTTAGACCAAAAAAACAGTATAATTTCCTAAATATAGATTCACTCTGGAAATGATTTATTATTGAAGTTTCTGTTTCTTCTATTGAGGCTAATAATTTTTTAAGTTCTATTTCTGAAATTAAATTATCTATGTAAAGTCTACTCTCGTTTTCTAATTTTAGCGATATAAATAGATCTTCTGATTTTAAATAGTTTTGCCATTTAATTGAAGAATCAGCCAGCGAGTTTTTAATTTCTTTTAATTCATCTTGAATTTTTGAAACAACTTCTGATATACTTAAAGACTCTTTAAAATAATGAGCACTCTTTTCTAAATATATAGATTGAGCTTCCTTTAAATATATTTGATTTTCAATTTTATTGAATAACCCTTCTCCACTTAGTTTTTTATAATTGACTCCATTTAATTCACTTTCCTTTTTGCTATTAGCCGGTAAATACGTTGCATATCCATTAATGTTTGGAAGCCATCTACCTTCGAGGCTTCCAGATTTGGTATTTGATTTAGAAAAACTTTCAATTATATTGGTTACTGCCTGGTTGTTTGTTGAGCATGCTAAGATTATAGGAGGCTTGTTTCCTTCTATAGCGGACTCTACAAATTTATTCGCAACGATACTTTGTAAAAGGGTTGTTTTTCCAGTTCCAGGCGGACCATTTATAGCAAAAACTTTATCATTAGAATTTAAAAAAGTATAAAAACTTTTTCTTTGAGAGATTGAAATAGGAAACTCATATCCCATCTGTCCAAGATGAAGGTGATTTGCTTTTATAAAGTCAATAACATCGAGAGGTTCGTTTTCTGAATCGTTATTAATTTTGATTAATTCACTTAATAAATCTGGAATGAGCTTTTCTTTTAATATTTTATCATATAATTCTATGATGCCTATAGAAGCTCCTATTTGTTCATCTGGAATTAATATTACTGCATTATCTAAAGTTTTATGATTATCACACTTATAGGCTCCTAACTCTTGATCTACAACGTTTTTAAAAGTAATCTTAATATAATCTATGTATTGACTAAAATTATTTAATTCCTCTCTTTTAATACTTATGTGTTCATTTACCTTATCAACAGAAGAAAAGATGAATTCAGTTCTCTCATCTGCTTGAGGTTCTAAGTATTTTCTTTGAAAAAATGGAATTGTTTCTTCAGGCAAGTTTAATTCACCTTTTCTATTGATTTTTACAAAAAACCAAAATGGGAATTTGTTCTTTTTAAGGTGATTAGTTTGTTGTTCTTCTATTAATTTGAATGGGGATATCAAAGCTTCCACTTCATCAATACTTATCCAATTTTTGATATCGGCTTTAGATATTTCATTTTTCTTATTTAATAAATTTTCTTCAAAATCTATAAACTCATTAAGTTGCTTTAAGTCACAAATAAGTGGTTGATTGATATCAAATTTTTCAATCTCTATATACCTCTGTTTACTAATGTCAATGTCGGTTTTTAAAGAGTCAACAAGACTCTTTTTCCAATATTCAATCCATTTTTTTTGATTCATTTTTTTGATTCTGGTGTGTGTGTTGTGAATTTTTACTATTAATTAGTATCATCTAATAAAATTATCAATTTTCATTAAATTCAATATTATGTAAATACATTTCATAGTTGTCTACAACTGCACAATATACAAACTTTTCCAAACTTCCACCTACTTCCTCCATCTCCCCCAAATCCACCTCAACCCTCTACTCACCAAAAAACTGACCACAGCACCAATCGTAGCCATAATTATCGTCTTAATAATATCTCCAGCATCAAACATGGCCACAACGCTCAAAATCGTTCCAGATACCGTTCCAATGATTGTTGTATTGTCATTTGTATATTCCATAATTTCTAATTTTTATAATTAAAAAAGCCACCAGGCATTACTGCTTGGTGGCCTATTACCTGAATCTTTAACTTACGCTTACACGCAAGTTTTCTCAGTCAACCGAATAGAGATCTTGATAATCTAAGCTTCTTCGGTTACGTCTTTACTTGAATCAACATCAACCATATTCACGGAAGTTGCTAACTCTGTTTCTGCTTTGAATTTTGGGAGAACCTTAAAGATTTTGGAAACTCCTCCAGCAACCGAGAGAAGTAAATTTAGTAGGCTTTATGGATTTTGTGAGAAGTTGATTTCTTGAAGAGCGCAGCTAAGTCTCAAAATAACACAAACGGTTTCATTGTTTGGCCCGTTGGGTTCATTTGTTTCTCTCAGCAGCTCGCTTCGGCGGGCTGTTCTTTTTAATACTAATATAAAATCTGAAGAACAATAATTATAGGCATTATTTGCAACTTACTAATCACCAGATAAATTGTAAGAATCAAATTCTAAACTATTTTTATTAAAACTCAATGAGGTTTGAAATCCACCATCCTGAGATTGTGTTTTTACTACAGTAACAACCGTTTGTCCAATTTCATAATCCTTGTCGAAATAATAGCAATCCTCAACCATAAAGCTATCAGGTCTTGCAATTGTAATTATATGATCAAAATATTTTTCTCGTATTCCGTAATAATAAAATGAAAATTCTGAACCATCTTCTATTTCATGTGAGATTGAAGATAATAGTATTATGTTTTTTTTCATTAATGCACATGCAGACTTCAAATACCTTACTACCTCTTGATAGTTCTTATTTTTGCTAAAAATTGGATTCGTATTTAGATTTATATATGATAACCTATCAATTACAAAATAATCATAGTCATTCGAAATTGAAACTATGAACTCGATCAATTCTAAGGTTGTTGGTAATTCCAAAAACTTGAAGTCAATCTCTTTGAGTTGATATGGGTCCTTATTGTTGTTGACGGATTCATTTTTTGTTATAATATCTATTTTACTCTTCATTTGTTGCTTTGTATCAATTAACGAAATAAAACAGCCTTTAGATTCAGAACTTCGCTGCATGATATTTAGTGCAAACATAGTACAACCCATATCTGGTCTTGATGCTATGCAAATTAAATCAGTGGCAGAAACAGGCATTTTTCGGTCGATGCTTTCGTAACCGGTTTTGAATTGTTTTTTATTATCCATATTATTTAGGTTTTAGTTTTCTTGCTTTTTATTATCCATATTATTTAGGTTTTAGTTTTCTTGCTTTTGAATATTTATTTGACTTTTTAATTACCTTACTTTAAGGATATTATCAATTTCACGAGTCTTATTGTTGTTTTTATTTAATACTATTATAAGGCCTGAAGAACAATAATTAAAGATTCTATTTGCAACTTACTAATCATCAAAAAAACCTTGAGATTCAAATTCTAAACTATCTTTATTAAACCTCAATGAGGTTTCAAAACCACCTTTCTCAGATCGGGTTTTTGCAATGCAAACAATAGTTTCTCCTTTTTCATAATTTCTGCCGAATTCGTCATTTTTAATCCCATAATATTCAGGCTTTGCAATTGTAATTATATGGTCAAAATATTTTTCTCGTATTCCGTAATATGAAAATGAAAATTTTGATTCATCTTCTATTTCATGTGAGGTTGAAGACAATAGGATTATGTTCTTTTTCATCATTGAACATGCAGACTTCAAATATCTTACTACCTCTTGATAGTTCTTGTTTTTGCTGAAAATTGAATCCGTATTTAGATTTATATATGATAAACTATCAATTACAAAATAATCATAGTCATTTGAAATTAAAACTATGAACTCGATCAATTCTAAGGTTGTTGCTAATTCCAAAAATTTGAAGTCAATCTCTTGAGTTTTTGAAAAATCAATAGTATTGTTGCCGGTTTCGGTTTGACTTGCCGTAATTATATCTATTTTTCTCTTCACTTTTTGTTCTGTATCAACTAGCGAAATAAAACAGCCTTTAGCATCTTTATTTCTTAGCATTATGTTTAGTGCAAAGGTTGTGCAGCCCATTGCTGGCCTTCCAGCTATACAAATTAAATCTGTTGCAGAAAAAGTCATGTTCCGGTCGATGCATTCGTAGCCAGTTTTGAATTGGTTGACATTTGTCATTTGTTTAAGTTTTATTTGCTGAAAGGATACAATTTTAACCGACTAATGCCAAAGGCTTTACTAACAAATTGTGTTTTTTTAGCTGACATTTTCATCTCTTTAAGAATCAACTAAATTTATATTGTTTTCAGTAATAAAATCAGAGACTATATTACTTAATTTATCTATTAAGTCATTAATACTAGCTGCTTGACGTGTAGCTAATTGTCTAGTATGAATTACTATTTTGGGTTTCTTACTTAAATTAACTCCTTTATTAACCCATATTTTACTTCCTCCTTCACAACTAATTGGCGGGCCTTCAAATGAGACCTTAAATAAATCGCTGACCTCACCTTTATAAGTTTCAATGTAGTTATTGTCAGAGGCAAATATTATGATGATTTGAAACTCTTGAACAAAGTCGCTTTTAAAAAACGAGTCCTTTCTTTTTGCCAATTCAGATTTAAATTTAGGATTTTGTTTCGCTATTTCAGTCTTTGGTGCAGGTAGTTGGCTAAATTCTGTCGTAAAAATGTCTTCGATAAATGATATTTCATACTTAGAGCTTTGTGTTTTATTAATACCAAGATTTGTATTAATAGAATTATATAGCTTTTGATACCTTTGCCAAGTATGATTTAAGTTTCTAATTTTTGTTTCTGTTGGTTCATATCTCAAAGAATAATCATTTCCTGTAATCCAAGATTTGGCACTTCCGTGAAAGATTTCTTCATCAATATTTGTACCTGCTTCTTTTCCAATAAATAAAATTTTGGAATTTGGATTTCCTAAGCCTACATAATCATCACTATCCAACTTTTCAAGAAGCTTTTTAAAATTTTCGTTAATGTACATTTTATTTAGTTTTTAAGTTCCTGACAAACAAAGACAAAATAAATAACATTTGGAACCTGAAAGATCAGTATTTTATATCTTTTTTTCTATCTGTCAAAAATATATAGTAAATATTCAGTTTTTACTGCCTATTTTCCCCCACACCCACTTCAACCCTCTCGTAACCAAAAAACTAACCACAGCACCAACCGCGGCTAAAATTACAGTCTTAATAATATCACCAGCATCAAACATTGCCACGACGCTGCTTTTGAGTATATCTTGAATGTAGAGCAAGAGTTAGTGCGCCACAAGGTGAGAGACATGGCTGAAGTTACTTGGATTTCCAATGAGTACTTGTTAGGAGACTTCGGAATGGACGGTATGCTCTTGAGTTATGGAAGAAAGACGATGCCGTCACATGAGATGGTTGAGATGATCTTTAAAGACAGAGGTATCAAATGGATTTTAGGTGCGGGTGTCAACAAGGTTGAAGACGGTGTTGCTCATTACGAAAACCTAGAAGGAGAATTTAAAAGCGAAGACTATGATTTTGCGATGTTAATTCCTGCATTTTCTGGACATGGGTTTAAGGCCTTTGGTAAGGAGAATGAAGATATTACTGATAAATTATTTAAAGGCTTTATGATTGTTGATGCTGATTATACTGCGAAACCTTATGAGGAGTGGTCTGTAAAAGATTGGCCAGAGACGTATCAAAATCCAACGTATCAAAATATTTTTGCACCGGGGATTGCGTTTGCACCGCCACATGCAATTTCTAAGCCTCGAAAAAGTAAAAACGGGACGGACATTTCACCAGCTCCGCCAAGAACGGGAATGCCTTCTGGAATGAGTGCGAAATTAGTTGCAGACAATATTATAGCTTCTATTAAAGGAAATAAGATGTCTCTAGACCATAAAGGGTCGATGGGGAATATGGGTGCAGCTTGTATCGCTTCTGCTGGTTATGGAATGCTTTCAGGAAGTGGAGTGAGTATTACTACTTTTCCTATCGTTCCAGATTATGAGAAGTATCCAGATTCACAAGGTCGTCAACTAGGTAAAACTTTTGGTGATATTGGTTTGGCAGGGCACTGGTTAAAACTTTTCTTGCACTATGCTTTTATCTATAAAGCTAAGATGAGACCATTCTGGTGGTTAATTCCTGAGTAGGAAAGTGGAGAATAATATTTAGAAATTAAAAGCATTAAAAATGGAAAATAAAATAACAAGAGGCCAACGCTTCGTCATGAGAAATCCAATCATCCAATTCTTTAAATTCATCTTTTTGTCTTTAAAGATTATGTTCATCGTAGCTGGTGGGCACGGAGGAACGAGATAATTAAAATAACCAATAGGGTAGAAGAGCTTTTAAATTTATTTAGAAGCTCTTTTTTTGATTCCAATCCCTGCGTTTACCACACAAATTAGCTACTCTTTTACAAACTTCATTCGCAAAACAACTTCCTTGTCTTTATTGGCTATTGTTATGAAATAAATACCTGGAGGAAGTTCCGTAACATCAATTTGATTATTGATTATAGATCTATTTTCAAATAATCGACCCAAAGAAGAGTGAATAGTTACATTAGAGTTAGATAATTCTACTCCTTTTACCATTAGTATATCCTTTGTTGGATTTGGATACAAAGTAACTAGTTCTTTATCAAATTCATCAATAGACACGTAAGTACATTTTGTTGCCAAGGTATTAAACCAATCTAAAGCATACTTTTTTGCTGGCCAATAACAAGTGTGGTGGTCACCTAATTGGGAAAGCAATACTGCTTCTACTTGTGTTGCCCCCAAAGCCAACATAGTGTCTAAGGTATTAATGGTATTGTATGGAGAAACCATTGTGTCATTTCCACAATAAACCATTCTCATTGGGTTAGTTGGAACCCAATCATACAGGTTATTTGCTTTTAATGCAACGTTTATCGGGTGGGAATCTCTGTTGACATCAGCAAACATGTTATGAAGAACAGAATCCTGCATAAAAACAAAATAATTTGTGCCCAACATATCCGTCCATTGGGTAACGTCGTTTGTTCCAGAATTTATAAAAGCCTCTATTTGACTAGCGTGGGAAGGTTTATAAAGTTCTTCATAACTCTGATATAAGTTACCGTAAGCTTCTTGATAAGAGGCTAATATATAAGGAATAAGAGGAGTAGCATAAAAGGTAGAGTCATTATCAAACATCAAATCGAATTGTGCACCGCTTTGATCATAAGCTCCAGAAAGAGGAGCGCACGCCACAACGTTAAATTCACTGTGTAAATTATGGTCTTCAATATATTTATTTGTTGCCATAGCAGAGTGTCCTCCATGAGAATAACCTGTAATAAACAACTCGCCGTTGTCTTTTAACTCATCGGGAGCATTTTCTAAAAACTCTCTGACAGCTCGAATTAAATCTAATGTTGCTGTTGCTTCAGTTTCAGCATGCTGATATATGTGAACTCCAGGATTAACTCCCAGTCCTAAATAATCAGGAAGGATTGTAATATATCCGGTTGTAGAAAAATAACCAGCCTCTATAATGTAATTATTAGTAGAAGGAACAATTGCTTTTCTAAACTCTGTTGAATGTTCATAAACCAATATAGGAACGTAAGCACAATCTGTTAATACAGGTAGATACAGAGCTCCTGAAGCAATTGTAGGATTTCCATGTACATCCGTGGTGTTGTAAACTACTTTGTAGCTTTTTAAAGCATGTAAATCAGCATTGTCAGGCTGCAATGATGGGTTTATATTGGCTTCAACAGCTGCTAAGGAGTGAGAATCCATAGGGGTAACACTTATCAAGTTCTGTGAAGAAACAGCGCAACTAATAAGTAGAAATGCAATAAATGAATTAATTTTTTTCATAATTACAATAATAAGAAAAAAAGCGATATGATATTCAGTGTTATTTTTATTGAACTTACCACAATGTTCCCGAGATCGTAAATTATTTACCCTGTAAAAAAAGATTTTAGCATAAAAAAACATATTCAGGGAATAAGTATTTTAGAAACATCCATCATTAAATCTAAAATCTATCTCTTTAAAGACATTAACTTTTTTGTTCACGAAAATTTCTATAGGAACAAAAAATCCCAACTATTTCTAATTGGGATTTAACTTAAAATCATTTTTTCTAGTCAATCAATTACTTAACTTTTTTAGCTAGTAATTTAACCAGACCTTTTGTTGAATGCGCAAACGCTTCAGCAATTCTCGTGTTTGTATTCGGGATACCTACTGGATAAATATCTCCAACAGCTTTTGTACAGCTAATTGATAAAAGAACTTTACTCGGGTTAGCCGCATCTACGAAGTCATAATTAACATTTAACTTTGAAGGTGATTTCATCACACCTCCGAAATAACCTGGATAAATCCATTGTGGACGAACAATCATTGTGATTTTTGCAGCGCCATTATCTACCGCATAGTTTTGACCGTTTTTACAGTACTTATTTGCTATCGTAGTAATTTTGTCTGGAATTCTTTCTTCTTTCATTTTATCCCAGTCTTTTTTAATAGCATTTACATCGTCGCCGTCTTTGTCTTTCATACGTTTTTCAATGTATTTTGCTTCGGACATTTTTTCATTGTAGTACGTAACTTGAGAATAATCCACCTCGACATTAAATTCGGTAGCACCACTAAGGGCGGAATAATCCCCAGCTGTAATTTTGTACTTTTGACCAAAGACAACAAGGGGAGATGCTATTAGCAAAAGGAATAATAATTTAATTTTCATAATTAGTTATTTTATTAGTTATTTTGATATAAATATATTGAATATTTCAGTTTTGACATATAAATCCCTCTTTTTTTTATAAAATTAGACGAATAAAACTTATTGTATTTATTTATCTAGAACCTTCATTTATAGAGTTAATGAAAAAAAAAGTAGGAACACATCAAGTATTCCTACGATCTTATTTAACTGATAATTTTCAGTTAATTTCTTTTTAGCAACAACAAGTGCTCGGCTCGCAACATCCTTTTTCTGCGTATATCGTTAAACTTCTAATCACCGTTTCTTTGGATTTGTACGCTACAATTTCTTCTTCTGTCAAGTAATCCTTAAGGATATCATCAGGTACTATGATTGGCTTATCTTTTTGAATCGTCATGTTTTTGAATCCTGCCTTTGTGATGTAGCTTAAGTACTCATCTTTATCGATTGCACTTGCAACACATCCAGCATACATTTCAGCTGCACCTTTGATTTTATCAGGTAATTCACCCGTTAATACGATGTCTGAAATACTGAAATGACCTCCAGGTTTTAAAACTCTGTACATATCTTTAAATACAGCCTCTTTGTTTGGAACAAGGTTAAGTACACAATTGCTAACAATTACATCCGCTGCATTTGCTGTTACTGGCATGTTTTCAATGTCTCCTTGACGAAATTCAACGTTGTTAAAGCCTAGTTTTTCTGCATTTTCACGTGCTTTGCTAATCATCGGTTCAGCAAAGTCAATTCCAATTACTTTTCCAGTTTCTCCTGTTATAGATCGAGCAACAAAGCAATCATTTCCTGCACCACTTCCTAAGTCGATTACGACGTCGCCTGGTCTAATCTTAGCAAACTCAGTTGGTAAACCGCAACCCAACCCTAAGTCAGCATCTGGATTGTAGCCTTCAAGTTCGTTATACTCTTCGTTCATGATGTTGTAAATTTCCGTGCTAGAGCAGCCTGAACCACAACATGAAGAAGCATTTGTTTCTTTGTCTTGTAAAGCAATTTCACTGTATTTTTGCTTTACCATTTCTTTAATTTCTTGTTCTGTTTGCATATTATTTTAAATTTATTCTTAACAGCATTCCTGTTTATTGACGTTAAAATTCATTTTTGAAATATAATTATTGAATGTTTCAAATGTTTTTTCATTGATACAATAACAAATTGCGTTTCCCTCGATAGTCCCTTTGATTAAGTCAGCCTCTCTTAATACTTTTAAATGTTGCGAAACTGTTGCTTGTGCCAAGGGAATTTCTTCCAAGATGTCGCTTACAATACAAGCGTTAATCTCCATTAAATGTTCGATGATAGCAACTCTAGCTGGGTGACCTAAGGCCTTTGCCATTAAGGCAATATTATATTGCTTTTCTGTAAAACTTTTGTTCTTTGTTGTTTCCATTTTAATAACTATATCGTAAAAGTACGATGTAGATTTTGAAGCGCAATAAAATTCATAGTATATTTTAAGATTTTGTGAAATTTTAATAGAAGTGAGCTTAGCGCTTATGCTAATAGTTAAAGGCAGGTAGGGTAGGTAAAAAAATGAGTTTTACCAATAAAATTGTTATCGCTGAACTTATCTAAAAGCCCAATAGAATTGATTTTTTCACTAGTTCTGTTGCATTTCGAACAGCGAATTTGCTAAATAAGTTACTTCTGTGATATTCCACTGTTTTTGATGATAAATTCAATTCTTCAGCGATTTCTTTAATTGTAAGTCCCTTTAAGGTTCCTTTTAGTACCTCTTCCTCTCTTTCAGATAAGCCAATTCTTTTTGACTCTATTTCTTGAATTCGGGCTATTCTACTTGACAATTCAGGATTCACATATTCATTCCCTTTTAGAACTTCCTTTATTGAGGTGGTAATAAATTCACTGCTACAAGACTTTCCTACAAATCCATGTGCACCATTTTGAAGTAATGACCTTACAATTGTAATTTCTTCAAGGGAGCTGAGCACAACAATTTTGACATTGGGGCTGAGTTTTATTATTTGTGGTAAAAACATTCTAGCATCTTCATCACCTAGAATCAAGTCTAGTAAAATAACGTCTATTTCCTCTTCATTTAGATGTCCGTATATTTCTCTAATGTTTTTAGCTTTAAAAGTATTGGCACTAGGGAAATTCATTTTTATATGATTTTCTAAGCCTTCCAATAATATTTCATGATCATCAACAAGCAAAATGTTAAGTTTCGTTTCTTCCATAATTAAACTTTTAAAGTTATAATTGCAATTGTTCCAGCATCAGTCGAATAGTCAAAGTTTAAGTTTGCATTGATTATTTCCATTCTCTTAAATAAGGAACGAATCCCTGTTGAATTTGTAATCTCTTCATTGCTTATTCCTTTTCCATTGTCTTCTACACTGATTTTTAAATTTGATCCTCTGAGTAAAAGCTGAACATTTATTCTTGTGCCTCCAGAATGTTTTATCGCGTTTTGGATTAATTCTTGAATTGTTCGATACAAAATTTCAGTTACTTTGGGTTTTAATTCGAGTTTTTCGTCGATATTCGTATAGAAAGTAATGATATCACTTGCATTGTTGCTTACCATATCTTGAACTGACTTTACCAGGCCTTTGTCAAATATGAGATAGGTGGATAGGTTATGTGCAATAGAACGTGTTATATCGTGTGATTTTTTCAGAATAGCCAATTCTTTTTGAGAATCATCCCTTCGCTCTAATTCATATTTAAGTACGGTTAATTCTGCTAATAAACTATCGTGTAACTCACTGTATAGTCGGTTTCTCAGTTTGCTCTCCGATTCTTGAATAGCTTCAACAAGCAATCGCTCTTCTCTATGTTTTAAAACTGAAAAGTGTACTCTGTAAAATACGAGTAGTAAGATAATAATTACGCAAAGAGAAATAAGGATATTTACTTGTTTACCCAATGCAACATCTTTCATTGCGATATCTGCTTTTTGACTAAGTATCATGTTTTCATTTTCTAGTGCGTCATAGCGAACTAGTAAGCTATCCATTACTATTTTATTCTTTCTATTTCTATCAATAGACTTTAAAGAATCTGTTTCATTTTTATAATAATAAGCCATTTCATAGTCAGACAACCCTGCATATGCAATCGATAAACCATTTGTTATTTCATGGTGCATAGAAGAATTGTTCGCTGCATCTGACATCTTTAAGGCTTTTTCTCCATAGGTGAGTGCATCGAGATAACGCTTTGTTTTGTTATAAATATTCATCAATAATATTGAGTTCATACTTATAAATTGATAGGCATTATAATTTGTGCTTTTAATTAGGCTTTCTAACGCAAACTTCTCAGCTTCTTCGTATTTCTTGCTTAGATATTCAAGTTCTGCTTTGGCGAAATAAAGTAACATTTCCCCTGTTGGATGCTTGGTTTTAGTTAAATATTCCAACCCTTTTTCAATATGGATACGTGAACTGTCAAGTAGATTGATATTGTTTTCACATATTGTTAAAACTCCAAGAATCGATAAATAATTTGGGTCATCTGGATATTTTCGATAGGTATTAAAACTTCTGCTACTGTATTGATGTGCTTGTGCATGATCTCCAAGCGCTAGGTGGATATTAGCGATGTTGTGATAAACAGTCGCCTCTTTTAAGGTATCGTCAAACTTATTATAGGCGGCTGCAACTTTAAGGAAAACCCTTACAGCATTTAGGTAGTCTTTTTGAGAAGCTAAATAGCTAGCTTTCAAATTAAGGAATTTGACTTCTTTTACATTTACGTGCTCATCTTCCTTTAGATTTCTTTTAATTGTATTTTCAAACTTTTCGAAGTCACGCTTGATTAAATAATTATAAGCAAGGTAATATTGAACTAAGTCATCAGTTTCAGGTGTCTTTTTTGAAATTCCTTTGCTTAATAATAGACTTAAACTGTCTTCATTGTCCACCTGTTTACTTAAGACAATTTTTATATTTTCAGCTATTTTTAAAGAGTCAGCATGAAACTGTCCATATCCGAAACTACTGCATAGTAGGAATAAAAAGAAGATTACTATATGTGATTTAAGTTTCGACATTTCGTTGTTTCAGAATGGCTTTATAAATAGTTGTGTTTAAAAATCAACACCCTTTCCGTTACAAAAAAGGTGTTGATTAAAATTTATATTTTAAAGGAGACCGTCCAAATGACTGCTTCTCTTTCAATTAAAAGTTATACTCTTAGAATTTGAAGGTAATTCCACCAGTTAAATATGAATTCATTCCATAGCCAAATTCTGCGAACACTCCAATGTTGTTTATAAAGAAATAACGAGCTCCTACCAATGAACCTACGAATGGATTAACTCTTGTGTAGGCATCAGTATAAGTTGGTCTTTTTTCTGAATACATTCTTATTTGAGCACCGGTCATCAAGGTAACGTATAGGTCTAAGTTTTCAGCACCTAACCCTAAATCTAGCGTTTTGTTTAAGAAACTCCAAACATGGAATGATGCACCTACTCCTACTGGAATATAGGTACTTCTATCATTGCTTTCAAATCCATTTGCATCAGTAGTTTTCCATCCGTTATGGGCATAACCTGCATAAAGTCCACCACTTATGAAATCGTTAAATCCATACCTTACACTCAATTTAAATGAAGGTGTTCTATAACTATTATAAGCATATCCGTAATATCCAATCCCAAAAAGATTTGCTCCGTACGAGTAACGCGGAAATCCAATCCCTAAGTCAACATAAACTTTTTTCGCCTCAAATCCTTGCGCTTTAACTGTTTGTGGGTTAAACGTCCACATAAAAGAAACGCATAAAAATAATAATAGTAATTTTCTCATTTTTTTTGTTTTTTAAATTAATATAGCTCTGATATAAATGTTTAAAGGATTGTATATCAAAATAATAAAGTAAATATACAATCCTTTAAATGATTTATTGTTAATAGTTACGGTAATAATCCACCACCACCATCACAGTCACTCCAAGAGTTACCTCCGTTGTTGTTAAGAGTTGCTCCAGGGTTATTAGCGGTACTAGCGGTACCACCTACTGCTATTGAAGGAGATAAGGAAATATGACAGTTATCCATCGCTAAACTTGCATTCCCATCTAAACGAACAAATCCTGGATCATAAGAATGGAAAGTACGTCCACCAATAATGTCTGTGTGTGAAAATCTATTGTTTGGATTATTGCTCTGTATAAAGATATTGTGCCAGAATCCCTTAGTTTGAGTGTCAAGATCTCCAATAAAACTACATCTGTTTGAAGCCGTTCCATCAAACTCTATTGAAGCATTGGCTGTTACGTAAATCTGTGTATTGGCTGCCATTCTAGTTTCTACACCCGCTTCTACTTTTAAGTGAGAATCATATATAACCACATTGTCTCTGATAGAATAAGCTACGTTCATTTTAGGAACAAAAGTATTTACTTTTACACTAGCTCCGTAAATGTAGATATATGGTATTTCATTGTCTGAAACAATAGTTGAGTTGTCTAGGTAATTTGTATGACTCCATGAACCTAGTCTAATTGGTGCTTTAGTAAATGAGTTTATGTAATTTGACTCAAACCCAGGTAACTTAGCATTCTCACCCTTAGTCATCACTCCGAATCCACTTCCTTTAGAGATTGTAGTGTTTTTAATTGTAACTTGATTGTTGTCGGAAACCACTATTGTAGCTGGATCACTACTACCATTGTCAGATCCATTAGAAATGTTACAATAGATTAGCTTATTATTTGGATTGTTACTGTTGTATGATATATTTCTCCAATATCCGCTTACATTTTGTGCTCCAAAAAGCTCAATTTTATTACTAACAGTACCTGTAGCATCTAACGATCCATTTGGATTTACATATATTCTTGCCCCTGGTCTCATTTCAATTCTTACTCCTGGGTTAATCTTTACGTCTGCATTAATATTCCAATCACCGTCAAGATAATAGTCAGCAACGTTTGGATTTGAAGATTTGTCAACAATAGTTATAATATCGTTTTCCGTTCCTGTAAGACGAATCGGTAAAGTTTCGCCTCCTGGATTATTGGTTCCTCCACCACCTCCTGGATTTGATGGATCATTCCCATACTGACATGTTCCGTTGTCTTTTTTTGCTTTCTTGTCGTAATTATTTGCGGTTTGATCCGTACATCCTTCACGACGACATGCCATGATCATCATAGCACCTAGTCCTAGTATTAACAGTTGATTTAATTTCATAATTGTTTTTTTTAATTTATAATTATTATTTCAGCAAATATATAGCTAAATAAATCAAGTCGATTAGGGTTTCACCTAGTCAGGAAGAAAAAATTTTTATTACCTGGTCTCACGTGGTTATGCGTAGTCGGTAGTCAACCCTTTAAGAAGCCGTTCATATTTAGGTTATTCTTATTCAAATACATAGGTACGTACTATTTTGATGGTTTTATTTACTTTTAAAGGGATAGGAAAGATGAATATTTATAAATTGTCGAGGCCCTTACTTATTTTAAGATAGTTCTTCCCATCAATTTGTTTTGATTTTCGTTGCAATGCTTATTTTTAAAGGATTCAATAAAAATGCTTATACTTATAGGTGTTAATTAGCAAAGAATAATCAATGAAAAAAATAATTGTATTTACAGGCGCTGGAGTTAGTGCTGAATCCGGATTGGGAACCTTTCGTGACTCAGGAGGATTGTGGGAGAAGTATCAAATAGAAGAAGTAGCAACTCCAGAAGCATGGGATAAAAACCCTGCCTTGGTTACCGAATTCTATAATATGCGCAGAAAACAATGTTACGAAACTCAGCCAAATGCAGCGCATCATGCTATTGTAGCACTAGAAAAGTATTACAATGTAGAAGTAATTACTCAAAATGTGGATGATTTGCATGAGCGTGCTGGAAGCAGCAGTGTTCTGCACTTGCATGGAGAATTAAATAAGGTTAAAAGCTCCGGACCGAATCAAGAGAAGACGTATTATTTACAAGAAGATTGGGAGGTAAAGATGGGTGACTTATGTCCTGATGGTTATCAACTGCGTCCGCATGTTGTTTGGTTTGGCGAAGCTGTTCCTATGCTTGATAAAGCCATCGAACAAATGTATGATGCGGATATCGTTATTGTAGTGGGAACTTCCTTACAGGTTTATCCTGCTGCAGGAATTATTTCTTACGCTCCATCTAACGCTAAGTTTTATTTAATCGATCCAAGTGCCTTGAATGTTCCTAATTCATTTGAAGTGATAGCCATGAAAGCTTCAGAAGGTGTGCCTTTGCTTGTAGAAAAGCTTATTAAAGAAAAGTAATAAATGTAAAAAGAGGATTTCTAAAATTAATAAAGTTTTCAGAAATCCTCTTTTTTTGTGTTCGTTTTATTGATGATATCTAGTCAATAATAACTTGGTAATGTCCCGCATTGTTAATAGCCTCTATTAGCACAGCGTCTTCAATATCTTGCATTAAATTTAAAGAAACGTGTGAATTTTCAACTTGTACATTGATTTCGTTAAATTCACCAACTTTTTGCAAAGCAGATTGAATATGCGTTACGCAGTTTGGGCAGCACATACCAGATACTTTAAAGTCTTTTACAATCATATTATAAGGATTTTGATTTTAAACAAAGATAGGATTATGAATTGACAATCGACAATTAGTGATTAACAATTATATTGACCTCAAAATTAATTGAAGTTTTAACTTTTTAATCCTTGATAAGTTTCTATCGATTATAGTTGACCGTCAGAGTGGTACCTTCCTTCTTTGTAGATTTCAACTTTGAAAAGTAAGCCGTCTTCATCATAAACGTACAATCGTCCGTCGTATAATAATCCACTTTTGAAGTCACCTTCCATCCAAAGTTCTTTGTCTTTGTTGAAGATTTTGTTGTAACCATTCGGCTTAAAGTTTGGTTGACTATTTGGCTTAGGTGGAAGTTTTGCGCTTTTAGCTTTTGGATTCTTCACCTCTACGATTTTACTAACTGGTTCTATTTCTCCAGTAGTTTCAAGAACGTTTCCTTCTGGACCGAAAATTAACTCTTCTTTAATGTCGCCATTTGGCCAGTAACGAGTTGCTTTTCCATGTGGGTTTCCATCTTTAGCTTCATATACAAACTCAAGATTTCCATTATCATAAAAATACTTTACCGTTCCAGATTCTTTACCAATTGAGTCATAATTACTTTCGTAAACAAGTACGCCTAACTCATTGTAACGTTTTAATGAATCGATGTAAAAACGTTTACTATAAGTTCCAACTTCTTTTATTTTTCCATTTGGATGGTATTTAATGTACGATCCATTTGGTCTGTTGTTTTCGTATGTTCCTTCTGTTTTTGGTGTTTTCCCATCAAGGTGATAAATAATCCAATGTCCATTCTTTCTGTCATCGACAAATGGTCCTTCTGCTATTTTTCCATTTTCAGGATATCCTTTTTCTGGTTGATCTTTACCTAAGTAAATCCAAAGTCCTTGTTTTCTTCCTTCCGAATCAACCTTGTTAACCTCATTTTCTTGGTCACTTTGTCCCTTATTCGAATCATTTCCCGTGTGGGCATATGACCAATTAAAGGTAAGCGCAAGAAGCATAAATAAGGTAACGAAAGTCTTCATAAGAAAAGCGTTGTGAATGCATAACAAATTAAAACAATTTTTTTCACTATTACTAATATTCATAATATTATTTGACTAAATGAGTAAATAACAATACAAACACATCTTTTTTACGGATGAATTTGGAATAGGTTTGGTAAAAAGTGAATTTTCTTTTGATTATTCACTAGGAAGTTAGTGAATTCTCTTTAAAAAGTAGTGAAGGATTAACATTTTCTAACATTATTTCCACCATTTTTTCAAGATTATACTTGTGTTGCCAACCCCAATCTTCTCTGGCAGCCTTGTCGTCAATTGATTGCGGCCAAGAATTTGCGATTTTTTGACGTTCGTCTGGAGCGTAACTAATTTCAAATTCTGGAATATGCTTTTTAATTTCCTTAGCCAATGTATCTGGCGTAAAGCTAATTCCAGCTAGGTTATAAGCATTTCTTACTTTAATAATTTCTGCTGGGGCTTCCATTAATTCTACAGTTGCGCGAACAGCGTCTTCCATAAACATCATTGGCAATTCTGTGCTTTCATCTAAGAATGAGGTATATGAACCGTTCTGCTTAGCGTGGTAGAAAATATCTACTGCATAGTCAGTTGTCCCTCCACCCGGCAATGATTTGTATGAAATTAAACCAGGGTAACGAATGCTTCTAACATCCACACCGTATTTGTTGTAATAGTATTCACACCATTGTTCTCCTGCCTGTTTTGAAATACCATAAACCGTTGTTGGTTCTTTTACGGTATGCTGCGGAGTATCTATTCTCGGTGTTGTAGGACCGAAAACAGCGATAGAACTAGGCCAGAATACTTTCTTGATAACACCTTCTTTGGCTAAATCTAGCACATTAAAGAGTCCATCCATGTTTAATTTCCATGCAAAAGCAGGGTTTTTCTCAGCTGTAGCAGATAGGAGAGCAGCTAATAGATATACATCTGTAACTTTTTCGTTTTTGATTAGTGTGGTTAAACTTTCTTTATTAAGGACATCTAATTGGTGATAGATAGAGCCTTTAAGTGCTGAGGGACAATCGTCTCTAAGGTCAGAAGCTATTACAGCCTCTTTACCAAACTTTTCTTGTAACAATAGAACTAACTCTGTTCCAATTTGTCCTCCGGCTCCGATAATTAAAATTTTTTTCATCACACCTTGTTTTTATTTGCAAAAATACTGACTAAAATGTACATTCTTAAACAATATTGCATATTTTTTTCTTAGCGGATTATCTCCAGCATTCTCTTTCAGAAGTTGTTTCTTTTTTTTATATTTGTGGAGTGACATTGTTGCTTTGATAAATTATCAAGTTAACAATGGACAAACTATAAAATAAGGAAGGCTAACATTTAAGTTTCCTTCATTTTAAATAACTATAAAACAATTAATTAATCAGGATATGCCAATTTACCATAAATTAGGGAAGATTCCACCGAAAAGACATACACAGTTTAGAAAGGAAAACGGGGAGCTATATTACGAAGAATTATATTGTACGGCTGGATTTTCAGGAATGTACACCAATATGTACCACGTACACCGACCTACAAGAATAAAGTCTTACGGAAATAGATATTCTGTTGCACCTAAAATTGTAGATGAGAACAATGTTAAACCTTTTCTTTTAAGTGGTTTTCAAGTACCACCGACAGCAGACTTTCTAGAATCAAGAAAAATTGTATTTGCAAATAGTACAACGTATGTGATTTTAGCTGCTCCAACGGCAAAGAAAATGGATTATTTCTACAAGAATACAGAGGCTGATGAATTAATCTTTATTCATAAAGGAACAGGAAAGTTGAGAACGTTCCTAGGAAATATCGACTTTGGGTGGGGAGACTACCTAGTTATTCCTAGAGGAACTATCTATACAATTGAATTTGACACGGAAGACAATCGTTTGTTTATGGTTGAGTCAAGAGATCCTTTCTTAACGCCAGCTCGTTACAGAAACTACTTTGGACAGTTGCTAGAGCATTCTCCTTTCTGTGAAAGAGATTATCGTTTGCCAGAAGAATTGGAAACGCATGATGAGCAAGGTGATTTCTTAATTAAGACAAAAAAGAATGATGAAATTATCGATATCGTTTTCGCTAATCATCCCTTTGATGTTGTTGGATACGATGGGTATAACTTCCCATACGCTATAAACATTAAGGATTTTGAACCGATAACGGGTAGAATTCACCAACCGCCAACTGTTCATCAACAGTTCGAAACGGAGTCTTCAGTAATCTGTTCGTTTGTTCCACGTTTATTCGACTATCACCCACTTTCTATTCCAGCTCCATACAATCATTCAAACATTGATTCAGATGAGTTGCTATATTATGTAGATGGTGAATTTATGTCGAGACCACATATTAAACAAGGAAACATTACACTTCACCCTGCTGGATTTACACATGGACCACAACCTGGTGCTGCAGAAGCTAGTATCGGTAAAAAAGGTACAGAAGAATATGCAGTTATGGTGGATACTTTTGCGCCGTTAAAAATAACGGAAGAAGCAATGAAAATTTGCGATCCAGATTACTTTAAATCATGGCTATAAAATTAATAAATATAAAAATAAAATCTAATGGATAAGAATTTAAAACCAACAGAATACGGATTAGAAAAGATTTTCGAAGCACAAGATTTCCTACCTCTTTTAGGGACAGATTATATAGAGTTTTATGTAGGTAACGCAAAACAAGCTGCGCATTTTTATAAAACAGCTTTCGGATTTCAATCATTGGCTTATGCTGGCTTGGAAACTGGAGTAAGAGATAGAGCTTCATATGTATTAAAACAAGATAAAATTCGTTTAGTACTAACAACAGCTTTAAACTCTGAATCGCCAATCGGTGAACACGTTAAAAAACACGGGGATGGGGTTAAGGTAATTGCTCTATGGGTGGATGATGCACGTAAATCATACGAGGAGACAACAAAAAGAGGGGCTAAGTCTTTTATGGAACCTGTTGTTGAAACAGACGAGCATGGAGAAGTGGTACGTTCAGGAATTTATGCTTACGGAGAAACAGTTTTTATCTTTGTTGAGCGTAAAAACTATAAAGGTATTTTCATGCCTGGATACAGAAAATGGGAATCTGAATACAATCCAACATCAGTAGGTCTAAAGTTTGTCGACCACATGGTAGGAAACGTAGGTTGGAACCGCATGAATGTTTGGGTGAAGTGGTTTGAGGATGTGATGGGCTTTGTTAACTTTCTATCCTTTGATGACAAGCAAATTACAACTGAATACTCTGCATTAATGTCAAAAGTTATGGCGAATGATAACGGAAGAATTAAATTCCCTATCAATGAGCCTGCTGAAGGTAAAAAGAAATCTCAAATTGAAGAATATCTTGACTTCTATGAAGGAGAAGGAGTTCAACATATTGCTGTTGCAACCGATGATATCGTTAAAACAGTAACTGAAATGAAAAATCGTGGAGTAGAGTTTTTATCTGCACCGCCACAATCATATTACGATATGACGCCAGAACGTTTGGCAAAATTTGATCATAAATTACGTGAAGACATCAAACAACTTCAAGATTTAGGAATTATGATTGATGCTGACGAGGAAGGTTACTTACTTCAAATCTTTACGAAGCCAGTAGAAGACCGACCAACATTGTTCTATGAAGTAATTCAAAGAATGGGTGCGCGTGGATTCGGTGCTGGTAACTTTAAAGCATTGTTTGAGTCTATCGAAAGAGAACAAGAATTGAGAGGTACACTTTAAGGGTGTAAATCTTAAAGAAATAACAAAAGGGCTGTCTTAGAAGAGCTGGTTTTGTTATGAAATGGTGGATGTTTCAAAAGTGATAGTGATGCAAAGTGCTGAGAATGAAGTTGAAATGAGCGTAGTAAAATATGTGATTGAATTCGGAATTTATCAATAACTAAGCAGTTCTACAGTTTTGGAACATCCATTTCTTTTGGAGCATAAGTCGGAAAGCCAATGAATAAAGACTTAAATTTGATTTTCAATTTTTTGTATTTTTCTTTCGACTAAATTTCGCTATTTTTGTACTTTAAATTTTATATGTTTTATGAACCAATTTGATTCGATACAAGAGATTACTTCAAGATTAAATGAGCTTGCAAGTCAATTGACACATACAAAACTAAGTAAGGAGGAATTATCAGAATTCGAAAACCTTTCAAGACAAGTGTTTGAAAGAGCAGTGATTTTGAGTTATAAAGCCAAGGAAGAGAGTGTGTATGGAAAGTCAGCGCAAACAGAAGTAAAGGAGCTAGTATCTGCACCTGCTCCTGAAGTAGAAGAATCTAATGCGGTTGAATTAGTTGAGGAGATTGAAGAATCACCTGAGCCAATTGCTAATGCTGGAGAAATTCAATTTGATTTTTCTGGCGGTTTTGACGCTCCTGTAGCGCCGAAAGAAGTGGTGAAAGTAGAGGAAGCTGAAATACCAACGCCAATACCAACACCGGCGCCAATCGTTGAAGAAAAGATAGAAAAACCTGCTGCGGTAGAAGAGAAGTCTCAATTACAAGAGATTTTATCAGGAGGGAACAGCGATAAATCTCAATCGTTTTATGCACATTTCTCAAGTGCTTACCAAGAAGCAGTAAAAGATAAATTGAGTCATCTAAAAATTCGCTCTTTAAAAGGTGCTTTCGGATTGAACGACAGATTGTTATTCATTCGCGAGTTGTTTAACAACAATTCGGATGAATTCAATACAATCGTTGAAGAATTAGATCAACTAGAAGGCAGTGAGCCAGCTTTAAGAAAGTTGAGTGTGCTTGCTGCTCATAAAAGTTGGAACAAAGAAGACGCAGCGGTAAAAGAATTTGTAAATATGGTTAATCGTCGCTATGTGGATTAAAATCTCCTTTTTATTTCTTGCTTTATGTTTCACTTTTTCTACTTATGGACAAGAAGCGAAGGCTAGAGAAATTGTAGAAAGACTTTGTAGCGAAGAATTTTACGGACGTGGTTATGTCGAAAACGGCGTAAACAAAGCAGCAGATTTCCTAAAAGAAGAATTTCAAAAAGCTGGACTAAATCCCTTTTTCGGAGATACCACTTACTTTCAAGATTATTCCTTTTCTGTTAATACCTTTCCAGGTGCAATGCGCATCGTGAGTGATGATAATTTTTTTCGTCCCGGAATTGATTTTATCGTCAATGAAAACTCAGGCTCTTTCAAAGGAGAGTTGTTTTTAGTTGAACTAACTCCTGAAATTATTGCAGATGAAAGTAAATTTACTGCCGCTTTATCGCAAATAGAATCTGGGAAAAAAAATGGGATCTTAGTTGACTTAACTGCTTTTTCGGATGTGGGAGACTTAACAAGTCAGTTAAATTTCTTCTCTTCTCATATGCCTATCGTTTACCTTACAGACAAGAAGTTTACTTGGTCGGTAGCGAGGTCTCAAACTAAATTTCCTATCATTTATTTTCAGAAGGATGTTTTTATAGACAATTTACTATCCGTTAATATCGAAGCGAAACTGATTCAGGATTTTCCCAATAAAAACATCGCTGGATATTTTCCTGCAAAGAAAAAGAATGCAAAAACCATTGTTTTCACTGCACATTACGACCATTTAGGTGGTATGGGAACAACTCCTAATAAAACCTATTTCCCAGGAGGGAATGACAATGCTTCGGGAACGGCGATGCTGCTTTCTATGGCGGATTACTTTAAAGATAAACCGCAAAAGTACAATGTGTTATTTATTGCTTTTTCAGGAGAAGAAATAGGGTTGTTGGGTTCTCAATACTTTGTAAATAGTCAAGTTTTACCTGTAAATGATGTCAAGTTCCTGATTAATCTTGATATTATGGGAAGCGGTGAAGAAGGTATTACGGTTGTCAATGGTTCGGTTTTCACCAAAGAGTTTAAAAAACTACAGAAAATCAATCAAAAACAGCAGTACTTAAGTCAAATAAAGTCAAGAGGTGAAGCAGCCAATAGCGATCATTGGTTCTTTTACAAATCTGGAGTTCCATCGATTTTTATTTATACAATGGGACCAAATAAACACTATCACGACGTGTATGATACCTATGAAGAACTTTCCTTTAAAGCGTATGATAACATAGTGAAACTATTGGTTGATTTTGTTGGTAAACTGTAGTTTATATTCTCTCAAATTCAAATCTGCTTTAAGCGAGAACTAAGACTTCTTTTCTTTTAAACTCAAATAATAAGTCAACTTATAGAGATTGAAAATATTCAAAGAAGGATTTTTTGATTGAAGAAGACGCTTTTTTATGATTCCTTTATTCATAGAGTAGAAGGAAGTGAATAACCATGTCAACTTCAAACGTTTGATTTTATTAGCCAGTCTTAATAGAGAAATGTGTTTTTCCAATTGTTCGATCTTAGGATAAAACAAAGTGATTTGAAGTAAACTCTTTAAAGCTAATTCAGTTTTCTCAATAAATACTTCATTGCTGTCCACATCTCCGTTCATCACTGGATTGTTGATGTGCTTGATAGAAACATTGTTTTCTTCCAATTCAATTCCAAATAAGGTATCTTCATGTCCGTATTGGGTGATTCTTTCATCAAATCGAATCTTTTCAAATAATGCTCTAGCAACGAGAAAGTTACTTGTCATAAAAGAAGAGTATGGATTTAAGGATCGTAACGCAATGGGTTTTGATTCTTTTTTTGTACCATATTTCCAACGTAGAACTTGATCAGTGCTGGGACATTCATCACTATAAACACTTCCGCCGCAAACAACTTGTGTTTCTTTGTCTAATGCCTTTCTATAATTGACTAAAAACGCATCTGATATAATTTCAGCATCGCAATCCAAGAAGATTAAATATGGATTTTCAGCGTACTTTAAAAAGAGATTTCTAATTCTAGAACGGCCGATGTTCTTTTCTAATTCGATTAGTTTGACCCTTGAAGACTGAAGCGCTTGATTGATTGTTTTGAATTCTTTCTTTGATGCATCATCAATTAAAATAATCTCTGAAGTTCCTTCCAGCTGCGGAAGAAGTTTGTTTACAAGCTCAGAAACATCGAAATTATATACTGGAATACAAATGCTAATCATACCATGCTATTTATAAGAACAAATATAACAATCCATCATAGAGGAAGATGAATACTTGTGAAATTATAACTTTGTTTATTTGAGAATATCATTATCTTTTCATTGCGGTTCCGTAAAGTCTCAATTCTTCCCAAGACACTTTGTCTCCTAATCTGCTCTTGATATCTGAAGTTGTTGCGCCAGGATCTTTATCGAATTCTTTCTTCAGAAACTCAACTCTATCTGCTGAAATAACATCTTCTAGCTTTACCTTATTTTCACTGATAAGTTTGCCCATATGTCCACTAATCGTGTTGGCTGTCATATCTCTTTCTTTGGCAATCTCTTCAATTGTTTTTCCTTCCTTGTGCATGTTGAAAGTAATGGTGTAAGTTTCACCAACTACTCTTTTAGGTTTAGCTTCGCTAGGTGGCTTTCGTGGACTCCTTTGCTTTTTCTCCTTTTCCTTTATGAATTCATATTCCAAAAAGTCTGTTAACTCTGGATTTTCCTTGCGGATTTCTTCTTTGATTAACTGAACCTTTGCAATTTTAAAGTTTCGAACTTGTGTATCCCAAATACTTTCCTTGTCCAAGTCTTTTCCTTCGCTTAAATTCTCTACTAAGTTCTTGGCTTTCTTTAGATCTGTGATAACATCCGTGATTTTTTCATCCAACTCTTGAAGTGTTTCGATGTACTGTTTTACTCCAGTTTTGTCTTGCAGCAGTAAAATCTGTTTGATATTTTCTCTAAGAACTGGCTCTAATGAATCCATAAAATATCCGTAAGCAGCATCAAATCTTTCTTTTAGAAAATCTAATTTCATGTGCTGAGGATTGCAAATTTTAGAAAGTTGAACTCTGAATTTACGTGCTGGTTCTAAAGTTTGTATCAAAGTGTTTACTTGTCGTTCGAATAAAGGTTTATGCTTACCCATTTCACTTCGTGGACCTGAGTTTCGATGTTCAGCTTCTACAGAAAGCCAACTGCTAACTAATTCTTCCCAATTAAAGGTTCGTTGAAGCTTATGCAATAAATAATAAACGGTTTCAGATTCTAAACGATTTTCTAACAATTCAGCATTCGCTTTATTCTGGGCATAATTCACTACATCTGCTTCGTTTTTTAATCCATTTAAATGAATAGGACTTGTTAGAATCAATCCTTTTAAAGAAACTAAACGTGACAATGCTACATAGGCTTGTCCAGAGGCGAAAACATCACTTAAATCAAGTACAGCCTTTTCAAAAGTTAATCCCTGACTTTTATGAACTGTAATTGCCCAAGCCAATTTTAAAGGGAAGTGAGAAAAAGTTCCTACAATCTCCTCTTCAATTTCACCATTTGATTCATTCAGTTCAAATTTCTTATTTTCCCATTCATATAGTTCTACATGAATCGTTTTCTTTTCTTCTGGGAATGTCACACTAATCATGTCGCTTGTAAGCTCAGAAACAATTCCAATTTTTCCGTTGTAATAACGTTTCTCAAAGGACAAGTCATTCTTGATAAACATAACTTGCGCTCCTAGTTTTAATTCTAGTACATCAGCAATTGGGTAAATATTCTCTGGGAAAACACCCGTTACTTTTGAGTGGAATTTATATGCCTTACTAGTTAGAGAAGCCAAAGCTTTCTCATTGATACTATCTGCTTTATGGTTGTGCGTTGTTAGCGTAATGTAACCTTCATTTTTTGTCGAATCAAAGTTTGGTTGCACATAGCTATTTAACAAACTCATATTTTCTTCAGAAACAAAGTTGTTACGAAGGTTATTCAGCAATTCTATAAAAGTAGAATCACTTTGACGGTAGATTTTTTCTAATTCGATATAAAGAGGCGGTTGTTCTTGAACCACTTTTGAATGGAAGAAGAAGCTACCATTATAATAACGGTCTAAAATCGGCTTTTCATCATGTCGAACGATAGGAGGTAGCTGTAGTAAATCGCCTATAAATAACACTTGAACACCTCCGAAAGGTGTGTCATTTCTTCTAATTCTTCTTAATTTAAAATCTATGGCATCCAACAAGTCCGCACGCAACATACTTACTTCATCAACGATGAGAAGTTCTAGTTTTCGATAAATTTCTTGTTGCTGCTTTCTAGATCTAAAGTGTTTTAAAACCGTATCTTTTGTATTGATTTCCGTTCTTGAATTCAGAAAAGGCGGTTGCCCATGCTCTGGTATGAAAATCCCAAATGGCAACTGAAAAAATGAATGAATAGTCACCCCTCCAGCATTCAGTGCAGCAATTCCTGTAGGTGCTACTACAACCGTATTCTTATGCGTAGAAGAAATGATTTTTTTGAGTAAAGTTGTTTTACCCGTTCCTGCTTTTCCCGTTAAAAAAATCGATTGATTGGTTTGATTAATAAACCTTTCCGTAAAATCCGCAGGGGATTGAATGTCTTCTTTTACAATATTCATTTTATAAAGCGATTTAGCTAAATATCCTTATTATTTAGACTTTTGCTAAATTAAGAAATATCTAGGTGGTTTTTAAATATTATATTAAGATAAGGGAAAAATTCAGATAAGAAAAAACTTATTTATAGATTTTTTTAAAATATATTAATTATTTCCAGCTTGTATCGACTTTAAACAACTGTTACAAAGACAGTCCTTATATTGTTCTTGAATGAACTTGAGTTGAACGGGAGATAACTCAACAGATGAACAGTGACAGTGCTGAATATCAGCTGTATTGCACTTCAATTCATCCTTGCACCTATTACAAATTTTTGTTTTATTCGAACTCAATGATTAATTCACCTTTATCAACAACTGCCTCAGTTGACTTAACGATTGCCTTAACAACTCCTTCCCCTTCTGCCTTGATAACATTTTCCATTTTCATTGCTTCTAAAGTAAGTAGCGGAGTTCCTTCTTGAACAGTATCGCCAATATTTACATCGAATCTTAAAATTCTACCTGGCATAGGAGATTTCAATTGGTGAAGTTTTTTCACTTTTTTCTTATCTAATCCTAATTGACGGATGATGTCATCAATCGGTCTTTCTCTCTTAATTTCAAGCGTACGGTGATTGATCTTAACGATTAACTTTTGATCTTCAGTAGCGTCTTCCAAAACTTCTCCGTGGAATTGTTTTCCCATGAAATGAATGGTGAAATAAGTGTTGTCAATCCATTCGATTGAACTCATACCTTTTTCGCCTTTTACTTCTTGACCATCAACTACATATTTATACTCTCCCATTTTGTTTCAAAATTATGTGCCTACAAATATAATTTTTTCCACGTTAATAATCACCATTTCTTCCACCATCCAACGATATATTTTTCTTTTCCTAAGCAAATGACACCTAATTTCATTAATTCTACCACATTTTAGAATTTTTTCCACATATTTGTTCAATCAATAAAACACGATTAATGACTATGAGAAAATTATACCTTGCTATACTTACAGTGAGTATGTTATACGGTTGTGGAACAAGCAAGAATAGCAACACTACAGTAAACGAAAATAATCTACCTAATGTAGAAGTAGCGGTTGAAGAGGAAGTTAAAGCTGTTATTGCAGAACGACCTGTTTATCATGCGTCAACTACAGTTGTTACGGATTTAATTCACACTAAACTAGAAGTAAGTTTCGATTGGCCAAAATCGCAAATGAAAGGGAGTGCTACTTTGACTTTATCACCGAGGTTTTATCCTACTGACAGCTTGATCTTAAGTGCACAGGCAATGGAGATTCTATCTGTTACTAAGGATGGTAAACCATTGAGCTATAAATACAATGATGCTCAAAATTTGCGTATTAAGTTGGATAAGCAATATACGAAAGATGAAAAGTATAAGGTATTGATTGATTATATCGCAAAACCTGAAGAAAAGAAGTTAGGCGGTTCAAGTGCAATTAGTAGTGATAAAGGCTTGTATTTTATCAATCCTAAGGGAGAGAACCCAAATCAAATGCCTCAAATTTGGACCCAAGGAGAAACAGAAGCAAATTCAGTTTGGTTCCCAACTTTCGATCATCCTAATTTTAAGTCCACGCAAGAAATATTCATTACTGTTGAAGATAAGTACAAAACCTTATCGAATGGTAAGTTGATATCATCTCAGAAGAATACGGATGGAACGCGAACAGATTATTGGAAGCAGGATTTACCGCATGCACCGTATTTATTTATGATGGCAATTGGTGAATTTAAAATTGTTGAAGATTCTTATAAAAAAGCCGACGGGACAGTGATTCCTGTACACTATTATGTAGAGCCAGAATGGGAAGAGCATGCGCAAGCTATTTTTGGAGAAACTCCAGCGATGTTGAAATTCTTTTCAGAAAAATTAGGGGTTGAATATCCTTGGGATAAGTATCATCAAGTTGTAGCACGTGAATATGTTTCAGGTGCGATGGAAAATACATCTGCTTCTCTTTTTGGAGATTTTGTTTACAAGACTTCAAGAGAATTGATAGATTCACATTCAGAAAGTATTATTGCGCATGAGTTGTTCCACCATTGGTTTGGGAATTTAGTAACTGCTGAAAGCTGGTCAAATCTTCCATTAAATGAATCTTTTGCTAATTATTCTCAATATTTATGGGATGAATTCCGCCACGGTAGGGATGAAGCAGACTTCAATGCAGAAAAAGAAAAAGATGGATACTACCAAACAGCAGGTGCTGGTGGACATCATCCTATGATTTGGTATGACTATGAAGATCACGAAAACATGTTTGATGCGCATGCTTATAACAAAGGTGGAAGAATCTTACATATGTTGAGATATTACCTAGGAGATGATGCCTTCTTTGCTGGATTGAATCTATACCTAGAGAAGAACATATTTAAAGCAGCTGAAATGGCAAACTTACGTTTGGCTTTTGAGGAAGTTTCAGGAGAAGACTTAAATTGGTTTTTTGACCAATGGTTTTTTGCAGAAGGACATCCTGAACTAAAAATCACACAGGAGATTAAAGAAAACGCTGTTCTTTTAAAAATTGAGCAAACACAAAATTTAGCCAACTTCCCATTATACAAAATTCCAACAACAGTGGGAGTTTATGCTGGTGGAGGAAAGATTTCTCATAGCATTGTGATTGATAAAAGCGTAAACGAATACGTGATTCCATTCACTGGAGATATTGAGAACGTAATCGTAGATGAAGAAAGAGTTGTTTTAGGAAAGATAACACATAGAAAGCCAAGAGAATGGTATGTTCACCAATACTACAATGCACCGAGATACTTGGATAGAAGAGAAGCTATCATCAATGGTTCTATGTTGAGAACTCAAGAGGGTAAGGACCTAATCGAAGATGCTACGGAGGATGATTTCTGGGAAATAAGAAAATTAGCTTTAGATCGATTAAATCGCTTAGGACAAGATAAGGAGGAAGTGATTTTTGCCGCTATTGAAAATGCTGTAGTAAACGATGAGAGTTCAAAAGTTAGAGCTTTTGCGGCAAGTTTCTTAGCAGACAATTACTTAGAAGGTACGTATGCAGATAAGGCGCGTACGCTTTTAAAAAATGCTATTGAGAAAGACGAATCATACTTAGTTATTTCTTCGGCCTTATCAGGTTTAGCAGAGGGGAATGAGGAAGATGTAAAGGCAGCCTTGAAGTATGCGGAATCATTTGAAAGTGAAAATTCTTCAACAATGAGAGCGCAAATAATCAGTATCTATCAAAACCACGGCGATGAGAGTAAAATGGCCTATATGAGTAGAGTTATTTTGAATGGAGAAGTTTCAGGTTATGATATGATTGGTGCTTTGATGAGTTTCGCAAATTTCTATGCGAATCAAACAGTCGATAAGCAACTGGAATATTTCTATGTATTAGAGGAACTTTCAAATAAATCTGATGCGTATATTAATGCAATTTTCCCTATGAACGTTATGACTTTGATTAGAAGCGCAGAAAGTCGTGCGGAAAGCGACTCAGAAATTGATAAAGAAAAGAATCAAGAATACATCGATAAGTTGATGGCATTGATGAATTTTAACTAGTTAATATTTTGTTTTTAGTAAAAAGTAGGTTTATTTTTTACTTTAACACATGTTTTTATTTACATTTGGACTTACATTAATAAAAAATCAATATGAAAAAACTATTAGGAGAATTTAGAGATTTTATCATGACTGGTAACGTTATTGACTTATCGGTTGCCGTATTACTTGCGACTGCAGTTGGTGCAGTTGTTTCAGGTTTCACGGCTGATATTATGATGCCAATTATCGGATACTTCACCGGAGGTGTGGACTTTTCAGATATGAAAATTGTTCTTGCAACTGCTACAATGGGCGAGGATGGTGTTGAATTAACGCCTGAAAATGCCATTATGTATGGAAAGTGGATCAATTCTTTGATTAACTTAATAATCGTAGGATTTGTATTGTTTATGATTGTTAAAGGTTATTCTAAGGTTAAAGATTTGCGTAAAAAGAAAGGGGAGGCTGCCGCTGCTGAGGAACCAGCTGCACCAGCAGGACCAACTCAAGAAGATTTATTAGCTGAAATTCGTGATGAACTAAAAGCATTGAATAATAAATAGTCTTTTTAATAACAGATATGTTAAAGCCAACTCGAGAAATTGAGTTGGCTTTTTTGATGCCCGACTTTGTGCAAAATACAAGTGTGTTTAGACATTTCTCTAGTTGAAATCTTTTTCGTAGATTTGAGAAAATTAAATTTTTTATATGAGAAAGATAATTATTCCAGCGTTACTCGCTATGACCTTTATAGCATGTGACGATAATTCAAAAAATGAGGTAGTGGAAGAGGAAATTGTACAAATAAGTTATCCTGAGACTTTTAAAGGAGATGTGGTTGACACTTATTTTGAAGAAGAAGTAGCCGACCCATACCGTTGGTTAGAGGACGATATGAGTGAAGAAACTGCAGAATGGGTGAAAGCTCAGAATGTGGTAACTTTTGATTACTTAAATAAAATTTCCTACCGCAAGGATCTGGAAAGTCGTTTATCTGAATTGTGGAATTACGAAAAAGTAGGTTCTCCATTTGTAGAAGGAAATTATACTTATTTCTATAAGAATGATGGTCTTCAAAATCAGTTTGTAATTTACCGCTTTAAAAACGGTGAAGATAAGAGTACGGCTAAAGTGTTTTTAGACCCAAATACTTTCTCAGAAGAAGGAACAACTTCTCTTGATGCTTTGAGCTTCTCTGAAACAGGAGAGTTAGCAGCTTATTCTATCTCTGAAGGTGGAAGTGATTGGAGAAAAGTAATCATTCTAAATGCAGAAACTAAAGAACAAGTAGGAGATACCTTAATTGATGTGAAATTCTCAGGTATTTCTTGGTTAGCAGATGAAGGTTTCTACTATTCTAGTTACGACAAACCGAAAGGAAGTCAGTTGTCTGAAAAAACAGATCAACATAAATTGTACTACCACAAGTTAGGTACACCACAGTCACAAGATAAAGTGGTTTTTGGTGCAACTGCGGATGAGAAACACAGATATGTTGGTGGAGATGTAACAAGAGATAATAAGTTTCTAGTGATTTCTGCAAGTGTTTCTACTTACGGAAATAAGTTGTTTATTAAAGATTTAACAAACCCGAATAGCAAACTAGTTACTGTAGTAGCTGAGCCTACAAGCAAGTCTTACATTTTAGATAATGACGGAGATAAATTGTTTATCATAACGGATTTAGACGCTCCAAACATGCGAGTTGTAACTGTAGATGCGAGCAAGCCTACTCCAGAAAATTGGGTAGACTTCATTCCAGAGACAAAAAACGTATTAAGCGTTTCGAAAGCAGGGGAATATTTCTTTGCCAATTATATCATAGACGCAACATCAGCTGTAAAACAATATGATAGAACAGGTAAGTTAGTACGTGAAATTAAATTACCAGGCGTTGGAACGGCAGGTGGATTTGGTGCTAAGAAAGACGAAACAGAAACTTACTTCTCGTTTTCAAACTATGTGACGCCAGGAAGTATTTATAAAATGGATTTAGCATCAGGTGAATCGGAATTATACAATGCACCAAAGATTGACTTTAATTCTGAAGACTTCGAAAGTAAGCAAGTGTTCTACACATCCAAAGATGGAACAAAAGTGCCTATGATTATCAGTTACAAGAAAGGTTTAAAATTGAATGGTGAAAATCCAACTATCTTATATGGATATGGAGGTTTCAATATCAGCTTAACACCTGGTTTCAGCGTTCCAAACGTAGTATGGATGGAGCAAGGAGGAATCTATGCTGTTGCTAACTTAAGAGGGGGTGGTGAATACGGAAAAGCATGGCACGATGCTGGAACTAAAATGCAAAAGCAAAATGTATTTGATGACTTTATCGCAGCTGCAGAATATTTAATAGAAGAAGATTATACGTCAAGTGATTACCTAGCAATTCACGGAGGTTCAAACGGTGGTCTATTAGTTGGTGCAACAATGACACAACGTCCAGACCTTGTTAAAGTTGCATTGCCAGCAGTTGGAGTGTTAGATATGCTACGTTACCACACATTCACAGCTGGAGCAGGTTGGGCGTATGACTATGGAACTGCAGAAGACAGCAAAGAAATGTTTGAATACTTAAAAGGATACTCTCCAGTTCACAATGTGAAGGAAGGGGTTGAATATCCAGCTACAATGATTACAACAGGAGATCATGACGATAGAGTTGTACCAGCACATAGTTTTAAATTTGCAGCAGAATTGCAAGCAAAACAAGCGGGAATAAATCCAGTCTTAATCCGTATTGAAGTGGATGCAGGACATGGAGCAGGAACGCCTGTAAGTAAGCAAATTCAGCAAAGAGCAGATATGTATGCGTTTATTCTTTACAATATGGGAATAAAAACTTTAAAGAATTAAGAACTCTGAATTCAAAAATACTTTTAGAATGCAAAAAGCTATCGATTTCGGTAGCTTTTTTGCTTTAATAGACTTTTCCTTCTGTAACTCAACTCACTGTAGTGAATAAAATAAGAGGCTATTTGTGAAAATAAATCTATCTTTGCACCATGATTAATATCGAACAACTTGGATTTCATTTACCGCAAGGTTATTTATTTAGTGGTGTCAACATGCAAATCAATGCAGGTGACAAAATAGGGTTAGTAGGGAAAAATGGTGCTGGAAAATCTACTTTTTTACGTATGCTTTCAGGTCGTGAAGCGCCTACCGAAGGTGCTATCCATAAGCAAAAAGATATTAGAATTGGCTTTCTAACGCAGGACATTATAATTGATACTGATCAATCTGTTTTTGAGTACTTGAATCAATCAAATGTGCAGCTGAATAAAATTAAAATGCAAATTGACGATGTTAATCACCAATTGACAACAAGAACAGACTATCATACCGATTCTTACTTGCAGTTGCTCGACGATTTAAATTTCGTGAATGAACAGTTTAAACTTTTTGAAGGCTATCAGTGGGAAGAGAAAATTGCTACGACTTTAATAGGTTTGGGTTTTCAAGAAAGTTCTTTTACTCAACCTTTGAATGAGTTTTCAGGAGGGTGGAAGATGCGTGCTGAATTGGCAAAGATATTAATCAACAATCCTTCAGTTATTTTACTGGATGAGCCGACAAACCACTTGGATATTATCTCAATCGGATGGTTAGAACGTTATTTAAAACGTTTTGAAGGAGCAGTAGTGACTATTTCTCACGACCGTTACTTCTTGGATAATGTGACAACAAGTACTGTTGAAATTTCTGGTGGAAAAATGGGAATTTATCCATATTCATATACCAAATACAAAGAAAATAGAGCTGAGGAAATAGATCACTTATTACGTGCTCAAAAACAACAAGAAAAAGAGATTAAACATACAGAAGAACTAATCGATAAGTTCCGTGCGAAGGCTTCCAAAGCAACTTTTGCTCAATCATTGATGAAGAAGTTGGACAGAATGGATAAAATCGAAGTGGAAACAGAAGAACTCGCGAAAATGAAGATTTCCTTCCCTTTGAGTGTTCAGCCTGGTAAGGTGGTTTTTGAAATGGAGAATTTAGGTAAGTCGTATGGAGATTTACTACTCTTTAAAGATATCAACTTAGCGGTTGGAAGAGGAGAGAAAATTGCTCTGTTGGGACCAAACGGTGTTGGTAAGTCAACTTTGCTGAAACGTATTACAAAGGTAGAAGATGGAGATGGAGTTGTCAATTATGGACACAATGTTGAAGTTACTTATTTTGCCCAAGACCAAGCCAATCAGTTAGATACTACAAAAACAGTTTTTGAAACTGTTGATGATATTGCAAAAGGAGAAATTCGGAAGCAATTGCGTTCAATTTTAGGTGCTTTCCTTTTTAGTGGGGAAGATGTTGATAAAAGAGTTGCTGTTTTGTCTGGAGGAGAAAAGATGAGGTTGGCTTTGTGTAAATTACTACTAAGTCCATCCAACGTTTTAATTTTGGATGAGCCGACCAACCATCTTGACTTACAGAGTAAAGCTGTATTAAAAGAAGCGTTGAAAAGCTATGAAGGAACTTTTATTGTTGTTTCTCACGACCGTGAATTTTTGGAAGGATTGACCAATAGAATTTGGGATATCGAAGACAAGCAATTAAAAATCCACCATTATACCGTTCATGAATATCTTCAAAAGAAAGAAGATGCCTTTGAACAAGCACAACAGTTAGGAAAGAGTAAAAAAGCTGCACAGAAAACTGCCCTTAAAACTGAGGTTAAAGTTGAAAGTAAGCCCGCACTTTCTTACGAAGAAGAAAAAGAAATGAAACGCAACATTAGTCGTCTCGAAAAAGCGATTAAAAAAGCGGAAGATAGAATTGGAAAGTTAGAAGAAATTATTGAAAAAATGGATGCTGAAATGGCCGAGTTAGATTATTCTGACGAAGCAAAAGCAGCTGAAAAAATACAGCAATATGCCGATTTTCAAAAGGAGTTAGAGGAAACCATGAACGCATGGGAAGAAAATCTAATGGAGTTAGATGAATTGAAACAAGATTAATTGATGCTTAGTTAGGAGCCATAATCGCTTCCTCAAATAAGATATCTATCTCACCATTTCCTTTCTTGATGTCGCCAGCTTTATTCTTAAAACCTCCGTTTACAAGTAAGTGAAGTCTAGACATCTGTGGGTCAAAGTTTATTAGTTCAACTTCTCCATTTTCTAGAATGTATTCTACGATTTCGTTATTTACTTTAACATTCATGGTGATTTTTACACCGTTTTTTACAGTTCCTGTCGGGTCTGCTTTGTATCTCCCCTTTCCTTTAGTAATGATGTTGTCTTTCTTGAAAAATAATTGAACTTCTTCGTTAAAAGAACTTCTGATAAAAGCTCGAACTTCTGTGGTGGTAAATATCAATGCAGTTTTACGCTTTGCATACGAAGTGAAGTTTATCGTATCCTTCTCAATGAAAAACTTTAGCGTTCCCATACTATACATTTCTGAACCAAAGCTTTGTTTTTGAGCTCTGTTGTCCTTCTCACCATCCTCTATTTTTAGGTATTCACCATTCCACTTACCTTCTGGAAGACTATCTGTTGTCGTTGCTTCAGCGGCTTCTTTATCGTCTGTGGTCACTTCTTTGTCTTGCTCGTTTTGACAAGCAAAAAATGAGAATAAAACTAAAGTTAAAAATGCAATTTTTTTCATTTCAATGTTCTTACTTCTATTGTCACTAACAACGTTAAAAACGCTTTGTTCGTTTGAATAATTCGTGAAAATTAATAATTTGTAAAGATAAGCTATTTTTGGAATTGTATATTAATCTTAAATAATTGTGGATTGTATGCAAAAAACAAATATTTTTGAGAAATAAGCGTTGAAATATAGATATGAAATATTTATTACCTTTTTTTATTGTTTTTGGTTGTTTTTTTAACCTGAATGCTCAGCTGAAAGTTGGGGATTGGAGAATGCATATTTCTTCCTATAAAGCAAATGATTTAATAGAAGCGAATGATGCTGTTTATGTCGTTTTAGACAAAGGCTTGTTGGAATATGATTTGTCGACCGGAGAAAAAAATCTTTGGACAGCAGCAGACTATCTTTCCGATGTCAACTTAACGGCTATCAATTATCATGAAAAATCAAAGAGAATAATCATTGGCTACGACAATGGGAATATAGATTTTATACGAAACAATAAAGTTGAAAATTTTCCCTATATCTTTAAATCAAACGTAATGGGGAACAAGAAAGTCAATAAAATTATTTCACGTGATGATTATGTTTATTGTGCCACAAGTCTTGGAATTATCGTAATTGATATGGTTAAAAGAGAAGTGAAAGATACTTATCATCCTGCTATTGGAGATTTTAACTTTTTAGATTTAACTTTCTTAGACGATAAAATATATGTACTTACAGAGGAAGGACTTTATGAAGGAAATAGCAACAACTCATTCCTTGCGGACCCAAGTCAATGGACGCGCTTACCAAATGTGATTGACCATACAGATTTTGGTGCTTATCATGAAGTGGAAGCCTTTGGAGATAAATTGATTTTGTCATACAGCAATACGACTTTTGGGAATTCGGACAGTTTATATCACATTGAGAATGGAGTGCCAGTTGTTTTTGATAGTTTAAAAACATTTTACGGACTAAATGGAGAAGGAAGCGAGTTGTTGGTTTCAACGTATGATGCGCTTCATATTTTTTCAGCCGAATTAGATCATTTGGATTTGATTTTTCAATATGATGAAGGTATAGCTCCTAAACCAAGAACTGCCAAGTTTATCGATGGTTATTATTTTATTGCTGACAGAAATAAAGGTCTAGTTAGAGCTTTAAATTCTTGGTCGCATTCCATTATCAATATCGAAGGTCCGCGCTACAACTCTGGATATAGAGCCGAAATAAAAGAAGGTAAATTAAGCGTTGCTTGTGGTGGTTTCACCGGAACGAATCCTACTTTTAATTTAGAAGGTGGTGCTTTGTTTGAAGATGAGGTTTGGAAAAGTGTAGTTATTGATGAACAGCCAATGTTGGCGAATGTCAACTCTTGGGACTTTGTTGCAACTTCAATTAATCCTAAAGATATGGATGAGGTAGCGTTTGGCTCTGTTTCAGGTGTTCCATTGGTAATAACCAAGAATGGTGAAGTCACGGATACATTTACCATTAATAATAGTCCAATCGAAGAGTTATCTTCAACTGGTTGGGGCTTAATTACAGATTTGAGGTATGATGATGACGGGAATTTATGGATGGTTAATTCTTCTTCAAATCGTCCAGTTAAAGTTTTAGGCGCAGATGGTGTATGGCATGACTTTGAAACGGGGAATAGTTCTAAAAATCAAACAACTAAAAGGCTCATCGTCGATAGAAACGGTGTAAAATGGGTGACGTTTAGAAATGCTGGTGTTTTGGCTTTCGACAGTGGTAAGAGCCTATCTGATCTTTCAGATGATAGATATAGACAGTTTAATACAGGCGATAAAAGTGGAGCACTTCCTTCAAATGATGTTGAGGCAATAGCAGCCGATTTTGATAATAATATTTGGATTGGTACTCCAGAAGGAATGAGAGTGCTTTACAACTCAGAAAACGTTTTTGATGCAGCGCCTGGGAAGTACAATTTTCAGAAACTGTTAATTCAATTTGGAGCCCATGTTGAAATCGTTTTGGGAACTACGCATATTACGGCAATAACTGTTGACGGAGCAAATAGAAAGTGGATAGGAACAGCCAATTCAGGTGTGTTTTTATTATCTCCTGATGGTTTAGAAGTGCTTAAGAAATTTACAATTGAGAATAGTCCGCTGCTTAGTAATACTATTTACGATATCGTTATCAACCATCAGAATGGTGAAGTGTTTTTTATGACCGAAGACGGTATTATTTCTTATCGTTCGGATGCCACACAAGGTGATATAGAATACCAAGAGGTAAAAGTTTTCCCGAATCCTGTTTATCCAGAATATCACGGTCCGATTACAATTCAAGGTATCGCTTACGATTCAGATGTTAAAATAACGGATGTTTCTGGGAAGTTGGTTTATCAAACGAAGTCGAATGGTGGTACCGCAACTTGGAATGGGCTGACAATGGATGGGAATCGTGCTGCAACTGGCGTTTACTTGATATGGACAAGCATCGACGACAATGACTTTAAAGGTCGTAAAGTCGGGAAAGTATTGCTAATTGATTAATCTTATATCTCCTTGAAAAGCGTTCAGAACGGTATTCTTTTAAAGCGACTCAACTACAGTGAGACGAGCTTAATTCTTCATTTTTATACAAAAGAAGTTGGATTCCAAGCTTATTTATTCCAAGGTGGGAAAAAGAAGAAGGGGAATATGCTCCATCCTTTAAGTATCATCGAAATCTCTTCTTTTCATAGGAATGATAGTGGTCTAGGAAAGATTTCGGAAGTGAGTGCAAGCTACGCTGCACAAGAAATACCCTATCACCCGATTAAAAGTGGAATTGCATTTTTCGTTGCTGAAATATTGGCCTCTGTGCTTCATAATAGTGATAAGGATGAGCGAATGTATGCATTTCTGATTCGTGAAATTCAGTGGATTGATCATTCGGAAGAGTTGACCAATTATCCGATATGGTTTATGCTTAAATTCGCCGAAGAAATGGGAGTAGGTATCAATGTAGAAGATGAGAATGGCCGTATATTCAACCTGCAAGAAGGAGTGATTTCTAATCAAACGCCACACAACGACTTTTATATTAGCGATGAATTGGTTCCTATTTTTATTCAGCTGTTAAACAGTGAGAAATCTGAGTTTTTAGCACTTCCGATTAGAAAAATACATAGAAAGCAATTGCTGGAACATCTTTTAAAGTACTTCCATTATCACTTTAGCAGCTTTAAAACGCCACAATCTTTGGAAGTGATACAAGCAGTAATGGATTAGTTATTTAATCACTTTCTTTAAGTATTCCCCAATTATACGATGACCAATTGGCGACCAATGTGAATCGTCATAATAGTATATGTCTGTTTGATTTTCGCTTGATTTTAAAACGTTATAACTATCGATGGAAATGTATTTCTTATTTGGAGTCTTTGATAGATTTTTCAATAACTCAGGTACTTGATAGATGCTTTTGTCACTTATCTCTTCGTAGTAGTAGGTGTACTTATTCGGTGCTATTAAACTGATTAATTGAATGTTGTAGGCGTTTAGTTTTTCCTGAATTTCATTCATTAATTGATGATATGCTTCTGCAGTTTCCAGCTTATTATTCTCCTCTAAAGTTTGAATATCGTTGTTGTAGCAAAGCATAAAATCTGTGTTGGTCGAAAAGGCTGTTTTGTCGTCTATTCCGATTTTAAATACTGAATTCTCAAAGGGAATATTGTTCTTTCTAAAAAAGCGACTACTGTTGTAAAAGAAAATAAAAGGTGTTTGATCAAAGAAGGGTGGTGCATCAATTTTTAATTGTCTGCTAGAACTTGAAATGTTCTTCAAACTATCTTCTATAATCCACTGATGGATGTTTTCAACATTCGCAACTCTATCTAGATTCATCACTGTAGTTCTAAGAGCAATTTCTCTTTCTACATTTTCAAGAATGACATAATCGAAGGCATAATGCTCAAAGAAGTCTCCTTTTGTTAGCGCAATTAGCGTTTCAATTGGATTCCAGTCAACAAGATACCTGTCCATCATCAGTACATCGTGTTTTTTAGCGAGTATATTCTGAAATCCATTTTCCTTTCCATTGGTAAAAGAGTCTCCTAGAAGTAGAACTTTTCGTTTCCCTTCCTTTGGTCGACTGGAAAGTAGCGTATAGTATGTTTCTTTTTCATTTTGGTTGCTTTCCAGAAGTGTTTTAGGGTAGTTTGGGAATGCATCTGGAAGATAGCCAATTCTTAATAAGTCACCTTTGTCTTTAGCATAAAAGACCCATGCTCCAACAAATATAAGTGTCATTGGAATAATAAAAAAGAGTGTCTTTATGATAAATTTCTTCTGCATTAAAATTGAAAGTATATAAATTCTTGTTCCTTTCCTGCAAACCAGAAAAGGGCTATAATTATTACGTAATATAAGGCATAACGTAGGTGTTTATTCCAAGTTAAACCAAGTTTTTCTATTCCAAAGTTGTCGTTTCTTCCCTTCCATTCGATAAGAATAAATAAAACGATTAGAAACTGAATTGTTAGCGTATCTTCAACCATTATTTTCTCAAATAAAGAACTGTTAAAGATGCCTTTTAGATAGTTAAAAGCATCGCTAATTGAAGGAGAACGGAAGAAGGTCCATGCTAATGTTGTCAAGAGAAAAGTTGAAATCATTTGTATTGTTTCTCTCCAATTTGGGAAAATCCTTCCCTCTGCTACATTCCCAAGGTGACTTCTATTCTTATTTCTTAATAATAAAGGAATGAACAACAAAGCGTTCAATAGTCCCCAAAAGATAAAAGTCCAATTTGCGCCATGCCAAAATCCACTGATTAAAAAGATGATAAAGGTGTTCTTTATTTTTTGGAATAAGCCACCTCTACTTCCACCCAAGGGAATATAAATGTAATCTCTAAACCAGGTCGTTAATGAGATGTGCCATCTTCGCCAAAATTCAGCAATATCCCTTGAGAAGTAAGGATAGTTGAAGTTTTTCAGCAAGTTGATTCCGAATAATTTAGCGGTTCCTATGGCAATGTCCGAATACCCTGAGAAGTCTCCATAGATTTGGAAGGCAAACAAGATCACTCCTAGTAAAAGTGTACTTCCGTTGTAGTCTTGGTAATTGTCAAATATCTGATTGACAAATACTGCTGCACCATCTGCAATGATTACTTTTTTGGCCAATCCCCAAAGAATTTGTCTCAATCCATCTACTGACTGATGGTAACTAAAAACACGTTTTTGCTTTAATTGAGGCAATAAATGTGTTGCTCGTTCAATCGGTCCGGCTACCAATAATGGGAAGAAACTCACGAAAAGTGAATAGTCGATAAAGTTTCTCTCTGCTTTAATTTTTCCTTGGTAAATGTCGATAACATAGGAAAGTCCATGAAAGGTGTAAAAGGAAATTCCGATGGGAAGAATGATGTTTAAACTCGAAGTATTAACATGAATATTGAAGTTGTTCAACATGCTGCTAAATGAATCGACAAAGAAATTGTAGTATTTGAAGAAGCCTAGGAAACCGACGTTGATTATGATACTAGACCACAACCAAACGGCTTTTTTAGTCTTACTGTTTTCAATTTTTATTCCTACAACATAATCTAAAACGGTCGAAAACAGCAGTAAAAATAAGAACCTCCAATCCCAGCAGGCATAAAAGAAATAACTGGCCAATAGCAGTAATACATTCTGCTTGGAGTGACTGTTGTTTCTCAATATCCAATACAAAACATATACTAAAGGCAAGAATAATACAAACTCAAGTGAGTTGAAAAGCATTTTTTAGTTATTTGTTTTTAAACATGCTATCCCAAAATTAATTTCTAATTCACGGGGAATAAGATTGCAAATTAATAAAAAATAATTGAGTGCGAACGCATGTTTGCTAAAATGAGTTTTATCAGTCTTAACAATGAAAACAAAAACTGTTTCCGCTTGTTAAACAAAGAATGATTAAATTTGTAGGTTGATACAAAAAAAAATAAGAGGCTATGATTAAAACCGATATAATTATAATAGGAGCTGGACCAGTTGCCTTATTTACCATATTTGAAGCAGGATTGTTAAAGTTAAGATGTCATTTAATTGACTCCTTGCCGCAACCAGGTGGACAATTGACAGAGATTTATCCTAAGAAACCAATTTATGATATTCCTGGTTACCCATCTATTTTGGCTGGAGATTTGACAGATAAGTTGATGGAACAAGCTGCTCCGTTTAAACCGACTTTCACATTGGGTGAAGCTGCAGTAAAAGTGGAGAAGTTAGAAGAAAATAGATTTATCGTTACAACGGATAAAGGTACACAGCATGAAGCACCAGTTGTTATGATTGCTGGAGGTTTAGGTGTGTTCGAACCAAGAAAACCGCCTATTGATAATCTAGCAAACTATGAAGAGAAAGGGGTGGAATACATCATCAAAGACCCTGAGTTTTACAGAGGGAAAAGATGTGTTATCGCTGGAGGAGGAGACTCTGCTTTAGATTGGGCGATATACCTAGTAGATAAGAAAATTGCTTCTGAAGTTTCATTGGTTCACCGTAGAAATTCTTTTAGAGGTCACTTAGACTCCGTTCAAAAAGTAATGGACTTTGCAGATCAAGGTAAAATCCGTTTAATTACAGACAGTGAGGTGATTGGAATTGGTGGCGATGGAAAAGTAGAGAATGTTACCATAGATCATAAAACAGAAGGACAATTCGTAATTGAAACAGATCATTTCCTACCGTTATTTGGACTAAAACCATCTTTGGGACCAATTGCAGATTGGGGATTAGAGATTGAGAACAATGCTATAAAAGTTGATACAACAGATTATTCAACCAATATTCCTGGAATTTATGCCATTGGAGATATTAATACTTACGTAGGTAAGTTGAAGTTGATTTTATGTGGGTTTCATGAAGGAACGATCGCGGTGCAATCTGCATTTGCGCGTATTCACCCGGAGAAGAAAAACGTGTTGAAATATACAACAGTTAATGGAGTTCATGGATTTTAAATAGAGGACAATGACAAAAATAGTTTCGTTTAATGTGAATGGTATTCGTGCCATTATGCAAAAGGATTTTGAAAAGGATGTGCGTGAGATCAATCCAGACATTTTATGTTTACAAGAAACGAAGGCACAAGATAAGCAAGTAAAAGAGGCGTTGGAGTCTTTTACAGATTATCATATATATTCCAATTCAGCAGTTAAGAAAGGTTACTCAGGTACAGCTATTCTAACAAAGGAAAAACCTGTCGATGTTACTTACGATATGGGAATAGAGGAGCATGACCAAGAAGGGAGAATAATTGCAGCAGAATATGAAGATTACTTCGTGGTTTGTGTTTACGTTCCAAACTCTGGAAGCGAATTAGCAAGATTAGATTATAGAACGACATGGGATAAAGACTTTCTTGCTTACTTAAAGGGTTTAGAAACAAAAAAACCGGTTATTCTTTGTGGAGATTTAAACGTTGCACATAAAGAAATCGACTTGGCGCGTCCAAAACAGAATTACAATAAGGCCGCAGGATTTATGCAAGAAGAAATCGACGGGATGGATGCTTATACTTCGAATGGCTTAGTAGATACTTTTAGACATTTCAATCCAGAAGAAGTGAAATACTCTTGGTGGAGTTATCGAGGTGGTGCACGTGATAGAAACGTGGGCTGGAGGATCGATTATTTCCTAGTGAGTGAAAGCATTCTTGACCGAGTTAAAAACGCAAAAATTAGAAACGATATTAAGGGGTCAGATCATTGCCCTGTTGAAATAGAAATTGCCTAAAATACGAATGATATAAATATAACTGGATGTTTCAATAATGTAGCAGTTCTACAGTTTTGAAACATCCATTTTCTGTTTTTACTACTTAGTTTTCTTCTTCTTTTTATCCTTATCCTTCTTGGCCGTTTGGCTAACTTTCCCTTTATTATTCAAAGCATTTATTCCTTTTATAGCGGCATATCCGATTAGAATATAGAGCAGAAAAATCGCTAATTTCCCGATATAGTCTCCATGCTTCGCATATAAAGTAAGTTTTTTGTTCAACTGAATATCGCCTCTTAAAGCTTCGTAGCTATCGTACTTGGTGGACATTACGACGTCACCACGTTGATTGATAATTGAGGAAATTCCGGTGTTGGCAGAACGGGCAACATAACGGCGTGTTTCAAGTGCTCTTAAACGAGCTAGTGCATGGTGTTGCTTGTGTCCAGGAGAATCTTTCCACCAACCATCATTGGTAATAATGAAAAGCGCTTCTGCTCTTTTGCGAACTTGCTCAGCTGTTCTCCATCCATAAATCGATTCGTAGCAAATGATAGGGGCAAAGGTGAAACCTTGTGTATTGAGAACACGTGGCTCTTCCTCCACACCAATTGAACCTGTTAAATCTCCAGTATGATAGGCGAAGTCTTCTAGGAATGGAAAGTACTTCACAAAAGGAATCTTTTCTGTTCCTATAACCAATTCAGATTTGTGAATAAATTGTGGTGCTTGTCCTTTTGTGATAAGCAATAAGTCATCATATAATTCATAGAAGTTGCTTTGACCTTCGACAGGTTTCATCGACGGACGTGTTCTCTTTGGGAAGAACTTAAATGTTCCCGCACCAGAAACCAAAGAAACATTATCCCATTCATTGACCTTGTTTTGAAGGTGATTGAAAGTGTTGCTGTTGGCATATTGGTCCGCATAAAAAGGAATCGAAATCACCGTTTCAGGGCTAAGAACTACCGCTGTGTTTTCTGTCATTAACGAATCAGCTTGTGCGATAAACAAGTCTAGTTGTTTCAGCAATCCTTCTTCATCCGTTTTAAATTTCATCGTATAAGTGTCGATATTTGGTTGCGTCACTATTACTTCTTTTGGATTTTTCGTTTCTTCATAATTGTTATACATCATCAGTGAAATTGCTGAAGGAATAAGAACAATTAAGGCTATCGTAACAATTGTTTTCGCTTGACTTTTTATACTTTTCTTATCGAATAAGCGGTTGGCTACTATTTTAAAAGTAAAGAAATTAACCAATAAAATCCATAGTGTTCCACCCAAAACTCCAGTAAAACTATACCATTGTACCCATTCTGGTCGAATAGAAAAAATATTCCCTAAATTCAAATATGGGTAACTCAATTCCCAGTGATAGTGCAAGTATTCGAAACCTATCCAAACAATAAAAAAACCAAGGCTTCCGACAATAAATCCAAAGTAGCGTTTTGTCCAATGGTATAGCATGAAGCTTAAGGCCATTAGGGTTCCGTTCACAATAAATATAAATGAAGTTCCGAATTTGGCTCCTACTGTATTTAAAAGCCAATAGGTTGTCCCTAAATTATAAAGAAATAAGGTGATAAATGCATAAATGAAAATCTTGGTCATTTTTGCTTTAGACAAATATAAGTCGTGTTCTACCAGTAATAAAGGCACCCAAGCAATAAAGGTTAATGGAGTCAAACTTCCGGTAAAAGGGAAGGAAAGTGTCATTAAAATTCCACTTAATAAACTGAGTAGATACCTGTGTGTTCGTGTTAGTTTCATAGATATATCATTTGAGAAATACGAATATATAAATTTAAGAGTAGAAAGTAGAGATTAACTTGAAATTATCATTTGATGAAGTCTTAAAGATAGCATTGTTTCATTTCCTTGCCCGACTTCCTGTTTTTCGAATAGGAAAGTGATTGTTTATAACACAATAAGACCTATCACGCATTCTGGCCGGTCAAAATTTAATGAACGTGCCTTAGCGCCTGGAACGTATTTCGTTTCCATAGAAGGTGCCGATAAGGGCAAGTTTATTCCTGTGAAATTAATTGTTAGGTAGTTTTATGTAAATAGTTGAAGTGGTTTTCAACATGGTTTAAAGTAAAGTGTAACAAATTCTGATTGCTTCGGCAGTCGGAATTTGTTATTTTATATCTCTTTCTACTGAAGTGATTAACTGTGTTGTTAGAAGTAAGCAGTGTATCCGAAATGGACTTTACCGTCTCTCATTTGAATGGGATTGTTAAACTGTTTTCCTAAGGCATAAGAGATAGAAAAGATACCTAACTTTGTCCCGAAGGCATAACCAAGACCAAATCCAAGTGGAGCGTCTTTCGAATAAGACCTAGAATTGTTTTCATAGAACGTTTGATCATAGAAAGCAAAAGCATGTGAAGTTCTATCTACTAAAAATCGATATTCTACAGTAAAAGTGGTGAGTGTTGTCGCAAATAATGACTCTTCGTTAAAACCTCTTTGAATGTTTAATCCTCCAAATCTAAATAATTCATTTTGATAAATTTTAGGTGCGAAAAAGCTCTGGGTAGAGTTGGCCAATCGCACCACATGTCGTCTCGTGATAGGAATAAATGCCTCAATCTGGAGGTTTCCCCTCAAACTTATTGCATTGATGGTTGTATCGGCATCTTGAGGTGTGCTTTTTCTTGTTCCTATTGAAATATCCATGGTTGCGTTTAAACCTTTACTAGGATTGGGCAGGTAATCCACTTGGAAATGGTAAAAACCAAGTCCATATTGGTGTGACTTTAGAGAAGCTAAGTTACTGTTCGAAATGGCAGGCGCACCGTAAAGTAAATTTGTACTTTCATTGTGATAAAACGCTTTTATGTAATTAGCACCAGAGAAGTAATAGCGTACACCTAAGTTGAAGTCTAATCTTAAATAAGTGCTATCCAACTTATAAAGATTGAACTTTGCGTCCACTCCAAATGGGGTGTTAAATAAAAAAGGCAAGTTGAAATCAACTTTTAGCTCTTGTGTTTTCGGCTGTAAACTTCTCCAATTCAAATGAAGTTCTTCCCCGCGTTTTAGAATGTTTAATAGTTTTAACTGTACGTCACCTGTAACAGTTGTTTTTCCAGTCACAGGATTGGGTTGCAAACCGACAACTCCATTGATAGAGCTCACCGGAGCGCTCTCTAAATACAAATACAAATCGGCTCCTTCGGGTGTAAATAGTATTTCATGAGGTCTAATCTCTTTTACAAACTGAATTTGGCTGACTTTATTAGAAATATTTTTAAAATTTCTAGTGTTATATAAATCTCCCTTTTTTATAGAAATAGCGCTTTGAATATATTTCTCATTGATTTTAGTCTCTCCTTTTATATAAATGTTTTGAACTTTCACCAATGGACCTTTGTCGATAATTAAATGTGCGCTAGAATGATGAGGTGAGAGTTGATCTACTTCTAAATATACTTTAGAGAAAGGATAGCCAACTGAGTTTAGATACTCCGTAATGTTCTTTAATAATTGTTCCACCATAGAAGGTTCAAAAGGGTGATGGAGTAGTAGGCGCTCATTGAGTCGAGGTGATTTTCTGATAATGTTCTGATCCTCTTCGCTATAGGTAATGACTATTTCTTTGAACTTCTCCCCGAGATAAAAATCAACAAAGGCAGTATCATTTTTCCATTCAATGTTATCAACAGACGACAAGACAAAACCTTTTTTAATTTGCTTGCTTCTTATTTTGGATAAATAAGCCTTAACTTCTTCTTTGGAATGGAATTTGTTCGTCTTCTTCTCAGTATAAACAAATTCGTTGTTTGAATTATTAGAAGTGTTAAATTGTAGATAATATAAAGAATTTTGTCCGAATAAAATCAGAGGAAAGAATATGACTGAAAGTACAATAAGTCTAAGCATTTGAACTGTTTCTAACGGTAACTTTTAATCTTTATTTCTAAAATATGTTAATAAAATACTGAGTTTAATCAGTTTTAGTTAATATGTTTACTTATATTTGTATAATCAAACAACAACAAAACAGTATAAAGCTATGAAAAGAATTTTGTCTTTTGCAGTAATCGGAGTATTTTTTGCGGCTATTTTTTCTTCATGTGGGTCATCTAAAGCTAAATGTGATGCTTATGGTTACAACATGGATACATCAATTGAACAAACTTCCGATTTAGCTCAACAATAATTCGGTCGTAGTATTTAATAAGTAGTCTTTTTAAGATTTAAAATACTTTAAATAGTATCATTTTAAATGATACTATTTTTTTGTACCTTATTGTTTCGACTTATTAATACAGCTTCTTCGGGTCGTATTCCTCTTCGTTTAATAAATACTCAATGTCTTCCATTAAAGTATCTACTTCTTCTGTACTCGTTCCGTCGTAATATCCTCTAATTTGTAACTCCTTATCTACAAGAACAAAGTTGTTGGTGTGGATAAAGTCAGAACCGGCATCTCCTAAGTTTCTTGCTTCTGCTGGCTTCAATACGAAAAATGAATTTCTCGCCAATTCATAAAGCTTGTCTTTGTCTCCTGTTAAAAAGTGCCATTGGCCATCAACCGCATTGTGTTCACTAGCATATTTCTTCATTTGTTGAACATCATCTATTTCTGGATCAACAGTAAAACTTAAGATTTTGAAATTGTCATCTCCTTTGAACTTCTCCTGAACACGCTTCATTTCGTCATTCATAATCGGACAAATTGTTAGACAAGTTGTAAAGAAATATTCTACTACAAATATTTTCCCTTTCACATCTTCCAGGCTTACATTCTTTCCATTTTGGTTTAAGAATTCAAAACGACCAATCCTATGACCAATTCCTTTGTTGGCTAAACCCTCAGGCACCATATCGGGGTTGCCCAAGCTAACGTCACGAGGTTGAACTACTGGTAATTTCTTTCTGTCAAAATGTTCTTTATTTACCCTATAGGTATAAATTACTCCTAAAATGACAATAATAAACGGGATTATAAGTCTTTTTCCTTTCATGCTTGCAAAGTTACTCATTTTAAAACAAAGAAAAAGGGCAAATGTTCTATCTGCCCTTTCCTGATTTTATAAAATTGTTTATTTTACTTCAAGGTGAACGAATCTTTTCCGATTAACACACCATCAGCAAATATTTTAACACTGTAATTTCCACTTGGAACTTCAGCACCTTCTAGGTTGTAGACAATTGTCATATCAACTAATTGTCCGTTGTAATCGATTTCTCTCTTACCACTGAATAAAAGTTCACTACCTGCAACTAACATCACGTCATTTGGACGCTTGAATAGTACTTGCCCATTCGGGTCAGTGATTTGCATATAGATCGTTTTCTGTCCTGTCTTGGCGATTTTATTCTCTCCAATACTAAAGGATGAGGAAATGATTTCCGCCTTTTTAGCTCTGGTCACATCCTTAGTGTCACTACCAATTCTTTGGTAACGTAAAGCTTCAGTTTTGAAATTGAAGGCGCTTAGTTTAGCTCCTTTTGTAATTAATTCAGCACTTTGTTCGTTTTGCTTTCTCAATTCGTCTCTTTCTAATTGAGTGGACTCTAAAACTGTACTTGTTTCCGTTAAACGAGTTGATAAATCAATGTTTAAAGTGTTTAAAGAGTCAATCGTTACGAGGTATCTATTCATGATATCACGTAAAGTCTGGTTTCTCTTCTTTAATTGATTGATCTCGTAATAACTTCTGTTTTTAGTGTCTTTTAAAGCATCTAATAAGGAAGTGATACTGTCTTTTTGAATTTGAAGACTGTCTGACATTGTAGCGTCTTTAGCTATTAACTTGTCATAAGTAGAAAGCATCTCTTGGAAATCATGTTTTAAATCCATTGTTGCGCCGTCTATATAACCGGATAATGCTTCGTTCATTGCTTGCATTTCTTTTTGAAGTTGTGCATTTGTAACCTGACATTCTTTAACCGCTTTTGATTCTTTAGAATACATCCAACCCAATGCACCAGTTGCTAAAAGTGCAATTATTGTGATAAGTATCCATAATCCAGAGCTTGCGCTTTTACTATTCTCGGGACCCATTGTGTTTTCGTCTGACATAACTGTTTGTTTTAATCTTTATAGTAAATTTATGATATTTATATGAAAGGAATATATACTCGTTCTTAATTTAATGATTTTTAACGGAATTGAACGCTTAATTGCCGTATTGCATTAAATAAGCCTTGAGAAATTCATCTAAATGTCCGTCAAGCACATCGTCAACGTTACCGGTTTCATAACCAGTTCTAACGTCTTTGATTAACTTATAAGGATGTAAGACATAGTTTCGGATTTGCGAACCCCATTCGATGTTTTTCTTCTCTGCCTCAATCTCATTACGTTTTTCCATTCGCTTACGCAATTCTAATTCGTATAGCTGAGACTTTAATAGTTGAATGGCTTTTTCCTTGTTGGCTAATTGAGAACGTGATTCAGAGTTTTCAATTATGATTCCCGATGGTTTGTGATGTAAACGAACTGCCGTTTCTACCTTGTTTACGTTCTGCCCTCCTTTTCCGCCAGACCTAAATGTATCAAAAGATATATCTGCGGGATTGATATTGATTTCTATTGAATCATCAATTAAAGGGTAAACATAAACAGAAGCAAAAGAGGTGTGACGTTTGGCATTCGAGTCAAAAGGAGAAATTCTCACCAATCTATGTACACCATTTTCACCCTTAAGATAACCGAATGCAAAGTCTCCTTCAAATTCTATGGTTGCAGTTTTGATACCGGCAACATCGCCGTCTTGGTAGTTCAGTTCTTTTAGTTTGTAGCCATGCTTTTCTCCCCACATTATGTACATTCGCAAAAGCATACTCGCCCAATCACAGCTTTCTGTTCCACCTGCTCCTGCAGATATTTGAAGTACAGCGTTAAGACTGTCTTCATCACTAGAAAGCATGTTTTTCAACTCAAGTTCTTCAACTATCGCATTTGTTTCCGTAAACAATTGCAATATTTCGGTCTCGTCTCCAGCGCCGTCATTATAGAATTCAATAAGAATTTCTAAATCATCGTATTTCTGCTCAATAGCTTCAACTGCTTCGACCCAGAATTTTAATTGACGATTTTTTTTCAATACAACTTCGGCCATGTCAGGATCGTCCCAAAAAGTAGGGTCCTGAGACTTTAATTCATTCTCATGAATCTCTATTTTCTTATCATCTATTGAAAGATAAGTATGGAGTTTTGTTATACGCTCTTTTAATTCCTTTAATTGGTCATTGTTTACCATAAGTACAAAAGTATAAAATAGAAATAATGAACGCTCTATTTGAATTACATTTTTTACTGATAATTGCAATAAGTGCACTAAAAACCCTTGAAGATGTTGGTAATCAGTGCCTTTTGTCCGAGGTTATAGCCTAGTCTTATGTCGAAGTAGGGTGTCGAAGTTGGTTTTCTGATGAATTTTGCGTTGGAAATCATGAATTGTTACCAGTAACAAGAGTTACACTTCTTACGTAGGAATAATAATTTTGCAAGAAAGGGGAGAAATTAATTTAATAAATCTTACATTTGGAACCTAAATTTAAGAATAGAATTATGAATTTTCCAGAAGAATTAAAATACACTAAAGATCATGAATGGTGTAAAGTTGACGGGGACACTGTAATTATCGGTGTTACTGATTTTGCGCAAAGCGAATTAGGAGATATCGTTTTTGTTGAAGTAGAAACAGAAGGAGAGGAATTGGATCATGAAGAAGTTTTCGGTTCAATCGAAGCAGTAAAAACTGTATCTGATTTATTCATGCCAATGGCTGGTGAAGTTATTGAATTCAACGAAGAGTTAGAATCAAACCCAGAATTAGTAAATTCGGATCCATACGGAGAAGGATGGATTATCAAGGTTAAAATGTCAGACGTTTCTCAATTAGATGAATTGATGAGCGCTGCTGAATATAAAGAAATGATCGGACAGTAATTAAATGTTACGTTTTATCTTACCGAGTATCTTGTGGACTATTCTAATAATTATACTGAGTTTAGCCCCTAGTTCGGATTTGGATTTAGTTGACTTTAAATTTGAAGGCGCTGATAAAATAGTGCATTTTGTAATGTACACCTTATTAAGTCTCTTTTGGTCTATAGGTCTAAAAAGACAAAATGTTTCTAAGTTTTTATACCGAAGAGCTTTCCTTATAAGTGTCTTTGGTTCATTTTTTTTGAGTTTTATACTTGAACTTTTACAAGAATTTTTTACCTTGTCACGAAATTTCGATGCCTTAGATTTGATTGCTAACGGAATTGGTTGTATTTTTGGCGTACTCATCTTTAAGATTTTATATAAAGGTGTTAGTAGAGTTGAATAAGTAAAAAAGGGCACGATACTTGTATCGGACTAAGTTAAGAAGTTGTTAAAATTATATTTATGTCAGTAAAAAAGAACCCAGAAGTAGATAATGAACGATTAAGAATTCCTTTGTTATTCTTAGGATTTTTTATCGTAGGGAGTATTATTACACTTTCTTTTTCTTTTAAGCAGGAAGTTGAACTTTCAGGGCTTAACAGACAAGAGCAAGCCAAGGATGATGTTCCTGAAGAATTAGAAATTATTGAAGTAGAAGATGATGAAATTGATGAGCCAGTTGTTCAAGAAATTGACGATTTGGAGATTCCGCCTGAGCCATCTGAAGAAATCGTAGAGGTTGAAAGTAAAGACGTGGATGAGCAAGTTCAGGTTGAAACAATCGAAATCGATATTAAACCAGACCCTGTTCCAGAGCCTGCAGCACCAATTGTTGACTTCCCTGATAAGGAAGCATCTTTCCCAGGTGGAGCAGCTGCGATGCAGAAATTTATTGCGGAAAACATTAAGTATCCGGAAATCGCGATGGACTTAGGAGATCAAGGACGTGTTTTTATTGAATTCGTTATTAACAAAGACGGAACAATTGAGCAAGTTAAAATCTTGAGAGGAGTTTCTAAAGAATTGGACGCTGAAGCAAGACGTGTTGTACGCTCAATGCCTAAGTGGACACCTGCTGAACAAAAAGGTGAGCCAGTTCGTGCAAGAGCAAGAATTCCAATTAACTTTATCTTACAATAAAGATTTTTCAAATTATATTTTATAACTTAGGGGTTCAGTATTTTACTAAACCCCTTTTTTATTTTAGACCCTACCGATGGAATGGACAAAAAAAGAAATTTGTAGTTACGTAGATTTAACATCATTAAACTCCTACGACTCAATCCAATCAATAAATGATTTTTTAGCAAAAGCATTAGACTTTGAAGCAAAAGGTTATCCTGTTGCTGCTGTATGTTTTTATTCAAACTTTGGAGCATTGGCCGTTGAAACTTTGAAAGAGTCAAAAATTAAAACAGCGGTAGTTGCCGGAAATTTCCCAAGTGCACAAGGCTTTATCTCTGCAAAATTGCATGAGTGTGAATTGGCCATTGCAACAGATGTTGATGAAGTGGATGTGGTGCTAAATCTTGGAGAATTTGATAGTGGAAACTACGAGAATGTTGTTGCTGAAGTACGTGCATATAAAGGTATGATGCCTGATAAGTGTTTGAAAATTATTCTAGAAACTGGATATTTGAAAACGGCAGAACGTATCAGAAAAGCAAGTGAATTAGCAATTGAAGGTGGAGCAGACTTTATTAAAACATCTACAGGAAAGGAATTCCCAGGAGCAAGTCTAGAAGCTGCTGAAGTTATGGCAGATGTTATAAAAAAGCACTTATCAAAAAGGAAAGTGGGATTGAAAATTAGTGGAGGAGTAAGAACATATGAAGACGCATTGGCTTATTTTAGTCTGATTGAAAAAATCTTAGGCCGCGATTACATGACTCCCGATTATTTAAGAATTGGCGCGAGCTCTTTAGTTGCAAATTTAGTTAATGAATAAAAACTTTGATACATATCGACCTGCAATAGAAGCCGCTATAGAAGCTTCTGAAGCGATTATGAAAATCTATGCAGGAAGTTTTGAAGCTTCACACAAAGAGGATGGTAGCCCGGTGACAATCGCCGACCTGCAATCTTCTGATATTATAGAAAGACATTTAAAAGAAACTAACATTCCAATTATTGGAGAAGAGTTAGAAGAATCAGAATACTCCGAAAGATGTCAATGGACCAAAGTATGGTGCGTAGATCCTCTTGACGGTACAAAAGAATTTTTAAAAAAGAATGGAGAATTTGTTATCAATATCGCATTGATAGATAAGTGTAAACCAATTTTTGGTTTAATCGCTTCTCCAATTCGAAGAGAAATAATCATAGGCGGAAAGGGCTTAGGTGCCTATCAGTTTTCTTATGAAGATGCCTTCAATATGGAGAATTGGGAGAAAATCGAGAAACTCTCTAGTATGAATTCTCCTGTTCATATTATTTCTTCAAGAAGTCACTATTCAGGAAACTTTCTTAATTTAGCTAAGCAAATTGAAGAAGAGTTTGGTGAGATTCAGCCACTTAAAATGGGCTCAGCACTAAAGTTTTTTGAATTGGTTAATAATAGAGCAGATGTTTACCCAAGACTTGCACCAACAATGGAATGGGACATCGCTGCTGGACAAGCAATCTACGAAGCTGTGGGCGGAGAGATTGTAAATGTTGAAACAGGAAAACCTTTGGTGTACAATAAGGAAGATTTAACCAATCCTTACTTTGTGGCATCTAAGAAAACTATGAAACTAAAAATGGACTTTTATCATTCTTAACTATTTGAAAAAGCTACTTTCAATATTACTTATTGGTATACTCTATAGCCATAACATCATGGTTCAGGAAATCTTGATTCCCTCTGCGAATAACGTAAAGGATGAAGTACTATTTTCTAATAAAAGTAAAGCAATCATTGGAGATGGATTTTTTCCGATTTCTTATACAAAAGCCAATTATTATTTACCCAACAAGGATACGCTAAAAGAACGCAATTGGGTTATTCGAAAGATGTTTAAGGAACACTTTGTTCAAATTGTAAAAGACAAGTACTTTCTGGCTATCGATCCTTTGTTTAATGTTGCAATCGGGAAGGATGCGCTACAATCCGAAAACAGTTATTTATATCAAAATACACGAGGAGCACAAGCATTCGGTAGTATTCAAGGAATTTTATCTTTTTACACAGCCTTTTATGAGAATCAAGCAAGATTTTCGGAATTCCAAAACGAATATTTCAAAGATAGAGGAGAATTGTATCCTACGGCTAGTGGCTATACGAAAGACAATGCTGTGATTCCCAGTGGAGGGAGGACAAAACCGTTTAAGACAGATGGTTTTGACTATGCTTCGGCAGTGAGTTATGTTCGTTTAACACCGATAAAAGAACTGGTTATTCAATTTGGAAATATGCCTCGATTTTTTGGATGGGGATACCGTTCTATGTTGCTTTCCGATAATTCGTATAATTACACACACTTGGCCATCGACTGGGAAATTGCTCCAGGATTGACCTATACTTTTATGCGGGGAAAACAGTTGAACTTAAGCAGAAAAAAACACACTAGTTTTGTTGAAAAACCCTACGAAAGAAAAGGAATAGGCGTACATTATTTGAGTTATAGAGTTTTTCCCTCCTTGGTTATTGGTTTATTTGAATCAACTATTTATCTAAGGGATGAAGCAGAGTCGAGTCAAAGGGTAAATCCTGTTTTTTACAATCCAATAATCGGACTAAATACGGTTGTTAAAGGTTTTGAGAAAGTTGATGTGAAGAACATTTTAGGATTGAATGCTGCTTGGAAATTTCATCCACAGCATATGGTTTATTTGCAAGCTGTAAGTGACCAATTAAAGAAGTTTGAATTTGGTTTTCAATTGGGCTATAAAGCTGGAAACTTGTTTAATGTAGATCATTTGAATTTCCAGCTGGAATACAATCAAGCGTCGAATAGTTTGTACGCAGCAGAAAACCAACGAATGGCTTACACGCATTTTAATTTACCATTAGCACATACCCTTGGAAATGGATTTAAAGAGCTGGTAGTGCGTGCAAATTACAAATGGAAGAGTATTTACATTGACGCTTCTGCTGTTTATTATAGAGCCAACCAAACGATGAAGGATAAATCGAATTTATTCCAATCTAAATCTATTGCTGGGACAGAAAATCTTGTAAATGTCTTTAATGGAAATGTAGAATTAGGTTATGAATTTAACCCAGCGACACAGTTTCGTGCTTTTGTAAGTGCGAATTATAGAAGAGCAAATTCTGTAAATGAAGGTCTTAGTAGTCAGGGAATTATCATGATAGGAATGCGCTCTGCACTAACGAATCGATATTTTGATTTTTAATGAGAAAGTTACTTTACATATCGTTCCTTTTTATTTCCTTTTTGAGTTTTACTCAAGAGGAATTTAGCGCAGAAACAAATTTTACGAATTACGATTCCTTTTTTGAAGATACTTTACTTTCTTCTAATCCTGTTTTCCCAAATCTATCGAAACCAGAGCAAATTGGCTTTGAAATGCTTGAAAGAAAAAAGAGAGGTACGACAAATTCTTACTTGAATCTTTTTCCTGTTGCAGACTTAGCCGGTTCTTATCATTCTGGAATGAATGGTGTTGACGCAATGAATACTGGACTGGGCTTTGGTGTTTCTATGCGTTATACAAAGAATTTTTATGCACGTTTGTTGTTGACAGGTAACTATGCTTTTAATGATTTGCTTGTAACACCAGAAAACACTGCTTTTAGACCGCACTTTTTATCGTCTAATAAAGGAAAGCACGGAATTGGCCTGCAACCACAATTGAGATTAAGTTATTCTCCATACGACTTTATTAATATTCAAGCAGGAATTGATCAGAATTTTATTGGTCAAGGAAACCGCTCTATGCTGCTCGGAGATTATGGCGCACCGTACCCATTTGTACAATTGAGAACAAAAATCTGGAGAATTGAAGTAACTAATTTATATCAGATTTTGAACGAAACAGTGGGAGGGAGGAGAATTAATAAATTTGCTTCAACACATTTCTTTAATTACAATGTAACGAATCGACTGCAAATTGGCGTATTTGAATCTGTTGTATTTGCCGCAAAAGATACTTTAATGAATAGGGGTTTTGATGCTGCTTATTTGAATCCGTTTTTATTTTATCGCCCTACAGAATATGGATTAGGCTCTCAAGATAGATTGGTAATTGGTTTAAATATGAGTTATGAATTTGACCCTGTTATGATTTATGGTCAATTCGTTCTCGATGAATTTGTTTTGGGAGAATTAATGAAGCGTTCTCGCTGGTGGGCAAACAAATACGGTGGACAAATTGGTTTTAAAACCAAAGGAAAATTAAACAACGACATTCAGGTAAAGTGGTTGGCGGAATTAAACTTTGCGCGACCATTCACTTATTCGCACTTAGACCACAACACGGTTTATGGAAATCAAGGTCATGCCTTAGCTCATCCTATGGGGGCTAATTTTGCTGAAGTTTTCTCAGAAGCCAGCCTTCAATTTCCTTCTAAACTTACCCTGAAAGCTAGATTTTTCTTTGTTCAACAAGGCGGAATGAACGGTGATGCAAACACTTCCTATGGAAATAATATTTACGTTCCTTACACTAAAAAGCCAACGGAATATGGTTATTTCATAGGTGGAAATGGTAAAATAAATCGCTTTCACTTTTCTGTTGAAGGAAATTATTTGATTTCCAAACGCTTGAAGTTAGAAGCTTTTGTCCGTCCAGGAATCGAAGTTAACAGTCTGCGAATTGAACCTTACAAAGGCTTTTTCCTTGTTTACGGTGGAATCAGAACCAATCTATGGAACGATAGAAGTTTTAGTTTTTAAAAGTATTCACTAAAACGCTTGTCGTCTTTCTTATCTTTATTTTCGAGTTATTAATACAAACATGTTTACAACATCGAGATATTCTTTCTAAACGCTTGAAAAATTTCTCGAACTTTGTTTAGAATGATTAAATACGGAATTATGCGTTTATTTTTTGGAGTTTTAGTAATGGTTTTGGGGTTCACAGCATGTGTCCCTGCGAAGAAATACAATGATTTGCTCGAAAAGCAACAGAATTGTAGTGATGAGTTGAAGAAATTTAAAACTTCCTCCTTGGAGAGTGAGTCTCAGTTGAAAACAGTTCAAACAAAATTGAATTTGTTGGATAGAGAAATTGCGCAGCTTAGATCTGATACAACAGATTTGGGAAATTCATTCCGTTCTTTAAATGCTAAATATCAACAAGAAAAGGCAATGCGTGAGGCGCAAGAAGATATGATGAATAAAGCGAAGAGCAGCAGTGCTAAAGATTTGACAGCTATGCGTGCTGAATTAGAAGCTAAAATCATAGAGGTTCAACGTAAGGAAGATGTACTCTTGGAATTGGAGAAAGAGTTGAATGATAAACAGGAATTGTTAGCAAAACGTCAGCAAAGAGTTGAAGAACTTGAAGATATCATTCGCAAGCAAGACGAAGCGGTAAAAGCTTTAAAGAATAAGATTTCAGATGCTTTACGTGGTTTTGAAGATAAAGGATTGACAGTTGAGGAGAGAAACGGGAAAATCTATGTGAGTTTAGAAGCGAAACTTTTATTTGCATCAGGAAGTACCGCTGTTTCTCAACAGGGTAAAAAAGCAGTTGTTGATTTAGCAAAATCAATAGAACACGAGGAAGATTTAGAGATTGTCGTAGAAGGTCACACAGATACGGATCCAATTAGAAGTGCTGCTCATCCAAAGAGTAACTGGGAACTTTCCGTTTTGCGTTCTACAACTGTTGTGGAAATTATGATTGATAATTCAGAAATAAGCCCTGCGATTCTTTCTGCGTCAGGTCGTTCTCAATTTCACCCTATTGACCCAAATGACAAAGCGAAAAACAGAAGAATTGAAGTGATTATTGCTCCGAAATTAGACCAATTATTTGAATTGATTTCTCAGTAAAAGTTATTTATATTTATAAAAAGGCGTGATCAATCACGCCTTTTTTGTTTTTTGTATCCTAAAAATTTTACAAATAAATTTCTCTTAAAACGCTACTCTCTTCTTCCCAATTCTCTACCATAGTTGCTTTTTCGCAATTCATCTTTAATTCCTCTAAAAGTCCAGCTTGGTTAAAGATCCCATTGATAGTTTCTGCAACTCCATCCGCACTGTGTTCTGGTATGATTCTCCCTACATCGTACTTTTCTATTACACGTTTTAGTTCAATTAAATTCGAGCTAACAACCGGTGTGGAAGTATGGATGTAATCGAATAATTTATTAGGTAAAGAATAGCGATAATTGGGGTTGGTATCTTTGTCCAAACTAAGTCCAATATCCGCATGGTAGGTGTAATTCATCATCAAATCATAAGGAACGCGACCTACAAAGCGCACTTTGTTTTCTAGTTTATATGTTTTCACCATTTCTTGAAGAGTAGGCAAAACATCTCCACTTCCAACGATTAAGAATAATGCATTATCAATTTTCTGCATGGCCATAACAGCTTCTTCCGCGCCACGGTCAACGTTTATTCCTGAGCCTTGTAGAATGATTATACGCTTTTCAGCAGGAATTTCCAATTCTTCCTTGCTTAGAATCTCGTTCGGTTTCCACAGTTTAGACACATTTCTAACAATGTGAATTTTCTTATTGTATTTCTTCGAATAAATATCAGCAATGGATTGATTAACCGTAATAACAGTTTCTAGTTTTGGAAAAATCCATTCTTCAATTGCCAACCAAACTCTTCTCACTTTTGGACGTGCTGTTAACTCTGGAACCTCTGTAAATAATTCATGTGAATCATAAACGATACGTGTATTTCGTTTTAACTTATGCGCACAGTAATTCGCTAAAAGTGAATCTAAATCATTGCTCAATAAAACGTCGAAACGCTTAAATAACAAGAACCAAAATAAGCGGATGTTGTAATTCGCATAAAACATTGCGCCTTTTGTGAATAAGAGTTTAAATCTTTTGATCTGATAAGGTCTATCAGTAATTTCCTGGCTAGTTTTTAGTTTTCGGCCAACCAATAGCACCTCGTATCCATTTTCATGTAGAAAAGAACAAACCTTATGTACCCTTTGGTCGGTGTACAAATCATTGGTTACTGAAACGATGATGCGTTTTGCTTTCATGTTTACAAAAATATACTTTATTTGAAGAATACGGATTGAAAATGAAAGTTTAGCTAGTAAAAGCCGAACGGAAATAAATAAATGGTCTGTTCTTTGTTCCCTTGTATGTTAAAAGGTAGCTGCTTAAAGCCAAAATCCGAACTTAAAACACATCATTCTTGAAGAGTTTTGTTATTTTTGAACCAAATTATTAAAATTATGCGTTTACTATTTACATTGACACTGAGTTTATTATTTGCTTTCTCAGCGATTTCTCAATCAAAAGGATTGAAATTGGAGAAAGGAATCTATGCAGTAATGCAAACAACTAAAGGGGATATCGTCCTAAAACTTCACCACGAGAAAGCGCCGTTGACGGTAGCTAACTTTGTTGGATTGGCAGAAGGGAAATTCAAAGCTTTTGATACGATTAATTACAAAAAGCCATTCTATGACTCAATTGTATTTCATAGAGTAATCGCTAATTTCATGATACAAGGAGGTGATCCGACAGCATCAGGTTCTGGTGGACCAGGTTATCGTTTTTGGGATGAAACTTCACCAAAAGATAAGTTTAACAAAAAAGGTTTGCTAGCAATGGCCAATTCTGGACCTAATACAAACGGAAGTCAATTCTTCATTACGCACGTTCCTACGCAACACTTGAATGGAAAACATACGATTTTCGGAGAAGTGATTGAAGGTCAGGACGTAGTTGATGCGATTCAGCAAGGAGATGTTTTGAAATCAGTTAAAATTATTCGAAAGAAGGTAAAACTTAAACCAACCAAAGTATTCAAAGCGAAATATGAAGAAATAGCAGAGAAGGTTGAGAAAGAACGTTTAAAAGCACAAAAAGCATCTGCTAAAAACAAAGTTCGTGTTGTTGAAGCAAAAGCTAAATCGGAAGAAGAATATAAGTCATATTTCTATGATATTGTAAAAGAAATTGAGCCCAATGCAATCCAAACTGAATCAGGTTTGGTATATGTTGTAAAAGAAGAAGGCGAAGGTGACTTCCCAGTTCAAGGTGATCACGTTAGCTTGCACTATTTGGGGGAATTTATCTACGGAGGAAAATTTGACTCTTCCTACGACAGAAATCAACCTTTGGCTTTTGATTACTTAATTATGGGACTGATCTCTGGTTTTAACGAAGGAGTTGGATTGAGTAAAAAAGGTGCGAAAATTGACTTATACATTCCTTATTATTTAGGCTACGGAAAAGTTGGAAGAGGTCCATCAATGCCAGAGTACTCTGACTTAATATTCCGTTTGGAAATTTTAGACATCAAAAAGAAGGACTAATACTCCTGAGTTTATATGAGCAAATTAATTTTATTCTTCGCCCTCTTGGTGCTTAACTTTTCATTGTTAGCGCAAGAAATTACGATTCAAGTTATTGATAGACAAACTGAAAATCCAGTTTCTTTTGTTAAAATTTATGACGGCGTATCGCGTACTTATGTTGCAGATATTGATGGAAAAGCCAAGGTTGATGTCCTTTCCAATCATTCCTATACTTTCCGATTCTTTGAATATAAAGATACGGTAATCAAAGGAGCAGACCTTCTGAAACAACCTATGGTTATTCTCGTTCCAGAGGCACAAGTTTTCTCTGAAGTTGTAGTTCATGCAGGCGAAAACCCAGCGCACAGGATTATTCAAAACGTAATGAATAACAGAAAGAAAAATGACCCGCTGAAGAATAATTCCTTTACTTATGAATCGTATTCTAAGTTGTTTGTGACTGGAGAATTAAAAGAAGGTGTCATTCGCGATACCATTACAGACTCTTCAGCACTTCAAACCTTGGAGTTACTGGATAGACAATATTTATTCTTGGTAGAAACCAAAGCAAATAGAACTTTTAATCCGCCAAACTACGATAAAGAAGAAATTACAGCATACAACGTTTCTGGCGTTAAAGAACCATTGTTTGCAACTATCATTAATCAGTTCCAGTCTTTTTCTTTTTATGACAATAACTTTGAGCTAAATCAAAAAGAATATATTAATCCACTAGCACCTGGAGGATTGAAAAGATACTTATTTATCATCGAAGATACTTTATATCAACATGGTCCAAGCGACTCAACATTTGTAATTAGCTATAGACCGAGAAAGGGGAAGAATTTTGACGGATTGAGTGGATACTTATATATTAACTCAACGGAATGGGCTTTAGAACGTGTGATTACTTCTCCTTATAAAGAAGGTGCTGGCGCTTCTGATGTGAAAATTACGCAAGAGTATGAATTTATGAATGGGACAAAATGGTTCCCAAGGAAAGTGAGTACAGAACTACTATTTCCAATTGCTTTGCAGAATTATGGTAGTCTTATTGGAAGAAGTTCGCTTTATGTTTCAGATGTAAAGTTTGATGAAGTGAAAAAACGTGGTTTCAATCCAGTTTCTGTGGAAATTGCAGAAGGTGCTTTAGCTGATTCATCTTCTTTAAAGAATTATAGAGGCGATACTTATACAGGAAAAGAAGACTTAACTTATGTAACTGTTGACAGTATTGCCAAGGAGCTCAATTTTGAACGTGCTTTGCAGATGCTGAAAATTTTGGCAACTGGTAAAGTTCCGGTGAGTGTAATTAGTTTTCCACTTGATAGAGTATTTAATTATAATGAGCACGAAGGAATTCGTCTAGGGTTAGGAGTTGAAACAAATGACCGTTTGAGTAAAGTTTTTAAAATGGGCGGATATTTTGCTTACGGTTTTAAAGATAAAGCTTGGAAGTGGGGTGGAGATATGAGCTTTATGCTTTATAGAGAAAGACAAGTTAAATTGAATTTCGACTATCATGATGACGTGCGTCAAAAAGGTTTGACAGAATACTTTAATGATGGATTCCAATTTTTCAATAACGGCTTCAGTAGAGATTTCTTCCTTGATAAAATGGATAGAGAAAGAAGCGCTGGTGTTAGTTTGAGTGGAATGATTCGCCAAAATCTACAAGTGGAATTGCTAGGAAATTATAAGCGCTATACTTTCTTAGACCAGTATCAATATATGCCTTTATTCTCAAATAATGGTACGGTAGATGCTTTTGATCAAGCCGAAGTTGGTATTGCTGTTGAATGGAACATTATGGAAAAAGTAATGATGCTTGAAGGTGAAAGGATTTCTCTGGGAACTAAATGGCCGAAATTAACCTTTAAAGCTACGAAAGGATTTACAGGTTTGTTTGAATCGAGATATGATTACTATCGTTTGAATTTAGAAATCAATCAAACATTCAAATTTAGAGCAGCAGGAAGTTTAAGCTTGGCAAGTAAAAGTGGAATGACTTTAGGAAATGTTCCGTTGTTATTGACACAAGAGCAAATTGGTACTGGAATCAACTTTGAACCATCGGTGATGAATACCTTCGAAACAATGTCTTCAGCTGAATTCTTCAATGATAAATCAACTGCATTATTTGTGCGTTATACATTCGTTCCAATCAAGAATAAAACAAGTTGGACAGAGCCTTTATTTGGCTTGCATACAGCTTTAGGATATGGTACGATGAGCAATGTGACAGATCATAGAAACTTTGATTTCAAAACGATGGAGAAAGGGTACTACGAATCAGGAGTTGTTATCGATAATCTTTTAAAAGTTAGATTTATAGGGATAGGTGCTGGTGTGTTCTACCGCTACGGTCCTTATCAATTAGCGCAAACAAAAGACAATTTCTTTTACAAACTTTCGTTTAAGTTTAACTTAAGCATGAATTAATAATTTTAACTTGCTAAACGATCAATGGAACATAATTAAGAAGTTAACGCCCTATAGAATTTGGAATCTTATTCTCTTAGGGTATTCTTATCTATTGGCCAAACATTTTAAAAGATCGACAGCAATTGGTAAACCCTTTTCGGCAAGTATTGAACCAACAACTGCATGTAATTTGGCTTGTCCAGAGTGTCCTAGTGGTTTAAAGGAGTTCACGAGGCCTACGGGAAAACTTAAGCTTGAAACGAATGAGGAAATGCTCAAGCAATTGGGGAAGCAACTGTTTTATATTAACTATTACTTCCAAGGAGAGCCATTCCTAAATCCAGAGTTTTTGGAGTTTGTAAAGCAAGCACATAAAAGGAAGATTTATACCGCTACCTCTACAAATGGTCATTTTATTACTAAAAAAAAGGCGGAAGAAGTAGTCAGCTCTGGTTTAGATCGCTTGATTATTTCAATTGACGGCTTGACACAAAAAACCTACGAACAATATCGCCGTCAAGGAAAGTTAAGCAAGGTGATAGAAGCAACGGAATTTATGGTGGATGCCAAAAAAAAGTTGAAAAGTAAAACACCTCATTTGATTTTTCAATTTCTGGTAGTTGCACCCAACGAACACGAAGTAGAGGAAGTATTCGAATTAGGTAAAAAGTTGGGCGTTGATGAAGTGAGATTGAAAACTGCTCAACTTTACAATTACAAACACGGTAACCCCTTGATGCCCGAGAATGAGAAATATGCACGCTATAGAAAAATGAGCGATGGCACTTATAAACTCAAATATAAACTAGGTGATCATTGCTGGAGAATGTGGTCCTCGACTGTATTGACATGGGATGGAAGTGTTATTCCATGCTGCTTTGATAAGGACGCCAAACATAAACTGGGCAATATCAGTGAATCTTCTTTTTCTGAAATTTGGAAAATGCCACGTTATCAGAGTTTTAGGAAATCAGTCTTTACGGATAGGAAGTCTATTGATATTTGTAAGAACTGCTCTGAAGGCGCAAAAGTTTGGACTTAAATCGCTTATTTTCGTAAATTTGATTTATATTTGAATAATATTTATCAAAAAAAACACGAATGAAATCTATTTTTACCTTAATTGTTGTTTTACTAGCAACCTACTCTTTCGCACAAACATGTACGATTGATTACTCACAAAATACTCCTGGTCTATATCCTGGAACGATGCCTGCAGCTACAATAGGAAGCAGTTATGATGAAGAAGTGACAGTATTATTCCCAATGAGTGAAGCCGGTGTAAACTATACTTCTTTCAAGATTGTAAGCACAGAGTTGCCTTTGGGGTTAACTTGGAAATGCAGCAATGAATCTAATGGTTGCGTTTATACGGTTCAACAAGACCCATTTGCTTGTCTAACCATTTCTGGTACGCCAGCTGAATACGGTTCTTTTGAAATGAAAATCAATGCGATTGCAACAGCTTCAAACGGTGCTACAAGCCAATACACTTTGACTGCTGATTTAACAGTTAGTGAAGCAACAACAACGAATTCATTGTTTACATTTACTCCTAATTTTGGTTGTGAAAATGCACAAGTGAATTTCGCTTTAACGAATCCTGTAAACTACACGCCAATTCCTGGACAAACAACAGGTATTACGTATAACTGGGATTTTGGAAATGGCTTTGCTTCAACGCAAGCAACACCTCCAGCTCAAACATACAATACAGTAGGGGAGTATGAAGTTTCTTTAACGCAATTTGTAGATACAATTGGTTTTAGATTGAAAAATGTTGTCATTAACACTGTTGGTTGTGATGATGCACTTACTTACGGTAATCCTGATATATACATTCACATATTAGATGCAGACAATGTGATTGTACATTCTACAGAAGCTTCACCAAATGACGCGAATTTACCACAAACGTATAACCTAAATGTCTTGTTAAACAACCCTCCATACTCAATTAGAGTAATGGATGATGACAGTGATAACTTATGGGGTACAGATGATGATAACTGTATTAACGGTTCTGAAAATGGAAATACTACTCCATTGGTTTTACCTTCGGTTAATAGTTATGGAAGTACAATGCAAATTGGAAACAATCAGTCTTTGAACTTTACTTATACAATTGAAAAAGATGTAAGTGAAACTGTAATAACAGAAACTGTAAGTGTTTATGAAAATCCAGCAACTCCACTTATTACCATGAATGGAACGCCAGAAGAAGTTTATTCTCTTCTAACGGAGGATTTAGGACATGTATATCACTGGTTCTTTAATGACGAAAGAATGTATGAATTTAACGGAACAGAAGCCTTGACTCCTAATAATGGTGATTACGCAGTAATGGCTGTAAGCGAGCATGGATGTTACAGTACTTCAGATGTTTTTGAAGTTACAGGTAATGCTAGTATTGATGAAGTGAAAGCGAATGGTTTTAAACTTTATCCAAACCCAACAACAGATGCTTTAAACATTGAGTTTATGGACGCAGTTACAGGAGAGCTTATGATTTATGATCTATCAGGAAGAGTTGTTTTCACGCAGAATATTAATGGAGTGAACAATCTTCAAGTTGATGTAAATTCATTGTCAAAAGGAGTTTACACGATTTCTACAATTCAAAATGACGGTGCAATTTCTACTAACAAGTTGATTGTACAGTAAACAATAAGAATTATTTGGAATGGGGAGTTAAATAAAGTTTAGCTCCCCATTTTTTTCACGTGTTAAAAAAGGTTAAGCAATAAATAGCTTTGCTAAAAAATTCTACCTTAGTTTCTTGTAATGAAAAGGATACAATTAAAATACCTAATCTTTTTAATCAGTTCAGCAACCTTGATATTAGTTATGTTATTGCTATATCAAGCGTTTCAGTTGTATGAAAAGCGATCAGAGGAGCTAAATGGACATATTGAGAATGTGCTCAACAAAGTGGCTATTCGCCATGAAAAAGCTTCGGATTTACAACAGTACACTTCTTTTTTTAGTGACGACTTTAGCGGTCAATACAAGAAGGCATTAAAGCAAGAGTTTCAAAATTTAGTTCCAGTTAAGGAAACAGTTTCAATTAAAGATACCACTATTTTTGAGGGCGGTAGAGATGTTAAGTACTTATATGTTACAGGAGAATCTTATGATTCACTAACGCAAGTAACTGCTAAGCACAGTGTTTTAGCAAGAGATATTTCCGACCTATCGAGTTATATAAACCAAGCTGGTTCAGGTGAAGTTGCGGTTAAAGACTCCACTGACTTGGCGTTTCAGTTGGATAAAAGAGTAGTAACAAGCTTGTTTAAAAAGTCTAAATACATTAACGAACTGATGGTTTCTGCCTTTAGGAATACAGATATGTTAAATGCATCAGAGCGTGTGAATTTAGCGTTCTTAGATTCTATTATAGATAAAACTTTTGAAGTTGAAGAGCTAGAAGCAATTTACAACTATGTTATTACAAATGAAAATGATGAGATTGTTATTTTCCCGTCTTTTTCTAATAGATATAATTTGGATATTGACATTGATAAGACAACGAAAGTAAAGTTATTCCCAGGAAATATTTTTGATGAAGATTTAATTCTGAATGTGTACTTTCCAAATAGAAAGTCAATGCTGATACAAGAAATAGGAATTGCAATCTTAGTTAGTTTTTTACTAATTGTGCTTGTTGTTTTGTCATTTTATATTATGTTTAAGATGATTATTGATCAAAGAAGGTTGGCAACGGTTAAGAGTGACTTCATAAATAACATGACACACGAATTTAAAACCCCAATTAGTACGATATCTTTAGCGTGTGAGGCTATTTCAGATGTTGATATGCACGTCAATGATATTAGTTCTATCGTTCCCTTCGTAAGAATGATTGATGAAGAGAATAAGCGATTAGGTGGTCTGGTTGAACAAATTCTGAATACCACTGTTTTAGATAAAGGACACGTGAAGATGAAACTGGAGAACTTGGAACTTAACCAAATCGTAGACAGTGCTGTACAGAAGGCAAAAATTGGTGTTCAAAACGGTGCTATTCACACAGATTTATCCTTGTCTGCGCTACCTTTTCAGGGAGACGGCGTTCATATAAATAATATGATATCTAACTTGTTGGATAATGCGATAAAGTACAGCAAGGAAAAGGTTGATATATCGGTGAAAACAGAGAAGATTTCCAACGAAAAGTACAAACTAATCGTTTGCGATAAGGGTATAGGAATAAAAAATGAGCACTTAGATAAAATATTTGACAAATTATATCGTGTACCTACTGGTAATGTCCATAATGTAAAAGGTTATGGTTTAGGTTTAAATTATGTAAAAGCAATTGCTGACCTTCATGGGTGGGAGATTAGTGTAAAGAGTAAATATGGAGAAGGGACTTGCTTTACAGTAACAATAATAAACGTTAACAATTATGAGTGAGAAAATTAAAATTCTTTTAGCGGAAGATGATACGAATTTAGGAATGCTTTTAGAGACATTCTTAAAGGCTAAAGGGTATGATGTTGACTTAGCTAGAAATGGTCAGATTGCTTTAGAAAAATACAATAGCGATAGCTATCAGTTTTTAATCTTTGACGTTATGATGCCTGAAATGGATGGCTTCACGTTGGCCAAAGAAATTAGAGAAACAGATAAACATATTCCTATCTTGTTCCTTACAGCTAGATCAATGAAAGAAGATAAATTAGAAGGATTTGCGCTAGGAGCAGATGACTACCTTTCTAAGCCTTTCAGCATGGAAGAGTTGTTGGCAAGGGTTCAAGCAATCTTAAAGCGAGTAACAGGAGTTCAAGAAGAAATTCTAGGAGATAACTTCCAGGTTGGAAGATTTAATTTCGATGCGCAAAAGCGAATTATTGATATCGATGGAGAAGAAGTTAAATTGACAACGAAAGAAAGTCAATTATTAAAACTGTTAGCAAAGAATAAGCATCAAGTATTGGATCGTCAAGCGGCACTCCGTGCAATTTGGGGAGATGATAATTATTTCAATGGAAGAAGTATGGATGTTTACATCGCTAAGTTGAGAAAAATATTGAAAGCAGATGAAAATATTGAAATCATGAATATTCATGGTCAAGGATTTAAATTGCTAGATTAAAAATAGATTAATTTTATTATTAAAGGTCGTTCTACAAGTTTAGAACGACCTTTTTTTATTCTTATATCTCTAATTTCATCCATTCTTGTATTTGTTAATTACTTGTTAAGAGCCTTTCGTAGCATGGCTTATAGCGTATGGTATGATAGTTGTTATCTCTATTCGTACAATCAAATAAAAACAAGCATTATGGAAACAAAGAATTTCAAATTAGAATTAGAAAGTAAGCGGAAGGTTTACTTCTCAGCGGGACTTTTTATCGTAGCATCAACTGTATTGATGGCTTTCTCCTATAAAGTTCCGGTGTACCCTGTCAAGCACGAGCGAATTGCGCAAACTGCAAATATTCCTATTGAGTATCTAGAAAAAGAAGTGGAGGTACCTGTAGTGGAAATTGAGCCGGTTAAACCAATTGAGTTGCCGAGTACACATCTTTCAACACCTTTATTGTCGGATAATCTTTTGGATGATCCGCTACTTACAAGTAATACAGATGAAGATCCAGATTTAATAGTTTCTACGAGCGAACCTTTACTTGATCCTTCAGCGATAAAATTCTCGCACAATCCTTTGCCTGCACCAGACTTAAATGTTGTTGTAGAATTTCCTGATGCATTAGCCGAGTTCCAAGGAGTTTGGACTTCTTACTTATCAAGTAAGTTAAAATACCCTGAAATGAGTGTTTTGGCGCAAGAAGAAGGTGAGATTTATGTGAATTTCGTAGTTGAAAGAGATGGAAGCGTAAGTGATGTAAAGATTCTAAACAAGAATTCTCCATCTAGACTTCAAAAAGAAGCGATGCGTGTTGTTAAAAGTTCTCCAAAGTGGAAGCCTGGAGTTGTTAAAGGAGAATACGTAAGGTCTTTAATGACTGTAAAAGTCAATTTTGAATTGGAATAATAGCAAGAAATAAAAAAATCTTAGATAAGTATTGTACATATTAACAAATATGTTATTTTTGCAATCGCTTTGATTGGGGCGCTTCCAATTTACAGTCTCTTTCAAAGCAAACGGTCCCATAACTCAGCTGGTTAGAGTATCTGACTCATAATCAGAAAGTCCGCGGTTCGAGCCCGCGTGGGACCACTTAAAGAAGCCGTAATTAATTCATTAGTAATTGATTACGGTTTTTTCGCTTTTATTTGTATGACTTTAGTTGTTTTGTATTGTTAATTGTCAATCATCCGTTTAATTTGTTTTCCACTAATTCCCCAATTTTGACGCTTTAAAATTTGTATATTTGATTTAACTAAAATTTTATACATTAAAAACAGTCCCGTATGGCATTGAATGAAAATGAATATCAAGCTTTGGTAGTAATGACAGACCGCCTTCAACTCAATCAAGAATTGGTTGAATATAGGGGCGAGGACTTGTTTGAGAAACTCTCAGCTTATATTAATGATTTGGTGAATAACAATTTCAATCTTTTGGTTAGTATGCTATACCGAATGGATGTTTCCGAAAGTAAATTAAGAAACACCTTAGCGAGTTATTCGGATAAATCAGCAGGGGATTTAATTGCTGGCTTAATGATAGAGCGGGAATTAGAGAAAATTAAATGGCGTGAAAATTATAGTCAAAAATGAGTAGAGTTAATTTAGATGGAAAAATAATTGCTGTAGATTTTGACGGTACAATCGTTGAACACAAGTATCCAGCAATTGGAAAAGAAATGTTATTTGCTTTTTCTACTTTGAGAGCATTGCAGTCCAAGGGACATCGTATGATCTTATGGACCTACCGAAAAGGAGATAAGTTGCAAGAAGCTGTTGATTTCTGTAAGGAAAACGGTTTTGAATTTTATGCTGTGAATGAAAATTATCCTGGTGAAATTAAAGAAGGTGACTTCAGTAGAAAACTGGCCGCAGATATTTTTATTGACGATCGAAATGTAGGAGGCTTTCTCGGTTGGGATGTTATTTGGCAAACGCTTCATCCAGAAGGGAAGGAATATGCTCATCAATTGAAAAATAAAATAGCTCATCTTAATTATAAGCAAAGAAAAAAGAAAAGCTGGTGGAGAAAGTAAACGGTTCTGTATTTTATTGGTGTTTACTACAGTAGTCAGCTTCTTATCATTCGCTTAAAAACAGTTAGATTATCAATCTATTAGTGACTAATGTCACTTTCACTTTATTCTTTTTCCATTTTTTAAGTATTATGTTTAAAAAGCGTATCTTTGCACTTCAATTTAAATGATAAAAATGAGTGCTTTTTCTAAACGACACGTTGGTCCTTCTGTAAACGAGAAGGCGGAAATGTTAGCCGAAATCGGTTCTAATTCAATTGATGAGTTAATTGACTTAACGGTTCCTGCAGACATTCGATTAAATAGAGAGTTAAATGTAAGTGCTGCACTATCTGAGAAGCAGTATTTAGATTATATTGCAAAGCTAGCAGCAAGCAATAAAGTGTTTAAATCATATATTGGATTAGGGTATAGCGAAACAATCGTTCCGCCAGTAATTCAAAGAAACGTCCTTGAAAATCCAGGATGGTACACTGCTTACACGCCTTACCAAGCTGAAATTTCGCAAGGAAGATTAGAAGCGTTATTAAATTTCCAAACAATGGTCATGGATTTGACAGGAATGGAAATGGCAAATGCTTCATTATTGGATGAAGGAACTGCAGCAGCTGAAGCGATGATCATGTTCTACAATTCTAGAAGTCGTGCTGATGTTAAAGGAGGTAGAAATAAGTTTTTCATTTCAGAATTTGCTTTCCCACAAACGATAGATGTTGTTATAGGTAGAGCAATTCACCTTGGAATTGATGTAGTAGTTGGAGATCCAGAAAAGTTTGCATTTGATGATGCAGCATTCTTTGGAGCTTTGGTTCAGTACCCTGACGCTCTTGGTAGAGTTAAAGACATCAAAGGATTAACTCAAAAAGCGAAAGAAAACGATATTAAAGTAGGAGTAGTAGCTGATATTATGTCACTTGCTCTTCTAGAAGCTCCAGGTGAAATGGGAGTGGATGTTGTTTGTGGTACTACACAACGTTTTGGTGTTCCAATGGGATACGGTGGACCGCACGCGGCTTACTTCGCAACAAGAGAAGAATACAAAAGATACTTACCTGGTAGAATTATCGGAGTAACTAAAGATGCTGACGGAAATAATGCCTATAGAATGGCTTTACAAACACGTGAGCAACATATTAAGAGAGATAAAGCAACTTCAAATATCTGTACAGCACAAGCACTTCTAGCGGTTATGGCTGGAATGTACGCTGTTTATCACGGACCACAAGGAGTTAAAGAAATCGCTCAAAAAATTCATAATCAAGCAGCTTCGATTCACAAAGCAATTGAGAAAATAGGATACAAAGTACTTCATAATGATTACTTTGATACTATTTGGGTAGAAATGCCTGCTGGAGTTAGTACTGCTGAATTAAGAAAAATAGCGGAGGCTGAAATGATGAACTTCCGTTATATCAATGATAACCAATTCTCAATTAGTATTGGTGAAAGAACGGATGACGAAGAGGCAACTGATATCGTAAATGTATTAGCAAAAGCAAATAGCACAACAGCTACTTTTGAATTCATGAACGATACAATTAACGCTCAATTTGCTCGTAAAACTCCATTCTTTACGCATGAAGTATTCAATACTTACCATTCGGAGTCTAAAATGATGCGTTACTTAAAGCATTTAGAGAACAAAGACCTTTCTTTAGTTCACTCAATGATTGCTTTAGGTTCATGTACAATGAAATTAAATGCTGCAGCTGAGTTAATGCCGATTACAATGAACGAGTTTGCAAACTTGCACCCATTCGCACCGGTAGAACAAGCAGCAGGATACCATACAATGTTTAAGGAATTAGAAGAGGATTTATGTGAAATCACAGGATTCCATTCTATGTCTTTCCAACCAAACTCTGGTGCACAAGGAGAGTACGCAGGATTGATGGTGATCAAAGCATTCCATAAATCAAACAATGAGTCCCACAGAAATATCTGTTTAATTCCTTCCTCTGCACACGGTACTAACCCGGCTTCAGCTGTAATGGCTGGATTCCAAGTGGTGGTAACAAAATGTCACGATAATGGAAACATTGATATCGAAGACTTAAGAGCAAATGCTGAGAAATACAAAGATAGTTTAGGAGCGGTAATGATTACTTATCCTTCAACTCACGGAGTATTCGAAGCAGGAATTAAGGAAATGATTAAGATTATCCACGATAATGGTGGACAAGTTTACATGGATGGTGCAAACATGAATGCGCAAGTAGGATTAACAAATCCTGGATTAATTGGTGCAGACGTTTGTCACTTGAACTTACACAAAACATTCGCAATTCCTCACGGTGGAGGCGGACCAGGAATGGGACCTATCGGTGTTGCTAAGCATTTAGCACCATTCTTACCTGGAAACCCAATGGTTGAGCAAGCAGGAGGGGAACAAGCAATTAACGCAGTTTCTTCAGCGCCTTACGGAAGTGCTTTAATTCTATTGATTTCTTACGGATACATCAAATTGTTAGGATTTGATGGATTAAAGGAAGCAACGGAAATCGCAATTTTGAATGCCAACTATATCAAAGCAAGATTAAAAGATCATTACCCAGTGTTATACTCTGGAGAGAATGGTACAGTTGCACACGAGATGATTATTGACTGTAGAGGATTTAAGCGTACTGCAAATATCGAAGTAGCTGATATTGCTAAACGTTTAATGGACTATGGTTTCCACGCACCAACGGTATCTTTCCCTGTTGCTGGAACATTGATGATTGAGCCAACTGAATCAGAAGATAAAGCGGAATTAGACCGTTTCTGTGATGCTTTAATTAATATTCGGAAAGAAATCACAATGATTGAAGATGGAAAAGCAAATCCAGATAGTAACTTGTTGAAAAACGCACCGCATACTGCAGAATGTGTAATTTATAACGAGTGGACGTATGATTACGCAGCGAAAGATGCAATTTACCCATTACCTTATTTAGTGAATAATAAATACTGGGTACCTGTTCGTCGTGTTGACGATGCTTACGGAGACAGAAATTTAATTTGTTCTTGTCCTCCAATGTCAGCATACGAGACACCAGAATTAGTATAAATTTAAGATTACTTAAGCTAAAAGGGGAGAATTATCCCCTTTTTGGCTTTTAAAGTGAAAATTATGGCTGAAAAAGTAAAATCAGATATAGATTATCAGATAGGAATAAAATGGAAAAAATTAGTGGCTGAATTGGATGAAACCTTCGGTGGTGGATTGGATTTACAGTCAGTTATTTTTTTAATCGGTGTTCAAGAGTTAGGGCAAGGTTATCAAAAGTTCTCTAAACGTCAGAAACTTGAGCTAATGCACATCGGTATTTGTACCGTGCTTGAACCATATGGTTTCTATAAGTTGATCGGAAGGGATAAGGAAAATTGGCCGCACTTTGAATTTGTTGAAGAATTGCCACCGCTTTCTGATGCGCAACAGCGCCATTTAATGAAAGAGGCTATAATGAATTACTTTGAAGCCGAAAAAGCGTCTGCAACAGAGCCTATTCAGATTAGAGAGGCATTGAGATACTTCAATGAAGAAAAAGCAAGTGATTCGTCTCAAGAAGAAGAATAAAACAATAGTTAAACTACTTTACGTTTTTGATGTAATTGATAAAGGATAGAACCAAAGGATGTGGACTTTCTCTAGTGCTTGTTATTTGAGGTAAACTCATAGTAGCAACACAGAATGGTCGCGACTTTAAACTGATTATTTCAGGTTCTTCTAAATGATTAATTGCTTCAATATCCATCACATCTTCGAGTTCTTTTAAAACTTGAGGATAGATAGAGTATCTAGAATTTGATAATTCATCCCTGCTCTTGTTCTTATATAAGGAAAGCAAAGTCTTAGAGTTTGGTATTACTTCTATTCTATCAAAATTAGTTCCTTGGAATAAATTTTCTGAAATGGCCTTTTCTTGATTGCTGTTTAAGTTGTAAAGGCGAATAACGTTTTCTATAAAAACCTTAAAACTTCTGCCTGTAATTAATATAGGGATATGCGCTTCTAATGAATTTCGCATGATTTCGTCTAAGAAAAACTCATTCTCAAATGGCCCAGGGGCTACCCATATTCCATCATATTCTCTAAAGTCTGTAACCTTTAGGTTGGCAGCCTCATGAAGACGCATCCAATAATAATTGGTGTCCACCTTCAGACTAATTGAAGCATGTTCAATAGCAATGTTGGTAGCATGATGAGCGTTATAGGTGAAGTTGAAATCACCTAAGATTAATAATTTTATAGTTTTCTTCATACGAATTTCTTACAATTCAGTGTAAAAGGTATAAAAAAAAGGTCATTCTTGAAAGGAATGACCGTAATATATTGTAATTAATTCTTTTATCTTTTAAAGTAACCTTGGAAAGTTGCGTTGCTGATAACCAATGTCTCTCCAAAATCTGGATGAGTTGAATCAACATCAAGCTTTAGAATAACGTTGAATTTAGCTGTGAATTTCATGTAGTCACCCTTTTCATCAGACTCTTGCTTTAAGGTGATAAACTCAAGGTTGTTAGCTGCATTATCATCTTCGTCACTAATCCAAATGTTACCAGTAGCATCTCTATATACGATTTGAACTCCATCTTGTGCACTGTTTGAAAAGTCGTGAACAGGATTGTCTAAAAAGTAATTCGTGAAAATTCCTAAAGAAGGATCTAAACTTTGGTCAGCATTGAACTTTAATCTTCCTACTCCAATTTGTATGAAATCAAGCTTACTATCTGATTGTAATGCAGAATAGTAAATTACATTTGATAATTGTGGCGTTGGTAAAAGTTCTTTTGCTTGAGTTGCTTTACAGACATATCCTTGGACATCTTTTATAATTTCATAGCTTTCGCCATTCAAAGATGCGACGAACGAAGCAGGTAAATCTACCCTCGGTGTCGGTGCAGGAATTACTTCGTGTTTAATGCATGAAGAAAATAGTGTTAACCCTAAAATAATCGAAAGCCCTGTTAAGTATTTCATAATCTAAAATTGTTTATACCAAATATACGTAAAGATTAGATAAAAGGTTGTCTAAATTTAAACTTTTCTTCTAATTCAATTAATTTAGAAGTGAATTGTATGAAAGCTTAGCTTAAAATTAAAACTCTCTAGTCATCAGTGACTCAGCTAATTCTAATAAAGAACGCTTGTTTTCTGATGAAACAGAGATATCTTCCATGTTTTTTAATGCTTTTTTATAATAAAAAGTCTTTAGCAACTCCGCTTCTTCTCGCACTTTTAATTGATCAAAAATCTGCTTCATTTTAATAACTTTTTCGTCTCCTGAAGCATTGTCAAGAAGTATATTCATTTCCTTCTTAATAGTTTCGTCAGCTAATTCAAAGGCTTTTAATAGTAAAAACGTCTTCTTGTTTGCTAAGATATCTCCACCAACTTGTTTTCCGAACTTAGAAGATTCTGCATACAAGTCTAAGATATCGTCTTGGATTTGAAATGCTAATCCTATGTTTACTCCAAAGTCATAGATGTTTTGAATATCTTGTTTGTTTTCAACTCCTGCTACAATTGCGCCCATCTCCAATGCAGCACCTAGTAGTACTGATGTCTTTAAACGAATCATTTCGATGTACTCTGGAATGGTAACGGTGGAAGAACTTTCGTAATCCATGTCCATTTGCTGACCTTCACAAACTTCTCTTGATGTTTTGGTATAGATAGCGATAAGTTTTGGTAAATCTTTTGCATCATTTTGCGCCAAAACATTGATTGCTTCAGTAAAAAGTGTATCTCCTGATAGGATAGCAATGTCACTATTCCACTTTTCATGAACCGTTTGTTGTCCTCTTCTCAGCGGTGCATCGTCCATGATATCATCATGAATCAAAGTGAAGTTATGAAACATTTCAATTGCCAATGCAGCATTTAACGCCTTAATTCCTGGCTCGCCAAAAAGGCTGCAACTCAACATTGTTAATGAAGGACGCGTACGCTTTCCCCCAATTTTTAAAAAATAACGAAGCGGATCATACAGATTACTAGGCTTGTCTGGGAAAACATAGTTTCTTAGGCGATTATCTATAATCTCTTGATATTTTAAAATTTGTTGCATTGCGAAATGTTTTGAAAATTTATCCTTCTTCTTTATTGTCCTCTAGATAATTGATTCCTGTTTTAGGATCTACCATTAATTCATCTAGGTCGATATCTATATCCTCATCATAAATCGAGATAAATGGCTCTTTAAAGTACGCTTCGTCTGCGATTTTCTTTTCGAGTGTAAATAATAATGATGGAACAACTAATAAGTTGGTCAACATAGCTACAAACAGCGTTAAGGAAACCAATAATCCTAGAGCTTGAGTTCCTCCAAATTGAGAGAAAACAAACATTGAGAATCCAGCGAGTAGAATGATAGATGTGTAGAACATGCTTAATCCTGTCTCGTAAATGGCGCTAACGATACAACCTTTTTGATCGTAACTTCTCGTTTTTAATTCTCTTCTGTATCGAGAAAGGAAGTGGATGGTATCATCAACTGAAATACCGAAGGCAATACTAAAAACAAGTAGGGTGGAAGGTTTAATTGGAATTCCAAAAATACCCATCACTCCAGCTGTAATAATAAGTGGAATAAAGTTGGGCACCATAGAAACCAATACCATTCTCCAAGAACCAAATAGAAGGGCCATTAAGAAGGAAATCACGATAATTGCGAATACGATACTCGATAGCAAGTTACTTACTAAGTATTGTGTTCCTTCTGCAGCTACAACAGAAACTCCAGTGATGAAGAAGCCTAATTTCTCATCTTCTATGGCTTGTTTTAAAGCTGGTTTAAACTCTTCTGTTTGATAGAATGAAGCAAGTAAATCTGGATTTAAGTCTAATTCAAATTGAAGTGAATCATTGTCGCCTACCAAGATATGTTCTACTTTACTTCTATACGTATTTGAAAAGTTAAAGATAGAGTCTATGTACGATAAATCTCCAGCATCATACGCTTCGAAATAAGTCATAACTTGCTGATGTCCTGGATTTAGAATTGTATCTATCATTTCTGATATTTCATTCATTTTATCCAACATGTCGTAAGAACCTAAATCCAATACTTGTGCTCTAATTCTTAAAGTTGTTGAAGTGGTATCAACCATTTCATTCATTGAGATTCCGATTGCCACAGTTGGGAAAACTGCTTCTGAAGCTTCTAGGACTTCTTGCGTATCATCATTTTCTGCCAAGTAGTTAATCACATCCATCATTGGAGGATATAACTGTGATTCCAATGTGTCACTATCATTTGCCACAAAGTTCATTACCTTTTTGGCGATTCTTGGATAGTTCAACATAAGTGAATCAGCATACAGCAAGTTTCCTTCACGCAATGAATCTTGGTAAACATGAGCGATTCTTGCTAGTACTACGTCTTTTTCAAAAGCGCCTAAATAATCTTTCAATCGCAACATATCTTTTCGTTCGATGAGTTGATACATATCAGGATTGTTCCCGTAATAAGACATGTTAATCAATTTCGTGAAGTTGACAATAGAAATAGGTTTGCTAAAGTTTGTGTCGGTCGCTATGTTGTCTTGAATAGTTTCTACTTTCTGTAGCAATGCTTTGTCAAATAATCGGCTATCTTTTTTGTAGTCAATAAGTACTTCGAATGGAATTGCACCATTGAAGTTCTTCTCTATAAATCGAATGTCTTTTAAAATCGGGTCAGATTCAGGAAGGTCACTTGTTAAGTTTCCTGTAGCCTTCATTTTTGTTGCTCCAAAAATTGCAATTACTAAAAACACCCCTGTTGTAATGTACACTTTTGTACGCTTTGTAGAGGTTAAGTGAATGATTTTGTCGGTAATTGCGATGGCAAATTTCTTATCTAAATGTTTTAAGTGGCGCTTCTCTGGTCTTTTTGTGAATGAGAAAAGAATGGGTATAATGGTAATTGATAGAATAAATACACCAATAATATTTATAGATGAAATCAAACCGAACTCCTTCAGTTTAACAGAGTTAACGAAGATAAATGTACTGAATCCTAAAGCAGTCGTAAAGTTTGTCAAAAAGGTAGCATTCCCCACTTTTGAAATCACTCGAGAAAGTGCTTTGATTTTATTTCCATGATCCTTGACCTCTTGATGGAAGTTGACCAACAAATAAACGCAATCTGGTATTCCAATAACAATCATTAATGGAGGAATCAAGGCCATTAATATAGAAATCTGGAAGCCCATCATGGCGATACTTCCCAATGACCAAATTACTGCTGTAAAAACAACGATATTACTAAATAGTACTACACGTAAAGATCGGAAGAATACATAAAGAAGGAGTGAAGTAACGAATACTGCCAGTCCAATGAAAATAAACATTTCCTTAACGATTCTTTTTCCCATTACCACGCGAATGTGTGGCAGTCCAGCAAAGTGCATCTTCCCAAAAACAGGTTCGTAATGTAAAGCGATTTCCTCTGCTTTTAGTACTACGTCCGATTTGTTCATGTCACTCAAAAATGCTTCGTCAAAACTGATAAGCATTAATGAAACTTTGGTGGAATCGTTGTAAAGTAAGCCATCATAGAGTGGTACATTTCTTACTTCATTACGAATTTCATCGATTGATTTTTCCTGGAAAGTAGGGTCTGTGAATATTGCTTCAGTTTCAAACTTCTTTTCCTTGGTATTGTTTTTAATGGTAAATAAATCTGCTTCTGAAAACACAGATTTTACACCGTCTAATTGATTGATAGAATCACCTAGTTGCTTCCATTTTAAGAAGTTTTCCTCTGTATATAGATTATCTGATTGAATAGCTAATACAAGTGTTCCCTCATTTTCTCCAAATTTCTCTTTGAATCTAAGGTAATCGTCTTGTGCAGGCGAATTTTTAGGTAAGGTGTTTCCGTATTTGTTATCTGTCTCTAGCCTAGTAAATGCAAAGTAACCAAACATTACTGTTAGCAAGCCTATTATGACAATTATTACAATTCTATTTCGAAGAATAAATTGTGAGAGTTTAAACCACATGTCTTATTTCAATTAAACTCACAAAATTAATAGAATTCGTTTGATGTTCTCCGAAAATTAGGATTAAATGTATTAAAGAACTGTTAATTTAAGGAAGGTTAAATTTAAAATGCAGATATATGGGAAATGTGAGCTCCTTTTCTCTTAATTATTACATTTTTCGCAAATTCCTTTTGCTTGAATTTCTTTCTCTTCGATAATAAAACCAGGTAGTTCGATTTTCGGCATATTGCTTATTTCTACACAGTATACTTTTTGACATTTTCGGCATTGAAAGTGCACATGGTCATGCTGATGAATTCCTGCATCATGATCACAAACACCGTCACAAAGTGCAAGCATTTTAATATCACCAGGCATTACAATTTCATGGATGATTCCGTTGCTGATAAATGATTTTATGGTTCGGTATAAAGTGATTCTATCAAATTCTTCAAGTGAGTTTTCTATTTCTTGAATTGAAATGGCATGGTCGTTTTTGAAAAAAATATCTAGAATCTCCTTTCTAAAAGGTGTTACACGTAAATTCTTTTCTTTTAAAACATTCATTTCGAAGGGTATTCTTTGAGATTCTGTATTCCTTATTGTTATTCAACAAATTTACGAAATATTTATCACATTTATGCCTGTATTCGTTATAAAACGTTAAACTTCTGTTTGTGTTAGTTCTACTTTTCTTTGTCACGAAAGTGGATTGAAGCTTTTGTATATCGCGGAAAGGGAGAGACGGCTTTTTCAAGATGAAATGCGATTAACATAAATAGTTTTGGGTGCATTCCTTTATTCATTATATCTTTGTATTTTATTTAATGTAAATATGAGGCTTTTAAAATATAGATTGAGTGACTTTTTGACTTTGAAAAGAGTTCTGCTTATTATTTTACTTACTTCTTTCCAGTTTTCGTTTGGACAAAATAACTTAGCTAGTTTCTTGTCTGATATAGAACTGAGAATTGACACAAACGTTTATCGCTATAATAGTGATAGAATGTTTGTTGAAAATGAATGGAAATTACCATTTAATTATCAAGATGTTTCTCCAGTTGTGGAGTTTAGATTGTACCCTAGAATGAAAGGAGGGGATATCTTAGAATTTGGCATGGAATCTTCTCCAGATTATAAAATAATTGATTCTTTAAAGTTAAGAGTAGAAGGTTATTACTACTGCAAGGTTAAGTTTGAAAACCTGACCAATGCAGATTTCTTGAATTTGAATTTAACTTATCAGAAATACGCTTTAGCCGTTCCTTTATTTCCTTATACGCACACTTTTGCAACCATTTACCCAGGAAATGTTGAATTATACGTAGGAGAGGAAAGGTCTTTTGAAATTGCAAGTAACCAGCCAGGAAATATTGTCGTTAACCCGATTTGGATTCAGGAAGATAATTATGAATATCGTATTCATAGCGCTGATAATAAACTTTTGTTATCGGTGATAGCTACAACAACAGGCCCTATTAAAGTAGACTTACCAATTGAATTGTATCGACCTAATGTTGTCAACAAGAGAGCTTTGTATCAACTTAAAAAGCAAACCTTTGATTTTAACGTAAAAGGCTCGCGACTAAAATTTTTAACTTTCGATAAAAAGGAGGTAATCTGGGAATTTAGAAATTCCAAAGGATTGGAGTTGCAAATCGATAACAATAGATTCTTAGAAATAAACAAAACCTATCGTTTAGAAGATTCTGACGCTAAGGGCGGTCCATTGGTGGCTGAGCTTTACACGGTTAGAAGGTTAAGTAATGATCGTGTTCTTTGTATGTTCAGACCGCATGATTACCACAGAAGTAGTGATGGCTATTTGTATATTAAAGACGGTGATATTCCGATGTTTATTACCAATATTAACATTCTTCCAGAGCCTAAAATAACGAATGTAAGTATACTAAGAAAGGGCGGAAGCTGGGTGAGTTCAAAACAAATTTACCCAGGAGAAACTGTTGCTATTCGTCTAGAAGGAGAAGGCTTAAATAGAGCGGACTTTCAGTTTGAAGACTTAACAAAAGCCGAAAACGATAGCTTGATTAGTAACGAAACGGTTGCCCATTATATTCTGAAAGTTCCAGAGGGAATTAGAAAGAAAAGTATTCAAATATATTCTGGAAACACGCAAACAGGTGTGCATTTAGATGTGGTAGAATATCAGCGGCCAAGAACACTAGAGTTTGTGAGTATCGATTATGGAAGTAATCCGATATCTATTATGGACATTACAAAACCGGTTCTTTCTGAAAAGACGATTCCTGATGTGAAAATCTCTTTTAATCCTTTGATGATAGACGACCACTTCCAACTTTATGGAAAGCAATATCTTGAAGTGGAGGTACGTATTATGGATGAAAAAAATAAGTTGATTGAGAAGCAATTGATTGATGATATTATTGTTTGTCCAGGAATTGACTCGCCGAGAAGTTTTGCTTATGAAGGTTCGAATGACTGTATGAGAGAGGCGGTTTCGTTGAATGACTATTTGTCGAACAAAACCAATAAGTTAACCAACTGGTCGAAGATTGAAATAATTGTAAAGCATAGAAAAGGCTTGTATGACGGTCAAGGTTATACTCATAGAATGGAAATTGTACGTGCAAAGTACTTGACTTTTGACGTGGACTTATCTGTGCCTGCCGGATTGATTATTAAGGAAGTGGGTGTGCCTGGGTTCCCTGGTTTAAGTGGGATTTCACTGGCGATGTTAGCCCAATTCTCTTTTTATCAAAGGAGCGAACTTCAGAAGTTATATCCATTTAAGGTTGGAGCAGGGTTCTTAGCTAAGAATGCTTTTAACTTTAATCCAGAGGCTGATAGAGATTTAGGATTGGTTCTTTTAGGTTCTGTGTATCCAACGACGAAGGGGAGAAAAATATCGTTCCCATTATATGTTGGAATGGGGTATTATTTGTATAATAATAAGTTTTTCTTTTTGATTGGGCCGGGGATTAGTGTGAACTTCTAATAATTAGATGGTCCAAAATGGATGTTCCAAAATTGGGCAACTGCTTCGTTGTTTTAAATTTCGAACTCAATCACATACTAAAGTATGTTCCTGTCGTTTTCATTTAAATCGCTCAAGATGAGTTGAATATTCAAAATTCTTTCTCATTTTCAATGCCTTGCATTTTCCTCAATTTTGAAACATCCAAAGTTTAGCTATAAACACTAGCAATACTTTCAAGATTTCGTCAATTGTCAATCGAATTAGTCTCTCTTACGAGTTGTAACTTGTTCAATTCTTTTTTCGAATTTCTCTCCTTGGAAGATACGTTGTACAAATATTCCTGGTGTATGTATTTCGTTTGGATCAAGTGAACCTGCAGGAACAAGCTCTTCTACCTCAGCAATCGTGATTTTACCCGCCATTGCCATTACAGGATTGAAGTTTCTTGCAGTTCCTCTATAAATTAAGTTTCCTTCTGTATCGCCTTTCCATGCCTTTACAACAGCATAGTCAGCCGTTAAAGCCATTTCTAAAATATGTGGTTTTCCATCAAAATCTCTTACTTCTTTTCCCTCTGCTACTTCTGTTCCGTATCCAGCTGGTGTGAAAAAAGCAGGGATTCCGACACCTCCTGCACGACATCTTTCTGCAAGTGAACCTTGAGGAATTAAATCTACTTCTAATTCTCCTGAAAGCATTTGTCTTTCGAATTCTGCATTCTCACCAACGTATGATGCAATCATCTTTTTGATTTGCTTATTTTGAAGTAATAATCCCAAACCGAAATCATCAACCCCCGCATTATTTGAAATACATGTTAAATCAGTAACATCCGTTTCTGATAAGTGTGCGATTGTGTTTTCTGGAATTCCACATAAACCAAAGCCACCAAACATTACTGTCATTCCTGACTCAATACCTTGGCAAGCTTCCTCTACATTCTTTACAGTTTTATTCATAACCTATATTTTTAAATTCCAAATGCTGGATCTGTTGTGTTCCCTTCATTTGAATTATTGTTTCGACAATTATAAATTGAATTAGCATACCCATAAGGCGCTTCAAAGTCTTTTGTTGAAATGTGAATTTTTGGGTCTTTGTAAACTTCTTGCATCATATATCCGTAAATAGGTAATGCTAGTCGTGCTCCTTGTCCCCATTCCATTGAACGGAAACGAACAGCCATATCTTCAGCGCCTGCCCAAACACCAGTAACTAAATCAGGCGTTAATCCCATAAACCAACCATCAGAGTTGTTCTGAGTTGTTCCTGTTTTACCAGCCATTGGCGCAGTTATTCCACCCCAATCTCTCCAAGATGCTCTTAGACTTCCTCCTGTACCTCCGTTAATCACTTGTTTCATTATCGATACGGTCGCGTAAGCTAAGTCTTCCGACATTGCTTCACGTTGAATTTGTTGTGGTTCATATACCACATTCCCGTGTCTATCTTCGATATAGATAATCGTTGTTGGTTCAATATAAACACCACCATTCACAAAAGCAGATTGTGCTGCAGTTAATTCTAATAATGATAAGTCCATTACTCCTAAACACATTGCAGGAACGATATCTTCTGGACGTAAGTTGATGTTTAGGTTTGACAATAGTTTTGCAACTGCCTGTGGTCCTGCAGTTCCACCCATCCTTGCCATTACAGCAACTGTAATGTTGTTCATTGAGTTGGCTAAGCCTTTTTCAAAAGTTACATCTGCACCAGTCATTTTCGTTCCAGCATTCTTCGGACACCATGAAGTCATATCCTCTGGGCGAGACCCTGTTTGAACGTCAACACAATAAGGAATATCTGGTGTTTTGTCGCAAGGAGTGATCACCCCAAACTGCATTCCAGCTGAATAAATAAATGGTTTTATCGTAGAACCTACTTGACGTTTTCCTTTAGAAACTTGGTCATAGGAGAAGTGATTGATGTTTGGTCCACCTACCCAAGCTTTAACAAATCCTGTTTGTGGCTCGATAGAAACCAATCCAGCACGCATGATGTTCTTATAATATCGGATTGAATCATTCGGTGTCATGATGGTGTCAAAGTCGCCTTCCCAAGAGAAGATTTTCATCGCTGTTGGTCTGTCGAAAGTCTCTATCGCCTCGCTTTCAGATAGTCCTTCTCTCTTTAAGTTGATGTATCTGTCAGAACGCTTTCTAGCGCTGTTCATCAAGTTTTCAACTGTCTTGTCTGTAATGTTATAAGCGAAAGGATATTTCTTTGAATTTAAGTTGTTTTTAGTAAATGGTCCTTGTAGATTTTTCTTTAAATGTTTTGTCACAGCTGCTTCAGCATGCTTTTGCATGTTAAGATTAATCGTTGTATAAATTTTCAATCCATCTTCATATATGTTGTATGGATCACCATTTGCCTTTCGAATTACATAATTTCCTTTGTCGTCTTTTTCTCCTAAAATTTTGGTTACCTGGTGTCTTAATTCCTCTCTGAAATACGGAGCAACACCTTCCTTAAAGTCAACTCTTTGATAATTTGTAACAATAGGCAATGCTTTTAAACTGTCATATTGTTCTTTGGTAATCTTGCTTGTTAAAGCTTCGTTGTCTCTCTTTGAGTTTTCATACCATTTATAAAGAACAGTATTTCTTCTTTCTATTGCACGAAGAGAATCTTTCTCTCTTTCAAGTAGAATTTCTTCTTCAGAAACTTCTTCTTTAGCAATGTTTTTTCTTCTAGCAATTCTATTTTGATAATCGATTATGTTAAAACTGTATGGGTTGAAAAGTCCAGGGTTTTTACACATTCCAACAAGCATAGCTGCTTCTTCTGGATTTAATTCAGATGCTTTTTTATCGAAATAAACACGTGATGCACTTGAAATTCCTACGGCATTGTATAGGAAGTCAAATTGATTCAAATACATGGTAATGATTTCTTTTTTCGTGTACTTCTTCTCAAGGCGAAGTGCGATAACGTTTTCTTTAACTTTTTCATAAACACGACGTTCAATCTTGTTCATGCTTTCCAGACGTTTTTCTTCGTCTGTTAGACCTTCTCCTTCTTGTCGCGCTTTATTTCTTTCATCTCTTTCTTTCAAGGTAAAAATAAGCTTTGCCAACTGTTGTGATATTGTTGATGCACCACCGGCAGAACCCATGTTTGAGATAGCACGTGCAAGTGCTTTCATGTCGATTCCTGAGTGTTCTTCAAAACGCTCATCTTCGGTAGCAATTAATGCTGATATAATGTGAGGTGATATTTCAGTATAATCAACACTTGTTCTATTGATTCGCCAGTATTTCCCGATTTCGGTTAGTCCATCGTCAGCAAGTATTGTCGTGGCAAGCATCTCTTCTTGATTCTCTAGCATCGAGACAGAAGGCATGGTTTGGTTGTCTATTCTTACATATCTAAGGAATAAAATTGAGAATAGTGGAATCAGTCCAATCATCCAAAACATAAAGATTAATCCGGTAGAGAAGGGTCTGCGAAACTTCGTGTCTTCTTTTTTTGCTTTTTTAGCCATTGATATATAAATAATAAAAAGATAAAATTAAACAATTATAAGATAATTGCAGTGAAAATTATGAAAACTTAACCCTCTTCTTTTTGTAAATATAAACTTTAGATGAAAATCAATCACCTAATAAACAAGTGGTGAGGTCTTGTAGTGTTTTAGTTCATTGGGAGAACTAGATATGAAAAAAGCGCCTTGATTTCTCAAAACGCTTTAATAGTATAATCAATAATTATTTTTTCGTCTTTTTCAAATCCTTGATGAACTGGTCGATTGCCATTGACATTGAAGGAACTTGAGGTTGCGGTGCATGAATGTCTAATCTCAAGTTGTTGCTAACGATTGCATTTGCTGTGGTTGGACCAAAGGCTGCGATAACCGTATTGTTTTGCTTAAAGTCTGGGAAGTTTTTAAACAATGATTCAACATCTGTAGGAGAAAAGAAAACAAGCACATCATAGTAAACATCTTCAAGATCAGACAAGTCTGAAGCAACTGTTTTGTACAATATCGCTTTGTTAAAATCAATTTTCGCCTTGTTTAAAGCCTCAGGGATATTATCTCTAAGGATATCAGAACAAGGTAGAATGAATTTTTCTTTTTTATGTTTATTGATAGCGTCCATTAAGTCTTCTATGGTTTGTTTACCATGGAAAATCTTTCTTTTTCTATACGTTACATATTTTTGTAAGTAGAAAGCTACAGCCTCTGAAATACAGAAGTACTTCATTTCTGGTGTAACGTCGTATCGACACTCTTCCGCCATTCTGAAGTAGTGGTCTACAGCAGTTTTAGAAGTAAGGATAACAGCAGTATGATCTGCAAAGTCTACCTTCTGATTTCTAAATTCGTTCTTATCAATTCCCTCAATATGAATAAAAGGTCTGAAGTCAACTTTTAAGTTATACTTTTCCGCTAATGATAAGTACGGGTTTCTGTTGCTTGCTGGTTCTGGTTGTGAAACCAATATAGTTTTGATACTCAAAATTTCGTAAGAATTAAATTACAGTAATACTTGTTTATCCTTTTAAATATGGGACTATCGACATATAGAATAGGAGGATAGCCCAGATTTCAAAAGTGCAAAGATACAAAATAATATAATACCAAGCAATTTGATTGCGAAGAGCTGTGAATATTCCTCTTGCAACTCTAATAATTTGAGCCACAATAAAGGTCCAAATAATTATTTTACTGAAAAGTTGAGAGTACTGTGGATTGAGAATCCAAATTAATAATAAAGGAATATATAAGATGCCAATGGCATGCGCTGTTAATGTAGAAAGCAGAATATTGCTTTGAATACGCTTGAATTCATTGCTTAATGTTGCTATAAAGTAAAGGGATAATAGTTGACCTACATAATATAGTCCAGGTAAAAGTATGATGATGGGTGCTTTTTTATCAAGTAAAGTAAAAAGCATGTATGCTGCTAGAGAACTTGCAATAAAATAATTCAGAATAAGTATCCAATTGATTTTTCCCAAGAAATTTGAATCTTCTCTAGAGAAAGAATAAGAGCTAATTGGATTCAGTAAAATATTTTTCATGTGTACTGATATAACTTCCCTTTTATAATTCACTATTGATATTGTTAGTATAGAAAGAGATAGCACGTACAGTATCCATTTAGGGAATAATATGCTTCTTGTTATGAGTTCGAATTCTAGCAACTTAAATAATTATTCTGGTTTTTTTCTAATGAAATTCACTACAAAAGTACAAGAAGTTTGTTTCTATCGGAAATAATATGGAAAAGATAATTAAATTCTTTAAATTTGCATCCAAATAAAAAGTCAAAACATGAGGTCAGATTTATATGTTGCCCCAGATTACTATCAAATGGATGATTTATTATCCGATGAGCATAAGTTAATTCGTGATACTGCACGAGACTGGGTGAAGAAAGAAGTTTCTCCAATTATTGATGAGCATTATGAGAATGCTACCTTCCCAATGCATATTTTAAGTGGATTAGGTGAAATAGGTGCTTTTGGACCATATATCCCTGCTGAATATGGCGGACCAGGATTGGATCAAATCTCATATGGTTTATTAATGCAAGAATTAGAGCGCAGTGATAGCGGTTTACGTTCAACTGCATCTGTACAAAGTTCTTTAGTGATGTTCCCAATCTGGGCATACGGTTCTGAAGAACAAAAACAAAAATACTTACCGAAATTAGCAACAGGTGAATACATGGGATGCTTTGGTTTAACAGAGCCAGATCACGGATCTGACCCAGGTAGCATGGTTACTAATTTTAAAGATATGGGTGACCATTACCTTTTAAATGGTGCTAAAATGTGGATTTCTAACGCTCCGTTTGCAGACATTGCTGTGGTATGGGCGAAAAACGAAGAAGGAAGAATTCATGGTTTAGTTGTGGAAAGAGGAATGGAAGGGTTTACTACGCCAGAAATGACGGGTAAGTTATCACTTCGTGCTTCTTCTACAGGAGAATTGGTTTTTGTGAACGTCAAAGTTCCAAAAGAAAACTTATTACCAGGTAAAAGTGGTTTAGGTGCGCCATTATCTTGCTTAGATTCAGCTCGTTTTGGAATCGCATGGGGAGCTATCGGTTCTGCTATGGATTGTTACGACCAAGCTTTACGTTACAGTAAAGAAAGAAAGCAGTTTGGTGTTCCAATCGCTGCTTTCCAATTAACTCAAAAGAAATTAGCGGAGATGATTACTGAGATTACAAAAGCTCAGTTGTTAACTTTCCGTTTAGGTCAACTTAAGAATGAGGGAAGAGCAACTTCAGCACAAATTTCTATGGCAAAACGTAACAACGTTGATATGGCATTGAAAATCGCGCGTGAAGCAAGACAGATGTTAGGTGCAATGGGAATCACTGATGAATTCTCTATCATGAGACATATGGCAAACTTAGAATCTGTGATTACTTATGAAGGTACACATGATATCCACTTACTTATTACAGGAATGGATGTTACTGGAATCCCATCTTTTACAAGAGAAATGAAATAGCTATTAACAAAAATATATTGATTATAGGAAAGCCGGAGATTTCATTCTTCGGCTTTTTTTTGTGCCGAATTGTTGGTGCTCAATAACTTGTGCTAAATGCTAACTAATAGTTGATGTTGTTGAAGTTGGAGTCTTCCGCATAATTTATTTCTACTAAAGTAAAGGAAAGGAATGTTTTAATTCTGAAAACTTCACTACATTTATACCAATATGAGTTGCTGATGAGCGGAGAGAAATCTTTCAATTTCCCCACTTCTTTATTTGCGCCTTAACTTTGGCAATTATTATCGTTTATTTATTTTAACTGAATTATGAGAAAGCAATATTTATTTTTTTTGATAGTATCATTACTTCTTGCGTCCTGCTCATTGGATAAGAAAGTGGAAAGGAAAAACAAGAAGAGTTATGCAAAGGCACCTTATGATGCGGTAGTGATTCCGGGTTATCCTTATGAGGCGGAACAGAATAGAGAATTATTTACCATTCGTCTAAACTGGGCCAAAACTGTTTATGAAAGAGGGATGGCGAAAAATATCATTTTTTCAGGCTCAGCTGTTCACACTCCCTATCAAGAAGGTAAAATAATGAAGATATATGCGGAGGCAATGGGTATTCCAGCAGAACATATTTTTGAAGAAAACGAAGCACTCTCTACAGTTCAAAATATAAAAAACTGTAAGAAGTTGGCCAAGGAGCTTGGTTTTAAGAAGATTGCATTTGCCACAGACCCTTTTCAATTTGCTTATATGACAATATTGGTAAATCTAAAAGCACCTGGAACACCTTTGATTACTTTTAGTACAGACTCTATGGCTTTTTATAATCAACCTTTACCTAAGGTGGATGTTCGTCCTGCTTATATTGAGAATTGGACTCCTCCAGCTCGATAATGAATTGCCTTTTAAAAGTTAGACAATATTTATTTTGGTTATACTAAATATTTTGTGAACCAAATATAAGATAAATATTCTTTATCTATGTTAGATAAAAGTCGAACTACTAAATATTAAGTTTGCAGATATTAACCGAGAACGCATGACTTTACATGTTTACCAGAGTAAAGGTAATAAAGATAGGATTGTCCCTTTATCTCCAAAGATATTAGAGATGCTAGAGGATTATTACAAGGCATATAAGCCGAAAATATGGATGTTTGAAGGGCAGAGGCCCGGGGCTCAATATAGCGGTGAGAGTTTACAAAAGGTTTTAAAATCTGCTTTTCAAAAAACTAAAATAAAAAAACCTGTTACTTTACATTGGTTAAGGCATAGCTA
>DATJCX010000057.1:0-2482 GCA_035497735.1 Brumimicrobium sp. | reverse complement strand
CTGTAATTTTGTTAGATAAGGCTTATCTATTATTACTCCTTCTAAAAAATACCATTGATCGTTTACCCAAACTTCAACCCAACTGTGTAAGATATTTTTGGGAGACAAATTGTACCAAAAACCTGTAATTGCTCCTTTTTGTAATGCTTTGTCAATGGTAAATCCATGAATACGGTTGGGTATTCCTACTGCTCTTAACAAAGTCATTAACAAGGTTGCTTTAGTATTGCATTGTCCGTAACCGTCTTTCAATACTTGTGATGCTGGAATGTCGTCAGAAACATTGTAACCAAATTTTATCTCGTCCCGGACAAAATTATATATCGCTTTTACTTTACAAACAGTGTTCAAGTTTCCCACTCTTTTTGCTCTAACAACTTTTGTATAGAGGCGTTTGAGTAGTCAAGAATATTCGTTTCATTAAGATAATTTTCCATAGCACTTTTACTTATTGCAAAGTTAAATAGTGAAGGTTTGCAATGCTATTGCAAACCCTCTTTTAAGCAATTCTCACAAATACCCTTACCAAATAATTTTATTTCGTCAATTCTGTAATCCCTCGCTTCACTTTGAGGGATCACAAAATCTTCTTTACAAGTCGTGTATTTGCAAATTCTACAATAGAAATGCAAGTGCCAATCTTTATGAGTATTTTCATTACATCCGTCGTCACATAGAATATACTTTGTCGTTGTATTCTCCTGTATACTATGTACAATGCCTTTTTCTTCAAAGGTCTTTAAAGTCCGATAAATAGTAACCCTATCAGCTTTGTAAAAATGGCTTTCTATTTCTGACAAGGACATTGCTACTTGTTGCTGTTCTAAGAAGTCATACACCAAAATCCGCATACTTGTAGGATTGGTATTTTTCTGCAATAATTTTTGTTCAATGCTCTTTTTCATTGTAAATTATTTTTAGTGGGCGTGACCATGTTCTCCTGTATCATTCATTTTCGCATTTACGAAAAATCCACCTTTTATCACAATATGTGTACCGTGTGGAATTTCACCTACAGGCGTTATCGCCGTATAACCTAATTGAGAAGCGCCTTTGATAACTTCCATTCTTACAAATTGAGTTCCTTTTTCTGAACCATGGTCGTGGTTATTATGATTATGAGCTTCATCGTTTTTGTATTCATGTGTTTTTTCTAGCTGCTCTTTAACCAAAAAGATATAATACTTACCATCAGAATTAACAATCGTCTCATTAGGAACAGCTGGACTTGATACATCATCCAAACTCACCATACCCGTTATGCTCATTCCATCAATCAAACCTGTTTTATCGCCTATAATCTTACTATGAACTGCAATCGTTTTACTACTACCGCTAAACGATGAACCAATACTATACACTTCGGCAGTGTAAGTTTTATTTGGATTATTGGTAACAACAAAATCTATTTTTTGACCATTCTTGATTAACGGAATATCCTTTTCGTATACCTGTAAGTCTAAATGTAGCGCAGTGTTTTCAATTATTTCGGCAATTGGTGAAGACACATCTACATAACTGCCGATTTTGGCAAAAACATTGCTAACCATTCCACTTATCGGGCTGGTAACAACCAATGACGATTTAAGGTTAGAATTTGACAAAGAATTCGGATTAATTCCCATCATCTGAATTTGTTGGTTTAAAGAAGATTTTCGTGTTTTCAACGTATTCAATTCAGCTGTGGCATTTTGCAGGTTTTTCTTTGCACCTACATTTCCATCGTTTAACTCTCGTTGTCTTGCCAATTCTTGTTCCGCAAATTCTATTCGGCTATTAATACTTAGATATTCTTCTTGTAACTGTATAAATTGCGGGTTTGAAATAGTAGCAATTACCTGTCCTTTACGTATGAAATCTCCAATTTCTACATTAAGCGATCTTATTACTCCACCAAATAATGAGGTTGCATTTGCCTTATTACTATTAGGAACTCGCAAAGAACCGTTAGCTTTCAATGTTGCAGATAACTGTTTTTGTTCAATCATTCCAATCTTAATACCTGCGGCTTTCATCTGCTCATCAGTCAAAAATGCAACGTTTTCTTCTTTGTGTTGGTCTGTTTCCGTCTCTTTTTCTGTATCGTGATTATGTCCATCATTCTCCGAATGTTTTTCACTATTCTTGCAAGCATTAAAAATAAATACTGCCATAAGGACAAAAACGCTAAAAACGATCTTATTTATATTACGTTTCATATATTGTCTTATTTACTAATTAATGAATTGATAAGTGTTACAGCTTCGTTTATTTGCTGTATGCTTTTTAAATAATTAAGCTGAATGTCGGCTGTTGTCTGTAAGGCATATAGATATTCTACATACGAAATATCACCTGTGCTGTAACCCAACTTTGCTGCATTGATAATCTCTTCAGCATTTGGAAGAGCCTGTTCCTTAAAATAAGTAAACTGTGCTACATACTGCTCATATTGCCTTAAAGCATTTGTAAATTCCGTTTTTAGCTGTTGTTCCTGCCATTG
>DATJCX010000056.1:0-56552 GCA_035497735.1 Brumimicrobium sp. | reverse complement strand
GGATTACTGCTCTTGGGATTCACGGTGGCGTGGAGCAAGAAGATAGGTTTGCAGTTCTAGAAGCTTTCAGAAAAGGAGATGTTCGCGTATTGATCGCTACAGATGTTGCAGCGAGAGGAATCGATATTCAAGGTGTTGGCGCTGTAATCAATTACGACTTGCCAGACGAGCCTGAAAACTATGTTCACAGAGTAGGTAGAACTGGACGTGGAACAGAGAAGGGTGTGGCTATAGCATTTTGTGCAGAAGAAGAAAAACCACTACTTGAAGCAATCGAAGAATACGCTGGTTCGAAAATTGAAATTTACGACATTTCTGCAAACGACTATAAGGCGATTATTCAGGATTCAGATGATGAAACATACAACTGGAAGAAATTAATCGAAGAAGAGAACAAAAGAGCAGGGAAGGGGGAAGAATGGTAATTAGGGTTTGATCAATTAATTTGAATTAGATTCTTGTTATTTATTCTTCATACTTTTAGTAGCTGTCGCTTGTAGCCTAGGACTTTCTTCTAAGAATATTTACTATGCCTAATCTTGGTGAACTTTTCTATTCAGTTATCAAAATAAAATATTAGACATAAAAAAGGGCGAGGTAATACTCGCCCTTTTTAAATATGATGTTTTATTATTACTTAATAATTGTCATCTCATCAATAATGTTTGTTGCACCTGCAAACTTGTCAATCACAAATAATACATATCTGATATCAACTGAAATTGCTCTTTGTAATACTGGGTCAAAAATAACGTCACCAGCCATAGCCTCAATGTTACCATCAAATGCGATTCCGATTAACTCACCTTTTCCGTTGATTACAGGAGAACCAGAGTTTCCACCAGTAATATCATGGTCAGTTAGGAAGTTTACCCATAACTCTCCATTTGCATCTGCATATTGACCGTAGTCTTTAGCATTGTATAATTCAATCAACTTTGCTGGAACTTCAAACTCATCATCACCTTCGATATGCTTAGCGATTGTACCTTTTAAAGTTGTATAGTAATTTGCTTGCGCATCATTTACTTTATCTCCCAAAGGCAAAGCACGGATTGTACCATACGTTAATCTCAACGTACTATTTGCATCAGGATATTCGATAGGACTTAAACCAGAAAGTTTTAAACCAGCAACTAATTTTCTGAATGCTTTATCAAAGTCATCCTTTAAAGCGATATCCTTTTCACTTTGTGAACGGTAACGTGTCAAGATGGCTGTTGATATCTTAAATAATTCGTCATTTTGAATAATGCTAGCGTCTGGATTCGACAAGTAAGCATTTAATTTTTTAGCATTTGTGAAAACACTATTTTCAAAAGCGTCGCTGATGTACTTCGTGAAATCACCTTTATTCTTATCACCAACTTCCTTAATGTAAGGTGCTAGTCCTCCTTTCTTGGCTTTCTTATAGTATAAGGCCAATTGAGCTGCGTAAACTTCTTGTTCTAAAGGAAGGTGTAAGGATTCTAAAGTACCTTCAAGGTTCGTTTCAATCTCTGCTCTCATTGCTGCTTTCTTATCGTCAGAAACTCCCACATATTGTGTTAGCATATTGCTGAAACGGTAAGGAATAACTGCAAACGATGCTGAACGTAACATACCGAATAGGTAGTTGTGTTGTAATGCTTGTTTATTTGTATTCTTATAATAGTTGTTGATTGTTTTTACAACACCTTTATATTCTTCGTTGTTTTTCGCCCATTTGTCAAACTGTTTTTCCATTTTCTTTTTAGACTGAACAGTTTTATGCTCCTTTAAAGCATCAATCATTCCTTGACGATTCTTATAGTAGTTTGCAATACCGGCATACTGACCAGCGTAGTCTAACCTTACTTTTTGGTCTTCCTTCATGTATTTTCTCATTACCTTAAGCGCTTCTCCAGAACCTTCAACCCAAGCAGGGTATGAATACTTAACGTTTTGTTGAACCCCCATTGCTGGCATCCAACGATTCGTTCTTCCAGGGTAACCTAAAATCATTGAGAAGTCTCCTTCTTTATATCCTTTCAAACTTACAGGGAGGTGATATTTCGGTTTCATTGGAATATTGCTTTCTGAGTATTCAGCAGCATTTCCATCTTGATCCGTGTACACTCTGAAAACAGAGAAGTCTCCTGTGTGACGTGGCCATTCCCAGTTGTCAGTGTCTCCACCAAACTTTCCAATAGCATTTGGAGGAGTTCCTACCAAACGAACATCGTTATAATCTTCGTAAACGAAGTAGTAATATTCATTTCCTTCGAAGAAAGAGCGAACAGAAACTGTATATTTTCCGTTTTCGTTGTTTTCTTTTTCAATTTTAGCAATTTCTTTGTTAACGATTGCCTCTCTTTCTAACTCTGTCATGTCGTTATTAACAAGACTTAAGATTCTCTCAGAAACATTGTCCATTCTAACGAAGAAACGAACAGAAAGCTTTTCAGGCTTTAATTCTTCTTCATGGTTTTTAGACCAGAAACCATTTGTTAGGTAATCATGTTCAGGTGTAGATAATCCTGCAATTGCATCGTATCCACAGTGGTGATTTGTTAAAACAAGTCCTTTGTCCGAAATGATCTCAGCAGTACAACCTCCTGCAAACTGAACAATAGCATCTTTTAAGCTACTGTTATTAATACTGTATATTTCTTCTGCTGTAAGTTGTAGTCCTTTCTTTTGCATGTCATCGATCTTTTTGTCGATAAACATTAGGAACCACATACCTTCATCAGCCTTTACAGAGCCAGAGAAAGCAAATGTAGCAAGAAATAAAAACGCAATAATTCTATTCTTCATGTGATTTATATTAGCTATTTGATTTTTTTATAATTCACCACAAAAGTAATATATTCTTCAGATTAATTAGCATATCCTCGGATTTTATTAAAGAATTTTAAAAATTCAGCTTTAAGCTAAAAAGGAGGGTTTACCACTAATTTTATTAGGAAAGTGAAAAAAAATGATAACTACTTTGCCTTTATGTTGCGTTTAATAAATGATAATTCTATATTTGCGGGCTATTAAATAATATTAGACACTTTAACTATGCGTAATAAAGGATTTTTTTGGTTTTTCACAATCTTACTGTTAGTAGTAAGTTTATACCAAATTTCATTTTCATTTGTAGGTACAAAGATTGAAAGGGAAGCTGAACTTGTTGCTATCGAAAGAGCAGATGCTCTAAAAGCAGAAGCACTAGGGGAAACTGTAGAGTTGCCAAACGGTACTTATGTAAACTTTGAAACAGATAATGAGGCTTACGACTTAGCAAAGTCTGCTTTCTTGAATGAGATTTTAAAGGAGAAAAACAAAGAAAAGGTATTCTTAGGGAATACTTTTAAAGAAGTAAAAGAAAAAAGCGTTGCTTTAGGTCTTGACCTTGAAGGAGGAATGTCTGTAACTTTAGAGATCTCAATGCCAGAAATGGTAAAGAGTGTAGCTTTAAATGCTAGAGACTTACATTTCAACAAGCCTTACGAAAGCGCATTAGAAGAATACAATACTAAAGGTGGAGACTTTGTTGACATTTTTGTTGCAAAGCACAAGGAGATGTATCCAGAAAGAAACTTAATCCGTGAATTCTCTACGGAAGAAATCGTTTCTAAAATTGGAAGTAAAGCTTCAGACACTGAAGTTAGAAATTACCTAAAGAAATTATCTGACGGTGCATTAGATGGTGTTGAGACGATTATGGAGAATCGTATTAACCAATTCGGTGTTGCGCAGCCAAATATTACTAAAGATGTAGCTACAAATCGTATCTATATCGAACTACCAGGTGTAAAAGACCAGGCTACGGTAAAACAAAGATTACAGAGTACAGCCAACTTAGAGTTCTACTTAACTTACAAAGCAGCTGAGTTAGGAGGATTCTTAAACGAACTATTAGTAGAAACTGATAGCAGCGTTGAAGAGGCTGACCTAGATAACTTATTTGATGATGAGACTGAGGATACAGATGAGGCAGTTGCTGAAATCATAGAAACTGATTCATTAACAACAGCTATTGCAGAAGAAAAAGTTGAAGAAGAGAAATCTGTTAAGTTAACTTCTTTTGGGAAAATGTTCCAAGTTAGTATTGACAACCAAGGACGTTTCTTAAATAGTCCACAGTTAGGTTATGCTAAATCAACTGATACTTCTAAGATTAACCAAATTCTGAACGAAAAAGCAGAAGAATTAATGTTGGAGAACGTTCGGTTTGTTTGGGGAGCAAAAGAGGAAAACTTTGGAGTAGCTGATACTTTATTCTATAGTTTATATTCTTTGAAAGTTCCAGACGATCAAAAAGCAAGAGTAGGTGGTTCAGATATTGACAATGCACGTGTATCTTTCGACCCAAGTCAAGGAACAGGAGTAAGTGTTGAGATGAACTCAAGAGGAGCAGATGAGTGGGGAAGAATGACAACAGAGAACGTTGGAAACTTTATCGCAATCGTAATGGACAACAAAGTGTTTAGTGCACCAGTTATCAACGGTCCAATTACAGGAGGTTCTACTTTAATTACAGGAAACTTTAAAATGGCTGAAGCACAAGCTTTATCTGATTTATTAAACGCAGGAGCACTTCCAGCGCCAAGTAACATTGTTGACGAAGCAGTTGTTGGACCAACCATTGGAGCTGCCAACGCGAAGACTGGTTTAATCTCTTTCGGTATTGCTTTAATCTTAGTATTGACATACATGATATTCTACTATGGTAGAGCTGGTTTAGTTGCCAATACAGCATTAATTATCAACTTGATATTAATCTTTGGTTTCTTATCTGCATTCGGTGCGGTATTAACTTTAGCAGGTATTGCGGGTATCGTTTTAACAATCGGTATGTCGGTGGATGCTAACGTACTTATTTTCGAACGTGCACGTGAAGAAATTCGTGAAGGTAAGGGAATGAAGGTAGTTATTAAAGACGGTTACAGAAATGCATTATCTGCTATTGTAGATGCTAACGTAACGACTTTGTTAGTTGCTATCGTATTGAAAACTTTTGGTTCAGGACCAATTGAGTCATTCGCTACAACTTTAATCATCGGTATTTTCACTTCATTATTTACAGCAATTGTTGTTACACGTTTAATATTTGAATACTTCTTAAGCAAGAAGAAAGAATTTACTTTCTCAACTTCATTCACTAAGAATGCTTTTGCAAACGTAAATATTCAGTTTATTAAGAACCGTAAGAAATTCTTCCTAGCATCAGGTGTTATACTTTTAATCGCTGTTGGTGCTTTAGTAACAAGAGGTTTAAAACCTTCTGTTGAATTTACAGGAGGTAGAACATACGAAACTGTATTTACACAACCAGTAGGAGATAAGATTGAAGATATTAAAGACTTATTGCGTGATGCATTAAGAACAGATAATCAATCAGCTTCAATTGAAGTGAAAGTAAGAAACTCTGATTATCGTGTTGAAATCGCGACAGACTACTTACAAAATGTTCCAAACTCAGAATTAACAGTTAGAACAGAATTGTTAGAAGCTTTAGCAAGTGTCGAAGATAAATATGGAGTAGCTTCTATTGAAAGCTCTAGATCTATTTCTGCAGCTGTTTCTGAAGAGTTGCAAGTTGACTCTATGATTTCTATCATATTAGCGATGATTATTGTCTTCGTTTATATCTTGATTCGTTTCGGTAACTGGCAATTTGGTCTTTCAGCGGTAATTGCTTTAGGACATGACGTTCTTATTGTTCTTGGAATATTTGCTTTAGGTCACGGTGTTTTACCGTTTAATATGGAAATTGACCAAGCGTTTATTGCAGCAATTTTAACGATTGTAGGTTACTCTATTAACGATACGGTGGTTGTATTTGACCGTATTCGTGAATTTGATAAGAAGTACCACAAGAAAGATACGTACGAAACTATTAATGAGGCTGTTAACTCTACGATTGGTCGTACGATCAACACGTCAACAACAACATTTGTTGTATTGTTAACAATCTTCGTTTTTGATGGTGGTGCAATTAAAGGATTTGTATTTGCATTGATGATTGGGGTTTTAGTAGGTACTTACTCATCTATCTTCATCGCCAGTTCAACTGTTTATGAACTACTTAAAGGTAAAAAATCTAAAGTAACTTCAGACGAAGCAGTTGTGAAAGCTTAGTATATTTTTCATAATAACATATAGCAAGAAACCCAGTTAGTTAAAAACTAGCTGGGTTTTTTGTTGTTTTGTAATTAGTTTTGGACTGCTACAAGATGTACCACCAAGTAGCATTGAAGGTAATCTATATGAAGCTGAGTAACTGAGAAAGGCCTCTTTCATTTTATTAAGCTTGTTCGTTTCAAATAAGTTCTGCTAATTAATTCTAAAATTATCTTTAGTCTATTTTTTTTATTTATATTTAACCAAATTTAAAATTGAAAACAATATGAGTGGAATGCTAATTGCCGGAATAGTAATCGCTGTTTTAGTGATTTGGGGTATTTCGATTTACAATACCCTTGTTAAATTAAGAGTAAATAGAGAAAATGCCTTTGCGGATATTGATGTACAGTTGAAACAACGTCACGACCTCGTGCCTCAGTTAATAGGTGCAGTAAAAGGTTACATGGATCATGAAAGTGGTGTTTTAAAAGCCGTAACAGCTGCTCGTACCAATGCTATGAATGCAACTTCGGTAAATGATAAGATTCAAGCAGAACAACAGTTGTCAACAGCACTTAGAGGACTAAATGTTCAAGTTGAAGCTTATCCTGACTTAAAAGCAAGTACAAACATGCTTCAGTTGCAAAACGAGTTGTCGGATATTGAAAATAAATTAGCTGCAGTTAGAAGATTCTTCAACTCTGCAACAAAGGAATTAAATATCGCTGTTCAGAAATTCCCTAACGTACTTTTGGCTGGAATGTTTGGATTTCAAAAAGAACCTATGTTTGACGTAGGAGAAACAGAAAGAGCAGTTATGGATAAAGCACCAGAGGTTAAATTCTAATTATATTTTTGTAGTTTAAACTATGAAGTACGTTGGACTGCAGGAGCAGATATCTAAGAATACTAGAAAATCAATACTTTTACTATTAGCGTTTCCGCTTCTCGTATTGGTGTTGGTTTTCGCTTTCTTTTTTATTCTCAATTTTGGTAATGAAATAACAATGCCAATTGATTTTGTATTTCAACAATTTTTAGAAGCCGTTCCTATAGTCCTTATTGCCGTAGGAATTTGGTTTGCTATTGCCTACTTTTTTAATGCTTCTATTATTAACGCAACGGCACAATCTCATACACTTTCTCGGAAAGAAAATATGAGAGTGTACAACCTCACAGAGAATTTATGTATGAGCATAGGAATGACTATGCCAATGCTTAGAATCATCGAAAGTGATGGACTAAATGCCTTCGCAAGTGGAATTAATGATAAAACCTATACCGTAACTTTAACGCGTGGGATTATTGATACGCTTGAAGATGATGAATTGGAAGGTGTAATTGCCCATGAATTGATGCATATTCGTAATCACGATGTGAAGTTACTGATTGTTTCTATCATCTTTGTAGGGATATTCTCTTTCATCATGCAAATTGCTTATCGTTCTATTTATTACGGAAGTCTGCGCAAAAGAAATAATGACAAAGGTGGCGGTGCTGCTCTTATTATAATTGTTTTGGTGCTTGCTGCGGTTGCTTATTTTCTTTCCTTTTTATTTAAAATGTCACTGAGTAGAAAACGTGAGTTTCTTGCTGATGCAGGTGCTGCAGAAATGACTAGAAAACCTTGGGCTTTAGCCAATGCGTTGGCAAAGATTTCTGGAAACTCTACGGTAGAGGAGGTTGAAAGCGGTGATGTTAAACAAATGTTCATTGAGAATAAAATAGATGATTCTCTTGCATTCTTAGGTGGAGTGGGGAATATTTTTGCAACACATCCGCCAATCCAAAAACGTATTGACATTTTACGTAATTTCTAAATAAAGAGAAGACGTTCCAAATAATGGAATTATCTTATTCTCTATCTTTTTTCCTTCTATAAAACTTATACCCTTCAATCCATAAGACTGAAACACCAGCTATCAATAGTGTGATAAGTAATTCAGAGAAGGAAATCGCTTCAACCTTAAAGAAGTTTCCTATTGGTTCAATGTATAGAATCGAGAAAAGTAAAACCAATGTAATGCCGGTAATTCCTATAAGCAATACGTTTCTATTCTTAAAAGTTTCTATAACACTGTAATAGAAAGAACGATTGGTAAAACTCAATAGAATATTCGAAAAAATTAAGGTCGTAAATACCATAGCACGCGTGTTTTCTTCACTTCCGCCTTGTCCAACTGTATATTGATATGCAAAGAGAATACCTGCTGTTATCATCAAACCTTGAATAATACTCAATGTTAATTCTTTGGCATTTAAGAATGGTTCTGTTAACTTTCTCGGTTTTTTCTGCATAGCATTTTTTTCCGCAGGTTCACTTTCATAAACGATAGAACAAGTTGGTCCCATTATCAATTCTAGGAAGATTACATGCACAGGTGTGAATATATGCGGATATATCCATCCAAGGAATAATGGAAGTGCTACTGCCATCATAATAGGAATATGAATGGAAATAATATAACGAATCGCTTTTTTTAGATTACTGTAAATTCTTCTTCCAGCTTCAATTCCCACAAGGAGTTTCCCTAGATCGTCATTTGTGATGATTAAGTCTGCCGCTGCCTTCGCGGTTTCAGTTCCTTTTGTTCCCATTGCTACGCCAATATGTGCAGCCTTTAACGCTGGACCATCATTTACGCCATCACCAAGCATGGCTACAACTTCTCCTTTTTGTTTAAAGATATTGACCATTTTTAATTTCGACTCAGGAAACATTCTTGTAAATAGGGTAGTGCTATCCGCTATTTCCATCAATTCTTCGTCGCTTTTTCCTATAATGTCAACACCGTTTACTGTTTGCTCTGAATTTGTTATCCCTGCTTGAAACGCAATGGCTCTTGTCGTATCAGGATTGTCTCCTGTAATCACTTTGACTTTGACTCCAGCTTCATATAATTGCTCAAAAACGGATGCTATTCCAGGTTTTGGAGGATCAAAGAAAATTGTGAATCCAAGAAATTCAAAATTAAAGTCTTGCTGATTTTTAGGCCAGTTATTTCCTTCAAATGTTGCTTTTGCAACACCAAGCAGTCTAAAACCTTCCTTAGCGAATTCAATGACTTTTGCTATTAACTTAGATTTATCTTCTGTGCTTAATTGACAAACATCAATAATAGCTTCGGGCGCACCTTTGGCTGCTACAATTCGTTCTTTTTTTTCGTTTTCAAAAAGATGTGTCATCATCGGAGGTTTTCCTTCTAGCGGATATTCGTGAATCATTTCGAAATCCCTTCTGACATCCTCCATTTTAGACTTTTCATATACATAGTGGATGGTTTTTTCCATAGGGTCGAATGGAACTGGTTCACTACTCCACATGGCATAAGAAATCAGCTCTTCGAGCTCTTCTTCCTTATAGTTTTCTTCATAATATATCTTATCATTCTTGAAGTTGTAAAGTTGCTTCAATATCATGACATTCTCGGTGATAGTCCCTGTTTTGTCTGCACAAACAACAGTTGTACTCCCTAAAGTTTCGACAACATTACTTCGTTTGATGATGATATCCTCTTTCATTAACTTCCAGGCTCCCAAAGCCATGAAAGTGGTGAAAGCTACCGGTATTTCTTCTGGTAGAACAGACATTGCCAAAGTTAAGCCAACTAATAAACTCTCCAGTAAATCTTTTGTTTGGTAATAACTATAACCCCAAACCAATAAAAAGATAATTCCTCCAATAACAGCCATCCATTTTACAAAGTTTGTAATTTGTCTTTGTAAGGGTGAGTTTTCTCCTTCAATCTCCTTAATCGATTCACTGATTTGACCTAATTTGGTTTTTTTACCGATTTTCTCAACTTGAAAAACAGCCAAACCAGAGGAAACTAAAGTTCCGCTATAGACTTGATTGTTGTCTGAGTCACTATTTTTAAAGACGGAGTAACTTTCTCCCGTTAAGGTAGATTCATTCACAGAGAAGTCGTTGCTGTGAACAATTTTTCCGTCGGCATTGATCATTCTCCCTTCAGAAACGATACATAAATCGCCTATTGTTATTTCATGCGTTGGTATTTCTTGAACTTTTTTTTCTCTTACGACCGAACTTAGGGGTTCGTTTAATTTTTCTAATTCCTCTAAAGCTTTGATACTTTTATTATCTTGATATAATGAAATCGCAGAAACTGCAATGATGGCGATAAACATAAAAAGTGCTTCGCCATAATCTCCAATGAGCACATAAATAATTGAAATCGCTATCAATATCAATAGCATAGGTTCTTTCAGTATGTGCAATAAAAGAATCAGCCAAGAGGATTTATGATGTTGTTTTAACTCATTATAGCCATGCTTTTTATGAGCTTTTTCAACCTCTTCTTTGGTTAAACCTGTTAAATGGGTAGGAATATTTATCTGCATAAATTAAAGTTAAGGGAAAAAATGGTAATAATGAAATAATGTATTTGAAAATAACATAAAAGTGATGAAGTTCATAAAACAAAAAAGCTAACTCCGAAGAGTTAGCTTTTAATTGTGATAATATTAATTTACCACAGAGTCTAATTTTTACAAAAGACCTATTCTAAATAGTGAAGGTTAGAATTTCACTAATTTTGAAGCACCTGTTTTTCCTTCAACGAAAACTTGGTAAATTCCACTTTGTAAATGAGATACATCGATAGTTGTTTGTATTCCATTAATGAAAGACTCAGCAACAATTTTCCCGCTTAAGTCAACGATTTTGATTGCACCTTTTAAGTTTTTATCACTTACAAGCGTCACAAAATTATTTGTTGGGTTAGGATGCATCGCTACATTTAGTTTTGTATCTTCTTTAATTGCTAAAGCACCATTGTCTTCTGCTACTAAATCAGCACGCTGATTTTCTAATACACCACGCATTAAAGCGATTTGCTTATTTGTAAAAGAGTTTTGACAGCTTTCGTCTGAATAGTCCATGTAGTTTTCCCACATATCAGGTAAATCTACACCATAGATATCGTCGTTATCACACGTGTTTTTATGAATACAACCTGATTCCTGACTATTTTCTGTTGCATTTGGTGTATCCTCAATTCCATCATCTTCTATACAGTTTTCAGCATCTCCCCAGATGTGACGTAAACCAAGGTAATGACCTACTTCGTGTGTAACAGTTCTTCCCAATACTTCGTAGTCTTCAATTCCTACGGTAGGATTGTTACTTCCAAAAAACTGATATTGAACCACTACACCGTCAGACATGTTTCCTACACCTTCTTCTGGCCAGTTTGGCATATCAGCAGGTGGCGTTGCGTAACCTAATACCATTGGTATTTCTTGATCAAAGAGTACTAGCGCCATATTGCAAACCCAAATATTCATATAGCGAGATTGATCCCATGCGTCACTTCCTCCTTCAGCAGTGTACTTAACTTTTTCTGCAATTCCGCCACCGTCCATCATTCCTGAAAAATCTAGGAAAGAAGAGGTTGTTGTTGAAGTTCGTGTAATACCTGTTGTTGGATTTCCTTGAGGGTCGAAAGCTGCTAACTCAAATACGATGTTTAAGCCTTCACCTGTAACGATGTTGAAATCAGACCTCATATTTGTCGTATCCGCATTGGTACGATTGAAATCATCGTTTAATATTTTTATTTGATTGTGAATTACACTGTCTGCAAGATTCATCTCAGGTCTAGTTTCATCGTAAACTACGTGAACAACTACTGGAATTCTTAAAGTTTCATTATTTTTTAGAACAACTCCTTCTTGAGAAGCTTTAGCAACTTCGAAAGCATCTTTTGTAGCTTGAATATATCCAGGCTGAACAGACTCCCTGTATTGCATATATTCTTCAGTTGCACATTTTTTAATTAAAGTTGGGGTATTCTGACCATAAATTGCAAAGGTCATGGCAAAAACTCCAATAGAAAGTAATGTTTTTTTCATTTTTTTTGGTTTAATTTTTTAGTTTTCACAGCAATATATATATATTAATTTATATAGGTGACAAACAAGTATATAAAAGGTATAGAAATAGGATGGAAGGTTTTTTTAAAAAAAATATCTTTGTTATCATGTAAAATATTTTAGCTTTGTTTAAAACTATTGACACATGCTTTGGAGTTTTATTAAATTAGAATGGCGATCATTTACACGTTCAGCCTCATTTGGAACAAATTTAGCCTTAAAAATATTTATCGGATTTGGAATTTTATTTTATTCCGCATTGTTTTTAATGCTGGGAGTATTAGCTTTCTATGAAATTCAAGATAATACAGGACAAGAGCCCTTGACTGTTATTAATAGTTATTTAATCTATTGGTGGGCCTTTGATATAATCTTCCGTTACTTTGCGCAAAACACGCCTGTAATGAGGGTGAAACCATTGTTGACATTGGCCATTTCAAAGAAAAGAATCACGCATTATTTATTGGGGAAATCTGGATTTACATTTTTTAATATTTATCCTTTATTCTTCCTAGTGCCTTTCTCAGTTACTTTGCTCAGCGAAGGTTACTCAGTTGTTGGCGTAATAGCTTGGTTCGTTGCTATGCGTTCAATCACTTATTTTAATAATTATTTGAATTTAGCAGTGAACAACAAGACGGCGATATTTGCCGCTGTTGCACTTGTGTTTGTTGGAGCAGGAGTAGCTCAATACTTTGGCTTTTTTGATATTACACTATATACCACACCCATTTTCGAATCATTCTTCCAGCATCCTTGGGTGGTTTTATTTGTTGTATTAGCAACTGGCCTCATGTATCAATACGATTATAATCATTTTTATAAAGCATTGTATTTAGATGAAGCAGTGCAAGAAAGTAAAAGAAACTTTGACTCCACGGACTACTCTTGGTTGTCTAAGTTTGGTTTAATGGGAACGTTCTTAACAAATGACTTGCGTTTAATTTTAAGAAATAAGCGTTCAAAAAACACACTTTGGTTGACCTTGTTTTCATTATTTTATGGATTCTTTTTCTTTAATGATCCAATTTATATGGACAAACCGATAATGATGGTCTTTGCTGGAATCGTTATCACAGGTGGGTTCATGTTTACATTTGGGGGATTTGTTCCTAGTTGGGACAGTTCACATTATCCATTCATGATGAGTCAAAGTATTCGATACAGAGAATATCTTTCGTCTAAATGGTGGTTGATGAATGTGGTTACTTTTATTATGATTATTGTTTCTACTTTTTATCTTTATTTTGGAGTAGAAGTTTATATGGCCATTTTCTCTGCAGGAATTTATAATATTGGTATAAACGCTTATATTACCTTGCTTTCTGGTGCGTATATTAAAACGCCTATCGACTTGGAAAGTGCTTCAAAACCATTTGGTGGTAAAAATGCCTTTAATGTGAAAACGGTTTTATTAACAATACCCAAGTTAGTGTTACCGGCCTTGATATTCGGTACATTCAACTTTTTCTTTGATAGTTCTATTGGCTTTTTTGCAGTTTGCGTTACAGGACTCTTAGGATTGTTATTTAGAAATGCTGTTTTCAAACAGATTGAGAATATTTATAAAGAAGAAAAATACGAAACAATTTACGCTTACAAACAAAAGAATTAGGAAGACTATGATTAGAGCAGAGAATTTAAAAAAGACATATGGTGATAAAACTGTTTTAGCACTTGACTTGTTGGAAATTCCATTCGGGCAATGTTTTGGATTAGTTGGGAACAACGGAGCTGGGAAAACAACGTTTTTTAGTTTACTTCTAGACTTAATTGCACCATCAGAAGGTCAGGTTACCAATCAAGGTGTATTGATAGGAGAAAGTGAAGATTGGAAGTCTTTTACCAGTGCATTCTTAGATGAAAGTTTTTTGATTTCCTACTTAACACCCGAAGAGTATTTTTACTTTGTTGGGGAATTAAGAGGAGTTTCCAAGCAAGAAGTAAATGATTTTCTCCTACCTTTCCACGATCTTTTCAATGGGGAGATTTTAGAGCAAAAGAAATATATTCGTGATTTATCGAAAGGAAATCAAAAGAAAGTTGGTGTTGTAGCTACTTTAATTGGAAGTCCAGAGGTGGTCGTTTTAGACGAACCTTTTGCAAATTTAGACCCAACAACACAATTCCGTTTGAAAGCCATTTTTAAGAAAATTGCGGATGAAGGAAAACAAACCTTGCTTATTTCTAGTCATGACTTAATGCATACAACAGAAGTTTGTGACAGAATCGTTGTGCTTGAAAAAGGAAAAATGATGAAGGATCTTGAAACTTCTCCTGAAACATTAAAAGAACTGTCGGCATTCTTCTCTGGTTTATCAGACGATTTAAAGGTTGCTGACCAAGAGGGATTAGCTAATAGTCAGGTTGAGAATCAAGGAGAAGAATAAGCTAAAAGCTTACTCTTCGGACTTCAAGAAGAAGATGACATAAACTAAAGCACCAGTAATAATCAGCATGACAATAATCCAGAAGTCTAACCATGGAAGGTAGTCTTTGCGTTCGACAACTGTTGGTGGATAAAAGTTTTCTGGACCTTCGTCTATACTCGTTTTTTGGATGTAGTCTTTACTTAGTTTGTATCTATTCTTGATGACCATTCCAAACTTATTCTTAAAGCTGATTTTAATTAAATTCTTCGCATTGATTTCGCGATTGGTGCTATTGTATTTTTCTATTACCGATTTATTGTTCTTATTGTAGTGCAATGCAGCAGAATAATAGAAAAACGCATTGGTTGTATAAAAATTCTTCCTTTGAAAATCACCCATTTCTTCAAAAGCTTTAGACAGTAAGAAATCGTTTTCATCATGGAGAATAGAGAATTGTCGGAAAACCGAATCTATCGCAAATGCTACTTCTACATATTTGTTGAACTGTGGTGATTCGTCTTTTGCGTAATAGATTAATGTATCATCCTTTAAAATCGGAAAAATAAGCTTATCATCGTAGTAACTAGGGTCTTGCTTGTGATTCTCACTTGCTGTAACGAAATCCTTAAAAGCGGTTTTAAAACTGTATAACCTTTGTTTATTCTCCTGAAAAGTTGCTTCGTTGAATGCTAATAATTTATCGAACTTCTTGTATTTGTAAAGTGCTGTTCTGTAAAGGATCTGTGCATGTTTTTCTTGTAAAGTATCCGTGTTTAATCGAGCGAAACTATTGTAAGCTTTTTCAAATCTTTTTAGGTGAACATTCTCAAAAGCAAAGAATAAACTGTCTTGTGCATCCCATTTAGGCATTGGCTTAGCCACCATTCTTTCAATTCCTTCGCGCATGTATGCAGGAATTGCTGGTTGTCTATCATAGGTCAAAATCTCAAACAAGTATGTGTCTTCAATTTTTGGTGGAAGTTTGGATTTCTTCTCTTGAGAAAATACGCCAAAACTATTCAATGTAATGAAGATAAAAACCAAGCTATGTAATAAGTATCTATTCATCAATTCCACCTTTTAGCAATACAAATTGTAAAATATTCAAGCCCATTTTTAACGCAGCCTCATGTTTTTCAATTGGGTCATTATGTACAGATGGATCTTCCCAACCATTCCCTAAATCGGTTTCGTAGGTATAGAGAAGTACCAGTCGGCCTTCTATTATGATTCCGAAGGCTTGCGGTCGTCCGTCGTCGTGTTCGTGGATTTTGGGCAATCCGTTGTTAAACTTATACTTCTGATGAAAAATAGGGTGGGAGTAAGGCAATTCAACCAAATCGTAATTCGGGAATAATTTCTTAAGCTCCGGACGAATAAACTCATCCATTCCATAGTTGTCATCAATGTGCAAGAAGCCGCCTGCAAAAAGGTAATTTCTTAAATTTTCTCTATCAGAATTAGAAAGCACAACGTTTCCATGTCCTGTCATGTGAATAAAAGGGTAGTTGAAAATTTGTGGACTTCCCACTTCAACGAAGGGAACATCTTTGTCTATTTGTGCGCTTAATTGCTCGTTGGCAAATTTCGCGAGATTTGGAACGGAAGTAGGATTGGCGTAATAGTCTCCACCACCGCTATATTTTAGCACAGCTAGTTTATACAGCCCTTGACCAAAAGAAAAGGACATTATTAAAGTAAAAATTAGACTGACGATTAATTTCATTTTATTCTTCGAAAAATAATTTAACATTCATACAAGCATATACACCAGCAGTTTCTGTTCGTAAACGAGTATTCCCCAAAGTTACTGCTTGATATCCATTTTCCAGTGCCAATTGTATTTCATTTAGGGTGAAATCACCTTCTGGTCCAATAAGTATTGGCGTATTATTTTCTGTCCAGCGTTTTGAGTTTTCTTTTAATTGTTTGAAAATAGTTGTATTCCTTTCTTCCTCCTCGTAGCAGTGTGCAATCAAACCATTTGGGTGATTCACAATAAACTCTTCGATGGAAGTTAAGGCATTCAATTGGGGTAAGAAAACGCGATTAGACTGCTTTGTCGCTGAAACGATAATTTTCTCCAAACGTTCCTGCTTTATCTGCTTTCGTTCAGAATTTTTACAAAGTATAGGTGTAATTTCATGAATTCCTAACTCCGTTGATTTTTCTAAAAACCATTCTAATCTATCATTGTTTTTTGTTGGCGCAATTGCTATGTGAATATGGTGTTTGTCTGGTTCCGCTTTTGTGAAAGTCACCTTTCTTACAACTACGTTTTTGGGGTCACTATAGGTGATTTCTCCCGTGAAGATAACACCTGTTCCGTTGATGATTTCCAATTGATTTCCAGGCACCATTCGCAAAACCTTAGCGGCATGCTTGGATTCTTCAGGTGGAAGTATGATTTCTTCAACTTCTAAGGAAGGTATGTCAATAAAAAATCTTCTCATTAGTGCATCAATAAATATAGTAATTCTCGCATTAAGTCGGCGTCAGAGCCAGGACCCCGGTTGATTCCTTTACTTTTTAAATCATATTCTTGTAAGAAGGAAATGTTTTTCGCAGTTTTCTTAATGGAGTAAATTTTCATTGCTTGCATCAATTCTTTGGCAGCAGGAAAACTAACACGTAAACCGCTCATTAATGAGTTCATGTCCTTGGACGGTGAAACGTGTGCCTTCATCATACGTTCATGAAACCCAAATAACAAAGGAATAATCATGGTGATATGCGTTGCTTTTGGATTTTGCTCAAAATAATTGATGATTTTATTGGCTTTTAAAGTGTCTCTATTGGCAAAAGCATTGGTTAACTCAAAAGCATTGTAGTCTTTTGATATCCCGATATTTTTCTCAATATGTAATTCATTAATCGCCTTTTCATCGCCTAAAACGATTGTTAGTTTATCTAACTCACTAACGATTCTTCCCAAATCACTTCCTAAAAACTCTACTAAAAGCATGGTCGCTTTTTGCGTAATGGTATATCCTTTTTCTTTTAAGTAACTTATAATCCAAGCATCTACTTGGTTTTCATATAACTTTTTACTTTCAAAAACAACACCATTTGCTGCTATGCTTTTCACGAATTTCTTTCGTGTATCAGCTCGCTTATGTTTGTGTGCAAGAATTAAAACTGTGCTACTGGTTGGATTCTTAAAATAAGGTTCCATAGCATCCCAACTTCTCACATCTTGTGCTTCCTTAATAATTACCAATTGGCGTTCAGCCATCATGGGATAGCGCTTGACTTGTTCAATAAGTTGACCCAAATCAACATCTTTTCCGTAGAGAATTGTTAAGTTAAAATCTTTTTCATGATCTTCAAGAATGTATTCAGTTGCTGCCTCCGTAATTCTGTCAATAAAATAAGACTCTTCCCCATGTATTAAATACAAAGGTTTGGTCTCTTTCATCTTGAATTGTTTAATAATCCCTTCCACGTTTTTTGCGTTCTCTATTTAAAACTTATAAAGTTAATAATTTTCGTTTGATGGCGGGTTATCTGTTGAAAACTTTCCCCCAATATTTATCTATCATTTGATTGAGTTCTAATGATATTTTCATTTGATAAGTGACCAAGGCAAATATACAGCAGAATACTCCTGAAATGATTGCAGATAGAATAATGGACTCAAATAGTGTTGGGAAATACAAAGGCATTCCTATCGAAAAAGCTAAGAATAATAGGAGTAAAATATATTCCTTTCTGAATGGATGCATTTTATATTTCACCGCAATAAAAGTCGTTTTTAAGATATTGAATATCAACATGGAAATGGCAGTTGACATGGCCGCACCAATGATGTCGAACTCTTTAATTAAATACAGATTCAAAGTGATGTTTAAGGCTGCTAGAATGATGAAGAACAAGGTGATTACTCTAAAGTGTGGGGAATATGAAATGATGGTGAAGTTGACGCTGGTAACCATTTCAAATAGTTTGGCAATCGCTAGGAATAGAAACACTGTTTTAAAGGCAATTAAGTCATTTCCGTTGGTCATCACCACAAAAAAGGTATTCATATTCATCCAAAGAACAGAAAAAAGTAGGATTCCAATGATGAAGAGGTTGGTTGAGGAACTTTTGTAAATTTTATAAATTTCATGAACTTTATTATCCTCAAAGGCTTTTGAAATTATAGGTCTTGTAATTCTAACTACCGCGTTTGTTGGTATTTCAATAACGACTGTCAGGAATAAGAAAATGCTGTAATATCCAACTTTCGTAGGAGAGAGTAGCAGTCCAATCATTACCAAGTCGATTTTATAAACCAGTATTTCACTCAAGTGGTTTAATGAACCGTAAAGCATAAACCGAATCATCTCGATATGCTTCTTTTTCTTAACTTTTCGAAGTACGCCTCTGTGGAAGTCTAGGGCATCAATTCGCTTAAGGTAAACCATTAGCCAAATCAATACAATGATGTGATAAACAACCAGTAACCAGCCTGCGCCTTTGTAACTTACAACTGAGAAGTAACTCAAAAGAACAATGGTCGGAGCCGCAATTTTTACGCTAAAGTTGGTGATGATATCAGGATAAACGATACGTTCGTAATTATAGGCTTGTGCACGAATTACCGTGATGTAAACAAGTAAAATTCCTAAAGGAAATATCGCGTAGAGGTTATTCGCTATTTGTAGAGAATTAAAGCCGCCTTTTTCTAATAATTCAAAGAAAGGAAGTTTGAAAAGATAGAGAATGATTGAAACGAGTACGACATTCACTAAACTATAAACGGCAATCAGACTCAGAAAGCCTTTGATGCCATTGTTTTTGAAATACGGGAAATACTTGTTCACCAAGGAGTGACTTCCTAGCGAAAAGAAGGTGCTAAATAGGGTAGCGGTCGATAGAATAAATTGAATGTTTCCGTATAAATCCCAATAAAGTGGATAGATAAATAGCGTACTCAAGCCACCTAAAATGATGCCTGCATAGTTGACTAGAGAATTTTTTATGCTTTGTCGCTGAATTATACCCACTCTTGAAATTGTTACAATCTGTAAAAATAGAAATTATTGCATTATTAGCTAATGTTTACGTGTGTATAATGGCTTTAAATGATGGATTAGCTGCGTATTACTCTATTTCGACAATACCGTAAATTTGATTTTTCGTTGATTCCCTTTTTCATCAATGACCGTCAACCAGTGTTCTCCAATTTCGGAGGTATATCTTAAACGATGATTTCCCTGCGTTTCACCGAGGTATTGATTGTCTATATGCCAGAATAACTTTGCGTTTCTATCGGTATGTGAAGCTTCGAAAATAATGGGTTGTGGCGTTCCTTTTAAATCAATTGTTCCCACTAAGCGACTGTTGTTTTGCGGATAGATTACGCTGAATGTTTGCTCTTGCGTTCCATCTTTACAGTTGGGATGATAAGGTGGCAGATCTTTATAGTTTGGATGTGTCATTTTATAAAAATAGGCCTGTAAAGGTGGTAAAAGAAAACGTGAAACGGATTTTGTAACTTCTCCATCGGTACATTCTTGATGAAAGCGATAAGTCTCAGCAAGGTCTGTTAATATCGTTTTATGGAAGTGACAGGAAGTTCCCTGTAGTGCATTTTTGTGTAATTCAACTATCTCTGTTTGTGTACAGTTTGGCGTACTGATATAACCACTTTCTTTGCAGATTTCTACTTTAACCAATTCGTCATAAGGTTTTACAAACCAGCGTTTTGAAGATTCTAAATTAGAAAAGATATTAAACATAATAGGTGCAGCAGCCGTTGTTCCGATAATTGCTGGACGACCTTCTCCAGTGGCGTTTCCGACAAGAACAGCCACCACGTAATTCGGAGTTGCACCAACCGCCCAAGCGTCTCTGTTTCCAAAACTCGTTCCTGTTTTCCAAGCTATTTTCTGCGAAGAGGAGTATTGTTGCCAAGAAGCATCCATCAATGGTCTGTTGACACTCAACAGTGACTCGAAAACTTCATAAATTGCAGCTGCATCTAATTTTGAGGATGACTGTGTAAGTTGCGCATCGGGTAATTGATAATGTTCAAACAAACTTGCTTCGTCCCAATTGTGTTGATTGTACTTGTTTTCTTTATTGTAGAAATTCAGCGTTTTTGTCATTGCAGCATAACCATTCGCTACGTCCCAAAGTGTGGACTCGGCACCTCCAAGGATTAAAGAAAGTCCATAGTAATCGGCATCTTTAGTGATGGTTTTTTGACCTAAATCTTGAAGTTTATGCAGGAATTTATCGATTCCGTATTGTTTGAGTAGATAAACAGCAGGAATGTTTAAAGAACGTGCCAAAGCATCACCTGCTCGCACAGCACCTTCAAATTTATTGTCATAATTCTTAGGGGAAAAATGATCAAAATGCAAGGGTATATCTGGGATTAATTGATGATTGTGCAAAGCACCTTCTTGCGTCATCGCAGCATAAAGAAAAGGTTTTAAGATACTTCCAGAACTTCTTGGCGCTTGAATCAAATCTACATACATCTGATGCTCAACTTCTTTGGAGGAATTTCCAATATACGTGACAATCTCATTTGTGCGAACATCAATGATGAGTAATGAAGCATTGTGGATGTAGTTTTGACTTAAATTTGCTTGATATCGTTCTAAAGTCTCTGTGAATTTCTTTTGTTTTTGATAATTTAAAGTCGTCTGAATACGCTGACCTTTCTTGCCTTTTTTAACCGCTCTGTTCAGTACATGCGGTGCTAGGGAAGGAAGTCTCTTTGGTGCATCAATTAAGGGCTCGTCAAGTGATAATTCGTAGGTGACTTCGTCTATCTTTCCCAATTCTAATAAGGTCTTTAAAACCCTATTTCTTTTATTTAAAAGAATCGTTCTGTTTTTTCCAGGATGAACCATAGAGGGGGAGTTGGGAAGCACTGCCAAAGTTGCCACCTCGGCCCAACTTAAATCAAAAGGTGATTGACCGTAATATCTCCAAGCTGCAGCTTCCAAACCGACAACATTTCCACCGAAAGGAGCGTTGGAAGCATAAAGTTTGAGCAATTCTTCTTTGCTGTATTTTGTTTCCAAGCGCAATGCCCAAATTGCTTCTGTCACCTTATTCCATACGTTTCTACTACCTCTTCGCGACAATCGAGCAATTTGCATTGTGATGGTACTACCACCACTTACAACTTTTTTGGCTTTAAAATTACTGGCGATGGCTCTTCCGATTCCGCGTGCACTAATACCGGGATGCTTATAAAAACTCCTGTCTTCGTATGCTATAATTGCCGACTTGAATTTATCAGGAAGACTGTCCATTATAGGAAAACGCCATTGACCGTCATCGGCAATTTTGGCATTCATCAACTGACCTTCTTTACTCAGTAAAATAGTAGAAGTTGGCGATTTAAAAAGGGGAGAGGGTAAACAAAAAATAAAGTACACTAAAAACACTATACTTCCGTATAACAGCAATAGTTTACGGCTGAGAAATCGTTTGTATTTATCTTTACTGAATGTCAATTGTATGTCGTTAATTTTAAATAATAAATAGGAGAAATCAGCTACTCATAAAATGCAAAGTGATAAATCGCATATCCTACTGCAATGAGTAGGAATGCGATCATTAAAATTCTCTTAGTTTGCTTCATTAATTATTTAACAACATTAATTTTCTTTCCTTTAACTTGCGCCGAAATACTCGCATCATACATCGCTTCAATGTAAACAGCTGGCAGGTAGTATTCTCCAATATAAGCCGCATGAAGGCGCGTCGTAATGGTCTTACTTTGATTCTTATTTAAGTTAAAGTAAGAATATACTCTATCATCTCTAATGTCTTGATATTCTATGTTATTTGCGTTACTTCCGTCGTAAGCAATGTCCATTCTTTGATTGTGAATTTCCCAACCACTAGGGAATATCTGAGAAAGTGACAGCCCTTGATAATGTCCTCTATTTCCAGGATTAGAAACCGTAACTTCTACCATAAAGTCAGTTCCTTGTTGGATCTGACTAAGGTCCATTTTGTTTCCACTTAAGTCTTTGTAAATCACACTTAAACCTAAGTTATTACTGAATTCTTTTTCGTCTCCAGCTAATGGAACTCCAGTTGCGATAACTCTAGCAAACAGTATTCCTTCGCTATTGTTGGTAATGTTTACTTCCGCCGACTTTTGGTTGGCGTTAACTGGCAAGTCAATTAATTCAATCGCTCTAACACTTGAAATAGATAACTTTTTACCGTTGTAAACATAAGTTGCATTGATTCCACCTTTTGGTTTGTTGTTTTCAGTGAATTGAGCAATTGCCATTAATGAATAAGCAGTCGTTTGCGTACTCATCCATTGGTCTTTACTCAAGGCTTCTGAAAGTTCTTTCACCAACACTGCTGCCTTAGATTTTTCACCCATCAAAGTTAAGGTTTCTATAATCATGGCTTTATCTCTGGTATCGTTACCATAAGAAAAGTCTAACTCCGTGTAAGGTTTGATACTGGTCGTCTTGTTCTGAACGATTTCCTTTGCTACGTCTTTCTTACCAATAATTTGATAAGCTGCGGCCAATCTCCAAGAAGCTTGAATGGACAGGTTTTGTTGTGAGCGCAACTTATTCATAGCGCTTAGAACAGGTTCATTCGCCAAGGCTAAGGTATATAAACGATAAGCTTGAGCTAATTCAGAAGAAATCGAACTACTCTTATCTGACCAATAACGTGCTCTTTCTTTCTGATAGGTAATCCATTTTTCTTTTATTCCGAATGGAAGTGCATAGCCTTTCTTTTCTGCTTCTAGCATAAAGTGTCCCGCATAAGTTGTTCCCCAATCATCGGCAGTTGTTCCGCCTTCCCAGAATGATAAACCACCATCTGATAATTGGTGTCTTTGAATTTTATTGATTACCGAACGAACATTGTTGTCGATTCTCGCCTTTGTTTTAGCGTCGATATCAATTAAAGCTGCCAAGAATAACTGTGGGAAAGCACCTGAAGTTTTCTGCTCAATACATCCATGTGGATATTGAATCAAGTAGCTTAAACGCTTTTCTAAATTAATAGGAGGGATGGTTGACAATTCTAGTTTTGCAGAATTGCTATTTTCCATTCCGTGTAACTCAATAGAAGTGTTCCAAGAGTCCCTACCGTCAATTGTAGCATCGTTGAAGTTACTTGTGGATAGATTCGGTTGGCGAACTTCCAATTCGATTATTTCTGTTGCTTTTTCACTACCACTTGTAGCGATGATTTCAACTTTAGCGTTTCCACTAAGACTTCCTACTTCTAAATCAAAAGTTACCAATTGGTCTCCTTCTCTTGAGAAAGAAATTTCTTGCGTCGAAGAACCAATTACCTTTACAAATGAGTTTGTCTTCACTTGAATGCTAACGTTTTTCACTTTTTTATCCATTGCGAAAACATTGACAGGCAATTGTACCTTTTCTTTTGGTCCTAAAACTCTAGGAAGGGTAGAAAGAATCATCAATGGCTTTTTTACTGGTGTTGTCTCTTCAGCACTTCCATAGGCACCGTTTTGACCAGCGATTACCATCGTTCTCACCGAACCGATATAGTTGGGAACATCAATTTTATGACTTGCTGTTTTTCCACCCTTTACCGTAAATGGTCCGATAAATCTAACCATTGGTTTGAATCGAATAGGAGTGTCCTCACCCGGATTGATGCTTTCGTCTCCTCCAATTGTTAGAATATTTTCAATTTTCGCACCGTAAGCACCGATAACATGGTCGAATAAATCCCAGGTTTTTACACCCAAAGCTTCACGTGCATAGAAATGATTCCAAGGATTTGGCGTTTTAAAACGTGTCAAGTCAAGTAAACCTTCATCAACTACCGCAATGGTATAAGTCATGTCCTTCTTATTCTTTTCAGATACAGAAATAGTATAAGTTGAGTTTGGCGCCAATTCCGCTGGCATTTTGATAATAGGTTCTAGAATTGTGCTTTGATCCTTTACAGATATATTTGTAACACCGTACAAACGAATAGGCGCATCGTTTAAAGTTTGGTTGTGCGGTTGCAACAAAGTAATATGAACATAGCAATTTGGCGCTAAATCTGGCGTAATTGGCAGTGTGAATTTTGTTTCACCATCATCTGTTTTAATCCAAAAGGCATCTAAAACCTTAGAACCACTTTCAATACTGATTAGAGCATGACTATTTTTTGAAGAAGGGAAACTAATTGTAGCTTTTTCTCCTGTGTTATATTCTTTTTTATCGGCTGCAAAAGACAAAACATTCGCTCCATCAGGATTATCTCTTCCTGCTCTTGACATCCAAGAAGGCCAATCGAAGTAGGTTGATAAACCTGTTGAATGTTTGCTCTTTTCATCTTCTACGAGAATTAAATAACGTCCCCAATCATTTTGCTCAATGTTAAGACTAAATGTAGCGTCTCCATTTGCATTTGAAGTTATACTTTGCTTTTTAACAGGAGAAACGTCGTAATTGTTGATATAGTTTGCAATGTTGTCTTCACTACTTTGCCACCACCAACTCCATTCGATACGGTAAACTTTTACGTTCACTTTTCTTCCACCAGCTCTTTTTCCTTCTTTGTCAACTGTTACAATAGGGAATTTATATTCTTTATCCGTTTCTAATGCACCATAAGCATTTGAAGAAGGTGATTTTATTCCTGCGAAGTGACTGTATGGCGCATAGTTAACAGCTATTTGGTCAATACTAAAGTCACCACCACGTTCATAAGCTCTTGTTGTAAAAATTGCTTTTAACATTCCTGGCGCTTGTTCATCTACCTCCAAGCGTTCTCTGAAACTTAATTTTCCGTCTTCGTTTAGGTTCTTTGAGAAGAGTTGTTCATCTTCAAAATTGAAGGATTTGCTTGGGTTGTCGAAGTTGTAATCTTTGTATTCCTTGAAAACGGTCTTGGTAGAAACAAGTTTGACAGAAACATCTGTTTTAAGTTGCTTAGCTGGTGCGCCGTGCAACCAATTAACGGTTAAATTTCCCTCAATATTCGGATTAGCCCCACTGATTAATTTGTCTTTTAATTCTAAATTTATCTTTAATCTATTGGGTTTTATTGTTTCTACTTTTATGTTTTTTGTGAAAGTAGCGCCTCCAACTGATACCTTAGCCAACCAGTTTCCTGTTGGCGCATCAGCAGTTGTTGTTGAATTGAAGTTGAAAAATCCGTTTAAAGAAGTATTCTGAACGTCACGTTTAACCAGTTGACCACGTGCATTGAATAATTCAAATATTACGGGATGGTTTTGTGGTAATAACTTGTCTCTATCTTCTAGAATGAAGTTTAAGAATAAAGTGTCACCAGGTCTCCAAACACCACGTTCACCATAGATATATCCTTTTAATCCTTCTTGCGTAATAGCGCCATCTACATCAAAGTGACTCAGTGAAAGAGAATTTCCATTCCCCAATCTCAAGTATCCTTTCTGACCATTGTGTTTAGCGATGACAAAGAAAGGTGTAGCGTTTGAAGCTTTCGTTTTTACAATTCCATCCTTATCTGTTGTTGCATTTGCAATTACTTGTTGTTGGAAATCGTAAATCGCCACCAAAGCTCCTTGTACTGGCTTGGCTGTAATCAAGTCTGTTACTACAATTAAATTCTCTCCATTGGTTCCTCTCTTGGTTATAATTCCAATATCGGAAGCGAAAATGTTCTTTGCTACAGTTTTTCCACTATAATAAGAATACGAACATGGATCACTTTCTTTTTTCCAGCTATAACCTTCAAACCACCAGTCGTAATCATAGTAATCGGAATTCCAGTCTCCATAGTAATCCCAGTTTTCTGATTTGCCATTGTCATGTTCATCCCAATCCGTTTCATCCATTTGGATATCTTCCACTTCGGCATCTGAACATGGGTAAACAGAGTGAATTTTACGGAAACTAACTTCTACACGGTAAATTGCACCTTGCTCTGCTTTAAAATATTCCGATAAATCTAGGTTGAATCGATTCCATTTTCCAAAGTCTAAAGGATTTCCTTTGTCTAAATAAACCGTTTTCTTACGAATTAAACGACCAACACGTCTTAAGCCATCGTTTCCATCGTATTCATTGCTTTGAAAGAATTGATGTACATTGTTTTCGAAAACTTTAATGATACGAATGTCAACTGCTTTTAAATTCACCGCCTCAAAAGCAAACATCATGTTGTTAGAAGAAGGTAAAATTGTTCCTTTTCCTACAAGCCTAATATTTGGTTTTATCGCTTCGAAATTCAGCGTTATTTTCTCTTGTTTAACAAAATCAAAACCTCTTGAATTTTTAATTGTAGGTCTAATAATTACTGTTTTATGTCCAAACAATCTTTGGTTAGGATAAATCTTTAGTTCGTTTGTTGAAACAGCAGTTTTAACGCTATATTCTCCGTCAATCTCTACGATTCCATCCAAGTCTTGATTGGCTAAAAGAGGATCTGAAAAGCGAATTAAAACATATTGTTCCGGATGTTGTACCACTTTTGAAGAAAGAACGGTAAATTCACTTAAAGAAGGAATCGCTTGGGTAGTTTCTTGTTTTCTTGAACTTCCTTCTTGCAATGAATTCCACTTGATAGTGATTTTTCCAGACTTATCTGTTCTCTTTACACTGTCTAATACTAAATTGTATAGGTTGTTATTTCCTACTTTTTCCCATTTCCCTGATTTCTTCTTTCCGTTGACTAAAACATCGATGTTCTTATCTAAATCAGCCATATCTATAACATCTGCCGTGTAAGCAGTTCCTAAAAACTGATACCATTCAGCAAATTCATTTGAATACGATCTTAAGCCTTCTACTTCAAAGTTGATGGCTTGCTTTATCGTTTTAAAGGGGAATTTAAACGTCTTAAGTTCTCTTTCTACATTCGTCAATTTCCCTAAATTGAATTCTACCCAGTATTCCTGACCAGACTTCATCTTTTCTTCCGGAATGAATTGAATGGTGTAAGCATCCAACCAAACTGTCTTACCTTTCAGAGAAGGAGAAATTTTAAAATAATTTTCTTCTATAGGTTCGTTAAAAGAACCCTTCTCATTGTGAGCATCGTTAAATGTTATGGTGATGGGAGATGCCGACGATATAACTCCTGAAGTATAGGAATAAATATACTTTTGGAATTCGCTATTTATCGAGAAATCTTTAGCGGAATTAGTTTTACAAGCTGTAACAACTAAGGCAATAAAGCCGATGAAAAGGCTTAGACGAAAAAATGATTTAATCATAAGGAAAAGAGTTATTCAAAAATTAATGTCAACTAATGTTACGTAACAGTAGTGCTTATACTAACGTAAAAATACAAAATAATTACATAAAACATTTGTTTTACCAAAATAAGTGCCAATAATTGCCCTTGAATTTATTTTGTTTTTCTAACTCCTTCTGTTATGCCTAATTTAGTGAGGTTTTATGGTGAACTTAAATTCTTTTATTTTCGCGAATAATAGCTGGTGTGACTAAGTCCTTCTTTTATAAGTTATTATAGTCTATGCCGTCAAAGTTTCCTGAACTCATCATCAACAGCACCATTTTATCTGTGCTTTCTTTTTCGATAAAGTCTAGCACTTTCTGTGTTTCTGTTTCAACTAACACATTTCCTCCAAAACCATCAAAAACATCTTTTTCTGTGATAGCTTCCAGCTTTTTATGCGCTACGACTTTCGGACTAAAATAAACACACGCCACGTCGGCCGCTTTCATTGCATCTTTGTATTGCGGAAGAAAATCCTTTTTCAAGGAAGAGAATGTGTGTAATTCCATACAAGCAACTAATTTCCTATTTGGATATTGTTCCTTTACAGCAGCAGTTGTTGCTTTTAATTTACTTGGTGAATGGGCAAAGTCTTTATAAACGATTTGCGCAGGTGTTTCGCTAACTTTCTCCAATCTTTTTCCTGCTCCGGTGAAGTTGTGCATCGCTTTTAAGAAGTCTTTTGGTTCTATTCCTAATGCTTTAGCAATGTTCATCGCTCCATTCAAGTTTTGTAAATTGTGCGAACCAAATATTTTTAAAGGGAATTTCTCTCCTTCGTAATGAAATATTGTTCCTTCTTCAACAACTTCATACTCAGGTGTTGCATAAGGAAGAAGTGTGAGTCTGTCTTTTTGTTTGACCGCAACTTTTTCAACTTCAATGTCTTCTGTATTGTAAACAAGAGTTCCCTTGTCTTCTATTAAGTAACAGAATTGGTCAAACTGATCTACGTAATTCTCAAAAGTTGGGAAAACATTGATATGGTCCCAAGCAATTCCGCTTAAAATAGCGATGTGTGGTTTGTATAAATGAAATTTCGGTCTTCTGTCAATGGGAGAGCTTAAATATTCATCTCCTTCTAAAATAATAGTTGTAGCATCTTCCGTGAGTTTTACCATACAGTCGTAACCTTCCAATTGTGCACCCACCATATAGTCGGTTTGGAAATTCAGTACTTGCAAAGCATGTAAAAGCATGGAAGTGATGGTTGTTTTTCCGTGTGAACCACCGATTACAACTCTGGTTTTACTCTTTGACTGTTCATATAAATATTCAGGATAAGAATAGATATTCAGTCCTAATTCCTTTGCTTTTAGCAACTCTGGATTATCAATTCTAGCATGCATTCCCAAGATAACTGCATCTAAGTCAGGAGTAATAAGGCTTTCGTCCCAACCAATTTTAGCAGGGAGAATATTCTCTCTTTTTAGGCGACCTTTTGACGGTTCGAATATTTCGTCATCAGAACCTGTGACTTGGTAACCTTTTCTTGATAATGCGATGGCTAAATTGTGCATTGCACTACCACCAATTGCTATAAAATGAACTTTCATGCTAGATAATTATTTAAGAAAATAAAGGTAGTTTAAATTTAGAGTTAATTTTGAACACATTTAAATCTTTTATGAACATAGCCATGTAGAAAGTGGGATTAAATACATATTTACTTATTTTTGCAACCATGACAAAACGACTTTTTTTTCAATGTGCTTACGATGGCAGCAATTATTCTGGTTGGCAAAAACAACCGAATGCAGTTACTATTCAAAGTACGATTGAAGAAAAATTATCTCTTCTATTCCCAAGAAAGCCCATTGATACTGTTGGTTGCGGTAGAACAGACGCCGGGGTTCATGCGAAGGAATCTTATTTTCAAGCGGACTTACCTGAATTATATACCTTAGAGCAACTTCAGTTTAAGTTAAACAATATGTTACCTCCTGATATTGCAATTAATAATATCATTGAAGTAGCGCAAGATGCACATGCTCGTTTTGATGCCACAAGTAGAACATATCAATATTATATCAATCACAAGAAATTACCTTTTCGACAAAGAGACAGTTGGTTTTTTCCGAGAGAGTTGTCTGTTGAAAAGATGAATGAAGGTGCAAAATATCTATTAGGAAGACAAGATTTTACTTCGTTTTCTAAATTGAATACCGATGTAAACAACAATTTCTGTGAAGTTTACAAAGCTGAATGGAAAGTTGTGGGGGAACAATTGCAATTTGAAATTACTGCGAATAGATTCTTGCGAAACATGGTGAGAGCCATTGTAGGAACCTTAGTTGATGTAGGTTTGGGTAATACTGAACCTAGCGATGTGAAAACCATTATTGAAATGATGGACAGAGGAAAAGCAGGTTTTTCGGTTCCCGCTAGAGGATTGTTTTTGAAAAGTGTTGAATATCCTTATATTTGAAAATTAAAACTAAGTGCTATTAAAATTACTGTATGAGAATTCTACTAATTAGCTGCTTTATAATATCATTCACTTTTGGTGCTATTGCACAAGGATGGATGTCACAAGGAGCTCGCTCTGGAGCTTTAGCAAATAACGGGGTAACCTTTGTTGATGGGTTCGCCTTTCACCACAATCCAGGAGCATTGGGCTTCTTGGATAAGGGAACTGCCGGATTAACTTATGAATCTCGCTATGCATTAAAAGAATTACAATCTCAAAGCTTTGCTATTGCCGTTCCTTTAAAAGTTGGTGTGATATCAGCTGGAGGACAGTTTTACGGTTACGATGCCTATCGAACGACCCGTGCAGGTGTTGGTTACAGTATGAAGCTTTTTGAAAGTATTTCTGCCGGCGTTCAAATTAATTATTTAGGAATGTCTTTCGGTTCTTCATATTATGGAAGAAAACATGGTATAAGTGCTGAATTTGGTGCCTTGGCCAAGATTACTGACCAGGTAAATGTTGGTTTTTCAATTGTGAATTTAACACGTTCTAAACTTTCGGAATTTAAAGACGAACGATTTGGTACCCTGATGCGCTTGGGCGTTTCTTACAAAGTTATTGAAGAATTGTTACTAGTAGGAGAGTTGGAACAAGAAATTGCTTTTAAAACAAGAGTGAGAGCCGGAATAGAATATCACCCGATTGATCTATTATATATAAGAGCCGGTGTGCAAGGTGCACCTATCGACTTGGCTTTTGGATTCGGATTGAAGTATAAAGGATATAAGTTGGACTTATCTACTCAGTACAATCAAGTTCTAGGTTGGTCTCCAGCGATTTCTTTTTTATTCGATTTCTATCACCCTAAAAAGTAATGAGATACCTTCTAATCATATCGTTCCTAGTTATTGGATTAGTGGTTTTTGGTCAATCCAAGAATGATATTATTCAAGAGCGTATTGAGTTTATAGCGCAAGATTTAGAAGTTGAAAACATATCTTTAGAAGATGTATTTGACGTTCTGAATAATTACTATGACAATAAGTTAAACATCAATACAGCAACCAAGGAAGAATTGGAAGAACTCATCATGTTGAACGACTTTCAAATTCAAGCCATACTAGAATACCGAGATACAAACGGACCTTTTAAGACCCTTTTTGAGATAAAAGATGTTCCTTTAATGGATTTGATGACCTTGGACAATATTTATCCATTTATTCAAGCTTCGGAAGTAAAAGAGAAAAAAGGTAAAAACTTTGGTTCCTACCTTAGAGAAGGAAGTTTTGAAGGTTATGTTAGATATATAAGGAATATCGAAGACAAGGCCGGTTATGCTGATGTTAGCGATGAAGAAAGAGAATCGAGTAGTAAATATTACTGGGGAGATCCTAACAAAGTATATTCTCGATTGCGTTATATCCATAAGAAAGACTTAAGTGTTGGTGTTACGATGTCAAAAGATCCAGGAGAACAGTTGTTTGGGAAAACGCAGCCGTATGGTTTTGACTTTTACAGTGGACATGCTTATTATGACAATGGAAAGAAGTTTTTCCGTAAAGCAGTAATTGGTGACTATCAAATGCAAATCGGTCAAGGTTTGGCTTTTTGGACCGGTTACAGTTTTAGTAAAACAGCAGAGTCGAGTTCGATACGTAGAAAAGCCAGAGGACTTAGGCCGTACACTTCTACCGATGAAGCTCGTTTTATGCGAGGAGCGGGAGTAGAGATTGGGGTGAATGATTTTTCTTTGACAACTTGGGTTTCATATAAGGGCGTTGACGGAAGTGTAGAATTACTAGACACTTTAGACGATGAGGAGGCGAGAATGGCTTCGTCCATCAACCAGTCGGGTTATCATAGAACAACTTCTGAGTTGGATAAAAAGCAAAGTATAAAGGAATTGATATATGGTGCCAATTTGAAATATGAAACAAGAAACTTTCAGGTAGGCGTTTCCGCTATTCAGCAAGCTTATGACACCTATTATAAAAGAAGAGAAAGCCTAGTTAATAAATATCAGTTTGAAGGAAAAGATTTACTGAATTTGAGTGCAGACTATTCCTATATAATAAGGCATGTTAGTTTATTTGGAGAAGTGGCTTACAGTCAAAGCTCCAATGCAGTGGCTTTTCTGCAAGGACTTTCTATTGTAATCGGGAAAAGAGCAACTTTATCGGCACTGTATAGATACTACCCGAAAGATTATCACACCTTTTATTCAAGTGGTTTCGGAGATGGGAGTAATACCATTAATGAATCAGGATTCTATTTAGGAGGAAACTTTAAGTTGTCGAAGAATTGGACTATCAATTCTTATGTGGATTTATTTAGTTCTCCTTGGTTGAAGTTTGGTGTTGACGGTCCAAGTCATGGTTATGAAGTTTTAGGACAGTTAAGCTATCGTCCAAGCCCTAGATTCGAAATTTACTTTCGTGCGCGAGAAAAGGAAAAGATGCAAAACACACCATCAGAATTTGCTTCTGGAAACATCAAAACTATCGAACGTTATAAGCAAAGAAAGTTTCAGTTGAACTTTAATACAACCTTGGGAGGTGGCTGGAAATGGAAGTCGAGAGTTGACTACGTAACCGATAAGCGCGAGAGTAAAGGATTTCAACAAGGATTTGCTTTGACGCAGGACATACTTTATAGAAACGCTAAGTTTCCAGTAGAAGTTTCCTTACGCTATTCTATATTTAATACGGACAGTTACGACACCCGTTTATACGTATATGAATACAACATGCAAAACGTATTTAGCATTCCTACTTATTATAATGTTGGGAGTAGAGCTTATGCAATGTTGCGCTATACATTCTTGAAAAAGTTTGATATTTGGTTGCGTTATGGTGTTTTTATTTATCATGAACAGGATAAAATCAGTTCGGGTCCAGAAGAAATTCAAGGAAACGTAAAGAGTGAAGTTGGCGTTCAATTGCGCTTTAAATTTTAGTTTTCGTTGTTTTTGTCAAAAAGTTGAAAAAATATTTTCACTCAATAGACTTGATAATCAATGATAATAAAAAAAAAGCAAAATATTTTTCACTTTTTGTGTTGTAGTAAAAGAAAAAAACTATATATTTGTGCTCGCAAAAGAAAAACGATTCTTTTAGAACAAAATTGACACTAGAAGTAGTAAAACACTTTTTTTAATAATTAAGCGAGAGTAGCTCAGTTGGTAGAGCACAACCTTGCCAAGGTTGGGGTCGCGGGTTCGAATCCCGTCTCCCGCTCAATGTAAACGCTATCCTGCTCGGGTGGTGGAATTGGTAGACACGTTGGACTTAAAATCCAATGAGCTTTAGCTTGTACGGGTTCAACTCCCGTCCCGAGTACAAAAGCCGCTTCATTTCGAAAGCGGCTTTTTTTTAAATTAGTTTTAAATCAAAAGGCATAATTATCACGCCTTTAACGAAGAAGACAAAATATTTTTGTATTATTGCATTGTATAGCTCTATACATAAGTATATCAAATATTATCACCAATATTTATAATTGACAGATCTCTTACAATTTATTTTCATAATCAATGAATAAAGCAGAATTAGCAGCAAAGAAACTTGCAGAATTACGTATTATCGCAGAAGCTACTGGGTTAAAGAATATTAACACGCTACGTAAAGCAGAATTAGTAGACCTATTAGTAGGTGGCGGAACAGAAGTTCCACACGAAGAACCGAAAAAAGAAGCACCAAAGAAAGCTGCAGTAAAAAAGGAAGAGATAATCGCAACCACTGAAGAGTCCGATACGTCAAAAAGAAGACCTCGAAAAACAGCAGAAAAAGTGATGTCTGTTAAAAGCGAGAGAAAGGAGAAAGTAGAAGCAGATTTGTTTTCTGAAGAAATTGAAATGCCAAAAGCAGAGAAGAAGCCTAGATTTATCAAGGGAGAGAAAAAGGAGGAGAAAAGAGAAGATAAGCAGGAAGAACGTGTAGCAAAAGAAGGAGAGCAAACTAAAGCCCCTGAAGAAAAAGCTTCAATCGGATTTGTAAGAGTTAACAAAGGAGAAAGAGCATCACAACAAAATAGACCACAAAGGGATAGAAAACCTGCGAGTGATCATCCAAGAGCAAACAATAATCATTCAAATAGTAATAAAGAAACAACTGAACATGTTAAGCCGAATACTAAAAAATTCGACTTGTCAGGAATTATTTCTGCAGAAGGTGTTTTAGAAGTTATGCCTGACGGATTTGGATTCTTAAGGTCATCAGATTACAACTATTTACCTTCACCAGATGATGTGTACGTTAGTCACAGCCAAATTAAATTATTTGGATTAAAAACTGGAGATACTGTTTACGGAACAATTCGTCCACCAAGAGAAGGTGAGAAATATTTCCCATTAGTAAAGGTAGATTCAATTAATGGTAGAGACCCATCTTTTATTAGAGATAGAGTTCCTTTCCAATTCTTGACACCTTTATTCCCAGATGAAAAGTTTAAATTAACTGGACATCGCCAAGAAACTATGTCAACAAGAATCATGGACCTATTTGCACCAATTGGTAAAGGTCAACGTGGGATGATTGTGGCACAACCAAAAACAGGTAAGACTGTTTTATTAAAAGACGTAGCGAATGCTATCTCAGCAAATCACCCAGAAGTTTATCTAATTATCTTATTAATTGATGAACGTCCAGAGGAGGTTACAGATATGGCTAGAAGCGTACGTGCAGAAGTTATTGCTTCTACATTCGATGAGCCAGCTGACCAACACGTAAAGGTAGCAAACATGGTGTTAGAGAAAGCAAAAAGAATGGTAGAATGTGGACATGATGTTTGTATTTTACTTGACTCTATTACACGTTTAGCGCGTGCTTATAACACTGTTGCTCCAGCTTCTGGTAAAGTATTGTCAGGAGGGGTTGATGCAAACGCATTACAGAAACCAAAACGTTTCTTCGGTGCGGCTAGAAAGATCGAAAACGGAGGTTCTCTTTCAATTTTAGCAACTGCATTAACGGATACAGGTTCTAAAATGGACGAAGTTATTTTCGAAGAATTTAAAGGAACGGGTAACATGGAGTTACAATTAGATAGAAAAATTTCAAATCGCCGTATTTATCCAGCTATTGATATCTTAACGTCAGGAACGCGTCGTGAAGATTTATTGATGGACAAAGAAACACTTCAACGTGTTTGGTTGATCAGAAAGTATATTGCTGACATGAATCCTATCGAAGCAATGGAGTTCATGAAAGAACAAATGAAAGAAACAAGAACAAACGAAGACTTTTTGGCTTCAATGAACGGATAATATGTTAAGACCAGCATTAAAATTCTCATTATTATTTGCAGGATTGTGGATCGCCTTAAAAATGATTTTTATGGCTTTCAACCTTTTTCAAGAAGACATTCAAGTAACGGGTTTACTAAATAACTTCTTCTTGCTTTCTGCGATAGCATTGGGACTTTTCTTTGAAAAAAGAAAGGAAGGTTTTGGAGAAGGTACCGCTATGACTGATATTAAACATGCAGTTACTGCTGGCGCACCTTACGTTTTAATTGTTTCGTTATTTATGTTTTATTACTACGATACAATTAACCCTGAGTTTATTGAAACAAGGGTAGAAGAACGTGTGGACCTTATTTATAATGATATGCAAAGAGAGAGTTATGTAGATTCTCTTAAAATAAATAAGCCAGAATTTAGAACAAGAACGGATGAAGAAATTCTAAGAGAAGCAAAAAGGGAAATTGAAAGTAACTTGTCGCCTAAGTCTATGCTTGTTTTCTCTCTGCTTGGAATGCTAATCTTGGCCGTTACTTATGCTATTTTATTAACATTGGTCTTTAGAAAGGTACTCTTCAGGGATCTCTATAAAGGACAGTAATTCCAAACATTGATTTAAAAGAATATGTCTTGCGCCACTCTATAAGTATTTGAGTGCGCTTCAACGATGTGTTTGATTTCTTTGGAATATCCGCCACCCATACTAGCTACGATAGGAACATTGACTTCCTTTGCTAGTTTACAAACAAACTCATCTCTTTTTTTACAACCTGCTATTGAAAGATTTAGTTTGCCAAGTTTATCCGTTTCTAGGATATCTACGCCAGACTGAAAGAAGATGAAATCGGGTGTGAAATTCTGAAATATTTCATTTACATTTTTTTCAAGTAAATACAGATATTCATCATCTTTTATTCCATCCGTTAAAGCTACATCCAAATCAGAAACTTGTTTTTTTAACGGATAGTTATTTTGACCGTGCATACTAAAAGTGAAAACTTCAGGTGTATTTTTAAAAATTTCAGCCGTACCATCTCCTTGATGAACATCTAAGTCGATTATAAGAACTTTATTTGCTAGTTTGTTTTTCAGTAACCATTTTGCCGCTATGGCATTGTCGTTGAGTAAGCAGAAACCTTCACCTTTGTTTGAATAAGCGTGATGTGTTCCTCCAGAGATGTTCATAGCCACTCCATTTTTGAGTGCATATTCAGCAGCTTTTCTTGTGCCTTCCATGATGATTTGTTCTCTTCTTATCAGTTGCTCACTGTGAATAAAACCCGTTTTACGTTGGTCTTTTGGGTCAATCTGCAAGGAGAGTAGGTCTTCGACGTATTGTTCGGTATGAACAGCTAAAAGAAGTTCCTTGTCTATCATTCCAGGTTCAAAAAAGGCTTCTTCGGTAACTGTTCCTTCGTATATTAATTGCTGTGGTAACAGTTCATATTTCTCCATGGGAAAGCGGTGACCGTTTGGAACAGGATGAAAATAATCTTTATGAAATGCAATTTTTAACATGAAAAGAAAACTAAATATTTCTGTTTACAAAGTTAATTTCTTTTGTTGATTCTCTAAGAATGCTTAGTTGTATTTAGCAATTACAGATGCACCGAGTTTAGAAAGCAAGGCCTTAAGTTGGTCTATTTCACGATTATTTTTCTCATTATTTAGAGCATAGAACTCAATCATGAATCTGTTTTCATCAATCTTAATTTCCTTATTAAAAGGAACGTTCATTATGACTTCTAGTAAATCTGAATTCATATCGAACTCTTCTATTTCTATACTCAAATGTATGCTTGTCTCTTCACTGTCAGAAATAGCTTCACTTTTCTTCGTTTTTGCTTTGTCTTGAACAAGATAAACATGGTTGAAATATTCCTCTGTTTTAAATTCATTGGAGTAGTTGTATTTCTTTGCTTTTTCAACTGTCATTAGAACGCTTTTAATTGTTCTTGAAATAGAATCAAAATAGAAGTTTAGTTCCTCGTCATTTAGGCGATTAAGAACTTGAGTAGGATAGGAGTAGTAAATCGTTTCTGAAGAAAGAACAATTTGTGTTGTCTTTCCTTCTAAATACGGTTTCTGAATTTCAATAATCTGTTCATTCACTTCTTTGTTGACTATCTTATTTCCTTTAACTTTCGTTGGATTATTCAATTCTAAAACACTTTCTCCTTGTAGCTTTAATATCGCATCAGCTTCTGCTAGTGTAATTCTATTTCCTTGGTAATACGCTGTAATAAATGCATCTTTTACACCACGTTGAATAGCATCAGCTCGCTTTGGTTGTGCTTCTGCAACGGAATTAAAAATTCCCGTAGAATAACGAATCTGACCGTTAGGTAAACGTTTTGTAACCAATGGAGAAATATTAAATAATTGTTGTGCACTAACAGGTCTGTTGTAAACACCAACTTGAACTGTATAGTATAAACCTAGAATTGCTTCTGTTGCTTCTGCTTTAGCTGCATTTGGCGCTTGATTATAAGAGAATAAGTCCAATTCTCCATCTGGGTCGTAACTACCACCACTGCCAGGAGCAGAACTTGCCTTGGCAAATAATTCATTTTCCTTAACATCGATTTGCGGAACACATGCGCCAGAATTCATTAATTCCATCGCTCTCCAAACTGGAACTCGTTCTCCATCGCAATAAGCAACCACAAAAGCATCACGATATCCCATGTTTCGGATTTGATCTCTTGCTTGCTCGGCAGTTCTTCTCGTGTTGAATAATCCAGCAACATAGCGAATTAAACCTGGTCGAACCGGATCTCCTGAAATAGGATGAAACTCTTTAAAGGTATTGTTTGGAACTGGTTTGCTGAATGCTCCAATTTGAACCCTAAATACCAAACCTTTTACGATTTCCTTTTCTATCGGAATTGGATTCTCATTGGAATAACTTCCTTCTTTTCCTGTTATGGAAATTCCAGTTTCTATTGCTTGAATAGTGACAACTTCCTTGATAGGCGCAACATCTCTAACGAGTAGGTTTTCAATTACATTCTTCTCTGTTGGCTTATCTGCAATTGCTTGCTGAACTTGCTGTTGCAGTACTTTGATTTCCTTCTTTAGGGTTTGAATTTCAGTGGTTATCTTATCCGCCTGAAGTACATGTTTTTCTATACTCGTTTTTTCCTCTACAGTAGGTGAATGAATATCAGCAATGTCTGCTGTTCGTTTTTTAATTTGCTCTTTTCCCTTCTCTAATTCGTTATTTTTTATGTCCAGTTCATGTTGTTTTTGATGCAATTGATTGGTCATACCAAACAGTGCTTTGTATTCTTCTGTTTTTGCTATCTCAACTTCCTCTTTAAAGCTAAGCGTGTTTTCTAGAGCACTTTCCGGAACTCCTTTGTTCTTATCGGCTTCTTTTTCTTGCTGAATAGCTAATAACTGTGCTTGTTTCTCCTTATTTAAGTCTATTAATTCCTTACGGACGATTTCCAAACCTTCAATGTTATTCTGAATTGGTTTTTTATCCTTCTTTTTAGCTTTCTCCGCTTCCGACCTTAAGGATTTTATTTCATCTTCAATTGTCAATAACTGAACTTGAATATTTTGTTGTTCTTCAACTCTATTACTTTCGGTTGTTGTAAACTCGTTCACATCTTTGGTAGCTAATTGTTGTTCTGCTATAACTTCCTGAAGGAATTGCTTGTTTTTTTCAGCATCAACTCCAATAGTAACTTCAACAATTTGCTCTCTTTGTAATTCAATGATTTCATCCGTTATTTCAAGTTTCTTTTTATTGTCTTTTTCCTTTTCTGCTTTTCGCTTTAATTCAGCTATCTTAATTTCAGTTTGCTTAGCCTTAAGTAGGGTAGAGGTGTTCTTATCTTCACTATTGTTAGCATTGTTTTCTGTTAGTTTTCTCAATTCTTCTAGTGAATTCTCAAGTATCTTTCCTTCCTGATTAATGAATTTTTCATTTACCTGAAGGACTTTGTTTTGATGAGCTTTTTGTTCGGATAATTTAGGGTTTGTTTGAGTTAATGTATTTAACAATTCTTTTTCCTCATATAGTTTTTGCAATGCTTTTTTCTCTTGGAGATTAGCAGCTTCAAACATAGGTGATTCATTGTTCAATGTATAAAAGTCTTCTTGACTAATCTCTTCCGTTGTATTTTCTGCTACATTTTCCTTTGTTTCTGTTACTTCACTTTCCACTTTTGTAGTAGATTCTTTCTCTGTTGTTTCAGCAACTATTGGTTCTTCTCTTTTAGTTTCAACTTCATTCTCAATTTCCGGAGTAGATTCTTTCTCTGTTGTTTCAGCAATTAATGGTTCTTCAGTCTCAGTTTCAACTTCATACTCTATTTTTGGGGTAAGTTCTTCTTCTGTCACTGAAACTTTCGGCTGAATATCCTTTGCAATCATTTGATTGATGTATGCTTGCTGTTCTGATGGTTGAGCATCTGTTTTCGTCTTAATTTGTTCTTTAATTAGCGTTATCTCTTGTTTTAATTCCTCCGCTTCATTCATTAGTTTGTTCATTTCTCGAATATGTCCAGATATCGCTTGCTTTTCAACTGTGGTTAAAGAACTTGTGTTTTTTGTAGAAGTTTCCTCGATTGTTTGTTTCTCCTTTTCAATATTCTCGTTTACCTTTTTAAGTGTCTCTTGCTTTTGTTTTAACTCTTTACTTTCCTTGTATATCTCAGCGTAGTTAGCAGTACTAGAAATCTCCTTTTCTTCTGTTTTAGGAACGTTGTAAGACTTCTTATCATAAGTATTTTCTTTCGCTAAGTAATTGCTTTCGTCTATTTTAATTTGGTTGATTAATGCTTGGTTTTCAGCATAGATAAACTCTAATTCTTCAATAATGATATTGATTTTTCTGATTTTATTAGTGACCTTAACTTCTTCCTCTTGGTCGTCGATAGTTGGGAATGTTGCTTCCAATTTTAAGACACTATTTCTTAACTGTTTTAGTTTCTCTTCAATATTTTTTTGTTCTTCTACTAAGCTGCTTTTAGATTTAATTTCATTTAAAAGTGTAAGCAAGTCATAGTCGTTAGAATTTAATTCTGATCGAATATGATTGTTAACTTCATATAAACGTTTATCGAGAACAAGGTCTTCTTCAATTTTATTGATACTATTTTCTAATCTCTGTAGCTCCTTTCTTTTTGTTTCAATCCCTGTTTCACTTTCAAGTGTTTGAATTGATTCGTCTAGTAGGACTTTATCAGCATACACATTTAAAGAATGTGTTGTTTGGTTACCACTTGGTGTTAATTCCGCCAAAGTTGGAAGTTCATTATCTAACTTCTTCTCTAAATGATTACTTCGTTGTTTTGTAATCTCCTGCTCAATATTTATCAATGATTGCTGAACCTTAGTGTCCTTTTGTAATTTTTTATCTTTAGAAATTTGATTTAATAGTTCTTTTTTCTTTTCTTCTAATGCGTTCACTTTTTCTTCTGCAGTTAGAATTTCATAGAAGTTTATTCGAAATGAATTATCTTCATTTATTTCTTCATTTTCATCTAATTTCTCTTCATTTACAACTTCGGAAACTAATTTCTCTTGCTTTTCATCCTCTTTTACTTTCCCAGTTTCTTCAACTTTTTCCTTTGGTGATTCTTTAGTTGGCGTTTCTTTAATTGGTGTTTCGGTAAAATTAACAAGCTCTGTTTCTGTTTCAGCTGCATCGTTCTCTGAATTCTGCTCTGTTTCTTTTATTTGTTCTTCTTGATTTCCTGACTCTTTTCCTATGCCTTGTTCAGAAGCTTTCTTTTCCTCTTCCGCTTCCGCAATCCATTCTTCAATCTCAATAGGATTTCTTGTTAAAACGACTTGATTTTCATCGGCTAATTTTTTAATTGTATTTTCAATCGTATTTTGTTGTTCAATTAACTGTGCAATGTCTTTTTTAACAGTTTGTTCTATGCTATTAGAAGTTTCAGTACTTTCTGTAATCTTAGATTGCTCCTCGATTTGGTCAATCTGTGTATCGATGTAACTGATCTCGTTATTTAAGTCGTATAATCTATTTTCTTCTTTGTAAATTTCTGATTGAATAGCCTCGGCCTGCTTCTTTTTACTTTGTGCTAAATCTTTTTTCAGATTTTCAATATTTTCTTTTACTGAATCCGCCTCAGCGATTATTCCAGCTTTGTTTTCCTTTAGACTTTTAATAGTTACTAATTGCTTTTCTTTTTGTTCTTGGAACTCGAATGCTGCATTTTGACGGGTATTTACTTTTAAGTCTTTGCTAAACGAAGGATGAGCATCTAAAAGTTCTATTAAGGCTATATCATCTTCTAAGGTCATGTTTTTAAGTTCTTCTTTAACTTGCTTTGCTTCTGATGTTAGTTCCTTATATTCACTTAGGTCTTTGCTTAGAAAGTTCACCAGCTGCTGCTTGTCATTGACAATTTTCTGCATTTCCTTAGCATCTAGGTTGGCTTTATTTGCAATTAATATTTGCTTCTCTTTGAGACTACTATCAGTAGTGTTCTCGGCAACTTTCAAAAGAGAATCCGCTTTTCTTAAATTATGTGCTATACGTTCATTACTTTGTTGAATCTCGTCTATAGTTTCCGAAATTAAAGCCTTTGTATTTTCTTGTCGCTTTTGTAACTCCTCATTTTTAGTTGCAATCAAATCGTGAATCTCTAGATTGGTATATTTCCCCAAACCGATTTCATCTAGGAATTTCCTTTGTTCCTTGGCATTGTCCAATTCTTTTAGGTCAAATTGATTTTGATTGACATTCATTTTAGATTTTAACTCCAAAGCTTCTGCTATAATAGCTTCTTCATCTTCAAAATTCTCATCGAAGAGATTGAATACTTGAACGACTTCATCTTCATTGTTAAAATACTCTTTTACTCTCTGTTTTAGCGGTCTAAATTCTTTTAAATAGGGAATATCTACAAACTGACTGATATCTTGTTCTTTGCTACCTACGTTAAGTACAAACTCATATCTTCCACCTTTTGGTAAGTTGATAAGGTATTCTCCGTTTGCTGTTGTTTTATAAACGCCCATTAGTTTCCCAGCATTATTCTTAACTGTTATGGAAAGTGCTTTCTCGCTTGGATTAACTTCAGAAATAAATTCCCCTTTAAGAATCACAAACTGTGTAGGAATTCTTTCTACTCTTACTTTATAAACATCAACCTTATTGTTCTCACTCGTTCTCTGTGATGCGAAATAGGCAAACTGTTCAAGTGAATCTACAATGTATAGCAAATCGTTGTCAGGAGAGGAGATAGGAATGTCTAAGTTTTCCGGTTCACCAAATGTGTTGCTATCTTCATCGTATTTACTTCTGAAAATATCATAGCCTCCCATACTGTTATGTCCTTCTGAACAGAAATACAAATAGTTCTTGGTAGGCGACATATAAGGATAGTCCTCGTTGTATTTCGTATTTACTTTTCCAAAAATTGGCAAAGGCTTGGACCAATCACCATTTGAGAATCTGTTTCTAACATAGATATCTTTGTTGTCACCATTGTCTCCATAACTTGAATAATAGATTTTATTCGAGTTGGACGGGAAGTGTATCAAAGGTGTGTGATTGTTCTTTTTGTCCGCTTTGGTTTGAAATTCTGTAGTTACTAAAAACTGTCCACCAATATCTGATAAGTCATATATTCTGAAAAAGCTTTGTTCGTCTATTTTCGTTTTATTGAGAATGACGATTTCTGTGAGGTTAGACATTAATGCCTTTCCGTTTCTACACATTTCAATCTGTCTATCGACTTCCAAAGTTTTGTCAATCTTACTACCTGCTTTATCCTTGTAAAGTTGATAGTTCTTAATTGCTTTGTCGAATTGAAAAGTAAGGTGATAGGCTTTCGCAAGAAAATAAAAAGCCTCAACTTCAATATCTTCTGGCTTTTGAACAGCATAATTCAAGTATCTGAAGGCAATTTTCTTTTCTTCTGAATTATAAAGTAAACAAGTTCCGTATTTGTAATTGTAATCATGACTTCTCGGTTCTAGCGATAAGAGTCTTAAATACAGTGGAGTAGCCTCAAAGTATTGTTTGTTTTTGAAATATAGTTGTGCTTTTTTTTCAATATCGTCCTTTGTCTCTTGAGCAAATACGAATACGTTGCTAACGAGAAGAAAGAGAAGGATGATATTTCTTATAATAACCATGAATTGGCTTCAAATAGTTTCAAGTTATTATTTTACGGTTTTTTCTTGAAAAGGTTCATTTTATTTTCGTTTCCTTGAACTAAACGCTTAATATTTGCGTGATGTAGAATAATAACTACTGCTGCTAAAGAAATACTGAAAATGGTTAACGTTATATTTTTATTGTGAAAGATGAAATACAAGCTTATCGGAAATGATGCTGAAGCTATGATGGCGCCTAGAGAAACGTAGTTGCTAATCATAAAAACAGTCAAGAACAATACGATACAAATCAATGCTGCAAGTGGATGGATTCCGATAATTACTCCTAGTGAGGTCGCTACACCTTTCCCTCCTTTAAATCCTGCGTATAAAGGAAAGATATGACCGATAACAGCCAAAATTCCTGATACGATCTTTAAATGTATCAAGTGGTCGTCTTGCCAAACTAGTGAGGTCAACAAAAAGGGGAGGAGTACAGCCAGTGTTCCTTTGAGGATATCAATTGATAAAACAACGATACCTGCTTTCTTTCCTAATACCCTAAAAGTATTTGTAGCGCCTGCGTTTTTACTTCCTTGTTCCCTAACATCGATTCCATATTTCTTCCTTCCCACCCAAACGGCAGTAGGTATAGAACCCAATAAATATGCTAATAATCCAAATAGTAAGAAATCCATTCAACAATACTAATAAAAAACTCTTAAAAACTGGGTCATGTAAGACGATTTTCTAGTAATATCATAGCTAAATCGTCTGATTTTTTTGTTTTTCGGATTTAGTTTTTCTATTTCATCGTTAAATTCTTCATCATTTGAAAGAATACTCATCACACCTTCTTTTCTGTAATCATAATCTATAAAATACATATATGAACCAGGAATGTCAATTTGTAGTCCAAATCTGTCACCGATTGCAGGTCTTCGTTCCGCAAACAACTTAAACGGTACGTATTTCATTACAGGCTTTTTAAATAAGTTTACAACAAGCGCTTGCTCTTCTATTGTCTTTAATCCTTTTTGTGGATCTCCTTCGATTGTATGTGCGCCAAGTTTTATTCCTGTAATCACAATGGCATCTCGCATCGATCTTGGAACAGTTTTAAACTCTTTCTTTAAGGTGTAATCTGATTTTATCTTATCTGCTGATTTCAAATCTACCCATTCTACTAGCGCTTGCTCCAAAGTATTTGTCGCAAAGTCTCCATCCTTTAACCCGTCTTCCGTAGAGATTTTATCGCCTATGGTTTCGAATGACTTCTCATTTAAAGGAGCTCGCATGGCAAGGGTAATATTCATTTCTACTTCGGCACTATCTTGGTCGTAGTTGACAATTCCAACTGCTGCGGTTTCGAACTGACCGTAGTCCATTCCTAAACTAACAACACCATCTCCATTCATAGAACAGGTCTCAGTATGTAAAGAAATATAATTACCCGGTTCGTTCCTGTTAATTAGCTTCTCTTTGCTTGCGATTTGGAATTCTTTTGAATCCTTATTGTATTGTAGGAATCCTGACGCCGTAATGATGCTTGGATCTGTCTTGGCTTCAACAGCACTTAGGAAAGTAGGGTATAACTTCACGCTGTCAACAAAAGAAGAGTTTCTCCACTGTATTCCCGCTGAAAGCTTGTTTCCTGACAAGTCGTTTATATTTTCTGCAATTGGAATTTGAATATTTTCAGGGTTAATCTCTGTTTCAAATGCCATCCAGTTTCTTTCAAATTTCTCACAATTATGGTTCAACTGAGTAGCTCCCTTGAAAGTCAAATAAGGGTTCGCAGCTTTCAGTAATACATCACCATAATATCCAAACTGCTCACTCAAAGTGAAGTTTTCATCCATTACAATCGTTCCTTTAGCAATTGTTTGGTAAGAAGTATCTAGTTTGATTTCATTCAAATGAATGTATTGCTTTTCAGCATCTGGTAAACCGTATTCATAGTCTCCCGTTGCTGTGTAAGCTCTTCTTGCTGTAACTTGTGCTTTAACGTTTGTAATCGTATGGTATTTCGTAATATAATTGGCAACAATTACGGCATTTTCAAAGGGTTCCATTCTCGCTTTCTTTCTAATGATAATCGTCGCACTATCTGGATATATTCTAGCATCAGCAATTTCGATAAATTCTGCTTCGTAAGCGTAAATCGTGTTGTCTCTTAGGTCAAACACGGCTTTTGAAGACTCGAATTGTAATGAATCTTGCTTTGGATGTATGGAGTAAAAGTTTGGTCCAACTAAGTCCATATCGCTGTTTGCTTTTGACTCGTCTCCTTTGTTTTTCTCTAAAACTAATTCGTTTTCTCCCATCATCCAAGTGAATTGGTCAATCTTACAGATGTATTGGTTAACTGGAAATTCTACCACAGACTCTCCTTTATTAGAAACAAATAGTCCTTTTCTTTCTTTAAAGTCAAGATCTCCACGAACATTTTCTGTTTTAAAAGATAAAGCGTCTTCGGTTAAATCTCCTTCTTCTTTATACTTGTTTTTCAACTGGAAAGAAGAGGTATCTGCTAATGCCTTCCAGCGTTTGAAGTTGAAGTTATCTGATATCATCGAAGCATCTGGCAGTTCTATCATACCTGTTCCCGACATTCCAGTTTCTCTTAAGGTACTCGTTCCTTTAAACTTAGCTTCTTGTCCGAAGAATAACAAAGGCTCATTGTTTGAACGTGCTCTTAGGGTTTTCTTCTTAGGTAAGAAAGTAATAAATGCGTCTGGACCTTCAACGTCTGGGTATTCTACTCCTGCTTCTTGCGCTCTATTAATGTAGGAAGCAACTCCTATCGCTGAGTCTGGCAAAAAGGTAAATAGTTGTTTAGAAGTTGACGAAGAAGTTAAGAAGTCAATTTTTCCACCTCCTTGTAAACCATTGTTAGAAAGTAGAATCTGATTATTGTAAGTGGCCCCTGTCCCGTAGAACTGATATCCTTTTTCAGGAACTTTCTTAGAGAATCCTAAAGAATAATCGGGCATAATTTTTAACTCATCTTTAATTTTTGGAAAAATCCCAGCAGACGTTAGTTCTCCAGCAAATCTGATTGATTTATCATCAAAAGTCACCAAACTGTCTATAGTAAATGGATCTAATTCAAAGTAGAAACGCTCTTTGTCATAAGCACCATAGTATAGTTTTCTATGATCGTAATATACCTTTGCTTTTTCTTTGGAAGTCAACACTGGATAGTTGTCAAATCCTTTCTTTGTTCCTGAACGGTTAGCAACGTCGTTAACAATCAATTCCCCTTTCAATCCTGTAATAACGGATTCTATTGGAATTAATCTATCCCCATCTGCTGCTTTTAAAGGAATAGCTCTAAAATAAGCGGTAGATGAACTGAAAATGTTGAATTTGTTTTCTGCGTAATCGTAGTTTCCGTCTTCTATTTGTAATTCCCACTTCCCACTATTTATCCAGCCAGAGAAGATAATTCTTCTGTCTTGTTTGATTGTTGCTTGATAGTTTTCTGGGAATATTGCGGTTTTAGAATAATCAGAAATGTTGATAATGTCTATGGCATTAATGTTTAAATCCAAGGAAGTTAAATCAAGTGTACCATATTCTGTAATAGCTGCTCTTTCTTTATTTCTAGTATTTATCTTCTCTAATAATTCTGGATTGTTGTTGGCGTTATCTGTTCGCAATGGTGCTAAATCTGAAAGGAAGGAGATGTTGTCAAAGTCAATTTTTCCGGATTTTGCTTTTACAAAGTTCTCAGTTTTACTAGTAACTAAAACGATTCCATTATCTGTATCATAAGAAATAAAACCCATCGCTGACAATTCCAATAAGATTGGTTTTGCTTGCTCTAAAGTTCTGTCTAAAGATGTAGCTGCCATTCCTTCGGTCATTTCAAACTTGTCGTATTTCCAAGCATAATTGTACAAAGCCGTCAGTGGATTGATAGCTGCAATTCCTTGAATTTTTTGAAATAGTTGTTCGTTATAATAGTTGAATGATTCAAATTTGGCAATTCTTTGCTGCTCTGAAGTGCTTCGGTTAAAACCTAAAGTCAATTTGTTGCTGTTTTTATCTGCTATGATTTCATCTACATAAATATTCATTTTATGGTAAGAATCTACAAAAGGTGCTTGAGTTATAGGGGAGGTTCCTCTAACCAAAGTAACGGTCTTGGCATCTACATTATAGGAGATGTTTAAACCAGGGTGACTAATAGAGTCGTTGTTAGCAAAGTATAGTGCAAACCTAGCCATAGGTGTCCTAACGATGTTGTCTTTAATTCTAACCTGATCAGAATGAGAAACAATAAACACTTCTCCTTTGTTATAGTATGTTAGTTTGGCCTTGTTGACTTTGTTTCCAATTCCGATAAATTCATTTCCTTCAAGAGAAAAACCACCTGAATAGTCAACTTCAGGAATCAAATTTTTAATCTCAAAGTCTGCTTTAAATGAAGTGAAAAGAGGGTAGGTGCTTTGTCCTTCCGTTCTTGCCGAACTAGAACCTTTTGCTGCTCTGTCTATTAATGAACCTAAAACAGGTTCGCTTATATAAGGAGTCTTTAATTCAACGGTATCAAAGTTGATGTTGGTTGAAGAAAGTGAAATATTATAGTTGAATATTTTTGCATTGGTTTCATCCGTTGGTAAGCCTACTTTCTCCCAAGTGTAAGTTCCACCTTTCCCAATAATAACTCTTTTAGTAAAGTCAATTGTTCCATTTGTATTTTGAATTTTTATAGAGTCAGAATAAGGAACTTCATTCTTGTTTTTCCCTCTATTTATCGTTCTACAAATGATATTGGTATTGCTTAGTTGAACGTATGGTGTTTTATCAACGATAAATTCAAAGTTCCTTTCAGAAGAAATCCATTGATAATTGGCGTCTTTATAGATAATTCCTTGGTAAAATAATTCTCCTGAAGATTGCAGAAAGTCTTGAACTCTCTTCGGGTTTCTATTCTCTAGCAACTGCTCAAAAGCTTGATGCCATAGGTTAAACTCTTCGTTCGACTTTTTTAATTCTGTATAGGAATAAACCGTCAAAATATAATTGTAAGCATGAGGGTAAGCATTGTGTCTCTTTTCAATAATTTGATTCGTGAAATTCGACATTCGCTGAAATCTTTCATCTGAAAATGCATTGCCTTCTGTCAACAGCTGACTCAATTTGCTGTCCACAAATTCATTGGCTTCTTTTTCTTGAGCCGGCGCAATTAGTCGCGACAACTCCTTGACAAAGTTTTTTCTTTCATTTACTTGTTGCTTTGTTAATTGCGAAAAAGAGTAGTTGAGGGTCAGAACGCATAGCATTAATAAATAGAAAGATTTTCTCATGAATTTTATTTTTTAAATTTTAATACTGCCCATGTTTCTCTGGTGTAGAGTTGAACAAATTTGAAACCAAACTTTTTTGCTTCTTCAATCAAAGAGTCAGCATCAGTTTCAAAGAAACCACTTAAAAACAAAGAACCACCTTCTTTTATTCTTTCAGAATAACTTTTAAGATGTTGCATCAAAACGTTCTTGTTTATGTTAGCTATTATAACGTCAAAATCCTTTTTGGTTACAACTTCAATGTCTCCTTCTAGAATTTCGAAGTTAGAAATATTGTTTCGACCGATATTTTCAATCGCATTTTCAACCGCTCCAGCTTCTATGTCTGTTCCTACTATATGACTTGCATTTAGTTTAGCCGCTAAGATTCCTAGTACTCCTGTACCTGTTCCAACGTCTAAAACAGACTTCTGATTAAAGTCTTCATCTAACAAGGTGTCGCACAACAAATAAGTTGTTTGATGATGACCTGTCCCGAAAGACATTTGTGGCTGAATTTCAATACTCATTTTATAGTTTCCTTCCTTAGAATGAAAGGGAGCTCTAATAATAAGTTTATCTTCAATTTTTACTGGCTGATAATCTGCCTCCCATGTTGCATTCCAATTTTGGGAAGGGATATGAATTTGTTCAACTTCAATAGCGATATCTTTTGCGCGATATTCCTCTATTAATTCATTTACCTTTTTTTTATCAAATAAATCGCTAGGAATAAAAGCTTGTAAAGTTTGGCCTTCTTCCATAAAACTATCGAAGTCAATGTCGGCTAACTCTTGTGTAATGATTTCTAACCAAGGGTTCTTGGGTGCTATGTTTAAATTAAGTTGAATATAGTCCATACGCTATTAGTAGTTTGAAATAATAGATAAAAAGTCTTCAGCATTTAAGGAAGCTCCACCAATAAGTCCGCCATCAATGTCTGACTGACTCAATAATTCTTTTGCATTTGAAGGTTTACAACTTCCACCATATAAGATGGTAGTTTCTTCAGCAATTTTAGGAGTATATGCATTTGCTATAGCCTTTCTTAAAGCAATATGCATTTCATTTGCTTGTTCAGCTGTTGCTGTTTTCCCTGTTCCAATTGCCCAAATAGGTTCATACGCGATGACAACTCCTTTGAAGTCTTCGGCACTTAAGTGGAACAGTGAGTTTTCCAATTGACTAATTACAATATTGGTGTAGTTACTTGAATTTCTCTGCTCTAATGTTTCACCGCAACAGAAGAAAACCTTGAGGTCTTCATTGATTGCAGCGTTTACTTTTTCTTTTAAAAAGCTCTCTGTTTCATGAAATAATTGTCTTCTTTCTGAATGTCCAATTAAGATGGCGTTAACATTTGCTTTCGAAAGTTGGTACATACTGATTTCTCCCGTAAATGCACCGTTCTTTGCAGGGTAACCGTTTTGTGCTCCAATCCTTACTTTGTTGTCTGTACTTAATAAAGGCAACAAGTACATCGATGGAACAAAGTGGTAAACCTCACAATTGTATTTGTTAGCTTTAATACCATTATTTACCAGACTATTTAAGTTTTTAGCTTCTTCTAATAGAAGGTTCATCTTCCAGTTTCCAGCAACAATTTTCTTTCTCATTTTAATTCTCTAAATTTAATACGTTTTCAATTAACCAGTTCCAAGAAGGAGTAGAGCGGAAAGGATATTTCCCTTTAACAACTCCACCATTTAATACCATTAAGGTTGGATTGGAACGAGTAATTGCTTTTATTTCAATATCATCGTTTTGAATAGTAGGAACAATTAATCCTGTCTTTTCTCTGAATTGCTCTACCGCTACTTTCCCTTCTGTTGTAATCATAATAACAGGGATATTGTGTTCTTTTGCTTTTTCATTGATATCTACTAATCGATCGATTCTGCTAAAATTAGCTTCATCGAAGTTTCTGCAGAATATAAGTAAAACTTGATCTGCTTCTAAGATGTATTCCTTTAGACTAACCAAAGTGAAATATTCATCTACCATTAGAAGTGTATCTCCAATCGAATAGTCGGCTGTGTCCATATCCTCTATCATATAAGGGAAGTCTTCCATGGAAACCAAATCAATGTTACCAGATTCTCTATCGATGAGCTGAACATATTCAATTTGATTTTCTTCTAGTATTTGAGCGATTGGTGCAAACTCTCTTTCCACATCTGTCATACTTTCTACGTCAATTTCTGGTTCAAATTGTTGAATGGACGGTAAAACAGCTGCTAAAATCGTTTTTGTATCACGTTTAACAAATTGCCATGTTTCGGTATCACTCCAGATTGCTTTTGTTGTTTCATCAAGTACAGTAATTAATGTATCTTGTTTCGTCTTAGTATTGTGATAGAGCATGAAGTTTTCATAAATCCCTTCTTCTCCATCAGTCATTCTGTCAACTAAATTACTTCCTACGTGATAAGGACGATAATCTCTGATTGGTTGGTACATTAATGAGTACGCAGTGAAAATTCCTGAAACTATTGTCAGCGTCAATATCATTCCCCATTCATTCCCAAAGAGTCTACCTCCAGCTCGTTTGGTCCACAATGCGAGGATTAAGCTGATAATAGCAAAGAAAATCGGGAAAGTCCAAGTGAAAATAACCGAAAAGAATCCAATAAAGATAAGTCCGAAAACAGTCATTATAATATTCTCTTTCGCATCATTGATAGCAATTTTTCGAGCCGAGAATAAGATAATCAGCGACAAGTAAAGTAGAACGATATCTTTCCAGAAACTTTCTGCTGGTGTTAGTGAACGACCGATTGAACCTTTCATAGCGTCTCCAAAACATCCGCAATCGTCAACACACTGTGGTTTCTTAACCTCTCTAATTGTTACGTTTTCATTGGTTTGTTTGACTATTGTTATCAATTCGTTGTGTTCCGCCTCAGCCATTTTAGCAACCGCTATGGATGAGTTGATTCCGTAAGTGTCTAAATCATTAAAAGTTGCACTAGGATCACATTCCTTGGTGTGCCACGTTAAGAAAGTGAAAAACAACATCAATATCATAAGCAACCATGCTGAACCTCTTAGTTTAACGCCTAAAATTAATAAAGCACCTATAATGATTTCAAAAATTAATAAGACAACACTAACCAATAAGGCGTGTTCTATTAAGAATTCGAGACTGAAAGACTCCCAGTTAAACCATTCTTTTATTCTATATGCCAAAGCACCATCTTCAAAGTATTCTTCCAGTTTATAGGCAAATCCTAGGGGATCGTTGGCTTTTATTAGTCCTGAAACGATAAATAATCCACCTACAATTACACGTGCCACGTAGGCTAATAATATGAGACCTTCTAGGAATAGGAGAGCTGCTAAAGAAGCCCCCATTAAACCATAGCCTAACAGTCTGAAAAGCAATGAATTTTCTTCAAAAGCAGGGTGGTAGCCCATCACCAAAAACGCCAATCCTAGTAGATTGAGTGTAATAAAAACGATATTGAAAATTAAAGATTTTCCTGTTAACGATAACTTATTATTTTTCAGCATTTTATTTTTTTTAATATTTTAAATGAATTAAAGCAAAAACAGCATAATTAAGCATGTCATAGTAATTGGCATCGATGCCCTCACTGATAAGGGTTTTTCCATTATTGTCCTCGATTTGTTTTACGCGTAAAAGCTTCATTAAAATCAAGTCTGTCAAGGAACTTACACGCATATCTCTCCAAGCTTCACCATAGTCATGATTCTTATTTTCCATGAGAGTTAAAGCGATTTTGGTGTATTTATCATAAAGCTCAAGTGTCTTTTCAGGTGCTAATTCCAAAGGTAAATTATCTCCTTCTTGTAGTTGGATTACTGCCATCGCACAATAGTTGATGATACCTACAAATTCATCTTCAATATCTTCTCCAACTTTGTTAGCTCCCGACTCTTGGATCGTACGAATGCGTTGGGCTTTTATGAATATTTGGTCTGTTAAAGAACTGGGCCTTAACACCCTCCAAGCCGTTCCGTAATCTTTTGTTTTCTTTTCAAAAATTTCCCGACATTTGGAAATTACTTTTGTATATTGCTCAACAGTATTTGACATTTTTATTTTAAAATAGCTTATGAAATCGAAAGATAGTAATTATGACTTAAATAAAAGGTTGAAGTGCGACGATAAATTGATTAATGTTAATAAATCGATGATTATGGGAGTGCTTAATCTGACACCGGATTCCTTCTTTGAGGGGAGTCGAAATCGGTCTGTTGAAGACGCATTTCTTCGTGCTGAAAGTATGATTGAATCAGGCGTTGACATCATTGATGTCGGTGGTGTTTCTACTAGACCGGGAGCTGATTTGTTATCGACAGAAGAAGAGTTAAATCGAATTATTCCTATTATTAAATTGTTGAAGAATAAATTTTCTGAGATTTTAATAAGTGTTGACACGTTTCGTTCTGAAGTTGCTAGAATTGCTGTGGAAAATGGAGCGGATATTATAAATGATGTTTATGGCGGTGAATACGATGATAAAATGTTTGATCTCGTAGCAGAATTAGATGTTGCTTATATACTGATGCACGCTAGAGGTGATGCGCAAACCATGCAGAGTTTATGTCAATATGACGATGTGGTTAAAGAGGTAGTGTTTGAGTTGAGCCAAAAAGTTGAGAAGTTAAGACAGAAAGGTGTCAAAGATATTATTGTAGATCCAGGCTTTGGTTTTGCGAAAAATCTAGAGCAAAATTATACTTTATTTAAAAATGTTGCTTACCTAAAGCTTTTGGATTGTCCTATACTAATAGGAATATCAAGAAAATCGATGATATACAAATTGTTGGATATAAAGGCAGACAATTCTTTGAATGGTACAACAGTTTTAAATACTTTAAGTATATTTGAGAATTATGCCATTATTAGAGTGCATGATGTTGAAGAAGCAGTTCAAGCCAGACAAATTATCGAGGCGATTAATGCTTAACAGAGTATGGATTTAGAAAGTAATAATTTATATAAAGTTTTTTTTGGGGTTATTAACGAAGGACTTATCTTAGTTGATGACAAAGCTGTTATCGTAAAAGTTAACATTCCCGGCGCAAAGATGTTTGGCTACGAAGTTAATGAATTAATAGGCCAAAAAATTGAAACACTTGTTCCAACAGGTAAGAGAGACACTCACCAAAGTCAAAGAGAAGGATATAATGAACGCCCTACAGCGCGTTTGATGGGTGCGAACTTAAGATTAGACGGTGTTAGAAAAGATGGTACAGAATTCCCAGTTCAAGTAAGTTTAAATCCTTTTGTTAGTCCAGAAGGTCATAAATATGTTGTAGCGTTAGTTTCCGACGTTACCGAGAGGAGAGAGAATGAAGAAGAACTTCAAAGAATGAAGGAGTCTTTAGAGTTGAAAGTAAGAGAGAGAACAAGGGAGCTTCGCGAAAGTGAAAATTTACACAAGTCCATTGCTAGGAATTTTCCGAGCGGAGTTATCAGTATTTTTGATCGTTCATATAAATACCTTTTTGCCGAAGGGCAGGGTTTATATGAATTAGGAATTGAATCAGCCGATTTAATCGGTATTGATTACTTGGATAGAATTGACGAAGTAGCGCGTAAAAAAGTTAAGAAAGAATTAGACGAAGTATTCAAGGGAACACCAAGAAACTTTGAAATTGAAGTAGGAAATAGAACTTACTTGTTAAACGCAACGCCTTTATCTTTTGATAATGATGTAGTGGATAAAATTCTAGTTGTAGAGCAGAACATAAGCCGTCAAAAAGAAGTTGCAAGAAAATTAGAGGAAACTTTAAATAAAGAAAGAGAATTAACCGAGATGAAGTCACGCTTTGTTTCTATGGCGTCTCATGAATTTAGAACTCCTTTAACAACCATCAATTCATCAGCTAGTTTGATATTGAAGTATGTTGAGAAAGAAGATCTAGAAAAAATACCAAAGCATTCAGAAAGAATTAAGAACGCTGTTCATAACCTAACATCGATACTAAACGACTTCCTTTCTTTTGAAAAGTTGGAAGCAGGTAAAGTTAACGCTAGGTTTACAGAGCAAAATCTACCCGAAGTTCTTTTTGAAACTTTTGAGGATATGACAGAATCGCTTAAGCCCAATCAAAAGATTGTGTATAAGGGACCGAAGGAGTTAACTATTTCTACAGATGAATTAATGTTGAAGAATACTGTTATAAACTTATTGTCAAATGCTGTGAAGTATTCGAAAGTTGGCACAGACATCATAGTAGGAGTAGAGGATTTGGGAGATAGAGTTAAAGTTGTGATTCAAGATTTCGGTGTTGGTATACCGGAAAAAGATCAGAAAAATTTATTTACACGATTTTTTAGAGCCGGTAACGTTACGAATATTGAAGGTACAGGTTTAGGACTAAACATCGTCTTGAGATACTTGGATTTATTGAACGGAGATATATCTTTTGAATCGAAGGAGGCTGAGGGAACTACTTTTTTTATTACTTTGCCAAAAAATTAAAACAGAATATATAAGTACAATAGTATGCACAAAATAGTTGTTATAGAAGATAATCATGAAATGCGAGAGAACATTGTTGAAATGTTAGAGCTTGCAGATTACCAAGTAATTCCCGCTGCCAATGGTAAAGAGGGAGTGGAAGTTGTGAAGAGAGAATTGCCAGATCTTATTATTTGTGATATAATGATGCCGGAATTAGACGGATACGGTGTGCTTTATTATTTAAGCAAAATTCCTAGTACGAGAGCTATTCCTTTTATTTTCCTTTCTGCTAAAGCGGATAGACATGATTTCCGTAAAGGAATGAATCTAGGAGCTGACGATTATATCACGAAACCTTTTGAGGAAATCGAATTGTTGGAAGCGATTGAGTCTAGATTAGAGAAAAGAAAACGTTTCTCAGCTATCATGAATGCTACTGATAAATGGGAAGGATTTCAAAATGCGGTATTAGATTTAACAGGATTTGAAGTTCTAAAAGAAAACGCACCTATTAAATCATTCGGAAAAAGAGAGATTATCTATAGGGAAGGAGATACACCTAAGTTTTTATACTACGTTAAAAGTGGGCATATTCGTAATTACAAGGTTACAAAAGATGATAAAGAATTAGTTACTGGAATATACAGTGCAGGAGATTTCTTCGGATATATTGATTTATTGTCTCCTGGAACATATAATGAATTTGCAATCTCAATCGAAGGAGCACAATTGGCTTTGATTTCAAAAGAAGATTTTGAGCAACTTATACTTTCCAGTAAAGATGTATCTCTAAACTTTATCAAGCTTTTAGCAGGAGATATTGTAGATAGAGAAAACGAATTAGTGAGCTTAGCTTATAATACAGTTAGAAAAAGAGTAGCGAATGCTCTAGCTAAACTGTATGTGAAGTATCAAGAAGGTCTCGCTGAAAAAGTAGAAGTAGTTGTTACCAGAGATGAACTGGCAAGTATGGTTGGAACTGCAACAGAATCTGTGATTCGTATTTTAAGTGAATTTAAGAAAGACAATTACATCAAGTCGAAAGGTTCATTGATTACCATATTAGACTACCCTTCATTAAAGGACTATAAATTTTAATTATATACATACTTTAAAGATCGCCTCAATAACGAAAGTTGTTGAGGCGTTTTCTTTACCTGAATTCCCAAATGTATATAAGGAGTGAACTTCTACCTTCTATATACGGACACTTCTTCTATCTCGGATTCCACCTTCATTTTTCTATACCTATATATAAGGACACGTTCTTCCATCTCGAATTCAACCTTCAATTTATCACATCTATATAAGAAGTGAACTTCTACCTTATATATAAGGACACTTTCTTCCATCTGAAATTCCACCTTCAATTTTCTACCTATATATAAGGAGTAAACTTTTATCTATATAAGGACACTTTCTTTCATCTCGGATTCCACCTTCAATTTTCTACCTATATATAAGGAGTATATTTCTACCTTATATATTAGATCACTTTCATGCACCAGGAATACCACTTTCCTTTTCAACTTTAATCCTTTTGCC
>DATJCX010000055.1:0-1685 GCA_035497735.1 Brumimicrobium sp. | reverse complement strand
CGCATCCCAGGAACAAGGAAATTTGAATTGTCAAAACGCAATCGTCGTCTCTTTGTCCCTTGTCACTAAAGCCTTTACGTCTTAGTAAGAATTTTTTGCTAACAGCTAACTGGTAAATGTCATAACATCGTTTACACTTTTGTGTCAGGACATCGTTTACAGTCTAATGGTATAATCGTATCATAACATCGTTTACAAAAACATTAAAAGTTCTTTGAAATATTGCAATCTTCGCTGTAAAAACTATGGATGACAGCGAAGAGAAATTAAGACAAGAGGCAATACATTTATATCTTCAAAATATATCTGTTAGTCGTATAAGCCGAGAACTATCAAGAAGTCGTCAGTGGGTACACAAGTGGATTGCAAAATACAAAAACAATTCTAACACTGATTGGTATAAATCTGAGTCTAGAGCTCCTAAAAGGATTGCGAATGTTACCTCTAGCGATATTGAGAAGACCATAGTTAAAGTTAGAAAGGATTTGGTCTCAAGACAGTATTCACAACAAGGTGCTATTAGTATTCTATATGAATTAGATCGAATAAAAGTGAAAGCTCCTTCTGTTTCAACCATCAATAGAATATTAAAAAAACATGACTTGATAGGAGATAACAAGAGGAAAAAGTTCATTAAGACAAAAGAATATCCGGGTCACTATTGTAATGTTCAACAAATAGATTTAATAGGACCTAGATACCTCACCGGTGGGTTTAAGTATTATATTTACACAATTATAGATATAGAAAATCATTTCGCAGGGGTTTATCCAATTCAAGATAAATCAGCAAAAAGCATTGCGCCTTGCGTAGTTGATTTTTGGTCTGTTTATCAGATGCCAGACTATCTGCAAATGGATAATGAGCTTTCATTTAGGGGAAGTAATAGATATCCAAGAGGACTTGGTCTACTGCTGAGAATTGCCATTAGCAATCAAGTAACTCCATTGTTCATACCAGTAGCAGAGCCCTGGAGAAATGGAGTGATAGAGAACTTCAACAATAATGTGCAGAAATATTTTCTTTCTCAGCCATTTACTTCTTTAGAAGACCTTCAGTTAAAAGCAAAAGAATTTACAGCTTTTCACAATGAAAATCATAGATATTCATCTCAAAATAACAAGACTCCCAATGAGCTTGTCAGGGAGATAAAGTGTTTTTATAGATTAAATAAAACCATTGACTTATCTGAAAGACCATATGTTGATGAAGGCCAATTAATTTTTATCCGCTTCATAAGAAGTGATTTGACAATTACTATTCTGAACAGCACATTCAAAGTTCAAGAAAAATTAATTTACTCTTATGTGGAAGCAATTATTCAGATAGAAAAACATCTGCTCATTATAAAACATAAGGGAGTTGCTTATCATTATTTTGAATTTATCATGCCTTTGTCTTAAGCAATATGTAAACGATGTGTTGACACTTTGAGTTCCTTAGAACGCGAAACCCTATAGGGTTTTGTCAACGATGTTCTGATACGTCTAAGGGCCTTAGAAGTGTCAACGATGTCCTGATATGTAACATGTAGTTATTAATCCAGTCTCTTTATAAATTAGGATAGATTTTCTTATCTCTTTCATTATTCCAACCATTACTTCGTAACGACTGTACTTTTATTTCGGCTTCGTCTTGAAAACACTTTTGGAATGAACTCTCAATCTGCTCTCGTCTTCGGTTAA
>DATJCX010000054.1:0-20211 GCA_035497735.1 Brumimicrobium sp. | reverse complement strand
TGAAAGAGAACCATTACGGGAAGAACTTTTAAGTTTAAGGAAAGACGGCAAACCAAGTGTTTTGAGATTCAAGGAAACGGGAGATCGTATAATGAATAAAATTATAGGATTTGTAGAAACTTTTGTTGATGGAATGTCGGGTGGTTAGGGTTTAAAAACTTTTAAAATTGCTGCTTTCACCTTGCAACTTGTTTTCATGGTATAGGAGAATGATAAGTTCGGATAGGAAAGTATTGGATTTAGAATATGTTTAACTGTACAGAAGTCTGTAAACTCTTATTGAGAGGTGATTCCTATGCTTTTAGGTAATTGGTTCGCAGTTCTTTTTTTTTAATAATTACGATTAAATGGTTTGTGGCTTGGTACTTATGAGAGATCGAAGCACATAAATTAGAATTGATTTAATGACTTAACTAGCAATGTTTTTTGTATATTTGAAATAAAAACGCTATGAAAAAGATTATTTATTTGATTGTAATCCTTGCTTTGTTTAGCTCACAAAGTTTTGGCCAAGCAATAAGCAAGTCGTATCTAGAAGATGAAGAAACACCAATGGTAACTTGTGGAAGTTATAACTATTTGGAGCATGTTGATAAAGTTAATCCCGGATTTCTAGAACAATCTAACGTTTCGATGGAACAAATTGGTGAATTGATTAAAAATCAGATTACAGAGAAATCAGCAACAGATGTTTATACTATTCCTGTTGTTTTTCATGTTTTGCATTTTTCAGAGGAATCTAATTTATCTGATGAGGTATTAGAAAGTCAAATAGAGGTTTTAAATAAATCCTTTCGTCGTCAAAATGCTGACACAAGCGAATTAAGAGAGGTGTTTGAGCATCTTGTAGGTGATAGCTATATTCAATTTAAGTTAGCTGAACAAGATCCACTTGGAAATCCAACAAATGGAATAGTTCGAAAAGCAACAGAAATCTCTCATTTTGGAGGTGTATTACCTTATGGACAGGGAGAAGATTTACTAATTAGTCAGTGGGTTCAAGATAGTTTAATGTATAATTATTTCCGAATGACGCAATCCGAATTAGGGGGAAGCGACTCTTGGGATGAAAGTAGATATTTGAACATTTGGATTGGTGACATGAGACTTTTAGAACCTTTGTTTAATGATTTTGAAGAAATGGTTTACTTTGCTTTGGCTACCCCACCGCTGGATCATGCTAATTGGGATGGTTTACTTGAGACTTTTCAGGACTTTAACCAAGGTGTTTTAATTGACTATCATGTGGTAGGGAGTAACAACCCAACAATGTTGCCGAATCCTTACCATATTTATAACCCAAGAGTTAAAGGTGGTAAAATGTTGGTCCATGAAGTTGGTCACTATTTGGGCTTGCGACATATTTGGGGGGATGTCTTAAATTGTAGTGCTGATGATTACGTTTATGATACGCCTAACACTACAGGTGATAGTCAGTGGAATTGTGACAAAGTCAAGAATAAATGTGTCGATGATATTTACGGTGAAGATTTGCCTGACATGATTGAAAACTATATGGACTATTCACATTTGGAATGTCAAAACTCTTTCACTAAAGGTCAAATTGAGATAATGCGCCATACACTAGAGAATTTTAGAACTGAGTTGTATGAGACGACTTTAGGAATAGATGAGGAGTATGCCTTGTCTGAATCTTTCGAAGTTTTCCCTAACCCAACTGATGCTGTGTTGAATATTCGTGCAAAATCTCCAATACTTAAGGTGTTAATTAGTGACTTGAACGGACGAGTTATAGAAACAATTAAAGTAGAGGAACAAAAAGAACTTTCAATTCCTGTTTCTAGCTTGTCGAAAGGAGCTTATTTGCTGCATTTAGAAACTACACATGGTGTTGGTAAATATAAATTTGTTAAACAGTAAACAGCTAGTGATTAGCATCTAGTTAATTACAAGGGAAAAGGCAATTCTCTTATCTTTAGTTAATTGCAGAGTAATTAGTTATTCTGCAATTAACTCATTTAATTTTTCTTGAAACTTTGATGCAAACCAGTCGTGAGCTCCAACCTCCTCTATGACTATTTTCCCTTCTTTATTTACAATGTAAGTAGTGGGTAAGCTTCTTGATGTAAATTCTCTTACTGGTTGGCTGTAAGCCATGTGAATTGGGAAAGTGTAATTGTTTTTACTTAGAAATCTATTAATTGTACTTGGTTCATCGTCAGTAACAAAGTAGAAGTCAACCTGATCTCCGTATGCATCATACAGTTTTTGTAAGGAAGGCATTTCTGCTATACATGGCGGACACCAAGTAGCCCATAAGTTAACCAGGACAACTTTTCCCTTAGATTCTTTGAAATTTACGATGTCTCCATCTAAAGTCTCTAATTCCCAATGAAATGATTGAATTTCCTTTTGTTTGTCTTCAGATAACTCCGAAGGAGAAAAAGCGAATACACGTTGAATTGTTGAGACAACAGGCATTCTAACACTCGGCACAAAGAAGATAACCGCTAGCACACCATAAAATACAAGGTCCCACTTACGTTTTTTAAGCCACGCAACTACTTTAGATTTTTCCATTTTAAATTTCGCAGTTATTAATATTGACCACTTCTTAGGAGTACAAGTGTACACGCTTCTTCGTATTCAATTCCATTTTCTATTAAAAATTGCTGAAAGTCTTCGTTTTCTGTCCCTGGATTAAAAATGACACGTTTTGGCTTTAATGCTACAATTTTGTCGTAAAAATCTGGCTGATTCTGTGGCCCTAGATAAAGTGTTACGGTATCAAAGTCCGTTTCTGTCGGGAAGTCTGTTGTAATTGGCGTATTGTTAACTTCGCCTTTTCTATTACCGTAAGCAACTATAGGGTGTTCATACTCCTGTAGCATTCGAATAGCTTTGTTAGAATAGCGTTCTATTTTTTCGCTCGCTCCGATAACCAATGTTTTTTTCTTTTCCATAACAAACAAAAATAACGAAAATACAGACACCTTGTATCAAGCAATGCCTTAAAAGTGATAAAAGTTACAAACCTTCACATGCCGCAAAGTCTAAAAATAAAATGTTTATTTGGTTGCCGACTGATGCTGAAAGTAGCCTAATTCACAATAAAAATATAGGGAATTGAGATATTGCAATAAAATGTTTTAAATTTGCTATATATATTTAAAAAGAACGTTTTAATGAGTAAGTTTTCAGATCGTTTAATTGGAATGGAGGAGTCAGCTACGCTAGCGATGTCTCGTAAAAGTCGAGAATTAAAAGCGCAAGGCCTAGATATCATCTCTTTGAGTTTGGGAGAGCCTGATTTTAATACGCCTGACTTTATCAAGCAAGCTGCTGTCGATGCAATGGATAATAATTTCACGCATTATACGCCTGTACCAGGGTTTGAAGATTTGCGTCAAGCTGTTGCTGAGAAGTTTAAGCGTGACAATGGTTTGCATTACGAAACAAATCAAATTGTTGTTTCTACAGGTGCAAAACAATCCATAGCCAATGTCGTTATGAGTTTAATCAACCCGGGAGATGAGGTAATTATTCCTGCTCCTTATTGGGTTTCTTATATAGAAATTGTGAAGCTTGCTGGCGGAGTTCCTGTGATTATCGAAGCTTCAATGGAAAATGACTTTAAGGTAAGCGGAGCAGAAGTGGAGGCAGTTATCACAGACAAGACGAAAATGATGATTTTCTCTTCTCCCTGTAACCCTACAGGATCTGTTTATTCTAAAGAAGAATTAAAAGATTTAGCACAAACATTGTCGAAATACAAGCAAATAACTGTTATTTCTGACGAAATATATGAGCACATTAACTTTTTCGGAAAGCACGAGAGTTTTGCTCAGTTTGAAGAAGTGTATGACCAAACAGTTACAATTAATGGTTTGTCAAAAGCATGGGCAATGACTGGCTGGAGAGTTGGATACATAGGTGCATCTAAAGAAATTGCAGCTGCATGTGATAAAATGCAAGGACAATTTACCAGTGGTACGAATTCAATTGCACAAAAAGCGAGTATTGCTGCACTAAAGAAAGATCCGTCTTTTTTGAAGGACATGTTGGTTTCTTTCAAAAATAGAAGAGAATTAGTGTTAAATGCCTTAAGAACAATCGAAGGTTTAAAAGTTAATGAGCCAGAAGGTGCTTTCTACTTTTTCCCTGATGTAACTCATTTCTTCGGGAAGTCGTTTGGGAAATGGACAATTAACAGCGCTGATGATTTGTCTATGTATTTACTAGAAGAAGGGTTGGTTGCTATTGTAACAGGAGAAGCATTCGGTGATCCAAATTGTATTAGAATTTCTTATGCAACGGATGAAGCAACTTTAACAGAAGCGATGAATAGAATGGCAGCAGCACTTAAAAAATTAAAGTAATGACACTTGAGGCACTTTTTGAAGGATTTAAACAAAAGAAAATTGTTGTTTTAGGAGATGTAATGATTGACGCTTATCTTACGGGTAAGGTTCAACGCATTAGTCCGGAAGCGCCAGTTCCTATTGTGAATTTCACAAAGCATGAAAATCGATTAGGAGGTGCAGCCAATGTGGCGTTAAATTTAATTAGTCTTGGCGCAAAAGTAGCTATGGCAACTGTTATTGGGCAGGACAATGAAGCAAAAGATTTAATCGCACTTTTTGAGCAAGAAGAAATTTCTACGCATGGAGTAGTGCAATCAGAAAATAGACAAACAACTATAAAAACCAGAGTGATTGGAAATCATCAACAATTGTTGAGAATTGACCATGAACAAACGGATGATATTTCTACAGAAGAAGAGAATTTGTTGTTGAACAACCTTGAGAATTTGTTTAAAGAAGGGCAAGATGCCATTATTTTACAAGACTATAACAAAGGTGTACTAACAGCTAATTTAATTGAAAAGGTCATCACTCTAGCCATGCAATATGAAGTTATCGTTACGGTTGACCCTAAGGATAAAAACTTCCTAGCATACAAAGGAGTGACTTTGTTTAAGCCTAATTTAAAAGAACTTTCCGAAGGGGTGAAAATGTCTATTGACTTCGCTAAGCATAGAGAACAGTTTGAAGCAGCGACTGAAAAGTTGAAGTCGATTATTAATCCAGAGATTTTATTCGTAACTTTATCAGAGTACGGCGTTTTCATCGAGAATGAAAAAGGAAAACATTACATTCCTGCACATGAAAGAACAATTTCAGACGTGTCTGGTGCTGGCGATACCGTAATTAGCGTTGCTACATTATGTTTAGCGTCAGGATTGGCTGTTGAAAACGTAGCTGCCATGGCAAACCTTGCGGGAGGAATTGTTTGTGAATATAGAGGAGTAGTGGCTATTAATGCTGTCCAACTGTGTGAAGAAGCAAATAAGAAAGGACTGAATGTGGAGTAACTTCAGAGAAAAAGTCAATCTAAGTATTTACAATTCTAAAGATGTCGTTAGTTCGATCTTTAGGGTTAGTCATATTATTGTGGCGCTATCTATGATTGGCGTTCTTATTTATTACTATGGCTTTCCGCAAACAACAGAATCTAAGCAGTTTTTAACACAACTTATTGAGTTTAGTTTTATTTTCTACATCATCCGATTTATAGTTAAAGTCATTTACAATTTTAACCTCATAAAATTCTTCCGTGAGGAATGGTTGGAAGCTATTGTTGTGTTAATACTTATTGTTGAATTGACTTTCTATCACTTTTCGAGTAGTACTACACTTTTTAATTATTTCCTGTCATTTGGATTTCAAGACCTTACGGATTTTTCAAATATCGTCATTCAGGTTTTCTTCTTTACCTATGTGGTCATTGACCTGTTGAAGAAGAGAGATTTTAAGCAGTATTTCAAGGTTTATCCAGGCTTACTTTTTATGCTTTCAATCCTGATTATTGTAGTGGTGGGAACAGGTTTGTTAATGCTTCCCGAAATGACCAAAAGCGACTATTCGATTTCTTTTATCGATGCCGTTTTTATATCAACTTCTTCAGCGAGCGTAACAGGATTGACAACAGTTGATATTAGTGAGATACTGACTTTTAAAGGTCAGATGGTGTTGATGTTCTTAATTCAATTAGGGGGACTGAACACCATTGCTTTTGGTGCTTTGTACCTACTATTGGCTAAGTTTGGAATAGGACTTAAACAACATGACGTTCTGGAAGATTTCGTTAATGAATCTTCGTTTTTAGAAACGGAAAAGATGTTTTCTAAAATTATCAAGTGGACCCTAGCGATTGAATTCATTGGTTTCTTATTGATATTTATTTTGATTGAGCCAGTTGGACAGTTAAAAACAGTGTCGTCTAGAATTTTTTACTCAGCATTTCACGCCGTGTCCAGTTTCTGTAATGCAGGAATGAGTACCATTAAAGATGGACTGATGAATGATATCGTTGCTACCAACTATGCCTTGCACGGAGTACTGCTGTGTTTGTTCTTTATTGGAGGTTTTGGAATGGTTTATTTATTTGATATTTTCGGAATAAAACATTTGAGAAATCGAATGAAAAATCCATGGAAAACATTGCGATTTGATACTAGAATTACGCTTTATACAACTTTGTTTCTATTGGCCCTTGGTGCCTTGGTGTTCTTTATTTTTGAGCACGATAGGAGTTTAGAAGGCATGTCTAGCATGGGGAAGGCGGTGACAACCTTTTTTAGTGCCATGACTCCTAGAAGTGCTGGATTGTCAACTGTAGATTTTTCAAGGTTAAGTATGCCTGTTTTAGTTTTTATCTTGTTTCTTATGTTTGTTGGTGCAAGCTCTGGGTCATCAGGAGGGGGAATTAGGGTTTCTACTTTTGCAGTCTTATTAAGTTCTGTGGTGTCGGCAATTAAAAGAAAGCCACATGTAGAGATTCTTAAAAGAACAATTGATACAGAGGTAGTATTAAAAGCCTATTCCGTTTTAATTTTCTTCTTAGTAGGTAATCTTTTGGGGATTTTTGCGTTATTGATAACAGAACAGAGTGCAATCGAAGCAGGAAGATTTGGATTGATGGACATTATGTTTGAACATGTATCAGCCGCTTCAACTGTTGGTTTATCAACTGGAGTGACGCAGTATTTATCAACTGGAGGAAAGGTCGTACTGATAATAGCTATGTTTGTCGGTCGTGTTGGAACATTGACAATTGCCTATTTGTTTGGAAGACAAGCCATATATGCAAAATATAAATATCCGAAAGGCCATATTATGATTGGTTAATTCCTCATTTAATGTTGGATTTAAAAGTCTTTTCTTTAAACTTTGGATAAACTCGTTAATAGCTTAATGTTAAATTAGATAAAATAAACTAAGTTTGTGTTACGTTGTAATAAAAGCATGCTAAAAAAAATAACTTACATATTGATTTTTGTTTTCCTAGGTGCGAGCTTTGGTTTTTCACAGAATAACCAGAAGCCTTTGAATTATAGGAAATTTGACCAAAGATTATTTCACTTTGGCTTTATGTTAGGTATTAATACCGCTGATTTGTCAACTAGGTTTAAACCGAATATGTTGGACGATTACGGTACCTACTCTATAGAGAACAAAATGCAACCGGGATTTCAATTGGGATTAATAGGTTCAATGAAGTTAGGAACGCCTTTACTTCGCTTGAAATTTATTCCTACGATTTCCTTTACTGAAAGGATATTGAATTACTATTATTTGCCTGCGAATCCTAACGAAGACTTAATATTACACGAGGAAAGAATTGGTTCCACAAGCCTAGAGTTTCCTTTGTTGCTGAAATTTAGAACTTTGCGTTACAATAACTTTGCAGCCTATGTAATTGGTGGAGCGCAATACGTTTTAGACCTTCAATCAAAAGAAAATACAGGACAGAAATTCGGTGATCCATTTATAAAACTATTTAGAGATGACTTTCAGTATCAAGTAGGAGCAGGGGTAGATTTTTTCTTTACCTTCTTTAAGTTTTCTATAGAATTGAAAATGTCTCATGGTTTTAAGAATGCATTTATTCAAGATGATACCAGATTATCTAAACCTATCGATGCCCTTTACAATAGAGTTTGGCAACTTTCATTTACGTTTGAAGGCTAATGGAAAATACAGTTCAAATTCAGGTAAAGCCTGAACAATTAGGGGATGAGGCGTTCATTCTTAAAGAAGCTAATTTTAAGAATAAAACCAAAACAGAAGACTTTCCCTTCTTCTATATAAGAAAACGTTCAATTGACGCTAGAAAAGGTAGTGTAAAATACAACCTTCAAGTGGTGCTTTCTAAAGAAGAGCCTGATTTATCATTGCCGATTGTTGACTACGGTAAAGTGAATGGTGAACATTTAGTGCATATTGTTGGTGCTGGACCTGCTGGATTATATGCTGCACTAGAAGCTATCGAGTTAGGATTAACACCAATCGTCTATGAAAGAGGAAAAGATGTTAGGGCTAGAAGAAGAGATTTAGCGAAAATCAATAAAGAACACATTGTAAATCCTGAATCGAATTACTGTTTTGGTGAAGGTGGTGCAGGAACTTATTCTGACGGAAAATTATACACCCGCTCTAAAAAGAGAGGTAATGTATTGAAAGTGTTAGAATTGTTCGTTCAATTTGGTGCGCCCTACGACATTTTAGTAAATGCACAACCACATATTGGAACCAATAAATTGCCGAAAATCATCACTGCAATGCGAGAGCAAATTATTGCTTCTGGCGGTGAAGTACATTTCGATACAAAGGTTACTGATTTTATCATTAACAATAAAATAATCACTGGATTAGAATTGAATAATTCAGAAATTGTAGATGTTGAGCATGTGATTTTAGCAACAGGACATTCTGCAAGAGATGTTTTTGAATTGCTGCATAAAAGAGGAGTGAAAATCGAAGCGAAAGATTTCGCTCTAGGTGTAAGAGTGGAACATCCACAAGAACTGATTGATAGAATTCAATACAATGGACGCGTGAATGATGAGTTTCTTCCGCCAGCTTCTTATACTTTGGTAACGCAAGTAAAGGATACAGGAGTTTACTCTTTCTGTAATTGTCCCGGTGGAATTGTAGCGCCATGTGCTACTTCTCCAGGCGAAGTTGTAACAAATGGTTGGTCGCCATCCAAGCGAAATAATCCTTTTGCTAACTCTGGTATTGTGGTAGAAATTGCTATTGATAAATTACCAAATTATTCTCCAGAAGATCCATTTGTTGGACTGAATTTTCAAAAGGAAGTAGAACAAACTTGTTGGGAAGCTGCTGGGAAAACCCAAGCTGTACCTGCACAAAGAATGCTTGATTTTGTAAATGGAGTTGTTTCCAAAGATTTACCAAAAAGTAGTCACCTACCAGGAATGGTTAGTGTTGACTTAAATAAGGTTTTGCCAAAGTTTGTAGCCACTTCTTTACGAGAAGCTTTTAAGGATTTTGGAAATAAAATGAAGGGTTATCTGACAAATGAGGCGGTGTTAATGGCGCCTGAATCACGAACATCCTCACCGATAGCTATTCCAAGAAACCCAGAGACTTTGCAACATATCGAGATTTCTGGGTTATATCCCTGCGCTGAAGGAGCAGGATATGCTGGGGGAATTGCCTCTGCAGCTGTGGACGGTTTAAATTGTGTACAAGCTGTTGCAAAAGTTGTATTCGGCGCTGAAGAAAAGTGAAGAAAAGTTGTTTAATGTCAGGTTCTACAAGAAGCTATAATTGTTTGTAATTTAGAATTCTTCTAATTTGTGAATTTAGATGTTTTAAGTTATAATCTACATATGGAATCTCATCCAAAGTGTTAAATTTGAACATCTAAAAGTTAAAAAATGGATATGACAATTACTATTATGACCGCAGTTATGCTACTGACGCTTTTTTCTCCTTTTGGAGTATATTATGCGGTGAAATTAGCAAAGAAAAAGGACTATAAATCTCATAGGAAAATTCAGAATATCATTTATGTGATTTGTGTTATCGGGGTATTGGCATTAGAAGGATTGATTCGTTCAGGAGGAGGTTCTGGTAGTTTAGCATCTTCAAGTTCTTATTACAATACTAGTTTTTTCAAAATAACCTTATATTCTCATATCATTGTTGCAGTTTTAACTTACTTGTTGTGGACAATTTTGATTATTATCTCGAATATTAGATTTCAAAAAAATCTTCCTGGGAAACTGTCTAAACTGCATAAGAAACTGGGGAAAGTCATTTTTGGAGGCTTAATTTACACGGCAATTACAGCGCTCGCTATATACTTGATGACTTTAAATATTGTTTAATTCCTGTCAACTATAAGCAGCCTGTATGTAAGGGCTTTTTATTCTGTTACCTTCTAGAAAATTCAGATAATAATACTGCTGTAGCCATTGCTACATTCAAAGATTCTCCTTTTCCAAATTGAGGAATAGTAATAGCGTCTGTTATCAGTGGTTGTATCTCTTGGCTAATTCCTTTTCCCTCATTCCCCATTAGCAAGACACCTTTCTTTTTAACTTCCTTTTCGTAAATATTCTCACCGTTTAATAAAGCGCCATAAATGGGTAATGGAATGTCTAGAAGTACTGCTTTTAAATCAACATATTCTACGGAAACATTGAAGATGGCTCCCATAGAAGCTTGCACTACTTTAGGGTTGTATAAGTCAACGGTTTCTTTACTAGCCATGATATGTTTTACGCCAAACCAAGAAGCTAATCTTAAAATCGTCCCGAAATTACCAGGGTCTTGAATAGTATCCAATGCAATAAAAAAATCAGGTCTATTTTGCTGAACCGATAAGTATTGGCATATAGCAATCTGTTGTTGTGGATGTTTTAATACGGAAATTTGCTTCAGTTCTTTCTCCGAAATTTCTATAAATTCTACATGACTAGGCAAGTCAAACGGAAGTACTGAAGTTCCAAATACACGAACAAGCGAATGCGGTGCATTCTTAACTGCCTCTTCAATCATTTTTGGTCCTTCAATAATGAATTCTCTATTTTGATCTCTAAACTTTTTAAGGTGAAGAGAACGAATCTGTTTAATCTGCTCTTTTGATATCATTGAACTTGTAATTAGGGCTAAAATTATAAAATGTTATACTAATAACCCCTTTGAAAGTACTTTATCTAGGAAAAATCGTAGAATTAAAAATTTATGACTTCTATAAAACATTTTTCTATTACCTTTATCTATTTACTTATAGATTCATATTTTTGTAGTTTGTGAAGCAATTAAAACCTTATATAATTCTAGTAATACTGGTGTTTTTATTTGGAGCATGTAACATTAAAAGACATGTCCCGAGTGATCAATCTTTGCTTATTTCCAATAAGGTAGAAATTCCCAAAAAAACGGAAGTTGATAAGAGCGAAGCTGAAAATGTAATTCGTCAACGACCAAATCATAAGACATTTTGGGTTTATCGAATGAAATTGAGGATTTACAACTCAGTTGACTCGACAAAAGCAGCAAATTCTAGAAAAAAGAGAATTGTTCGTTACAAGGTTAAAAACAAGAAACGTCTTCTAAGGGAAGAGAAAGTCAACCAACGTAGAATAGCTAAAGCTATCAAAAGAGGCGATTCATTATATACGCCTAAGGTAATTGAGCTAAAAGATACCCTAGATCCAAAGCCGACACTAAGAGAAAGGATAAAGTATGATTGGGGAGAAGCACCAGTGATTTACGATTCTACCTTAATGGATTTATCAAAAGACCAGATGCGACTATTTATGCAGAAAAAAGGATATTTTAATGCAGAGGTTGAAACAATGGTTCTTTTAAATGCTAAGAAAAAAGAAGCGAAAGTCAAATACATCATAGAACCCAAAGAAAAGTACACCGTTGATTCGCTCTATTTAAGAACCAGTAATGTGCCTGTTAAAGAAGTATATGAGCGGTATCTCAAAAAAGGTAAAGACGTTTTAACCACACCTTTTAGGTTCGACTCTAATAATCTTGGTAAAATGCGTAGATCCATGGCAGAGTTTATGCGGAACAGTGGGATTTATGGTTTTAGAGAAAGCTATATTTCTTTTGAGGTTGATACCTTAAATCATACCCAAAACATTACCGTTGCCATTGATATTGCACCAAAAATTATTGGAAAAGGTGAAGGAGAACATGTAAAACCATTTGCTTATACCAAAGTGAGAAATGTAACTTTCCACATGTTGGATACGATGGCCTATAAAGGCAACTTTAAAATGAATGAGCTTGCTAAAAGGGATATAACATTAAAGTCGTATGATCAAATTCCAACCTTCGATACCTTGAGATATGACTGGTATAAACGAAGAAATGCACAGTTTAGAACGGCGACTTTTTTATACAACGGAAGATTGACTACCCGTCCTGAATTGGTTGAATTTCAAAATTATTTGGAAGAAAATAATATGTATGGAGGTGACTATCTCTCGCAGACGTACAACCGATTGATGAACTTGAATGTGTTTTTGACCATCATGCCAGAAGTTACGGAAAATGAAGACAATTCAATCGATGTTGATTATTACTTGACGCCAAAGAAGCAAAGAACTTTCAGTTTTGAGCCAAAAGGAACCCATAACAATAGTTTTCTTGGTCTTTCAGCATCTTTAAACTATATCAATAGAAACTTATTCAGAAGAGGACATAAATTTAAAGTGAGTCTTAGCGGTGGTTTTGAATCCCAGCCTGAGGTTTTCGGAAAAAATGATGAAGAAACAGTGCTGGATGGGAAAACAAGAAGTTTTAATACAATTGAATTCGGACCTTCTCTTGAACTTGAGATGCCGGGATTGTTTCCTATTCCATTAACTCGACTTTCTAAAAGACAAAACCCTTCAACGGCAGTAGGTCTAGCTTACTACTTCCAAAAAAGATCTGAGTTTAAGCGCCAGATTATTCAGTGGAATTACATGTGGAAATTTATGGATGTGTATCGTACACAAACTTTTTCAGTTGGTATTCCAGTGATTGGTGGAATTCAATTTGTTCGTATTAATAAAACGGATAAGTTTCAGAATCAACTTATCGCCCAAAATGATATTTTCTTGTTGAATGCCTATAGTAATCAAGCTATTTATAAGGATTTAGCACTTTCCTATAGTTATATCAATCGAGACTTGAAAGATGGGAATATGGCATTTAATTATATTGCCAATCTTGATATGGCTGGAATGATTATCAGTGCAATTACAAATAAAAATCCGGTAAACGCTGATGGCTATAAAGAGTTTTTAGGACAACGTTACTCGCAATTTATTCGTATTGATAACCAATTTGTATTAAACCATAGCATTGATAAAGTGAGTTCAGTGCATTATCGCTTGCAGTTGGGCGTAGGTATTCCGTTAAAAAACAATGGTCCAAGTTTACCTTTTGATTATAGTTTCTTCGGTGGTGGTTCCAATGACAACAGAGGTTTTAGTGCTCGAACATTAGGGCCTGGAACTTATAAATCTTACCTAGATACCAATAGAACGTTAACGCAGTTGGGTGACATGCGATTAGGCGCTTCTTTTGAATACAGATTTAAAATGAGCAAGTTGTTTGAAGGTGCTTTCTTCTCTGATGTTGGAAATATCTGGGGATTAAATGAAGACCCGAATCGTTTGGGTGGTCAGATTTCCAAAAACTTCTACAAGGAACTGAGTGTCTCTGCTGGTTTTGGTTTGCGTTTGGACTTTACTTATGTAATCGTTCGTTTAGATGTTGGGATACCGTTTAGGAATCCAGCGCTACCGGATAATGCAAAATGGATTTTCCAAAGTAGAGATCCCTACTATCAAGAAGCCATTGATGCTTGGGGAGTTAATCCTGATACGGGAGATTATTACTATAAAGATTACAAATATCCAAAGCCTTTTAGACCACACTTTCATTTGGCGATCGGATATCCTTTCTAGTTTGTAGAAACAAGTTGTTTGTATATCAGTCAACTGCTGTTTTATGAGAGTAGGAAATAGTGGCGTAAAATCATCGTTTTAAAAATCATATTCCAGCTCTAATTTACAAAGTTTATCCTTAAATTTGTATTTCGATAAAAATGAAATTAATTATAAGAAAATAATATGAATACTTGGTTCACAGTAAAAGTTAAATACATTAAACAATTAGAAGACGGAAGACTGAAAAGTGTAACAGAGCCATACTTGGTAGATGCTGTAAACTTTACAGAAGCCGAGAAAAGAATCTACCACGAAGTAGGACAATACGTGAGAGAAGGTGGGCTTTCTATTAAAGGAATTTCTAAAACTGAATTTGCTGATATTTTCTATTATGAAGATTCTGATGTTTGGTACAAATGTAAATTAACGTACATTTCAATCGACGCAGACGAAGGAAAGGAGAAGAAAATTACAAGTAACTTCTTAGTGACGGCAACTTCAGTGAAGGAGGCTTTCGAAAGAATTCATGAGAGTTTGAGTGATATGACAGTTGAATTTGAAATTCCATCTATCATGGTTACTCCAATTGTTGACGTTTTACCATACGACCCAAGCGCTTCGGAATTAGAAGATGCATCTAGTCAAACGGAAAAATTCAATCAAATTGAAGACAGAAAGCAAGAGATAGATGAAGACTACACGGATGAAGATCTTGATGTAAATTCAGAATCTGAAGAAGATATAACAATCGAAGAAGATGTTGAAGACGAAGACTTCCAAGAGGATGTTACTTTTGTTGATGAAACAGAAACAGAATAATTTATAGCTATGGAAGAGTTCCTTGATGCTTTACGCAATGACCATTCAGATTTTACTCAAGGGGAATTAGATGACCAGTTAAAAAAGGTTGATCCATTCCTATTGTTTAAGCGTTGGTACCAAGAAGCCTTCGAAAAAGACTGTATCGAACCCAATGCAATGACGGTAAATACAGTTAATAAAGATATGATGCCTTCATCTAGAGTCGTTTACTTAAAAGATTTGACGGATGAAGGCTTCGTTTTTTACACAAACTACGGAAGTAAAAAAGGACAGGATATTCAAGAAAATCCGAAAGTAGCCATATCGTTTTTCTGGCCAGAACTTGGTCGTCAAGTTATGGTGAGAGGAGAGGTTGTAAAAACTCCAGCTGAGGTTTCTGATGAATACTTTATGTCAAGACCTAGAGAAAGTAGAATCGGTGCATGGGCTTCGAAACAAAGTCTCGAAATTGCAGACAGATCTGTTCTTGAAGAAGAAATAGCTAAAGTCGAAAAAGACTTTGATGGCAAAGAAGTAACCCGCCCAGCTTATTGGGGTGGATATATTGTTAAGCCTCTATATATTGAATTTTGGCAAGGGCGTCAAAGTAGATTGCACGATAGAATTTGCTTTGAAAGAAGTGATTTTAACAATAAGCAATGGAAAGTGACAAGAAAGAACCCATAAGTATGACACCAATTCATAAGATTTCAGATTTTATGTTATTTTTGACAACGCAATAGTTTTTGCTACTTATGCCGAAAAGTTATAAACCATATCATATCATTATATTTGTCGTGGCTTGCCTGATATTATTAGGTGTGGTCGTTCAATTAGTTCCTTCTGGCCGTAAAGATATTCTAGGATATGAATTCAGATTTCTTTCTCAAAACAAATTGCTTAAACTCAAGCAAAGACATGAGGTAAATATCAGTGATGTTATTGCAGATGTTGATACTACAATGATTGAAATTGAGGAAGAAGAAATAATAGAAAATGATTCTATAAAAGAAAAACGAAAAAACTATCATATCAATGAAAGTGACTTGCTCTCTTATGATGATAGCGGAAAAAAAAATCTGATAGCCTTTTTTAAGAAATTGAAAAATATTTCCGATGGAAAAATGAGGATTCTGCATTATGGAGACTCTCAAATTGAAGGAGATAGAATGACAGCTTTTATTCGTCAGCGCCTACAGTCTCAATTTGGTGGAAGTGGACCTGGATTTATTCCCGCAATTAATGTTTATAATACAATTACTTTTGTCCAAGAATATTCTCCAAACTTCCAAAGATTCACGAATTTCGGAGGGAAATCATTGAATACCAATCGATATGGAATTTTGAACTCAGTAGGAAGATTTACCGCAGAGATTCCAGACTCCATAAGTAGAGATAGTTTAGAAATGCAAACTGGTTGGATTTCTATTGAGCCAGGGAGAATGGCTTATAGCCGAGCTAAATATTACAATAGTATTGACTTACATTATGCTGACGCGAAAGATAAATGTATTCTTAGAATATATCAAAATGAGGAATTGGTAAAAACAGATTCCTTAAAGAATGACGGGAAGTATCATGTTTATTCTTACAATACAGCAAATGACCCTCAAAATATTCGATTTGAATTCGAGTCTAAAGTGAGTCCAAATATTTTAGGTTTCTCACTTGATGGAACACATGGTGTTCAGGTCGATAATATTGCAATGAGAGGTTCAAGTGGAACATTCTTCGGGAAAATTGATCAAAATTTAGCCAAGAGAATCTATGAGAATCAAAAAGTAGAACTTTTTATTATGCAATTCGGAGGGAACTCTATGCCTTATGTGAAAGATTCAATTGGTTCGGATAGAGCAGTGAGTTATTTCAAAGGTCAATTGCAAACAATAAAACGTCTGAAACCAGATGCAGCAATTATCGTTATTGGTCCAAGTGACATGTCCACGTTGATAGAAGGTGAATATATGACCTACCCAATGTTGCCTTATTATGTGGAAAGCATGAAAAAAGCGACCAAGGAAATTGGTGGTGCATATTTTGATACATATGCTGCGATGGGAGGGGAAGACTCTATGGTTGCATGGGTGGAAAGTGGATTAGCGGGAACGGACTACATACATTTTACCAATAAAGGTTCGAGTATTGCTGCCCAGAAATTTTATGACGCACTAATGACGGTGTATAACAGATTGATGAAAGAATGATTTTAAAAAAAATAGGTTTAAATAAAACGATTACATTAATAACAATAATGCTTTCTTTTGGGCTTTTTGCTCAGAATGAAGAGCCACTTTCTTTGTGCGACTCTTTGTATTTAGATAGAATGCATTTACAGGACTCTTTGATTGAAATCTATGGATTGAGTAAAGAAACTGATTCTTTGAATAAATTTGCTTTTGATAGATTTTATAAAAATTTAGACACGACTTTAAATTGTACCTATCCATTTATACAGTTTGAAAAAAACAATTTTCAATTCCATACGCCAAATAGCCCAACATTTGAACACTTATACTTCAAATTACAGCAAATGGTTAAGTATAAAGAAGGGAAACTGAATGTTTATCATTTTGGTGGTTCACATATTCAAGCGGATATTTATTCCAATATCTTTAGAGAACATTTACAGTCTTACTGGGAAGATATTCCTGGAGAAAGAGGTTGGGTTTTTCCATTTAAAATGGCGAAAACAAATAATCCTTGGAATTATGCCTTTTCTTCTTCAAATACTTGGCAGGGATATAGATCTGTAATTCATAGACCCGATTCTGTTCATTATGGAGTAACGGGGGTTGCTATTGCTTGCGCTGATTCAATAATCGATTTAGCTTTCAATTATTCTAAATCTTCTTTGCAACCACCGATTAATCAGGTTAGAATTTATCACAATAAAGGGGAGTTGAACTACACCATTGAGTTCGATAGTATTAAAAATCCAGTTATTTCTCAAAGAACAAATCCGATTTTGGGTTATACTGATGCTTATTTCTCAAAAGCAGTGGTGGAATTTCAAGTTAATTTTGTCCGAAAGTTGGATACAATTAGAATTGATAGCTTGGATGTAGCTTCGACAAAAGATTTTTTGCCAGTTGATAGCGTAGTTTATCGAACTGTAAAAGGGGAGCCATTGTACATTTATGGTTTATATCTTGGGAATCGAGAGCCAGGAATTTCGTATAATTCAATCGGTGTAAACGGTGCAGGACTTTATACTTATCGAGATAATGAAAATTTCCAAGAGCAAATAGCAATGCATCGACCAGATTTAGCCATCTTTTCTGTAGGAACGAATGACGCAAACGTACCCTATGATAAATTCAAGCCAGAAGAGTTCAAGGAGAATCTTGAAGGAATCATGAAAAAACTATTAGCAACAAATCCAAATTGCGCTATTTTATTGACAGTTCCAAACGATGCCTTCTATAATAAGAGATATTTAAACAGGAATGTTGCTCGAGAAAGAGAGGTAATGGTGGAGTTAGCAAAAAAATATGAAATTCCAATTTGGGATTTGTATGGACTAATGGGGGGGCTAGGTTCTTCGAAAACTTGGAAGAATAATAAACTTATGAAAGCTGATTTAGTACATTTCACATCGGATGGTTATAAGTTGAAAGGAGAAATTCTTTTCGATGCTTGGCTAAAATGGTTAAACCAAATGGAATTAAGGGGTAACTACTCCCTGATTAAATAGAGAATATATGCAACGACTGCTTGATGTTTTTTCTTTTGCTCCAGTAGATTTGACTTTTTCGAAGTTAGACTTCTGGTTGTTTTTCCTTGGAGTGATGATTCTTTTCTCATTCCTGCATAAAAACAAATTGGTAAGAAGCATCTATTTAGTTGCTATTAGTTTATTCTTTTACTACAAAACATCTGGACTATCTGTCTTTATTCTTGTTTTCACTTTGCTTTCCAATTATAGCATAGGTCATCTGATAGCCCGACAGACAACAGTCATTAGTCGGAAAACTTGGTTGACAATAGGGGTGGTGCTAAACATTTTGGTACTTTCTTATTTTAAGTATGCCTATTTTTTTACTAATTCCTTCAATGATTTCTTTCAAACAAACCATGAAGTATTTAATGTTTTCTCCTATTTCAAAAATGGATTTAGCACAGAAGGAAGCTTCAGTGTTGTAGAAAGATTGTTATTACCTGCCGGAGTTTCATTTTTCACCTTCTCTTCCACAGGATATATCATTGATGTTTATAGAAAGGAAGTTCCTCCAATCAAGAATATCTTCCATTATTCCTTCTTCATTTCCTTCTTCCCGCATTTAATTCTTGGTCCAATTGTTAGAGCCAAAGAATTTATACCACAAATTCATCAGCCTTACTCTTTATCTAAGAATGATTTCGGATGGGCTATTTTTCAGATCTTAAAAGGGATTTTCAAGAAATTAATCTTAGCAGACTATATAGCCGTCCATTTTATTGATAAAGTTGTGGATTCTCCAGAGTCTTATCCAGGATTCGTAAGTTTGGTTGCGATTTATGGATATTCCTTGCAAATTTATGGAGATTTCTCAGGATATACAGATATGGCGACTGGAGTTGCCAGATTGATGGGTTTTAAGTTGATGAAAAACTTCGATTCTCCTTATAAGTCTTTAAATACCTCGGAATTTTGGAGAAGATGGCACGTTTCACTGGGTTCTTGGTGGAAAAATTATCTATATATTCCATTAGGAGGAAATAGAAGGGGTGGATTTGCTTCAATACTTAGTATTACCATTATTTTCATTTTCCTTTTCTTTTTCACACAATGGTTTTGGTTGCTTTATGCCTTACTGGCTTTTATAGCTGTCTATTTTACGATATTATGGCTGTTTCCAAAAGCAGAAAAGATTATTTATAGGGATATGAACCTTATGATAACGATGGTTGTCGGTGGTTTATGGCACAATCCGAATCAAAATTATTTAGTTTGGGGTGCGTTAAACGGTTTAGGTCTGGTTTTCTATAATCACTGGAAGAAGATATCTCCATACGAGAATTCCAATCATTGGGTTGTAAGAGCTTGGAAAATTTGGATAACATTCTCATTTATGACCTTAGCTAGAATTTGGTTTAGGGTAGAAGGGAAGTCCGAACCATTCGATTATTTTATCCACATGACGACAAACTTTCAGTGGAGTTGGGATTCATTTGTTTTAATGTGCACTACTTTCCTTGTTCCACTTATTATTATGATAATTGGATATGTCCTGCACTGGCTTCCGGATTCAAGCGAAGAAAGATTGACCACTCGATTCTCGCGATCACCTTTCGCTGTTCAAATTGTCATTAGCTGTCTATTTGTAATTGGAGTTTATCAATTAATAGCCGATACTTCGAAGCACTTTGTTTACTTTTTCTTTTAGGGAATAGTAGAACTCTAAATTTCATACAGGCTTTTATAAAATAACAATCTCTTTCTATCATATATGAAGGAGTAAACTTCTACCTTTTATATAAGGATACGTTCTTCCATCTCGAATTCCACCTTCAATTTATCACATCTATATAAGAAGTGAACTTCTACCTTATATATAAGGACACTTTCTTTCATCTCGGATTCCACCTTCAATTTTCTACCTATATATAAGGAGTATATTTCTACCTTATATATTAGATCACTTTCATGCACCAGGAATACCACTTTCCTTTTCAACTTTAATCCTTTTGCC
>DATJCX010000053.1:0-1522 GCA_035497735.1 Brumimicrobium sp. | reverse complement strand
CACCATTCACATTGACATGAATCTGATCTTTGCTAGACCCACATGCCAATGGGATTGCACCTGACCAATCTTTATCACCTGCTAATTTACACGGATTCGTCTCCTTTTTGAATGTATTGTAAACTACATTTCCTGAAGCTTCTTTCACCGTTTTATTCGCTGTATATTTGACATGCTGTCTAATTCCATAATCTCCTTTTTTATCGCTATCGGTGGTCACTTTAGGATCAATCTCTAAAAGTGTCACTTTTAGCTTAAGTGCTTTCTTAGGCACACAGTTTCTATTGGGTTGTGTAAAGACTGATTTTAATTGCAACTGCTCTCCTTTTAAGTTTTTAACCCTATATGAAATAGGTAAAGCTAACAATCCATTTCCAGCCTCTGCTGCTACCCAATTATCAAAACCATTTTTCATGTCATTTTCTTGTAGAGAACGTGCTGCAACGTTAGAGCTACCACCATAAAAGAAAACACGGATTTCACGTGAATCGTCTTTATTAACGGAACTTACAAATCCGCTAATATCCCCTTTGTGAATACCCGAATTAGCAGAAATCTTCATTTCGGCTTTTATTTCACTCATGCTTTTCTTGGTTTTAATCATCATCAAACCTTTTCTTCCATAAGTTACTTCTGACACATAAGCGAGTTTATCCGCTCCAGAAATATCATTTGCAAAACTAACCGTATTAGGATCTACCGCAACATTGTACATGTTTTGTGTGAATTTGATTAAATAGTAATAGTTTTTACTGAAATCCCCGCCCGTTACACCAAACTTTGCTGAAAGCATAGATCCATAACTGTAAGATCCTGTAACACCATATTGAAATTCTTTTTCTGAACTGATTTCTGAAATTTCAAAACTCATATTAGCAGGTATACTTTGTGTATTTAACTGTCCGGTTAATTGCCCTAACGCATTATTAATACCACTTACATTCTGTGGGTTTTCAACATCTACAGATAAATTATTATTCCCTGCGCCCGCCGATGTATTTATCAAATATATTGTTAATGGATTTCTTGGAGTTGTGTTGATGGTATTTCTTCCATCTAAAATAGAGGAGTAATTGATTACTACACCCGGTTTTATGAAATCTGGAGTTGATGACTCTGTAAAATAACTAAAATCTGTGGTTGTAATATCTAGAGTTTTCGTGGAAACTAAACAATTATTTGCATCTTTCACAGGTTTTGTTTCAGTCACATTCACACCGTTTGAGCCACCCCCTCCGGTAGTTTGAATCGTCGATTTATCACTTCTGTCTTTGGAATCGCTTACATCTATTTTTTTCAAAGGAGTAATGTTCTTATACAATCCCGCATTAAGTGTTGGTATTTTTACTAATTTAACAGGTTTTGTGTTCAAAACCCTAATTGGCGGATCTTGTTGAATCACTTTGGGTTGAGTACCAACTTGAACAGTGTTTTTTGGAGGTTTTTGATTTTTGACTTTTATGGTTTGTTTGGGTTGTACAACCTTTGGTTTTTCTTGGCTGTACACATTCCCTGGGAGACC
>DATJCX010000052.1:0-4540 GCA_035497735.1 Brumimicrobium sp. | reverse complement strand
AGATAAACAAGAAGAAATCGATACCATTATCTGGACAGTAAGCGGAAAAGTAAAAGAAATAAGAAGAAGTTTTGAAAGTACGAAAAAGAATCTTACTTTTGAATATGACGCTTTTGGCAATAGAATTGCAAAGCATGTTTACGATAACCAAACATTAATGCTCGAAAAAAGTACATATTACATTTTGGACGCCCAAGGAAACCAGCTTTCCATGTACGAGCATGCGGTGAAGGATACCGAGGTAAACTATTACCTCACCGAGCGTAACATTTACGGAAGTTCTCGTTTAGGTACGCTAAAAGACCCGGTAAATATGTTTAATGCCGAGCCGCTACCGAGTTACGGTATTTTAGGCAATAGAAACTACGAGCTTTCTAACTATTTAGGTAATGTGCTTACAGTAATCTCTGATATAAAGTATCCTTTAAGTGATGATAATACTACGATAACAGGATACGAAGTCGGAATTTCTAACATTTTTGATTACAGTCCATTTGGCGCGCCACTAGATGGTAGGACGGTAGAGAACTTTATAGCACCTATATTTGATAGTATTTATGTTGAGGAACTGGATGCAAATTATTCTTCTGATTTTAATGCCAGTAATTATGCGCTTCCAACGTATGATGGTTGGTCTGCTACAAATGGAGACAATGTAGCTTTAGGGATTACAAACAGCCGTTTAAGGATTGAAAGTACAGCGACAAGCCAAGGGGCTCAGAAGCGTTTTTCTACTCAATCAGGACGTAAAGTTTATGTGTCGTTCAATTTAGATAGAGGAACAGCAAGTCAGGTTAAAATGAGTGCAGAGGATATCGATTCACAAGAGAATCACACCCTAAACGAGACAGAATCTTATACTTCAAATGGAGTAAAAACTTTTGTTTTTACAGCCAATGAAAATGAGTTTACGCTAAAGCTTACAGGTAACGGCACTTTTTCTGTAAAAGACATTGTAATAAAGGATTCAACTTTTATGCTGGTTGATTTTACCGACTTTGAGAATCCAGTATATATTGAGCCTCTGGTAGATAAATGGACGTATAATCCAAAAAACACAAAAGTTTATTTTGAAAATTCAGCAGTCCATTTTGAACCTAACAAGAATGAGCCAATTAAATGGAATCAATCTTTTTCAGCCACAGTTTCCCCGTCGAACACCTATAGAGTTAGGGGGAATTTTACTTTTGAAAATACAGCAAATAGTCAGAAAAGTATGGATTTAATGCTTTACCGCCTAAATACCGCTGGTACTGCTATTGTTGACAGTCTTATTGTAGCGACAATAACTAGTGATGGCGCATTTAATTATGTGCTACCGATAACTATTTCAACTTCGTACATTATCGGTTGGAAAACTTCAAAATCAGCTAAGTTTAAACTGACAAGTTATTCGGTGACTGTTAGTGTTACTGGATCTTTCAGTTACACACTTAACCTTCAGACTGGTATTTTTAATAATCCGCAAATCATCAAGCCTAGCTATGATGGCTGGACAATCGATACCAAGAGACAGAATCTGATTTATAGCGATAAGAGTACACATTGTATACTGCCAAATAGAGGAATACACAAGAATTTCATTACCCAGATAAATGGGCAATATAAGTTTTCTGGGGATGTGAAATATTTAGGTTCTGCGGTAATAGTTCCGCCATTAGGATTAGCTGATACTGAAGAAGAGACAATTATTCCTCAAAGTCTTAGTACGCCCGATTCTTTAAAGATTACCAATATTTCTTCTACTCCTGTACGTATTACTGGTGTTCAATTTAACGGTACAACTCAAATCGAAAAGAATTTCCAAGCGACTTCAAATGCTACTCAAATAGAATTTCTATTGGGTTCTGTGTTGGAGATTGGTTACGCTTATTATGTGGATAATTTAAAATTGGAAAAGATTGTAGGAGGTTCTACACTCTACACTTCTAGTTTTACCACTCAAGAGATTGTTTCCTTTGATTTAGACGGTTGGAAAACCAATTGGGAGACTTCTTATTTATCAGCAACAACAGACACACCAAGTAGGTTTAGAGTAGCTGGAGAAACACCACAAACTAACAGGTTATTTAACGTAAGCCCAGGTTTAGAATACGAATTAAGTTACACCCAAAGTGAGAATAATTCCGTGAGTTTTTCCATTGAAGAATCCGATAATGGAACAAGTTGGCAAAATATTGTTTCAAGTTCTTCTTCAAACGGCTCACAAACCGTAAATTTTATCCCAAGTGCTTCATTTTTAAAAGTTTCTTTTGAAGCTTCAGCTGGTTTTAAACTACAGAATGTTTCTTTGAATGGGGAACTTTTTGATACCTTGGTTGTGGCAAAGATATTGGGACGAACGGGGTATAGGTATGGGTTCGGAGGCCATGAAAAAGATGATGAGATAAAGGGAAGCGGAAATCATTATAGCTTTGGAGATTATGGCTATGACCCACGTATTGGAAGACGTTGGAACGTTGATCCAGAATTTAAACAGATTGCAGGGTTATCGCCCTACGCTTATGCGTTAAATAACCCTAATGTTTATATAGATGAAGATGGCAAATTGCCAATTCTTCCACTTTTATTGAAAGCAGGAGCTGCAGGAGCAGCAGATATGCTTGCTCAAGCAGCTATGGCTTATTACTTTGACCCAGAAGTAAAATCTGCCAGCCAAGCAATAGAAAAAGTTAATTGGTGGCAGGTAAGTCGCTCTGCAGCGGAAGGATTAATACCTTGGAAGACGCCAGGAGGAAAGATAGGAAGAGCAGCTGCAACAGCCACAGGCGATGTTTTAGTAAATGCAATTAGTGAAGGTTCAAATTATTCAACAGAACAGGCTTTGCAAGACTTTGCAGTTGGTTTTATTGGAGATTTAGCAGGAGGTGGATTTGGCGAACTGCTTTCTAAATATGGAAGCAATGCGGTAGCCAAAGGACTTTCAAAAATGGGCTTTGATAATAAAAAGATCGAGGAACTATTTACCGGTGCAGGCACAACATGGAAAGGGCCTGTAGACTACAGTGATATTCCAGACCCTAGAAATGCGGCTGCTGGTAAGAAATTTACAACTAATCAAAAAGCTGCTATTAAAGATAAAAATCAAGCAGCTAATAATGGCTATTTGAGAAGCGATCAGGATGGCACATTTTTAAATCCCGGCCAAAAAGGAGGTAGTGATCCATTACAAGCTGAAATAGATCACATTACTCCAAAATCTACAGGCGGTTCAAACTCAAACAGTAATGCTCAAGTTTTATCAAAAAAACAAAACTTAACCAAAACAAATAAATAAGGATGAATAACGATTTAGCGGTATTGACAACCAAGTATGTGCTCCTAGAAAAATCCCCCATCCTAAGCGTTTATCATGACGTAGAAGGAGATTGGCAGTTTATGGGTGGCGAAGATGTAACGGAAGCTGATGCAAAGATGGTATCTTTACACCAAATCATAGATTTAGACCCTTCTGTTCAAGAGGTTTTAGATATAGAAACAGGTTATATGGCTTCTCGAAGTCATGTGGGAGATAATTGGAAAATAACAGAAGAATAGAGTTTGGAACAAATACAGGACTTTTTAGAGAGCAAACTTACAGGAAAGATAAGAAAAGGTGCTTTGTTACTTCAAAAGAAACCTTCTCCTGAATTTGAGCAATTGGTATATAGTTGTTTGAAAAAAGAGTTAGATACTAATAAATCATGGGAAACTCAATCTGAGTTAATCAAGGCAGCAGGTCTGTGTAATTACAAAAGTATTATACAGTTGATTATGCCTATAGTAGATAGAAATGAAGAGTATGATATGGTTACTATCTCGACAGGATTAACTTTTTTCAGACTCCAAAGAAGAGATTTAAAAGACATAGAGCCTTTAAGGGCAAAATTGTCTACCATAAAATACTCTTTGGGTTATGGGATGCTTGATGCTATTGGATATGACAGGATGTTATTAGCGGAGTTAGATATTAAAGAATTGATTAGCCACTTTTGGGATTTTGGTAGAAATAGGCCTAGAGGTTATGTAGACCCCCGTTATGGACTAGCAGCTGCATGCGCAGGGTGGGAACCTGCAATAGTTAAGCCTTTTTTACAGCATTGCATTACAACTGGGGATGCACCTTTAAAATATGTGGCAGAGAATTCTTTGAAACAAAAATATGTGAAATTAAGATAATGTTCAAAGCCCGGCAAGTCCGGGCTTTTTAGTTCTTAGGCTTTCTTATAAAAAAAGGTTTTTCCTGGCAATTCCCGAGGTAAAAGCGGATAATTTCCTTCGATACAACGAATGTTTTGCTAGGCAATTCCCGAGGTAAAAGCGAATATTTTCCTTCGATACAGCGAATGTTTTGCTAAACAGTGTGTTGCTGGGGAGTTATTTTTTAAGTCAATTTAATTATTTATTCTTTTTCTAAAGATAGGGATAATAATTTCTGTTGTTATTTTATTTTGAACTTGTATGAATGGGTTTAGGTTGTTTTTTTCAATTTTTACTTTTTACAAGTCTTCAATGTGCAGTTTACTGTGCTGTTTTGAGCTATTCTATCCTTCTTTGCTTG
>DATJCX010000051.1:0-25736 GCA_035497735.1 Brumimicrobium sp. | reverse complement strand
TCCATTTTTTCAGCCAAGTATTTATAAAAAATAAATCCCAAAATATAATCTCGGAATTCATCGGCATTCATTTTTCCACGTAAGGTATTGGCTATGTTCCAGAGCTGTTGCTCCAGCATTTTCTTTTGTTCTTCTGACATTTAATTTTTTTTATTGGTTGGCTTGCTAAAATACTTCTTTATTATCAATCTTCCTAATTTATACAACGGTGCAAAATGCATCCTTTCTGTTGGAATCAACTTTACTCATCAATAAACTTTATAAAATTTATTCGTCTTAACAAATATGATAAATTTTCTTACTTTCTAAACTATTTCAGGCTTAACAGAATTATCCAATCCTTAATGAAAGGACTTATTACCACTCAATCTTTATCTTGATATAAGCTTCTAAACAATTACTCTTCTAAAACTACTTCAACTTCTCCTTTAAGAACTGTCCTGTAAAGCTTTCTTTCACCTTTACGATATCTTCAGGAGTTCCTTGCGCGACCAAATATCCGCCATTCACACCGCCTTCTGGACCTAAATCAACCACCCAGTCGGCATTCTTTACAACATCCATATCGTGTTCAATAACAACTACAGAATGCCCGATATCAATCAGTCGATTCAATGAAATCAATAATTTATTTACGTCATCAAAATGCAAACCAGTTGTCGGCTCATCAAAGATGAAGAGTGTTTTTGTCGGGTTCTTTGCTTTGGTTAAGAAAGAAGCTAATTTAATTCTTTGGGCTTCCCCTCCAGACAATGTAGAGGAAGGTTGTCCCATTGTTAAATAGCCTAATCCAACATCGACCAATGGCTGAATTAAATCTGCGACTTTACCTTCTAACCTGCCTGGCTTAGATCTAAAGAAAGCCAAAGCTTCGTCAATATCCATTGATAAAATATCAGCTACGGACTTGTCCTCATATTTAATTTCTAAAGCATCACTTTTGTAGCGAGTTCCATGGCAGTTTTCACAAACCAACTTCACGTCGGCCATAAACTGCATAGAAACACTGATAACTCCCTCACCTTCACAAACTTCACAACGACCTCCCGGAACGTTAAAACTAAAATAGCCAGGTTTTAAACCACGCATTTTAGCTAGTTTCTGTTGTGAAAACAAAGTTCTAATTTCATCAAAAGCCTTTACATAAGTCACCGGATTACTTCTTGAAGAACGTCCAATAGGATTCTGATCGACAAACTCGATTGCTTCTACTTGAGAAAAGTCACCCGTAATTTCGGCATGTTTCCCAATAGGATTTCCAAATATCCCCAACTTTTTGGCTAAAGCAGGATACAATATATCTTTGATTAGAGTTGATTTCCCTGAACCACTCACACCAGTTACGCAGACAATACCATGTAAAGGAATGCGTACATTAATTTTCTTTAAGTTATTTTCTCTAGCCTCAATAATATGAATCGCTTCCGTCATAACACGTCGTTGAGAAGGTACTGGAATTTCTTTTCTTCCTGTTAAATAGTCAGCGGTCAAACTCCCTTTAGCCTTCACCAATTGATCATGCGTTCCTTGGAAAACCAAGCGACCACCATTGACTCCTGCTAACGGACCAATATCTAAAATCTCGTCTGCAGCCTTCATGATAGCTTCCTCATGTTCAACCACAATTACCGTATTTCCTAAATCTTTCAGTGCTTTTAAAACTTTCACCAAGCGTTCGGTATCTTTAGGATGTAAACCAATACTTGGCTCATCTAGAATATACATTGAACCAACCAAACTACTTCCCAAAGAAGTGGCTAAATTAATTCGCTGAGATTCACCTCCAGAAAGAGAATTGGCCTGTCTATTTAAAGTCAAATAACCTAGTCCAACTTCATTCAGCCAGTCTAAACGACTTTGAATTTCTACTAAAATCCTTTTCCCAACTGCTGCTTGGTATTTATCTAATTCAAGTTCCTTAAAAAACTTTAAATTATCAATAACAGAAGACAATACAACGTCTGTAATCGACTTTCCTCCAACCTTCACATAGTTGGCATCTTTTCTCAAACGCGTTCCTTTACAGTCTGGACAAATCGTTTTCCCACGGTATCGTGCTAACATCACACGAACATGAATTTTATATCTTTTAGTTTCTAAAAAATCAAAGAAATGATTAATTCCATTAATTTTTACTTTCGTACCATCTACTTTAGCATCAAGTCCGTTCCAAAGAATAGCATATTCTTCCTCTGTTAAATCCTTAACCGGTCTGTGAATAGGAAAATCTATTTTAGAAGATTCCTCAATAAACATTCTTAAGTATTCGCTCATTGACTCTCCTTTCCAAGCTACAACAGCCTCATCATAAACAGAGCGAGATTTATCAGGAATCACCAAATCTTCATCAATTCCAACGACAGAACCAAATCCTTCACATGTTTGACAAGCCCCATAAGGATTGTTAAAAGTGAAAAAGTGTAAATTGGGTTCTGTAAACTGAATACCATCTAATTCAAATATATTAGAAAACGTTTTCACTTCCTTCGTATCCGGAAAAGCAATCCAACACTCTCCATTTCCTTCCGAGAAAGCCAATTGAATAGAGTCGCCAATTCTCGATAGATACATTTCATCATCATGTCGAACGGCCAATCTATCAATCACTAATTCTATAGACTTTACATTCTTTGGAACATCGAGTAAAACCTCATCTACCCTTAGCGTTTCGCCGTCCATTTGAATACGCGCAAAACCTTGCTCCTTAAATATTTCTAACTGACGCTGTAAGCCATACTTTTCATACTTTTTGATAGGCGCTAAAACCAAAAAACGCTCTCCTTCTTCTCGCTTTTGAATAGCATCAATAACGTCAGAAACATCATTCTTTTTCACTTCTTCCCCACTCACTGGCGAATACGTTTTTCCAACACGTGCAAAGAGAACTTTTAAGTAATCATAAATTTCAGTAACCGTTCCCACTGATGAACGTGGATTGGTTGATATTACTTTTTGTTGAATAGCAATTGCTGGTGCAACACCTTTTATGAAATCAACCTTTGGTTTGTCTAGCTTACCAAGGAATTGACGTGCATAAGCCGATAAACTTTCGATGTATCTGCGTTGCCCTTCAGCATATAAAGTATCAAAAGCCAATGATGACTTCCCCGAACCAGATAGTCCAGTAATAACTGTCATTTTTTTGTGTGGAATTTTGACTTCCAAATCCTTTAAGTTATGCTCTTTGGCTCCCTTTATATGAATAAATTCATTCTTCATTATTTCGACTTTTGTTCCTCCAACAATTGTTTTTCGTAAATAGAATTGTACACTCCTTGAAGTTTTATTAATTCTTCATGAGTTCCTTCTTCAATTTTCAACCCATCATCCAGAACAATTACCCTGTCCGCATTTCTAATCGTAGAAATTCTATGACTGACAATTAAAGAAGTACAATTCTTCAATGTTTCACTGAAATTTCGGAGTATTATTTCTTCCGTATCCGTATCAACAGCAGATAAACAATCATCAAGCACTAAAAGTTTAGGTTTTCTGATTAAAGCTCTTGCAATACTGATACGCTGCTTCTGTCCACCGCTTAAATTCACTCCTCTTTCTCCTAAAACAGTGTCCAACCCTTCTTTAAATTCTTGAACGTTATGCCAAACATGGGCTGTCTTTAATACTTCAATAACTTCTTCATCACTTATCTCTTCATCCTCGGTTAAACCAAATCCAACGTTATTTCGAATCGTATCGGAGAACAAGAATATTTCTTGAGGTACCAAACCTAATTGTTTACGGTAGGCATCCAAATTCACTTCTTTTAGGTCAATTCCATCGATAAGAATTCTTCCTTCATCGGCATCAATTTGACGAGTTAACAACTTAATAATCGTGGATTTTCCAGAACCCGTTCTACCAAGAATTGCTAAACTTTCTCCTTTGTCAATTTTAAAACTTACATTCTTAATAGCCTTTACACCAGAAGGGAAAGTATAAGAAACGTTCTCAAATTCAATTTCACCCTGTAAAACAAAAGGTTCGAAATTAGAGTTTACGATTTCAGGTTCTTCGTTTAAGAACTCATTAATTCGCGCTTGACTTGCTGCTGCACGTTGAATTACCGAAACAACCCATCCTATACTAGCAAAAGGCCAGGTCAACATATTTACGTAAAATATAAAAGCAACAATATCTCCAGACGTTAATGAACTCTGTTCGTCGAAAGATAACAGACCGCCATAATAAATCGTCAGAATTGTACTTAACCCGATTAAAAAAGTAATCGTTGGCATAAAAAACGCATTCGTTTTCACAAGAGACATATTTCTATCTAAGTATTCCTCAGCATCCGCATTAAAGTCCTCTTGGTATTTACTTTCACTGTCGTAAGCTTTTAAAACCGAAATTCCAGAAAATGATTCTTGAACAAAAGTTGAAATTTTAGATTGTTGCGCTTGAACTTTCTCACTTTGACGGTTGACTATACTCGAAACTTTATAAATCAAAAAAGACATCAAAGGCAATGGCAGCAATGTATAAAGTGTTAGTTCAACACTAATTCTCATCATAAAAAGAAGCGTAAAAGCAAAGAGCACAACAAGATTGATAGAATACATCACACTTGGGCCTAAATATTGTCGAACGAGCGTCACATCTTCAGAAATTCTATTCATCAAATCCCCTGTACTGTTTTTCTTGTAAAAATTATAGCTTAATTTTTGATATTGCTTATAAATTTCATTTTTTAAATCATACTCGATAAAACGAGAAACCATGATGATGGTTTGCCTTGTCATAAACAAGAACAAACCCTGTCCGAGCGACAAAAGCAAATACACACCTCCTAGTGATAGTGCTATGTTCAGCCAGTTATCCACATCGAAATTCGTTTCAAATTGATTCACCGCATTTTTAACGACAAGCGGCATATTCACATAAAAAAAGTTTGAACCAAGGATAAAAAACACCCCTAGGAGTAACCTCCATTTGTACTTTATGAAATATTTGTTGAGATAGCTTAGAGACTTCATCTATTATTTTTCTATTTTTGCAAACAAATTACAAACATCTTTTGTTTATAAGACACAAAAGTAGTTAATAGAATTTAATCAAAGAATAAATATTAAAAACAATGATTGAAACAAGAAAAGTAACAGCTGAGGATTTAAAGAACAATCCTATTATGGCTGCGATGAGCGAATACAATCACGAGCAATTATTATTTTGTAATGACAATGCTACTGGTTTGAAAGCTATTATTGCTGTTCACAACACAGTTTTAGGTCCTGCATTAGGAGGAACTCGTATGTGGATGTACAACAACGACTTAGAAGCACTTAATGACGTATTACGTCTTTCTCGTGGAATGACTTACAAAAACTCAATCTCAGGATTAAACCTAGGAGGAGGTAAGGCTGTTATCATTGGAGATTCTAAAACTATGAAGTCGGAAGCATTATTCCGTCGTTTTGGAAGATTCGTGAATGATTTAGCTGGTAAATACATTACAGCTGAGGACGTTGGCATCAATCCAAATGACATGGTATGGGTAAATATGGAAACAGATCACGTAGTTGGTTTACCAGGAAAAAGTGGTGACCCATCTCCTATCACGGCTTTAGGAACTTACATGGGAATGAAAGCATGTGCAAAGAAACAATTCGGTAGCGACAGTTTAGCTGGAAAGAAAATTGCTGTTCAAGGAGTTGGTCACGTTGGTGAATACTTAGTTAAGCACTTAAGAGAAGAAAACGCTGAAGTTTTTATCAGTGATATCAGCGAAGAAGCTTTAAAGCACGTTTCTAATACATACGGAGCGAAGGTTGTTGGTTTAAATGAAATCTATGACATCGACATGGATATCTATGCGCCATGTGCTTTAGGAGCAACAGTTAACGACGATACATTATCTCGTTTAAAATGTTCAATCATTGCTGGTTCTGCTAACAACCAATTAGCGAATGAAATCATTCACGGTAAAGCAGTATTAGATAAAGGAATCATTTATGCTCCTGACTTTGCAATTAACGCTGGTGGTGTTATCAACGTTTATTCAGAAGTTACAGGTAACTCAGCAGAATGGGCATTAAATAAAGCAAAAGGTATTTACGATACAATCTATCAAATTGTTGATCGTTCTGCTAACGAAAGCATCCCTGCGTATGCTATTGCAAACAAAATGGCAGAAGAAAGAATTGAAGCAGTTGGAAAAGTTAAATTACCTTACTAAATAATGTTATTAAATAGAAGACACTTACGTATTAAAGTATTGCAGACCCTATACTCATACTCTCAACAAGAGGGTACTGACTTTCTATGGGCGAAAGCAGAATTATTAAAGGGAGTAAATCAAATGTATGATTTATACATCATGCTTTTACAGATATTCCCAGAGTTAAAATATAAAGCAGAACAAAGAATCGAGGACAACAAGAAGAAATTGTTGCCAGGTGAGGGTGACTTAAATCCAAATCTAAAGTTTACAGAAAATGCTATTATCAAAATTTTAGAAGAAAATGCAGAGTTACGTCACCAAGCAGAAACTTTGAAAGCGAATTGGATAACAGACGAAAAACAAGAGTTAATACGTAAATTATTCCTACATATTTTAGAGTCGGAAGTTTATTTCGAATTCATGAATAACGAAGTTCGCAGCTTCGAAGATGATAGAGAATTTATGATTCAACTATTCAAAACTGAAATTGCGAATTTTCCATTACTTTACGATTTCTTTGAAGAGAAAAGCGTTTACTGGATGGATGACATTGACTTAATTTGTTCAATGGTTATCAAAACATTTAAAACGTTTAAATCGGAAGAAGAAGCGGAAGCAATTGATTCGGAAGGAATAAACCAGATTTTACCTTTATACAAGCCAGCTGAAGATGAGATTGATGAAAATGATGAGAAGGAATTCATAACAGACTTACTTCGTCAAACAATTCGACTTCGTGAAGACAATTTAAAGTTAATTGATAAATTAACAACGAATTGGGAGTTAGATCGTATTGCGAAAATGGACGTTCTTTTAATGGAGTTAGCCATTACAGAGTTAATGACATTCCCGAATATCCCAACTCGTGTTTCTCTAAATGAGTACATCGAGATTTCTAAATTCTATAGTACACCAAAGAGTAATATATTTATCAACGGTATTCTTGATAAAGCAATTACTCAACTAGAAGGTGAAGGTAAAATTCAGAAAATGGGAAGAGGTTTAATGAAATAAATTAAATTAAAGTAAAATGAAACAAATTTTAAGCATAGCGTTAATTTCTTTTGGACTACTTTCTTGTGGTGGAGATAACTCTTCAGAAATGCAAGTTGGACAGTACACAAATATCGAAGTAGAAGAAGTATATGATGCTGGAACAGTTGCTAAGGGCGAAATCGTTCATGCAGAAATCAAAATCAAAAACGTTGGGAGTTACCCATTAGTGATTGCAGACATCAAACCAGCTTGTAGTTGTACCGTTTCTGAATACGATGAGGACCCAATTGCACCAGGTGCTACAACAATCATCAAAGCTGATTTGGATACAGATAGAACAGGAAGAGGTAAAGTAAATAAGCCAATTACAATTACGGCAAATACTAAACCTTCGACAACTACCGTTACTATTAAGGTAAACGTGGTAGATTAATATTAATAATAAATTAAAACATAAAAAAATGGGTGAAGGAGGATCAAGTCAAATAATAATGTTACTACTAATTGTAGCAGTATTTTATTTCTTTATGATACGTCCGCAAATGAAGCGACAAAAAGAAATTAAGAAATTTCGTGAAAACTTATCAGAAGGTGACAAAGTAGTTACTATCGGAGGAATTCATGGAAAAGTTCTTGAAATTACAGATACTAGCGTTTTATTAAGTTGTGAAGGTGGAACAAAAATCCGCTTTGAAAAATCAGCTATCTCAACAGGAATTGATGAGCAAAGCTTAGTTCAGACAAACAAATAAGATTGCATTTAATATTACAAAATCCTGAGATTATTCTCGGGATTTTTTGTTTTCTACCATTTGACTCTTTTTATCTTTTTCACGTTGTTTGAGCACTTTCTTACTTTTCTTCCTACGAACCTTCTGCTCTTTCTTCATCTCTTTATACTCCGCCTTAGCCATCGTTCTAAAAGTAGGATCGAATTCAACCTTTCCACTTATAATATCCTGAATAACACACTCCAAAATAAAATCCTCGCCTTCTGGGTCGTAAGTTGCGTCTAAATTTTGTTCAAAAATCTTTGCTACGCCATCATACATTGCCGCTTCAAAACCATTCCTGTACTTCTTAACGATATCTCTCACAGTTAAGCCAGTTTCTCTGTAAACCAACTTTGTGAGCACTTTCCCTTCTGAAACATACAAATCCTTGATTACAAACTTAAAATCCTGCATAAGGTCGTTCTTTGTTTGTCGTATTACTTTTTTCTGCTTACCTTTTCTTTCAAAGTTGGCCATCTCTCTATCCATAGAATCTATAATATCGGCAGCGTGAAGTGCAAGCGGATAAACTCTACGAACTCTTGAAAGCATGAGTCTATATTGACCTTTGAAGTTTTTGGGAATAGTAATTTCATCAAAAACCTGAATTTGCATACCTGTAGTATCTCCATATAGCGTATCCGATGGCTGATTTTGAGCCAACAATCCGAAAGAGAAAATCAGAAAAGTCACAAGAAGTTTCATCGTTTTTAATTTCATAAACATATTTATCTTATCTTTATTAACGTATTTATTATCAAATATGTTGCCATGATATTGAAAACACGCTATTTATATATTTTTATTTTCAGTTTCTTACTAGTTACTTCATGCAATAGTGGCATTGAACCTATCGAAGAAGAACAAGTAGAAGAACTATCTATTCCCCTTGAAGAAGAAACTGTAGAGGAAGAAGATAATGAAAATCCTGTTATAGAAGAAATTTCAAGCTTTAAAAAGGCTGAAGAGATAGAAAACAAAAAGAGAATCGAGAAAGTTTACGGAAAACAATGGGGATTTTGTGAATGTGTAATAAAATCAGATTCTGTTAATATCGCCTTAATGAACGCCGATGATGATGAGTTTGATAAAGTCATGGAGAGATCCAATTACATCGACGATAAGTGCAAACAGATGCTTACTGGACCAAATGGAACACCAGAAGAAAGAAGCGCACACAAATTAAGAGTACAAAAATGTTTAAAACAAAATAAGAAATAAATTGTTTGCCTTTTATTTTTACATATCTTCGATTAATAATAACTAATATTAAAAACTATGAAAAAAATTTTACTTGCTTTAATGTTGATCTTAGGAGGAATTTCTTTCTCTAACGCACAATGTACTCCTGGACCAGAATACGGAAATGGTATCTATCCAGATACGACAACTAACTTGATTTTTGGATGTAAAGACGTTCCTTATGAACAAGTAATCTCAATTAAAGTACCAATGGATACTGTAATTGACACGAACTTAATGGGACAAAACCTTACTATTAACGCTGTTTTCGACTACATTGAAGTGCTAGATGTAGAAGGCTTACCAAACGGTTTAGGTTTTGCCTGTAATCCAAATGACTGCAAATTCCCAGGAAACGACGTAGGTTGTGCTGTTATCTCAGGAACTACATCTGAAGTTGGAACCCATGAACTCTTATTCAAATTAGAGGCGCACTTAAATGCTCAAGTTCCATTTGTTGGAAATTTACCTTTAGATCAACCATACGACTTAGATTCTTACAGAATTATCATTTTAGATAGCGAAAGTCCGGAGTGTGGAGGTTTAGGAATAGAAACATTGACGGAAAGCGCAACGGTTAAGGTATTCCCTAACCCAGCAACAGATATCGTTACGATTTCAAATTTACCTAAATACGGAGTTAAAAACATCCATATTTACAATGTAGAAGGAAAAGTTATTCATACTTACTTTACAGAAAGTGAAAGCTTAAGCATTCATACTTCAACGTTTAAAGCTGGAGCTTACTTTATAAAAGTAATGAAAAATAACGGTTCTGAAACAATCAAATTGATTATAGAATAATAGATTTATTAAGATAGAAAAGCCGTCTTCAGTTTTCTGAGACGGCTTTTTTATTGAATTCAACTTTTTGTTTGTTAAGGTTTATATTTGCTAAGGAATGATGAAATTATACCCCTTAGCCTGAAGAACAAATATATGTTCATAGGCATTAGCAACTACGTTAAAACCTTTAGGTAAATCTTCAATTTTAATTCCTAGTTTATCTAAAGCAACAGCACAAACTGATACTATTAAATCGTCGTCCATTCTTTCGGTAATAAATTCAAATAGCTCTGGATTGCTAACGATATCTTTTAGAACAGGTCCCCAAATAACGATTTCAAAATCATCCATTTGAACTCCACTTTCTCTAAATTGGTTGTATATAGAAAACGCGCCTCTTAAAGGTCGTTCGGCAGAAACACCAAAGCCCATATTGGGAGTGGATTTTAAAACTATTAAATTTTCTTTTGAAATCTTTTCAGATTCTTGACCAATACTTGGTAACGCAACCATCACAGCAATAGTTAAAACAAATACTTTAAAATAATTCATCTCTATTAACTTTTAATTCTTTAAGAAAGAACACAAGAGATAAGTAAAGGTTTTTATTTTAACATAAAATGTTTTTCGGCCATTTCTGCAACCTGTTCACCAATTGCTAAAGAAGCAGTAGCTGCAGGAGAAGGAGCGTTTAAAACATGAATAGAGTTGTCCTTGTATTCAATTCTAAAATCATCACGCGTGTCACCATCTCGACTTAGTAGCAAAGCTCTAACTCCGGAACGACCAGGTCGAATATCTTCCATTGTCAATGAAGGAATCAAACCTTGTAAGGTTTTTAAGAAAAGTTTCTTTGAAAATGCACGTCTATATTCATTGATACCAAAAGACATATTGTTGAAGAACATTCTCCATGTTCCACCATACATCAAAGCGTCTGTCGTATCTTTTAAACTAAAATCTGTTTTACCATATCCTTCTCGTTTAAAAGTAAATACAGCATTTGGACCACATTCGATTTCGCCATCAGTCATACGGGTAAAGTGTACGCCTAGGAATGGAAAATCTGGATTTGGAACTGGATAAATCAAATTCTTTACCTTGTGATGTCCTTGTTCAGTTAATTCATAGTAATCTCCTCTAAAACCAACTACTTTTTCTTTTAAGTCGATACCATCTTTCTTCGCTAATCTATCTGCTTGTAGACCTGCACAGAAAACTAAATGCTTTGCTTTAAAAGATTGCGTTTTTCCAACAACTGTTGAATATTCTGCACTTTTACGAATTGCAACAACCTCCTCTCCTAGTACGGTTTTAGAACCAGCATTCATTCCTTCTGCATTGGCAACCATTTTCTCTGTAGCATTACGGAAATCAATAATACCAGTACATGGCACCCAGATTCCGGCAACACCTTCCACAAAAGGTTCATGCTCCTTCACTTGTTCAGCGGTAATTTTCTCAATTCCTTCAATTTCATTCTCTAAACCAGTATTGAAGATTTTATCCAGATAAGGTAGTTCGCTTTCTTTTGTTGCAACGACAACTTTTCCACAAACATCATGTGGAACATTGTTTTCTTTTGCAAACTCAACTAGTTCACGTCGTCCTTTAACGCAGTTCTGAGCTTTTAAAGAACCTGGTTTATAATACAATCCAGAGTGAATTACACCTGAATTGTTTCCTGTTTGATGATCTGCCCAGCGCGTCTCCTTTTCTATGATGACAATATCAAGATTCGGATTTCTCTTTTGAAGTTTGTAGAAAGTTGCAGCCCCTACAATTCCTCCACCAATAACAGCAATATCATATATTTTGTCTTCCACTAGAATGAATTTTAGTACAAAGATATTATTTATGAGGATAAAAGATAGTCAATAGAACTTAGAAAATAAGAAAAACAAATAATTACTCTCTAATCCATGTTTCTGTTCTTCCCAATAAAGAAATACCTAGGTAGCCCCTCAGGTTTAAGTCTCCTGTTTTAGTTAGTGATGCTTTACAACTATAGATTTTTCCAGACTCTGGATCAATTACTTTTCCGTCTTCCCACTTACCATTCCCTTTGGCAACGAGTCCTTGAATTATTTCCAAACCAATAACTGGTGCGTTTTTGAATTCACCAGGACATTTCTCACAATTAGGTGAAGGAATCTTTTCATGTACCTCAGCAATTCTTCCATAAAACTTACCATCAGGTTTCTTATATATCTGAATGACAGTCCTTAAATTACCCGTTTTAGAATCAACTACCTTCCATCTTCCTTCAATTTGTGCAAAAGAAGATAAGCTAAATAATACAGTTAATAAAACAACTAAATTTCTCATAAACTTTCTCTTTTTAAAATGACTCTATCTTTTTCCTTCCATACTTTAGATTGCTAAGTATGCATAGCAACAACATAACGAATATACGTGAAGAATATTAAACACACTCTATGTTAATTAGCTAAAAAATACTAAAAACTGAAAACAAGGCCCAAATCACAAAAAATATCAGAAAAATACCACTTTTTAGCGATTGTTTAGATTCATTCTTAATAGTAGCTTTGTGTAAATAACAATTTATGATCAAAGAAACCATAGATATCGAAAAGGCTGCTAGTCATTACCTACTTGCTGCAATTGGCAAGAAAGTTTTAAGACCAGGTGGAAAAGAGTTAACGACTAAACTCATTGAAAGCCTCAACATTTCGAATCAAGACAAAATTATGGAGTTTGCTCCAGGACAAGGTTTCACTACCCAAATGGTTTTAAAAAAGCATCCTTTTTCTTATATAGGAATAGACCTAGATGCTGATCATGTTGCTAGTTTAAAAAGCAGAATTCATTCCAACGGAACGGATGTACAGATACTCATAGGAGATGCTGAACAAACTGGTCTTCCTAATGAAAGTAGAGATAAGATTTTCGGGGAAGCCATGTTGAGTATGCATGCCGACCAGAGAAAAGTTAGAATTATCAAGGAAGCCAATCGAATTCTAAAGCCTGGTGGACTATATGCCATTCATGAATTAGAGCTTAATCTTAAGGAAGAATCGCATGATAAACATGCGGAAATTCAACATGATTTATCTGTCGTTTCACATGTCAATGCAAGACCATTAACAATCCAAGAATGGAGTGCTCTTTTAGAAAACGAAGGTTTTGAAATTATAAATATCGAACGCCGACCTCTAAAAGTATTAGATCCAACAAGAATTCTTGCAGATGAAGGAATATTGCAAACCTTGAAAATTGGCTACAATATGCTTACAATGCCTAAGGCTAGAAAAAGAGTCTTTAAAATGAGAAAAGCATTTAAAGCACACGACAAACATTTGAATGCTGTTGCGATTTTAGCAAGAAAGAAAAGTACGGACAACTAAGCGATTCTTTTATATAGACGAAGTGCAGAAATTACTCCAATTTTATTAAATTAGCAAGTCTAATTTTATGGAACTATGAGTAAAAGTCAACAAACGTCTAGTAAAGTCATTACTATATTCAAACGCATTCTACCAAGTCCCTTTACAATTGCTATACTTCTTAGTTTTTTTACTCTATTAATTGCCCAATTTCTAACAAAACCAACAGATGTTAGTCATGCAAGCTATCTTTTAAAACTAGTAAGTTCTTGGGAAGACGGATTGTGGGATAGTTCTGGTGGCGGATTGTATTTCGCTTTCCAAATGATGCTGATTTTGGTTTTAGGCCATATTCTAGCACTTACACCAGCTATTGATAAAGCCATTCAGCGCATTTTAAATTATTGCACAACAACTACAAGCAGCGTCGTAATTGTTGCTATTAGCGCCATATTGGTCGGATTAATCAATTGGGGAATGGGACTCATTTTTGGTGCTATAATCGCTAGGAAGGTTGGAGAAAAATTCGCGCGGGAAAACAAACCTTTGAATTATGGACTTGTCGGAGCCGCAGCTTATGTAACCATGATGGTTTGGCATGGCGGACTTTCAGGAAGTGCCACAACAAAGTCAATGGAAGCTGGCTACATTCCCAACATGATGAAAGAAATAGGAAGTACAGGTGTATTTCCCGACAGCATTCCATTCGAAGCAACAATTGGCTCTTCTCTTAATATAATGGTTATCATCGCTTGTATCATTTTGATACCTTTAGTACTATATTTTATTGCGAAGAAAACAAAGTCGGCAGAAAGGGTTCCTGTTTTCGAAGAACGCTTAACGAGTCGAACAGTTGAAAGTACAAAAGATAAACAAGGAGCTGAAAAACTGGATTTCAGTAAAATATTCGGAATAACACTAGGGCTAATAATTTTATTAATTGGTTTTTATAAAGCAATTACTTACGAAGGAGAAAGTACTTTGGGTTTTATCCAGCTCAACTTTATCAATCTTATCTTTTTGGGACTAGGTTTGACCTTGCATAAAACAATCAACAACTTCTCTAGTGCCTTACAAGAAGCCATTGGAGATGTTTCAGGTATATTGATTCAGTTTCCTTTTTACTTCGGTATTCTAGCCATTATGAAGAGTAGTGGTCTCATTGTATTATTTTCTGATGCTATCACTTCCGTTGCGACTGCATACACTTTACCTTTGTTCACATTTATAAGTGCAGGTGTTGTCAACTTTTTCGTTCCTAGCGGTGGCGGACAATGGGCAGTTCAAGGACCAATCATTTTAGAAACAGCGCAACAACTCGGTGCAGATTTGCCAAAATCAATCTTAGCGATGGCCTACGGTGACCAGTTGACAAATATGTTGCAACCATTTTGGGCATTGCCTTTACTAGGAATTACAAAACTAAAGCCTCAGCAATTATTGCCTTACACGTTTTTATTATTTGTTTTAGGTTTCTTTATTTTTGGTACTGCTTTAATACTGTATTAAATAAAAAAAGGGCTATCAACTAGCCCTTTCCACTTTGTATAGTACTTTCTACAATCCCTCTAAGTCATCCAAAACAGATTGATCCCACAATGAAGGGAAGAATTTTCTTTGTTGATATTTAGGATGCAAATATTTCTTCCATTCAGAACCTCCAGTAGCTGCTTTGTTTTCACCTTTCATATCTAGGTAATGTTGTGCAGTTTCTAAGTGAACAATAGGCCAGTCAACATTATAAAGTCTGTCAAATTCTTTCATTAAATCTGTCAATTCTTGAGAAGGATTCGACATTTTATTAAATTGTTCTTCTAGCGTTTTTCCTTTAACAGCTTTCGCCATAGAAATAAGGTCCTTCTCATACTTTTCACAAAACAATCTAAGCGTTAAAGATTGCTTACCTGCCATTCTGTTGTAACCAACATCTTTCCAGTAAATATGCTCGTAATAATCTTCTACTGTAGGGTTTTCAATCTCTTTCATTCTTTCACGCCCCTTTGCATTGATTAAGTTTTGTGAGCGCGTTGCGTAAATCTCAATGTAACGGTAAGAAACACTTTGGAAACCACTTGCAGGTGCCAATGTTTTTCTAAAAGTATTGTAATCGTCATAATCCATTCCATACTTCATCACATCGAATGAATCGATTAACATTCTTGTATAACGATTTAATCTCGTCATTTTTTCAATCCATTGTGATTCAGGTAGATTCTCCTCGACCAATTGTTCTAATTCATGAATCATCATTCCCGTTACCAACTCGGTAACCTGGTGATACATGATAAATATTTTTTCATCTTTATAGTCAGTTCTTGTTTTCTGAAGAGAAAGCAAAGCATCTGGCTGGATGTAGTCCCAATAGTTGATTGGTTTAGACTGAAGTAGTCCTTCTAGATATGTTGTAGGATTTTCACCTAAATCTCTATATTTCTGCTCTATCTGCTTTAGCAATTCATTGTTATCTTCTGCCATGGTTATATTGTTTTATAGTACACTTTAGAATTCAAATTTAATATAAAATTACAAACAATTAAGATGTTAATGTCTTTTTATGTTTTATGCAATAAAAAAAGGGCATCAATTTCTGATACCCTAAATATTTTATTTTGTATTTAATTTCTTTACAGATGATAAAGAAGTCCAATTAGTGAAACAAGCACTGTACTTGTTACAACACTAATGTAGAATCCTATCAAACAGATTTTTGCACTAGCTTGAGCAAGGAACATTGATAAAGCTCCCATATTAGTAATTGCCAGCAATGTTACAAAAAACCAGTTGTTTTCTAAGATGCTTAAATAAGCAACTACTCCCGCAAGACATGCTTGCGCAATAATCATAAAAGACATCCATCCGAATCTGTTTCTTTCGAATTCCCCTTCTTGTTTAGCTATCCAGTTCATATTCAGTATTATATTATTAATTTTTAAAGATATTTTAGCAATTTCATCTTAATCTAATAGCGAAAGTAACTAAAAAAATCCAAATTAAAGGTTATTTTCTAAATTTATCTTTTCAAAAAGGTCAAGCCTAAGTCTAGTCCGTTAGCCAATTCAAGTAAAGAAGTTTCTGTTAACATCTTTGCCAACTCATCTCTAATTAGTTTAAATTTATCGTGTAAAGGACAAGGTTCAGTTTCACTGCACTGCTCTAACCCTAAGCCACAACCTCGATAAATATCATCGCCATCAATCGCTTTAACGATTGAACTTAATTTGATAGAGCCTAGTTCATCCTTTGGAATAAAGAAACCTCCAGAAGGCCCTTTCATCGAATAAACAATTTTATCTCTAGACAGCGTTTGCATAATTTTTGCGGTAAATGCTTCTGGCGAATTAATCTCCTTAGCAATATCCTTCACCCCAATCTTCTGCTCTGTACTTAAGGCTTGTTGCGCTATGTATAGAGTAGCTTTTATTCCGTATTCGCAGGCTTTTGAAAACATATATTATAGTATTTAGTTACAAATTTAACAAACTAATTGTTAAACTCAAATTCTAAAGCTTTTGGAAAAAGAATGTTATTTTCCAAGTGCAGGTGTAAACTTAAGTCTAAATCTAATTCTTTCATCATTTTTAAGAACTTAATATACTCAGAAGATTGACTTTTATTCACTTCATAGTTCTGTAAAACAGATCTAATTTCTCTCAATAGCATATCCTGTGACTGATGTTCATGCATCATTTGATCAACTGGGTTTTCAACTGAATTATTAATAGGTTCTCTTTTTGCGACGTTGATAAGCATACGGCGAATAGCAGGGAAAAGAATTAGTTCTTCTCTCTTCATATGAGCACCTAGTTCTTTGGCTAAACTATCGAATGGTGCATGAATTCTTTCGAGAATTTCTTTCTCCTGAACATTTGAGCTTATCATAACTTCCATTTCCTTGCGCAGCTTCACCAATATTTGGTCAGTAAACTTATGATGTGTTTTCTGAATATAATCTGCTAATAAATCAAGTGGCCATGTTTCAACATCCACTTTGTATAAGGATGCCTTTTCTTTTTCTTGAATTAATTTTATTTCGCTTAACACTTCATCGAAATCTACTTTCGAATTGCTTATCGCCTCTTGAAGGGTTCTATCTCCATTACAATAGAAGTCTATACCGTATTGTTGAAATAATTGAATGTACGCGAAGTCTTTTCTAGCTAGCTCGCCAATTATTGAATTTAAGAATACTTTCATACTATGATTTTTTAGATTCTACGATTTTAAGAAATAAGCTTAAAGAGAAAAAGTATATTTAAGACTAAAACCTCTTTAAATGATTTTTATCATATTTTTAAGACTTTTCACGTGGAAAATTAGAATATTCTCGATAATCCTAGTATTTTTGTAGAGAATTTTTAACATCAAAAAGAATAACATGAAAAATTACTTTAGACTTGGTGCTCTTGTTTTAGCTGTTTCATTATACAGCTGTGGAGGAGCTGAAGAAGGCAACAATGATCCTGCTCTATCAAACCCAAACAATCCAAATGCTGCTGCAGCTGTTGAATCAACAGAAACTGCTGCAGAGAAAGAAGTTCCACCTTCAGAAAGAATTGATTTAACTTCTAAGGGAGTTGGACCAATTACTGATGCAAAAGTTGACTTAAACGCTCCTATCGATGAGGCTTTAGTAGCTAAAGGAAAAGAAGTTTATGACATGAACTGTACTGCTTGCCACAAAGTTGACAAAAAGTTCGTTGGACCTGCACAAGCTGGTATCATGAATCGTAGAACTCCAGAGTGGATTATGAACATGATCATGGATCCAGAAGGAATGGTTCAAAACGACCCATTAGCAAAAGAACTTTTAATGGAATTCAATGGTTCTCCAATGTCTAACCAAGGTATCAATGAAGATCAAGCTCGTGCATTAGTTGAGTACTTCAGAACACTATAATATTAGACAAGAGAAATCTTGACATTTTAAATATCTTTAATACTACAGATTCAATGTAGTAAATGAAAGTAATAAGTCTGAAGGTAGTTCATTGAGCTACCTTCAGCTTTTTAAAGGCAAATACTCTTCTGGTCAGATTAAGGAAAATGATACAATTCAAAAAACATACACAAATCGCTCTTAGCTTTTTTTTAGCAGCAGCAACATTGGGTTTGTTATTACGATACGCTTCGGTATTCCCAACTAACTTTTCATTTAGATATGTTGTACACGCCCACTCTCACATTGCTGTGATGGGTTGGTTACATTTTGCCTTAGCTACACTGATTTGCTACTTCTTTCTAATACCAAATATTCCTGCTAAAACCTACAAAAAAATATTTGGTGCAATGTTATTCTCAGTTGTTGGAATGCTTGCAAGCTTTCCATTTCAAGGATATGCTTTCTTTTCAATATTCTTTTCATCACTATTTTTAATCACAAGCTATTTCTATACTTGGGCCTTTTTTAAATACAGTCCAAACGTAATTAAAAAGAAGTCGCCCTCTTATATCGTTATTAAATACGCGCTTATTTTTATGGTGATTTCTAGTATCGGTCCATGGTCAATCGGTGCAGTAATGGCAACAATCGGTCAAGACCCTTTCTGGTATAATATCACGATTTATTTCTATCTGCACTTTCAATACAATGCTTGGATACTACTTGGAATATTAGGTGTTTTCCTAAGAATAATGGAAAATCATGGGGTTACATTTAACCTAAAGGACTTTAAGTACTTTATCATCATGTTTAATGCAAGTGCCATCTTTACATTCTTCTTATCTGTACTTTTCGCCGATCCAGTTCATGAATTTTATGTGCTGTCTATTTTTGGATCATTTTTACAATTTATCGCCTTTTTCACTTTTATTAAGTTCGTGAATTCAAACAAAAAAGAAATTAGAGAGGTATTTGGTCCTATAGCTACACGACTTTTATATTGGGCAGTTATCTTGTTCTTTTGTAAAATCGTAATGCAGTATTTAGGCTCATTTCCCTACCCTGCAAAATTGATTACTTTCAATCATAACCTTGCGATAGGTTTTCTGCACTGGGTCTTCTTAGGAGTTGCAAGTTTCTCAACACTTGCACTATTATTCAAAACAAAGTTAATCTATCTGAATAAACGAAGTACTAGTTTATACATCTTTGGATTTTTCTTAACAGAAGCGATTATTTTCTACAAACCAATCGCTCGACTATTCGACTTAAAGATAATACCATACTATAACGAATTTCTTCTTATAGCCAGTCTGGTATTATTTATACCCATCGTTTACTTTGTTTACCTACAAATCACAAAGAAAGGAATCAACTATTTAAAGGAATTTAAGTAAGTTTTCTATCTTTCCAAGTAGGCTTTTTAAATAAGGACAAAACAACCGTTAGCATAAAAAGAATAGGGTAAATAATTTGAAAGAATGGAAGGAAAATCAATCCGTAGTATATTCGCAATCGGCTACCGTAATTCATATACGCTGCTATATCTATAAGCAAGCGAATTAGGAAAACAGTTAAGAAAGCTGAATAATTCCCAGCAACAAGAAGTGCGACAAGCAAGGCAAACCCTCCTATAAAATAGCTAAGAAAAAATATAGACAGAATCAATTCTAACAATTCTGTTCGATGTATACTTTTGCCAGCCCAGCGTATTCTCTGATTAAAATAATCATTCAAACCTTTAGGACCTTCGGTGGCAACACTTAAATTATTCAAGTTATTCATGTGAACTTCCTTTCCTACCTTTTGAAAAGTTTTCAAAAGGTAATGATCATCACCTGAAGCAATATTCAAATGCGTCTCCAATTGCTCATCATAATCGACTGCTTTCACGTTGAATAACAAATTGGCACCATTGGCAGTAATTAATTTATATCCAGAAAAAAGAAAATTAAAAGCATTAAAAAACATAAATTCGACAGCAAATATTCCTTGTAAAAATCCTTTATAACTCATAATGACAGGAAGAGAAATAAAATCTACCTCCTCAATTTCGGAAATAGACTGCATATATTTGTCATTCAATACAACATCGGCATCCATTGTTAGTACATAATTAGTTTGCACGTTTCGAATCCCCAAAGCCAAAGCTTCCTTCTTCCCTAATTCATCCTCTAGTGAGAAAAGTTGACCAATCTGATGTTTAGAAATAAAATCTTGAATAATTTGTTCTGACATATCAGTAGAATGGTCGTTTACAAAAACAATCTGAGTTGGAAGAGCATTCTGATTGAGCAGGGAGCTTAGTAGAGCCGGTAAATTGCGTTCTTCATTCCTAAAAGGTACAACTAATGAAATGTCTGAAAGATCAAAGCTATTCCCCCTTTCTTTGACTTTTGTTCTAGCTGAAACTTTTAGCGCCAAAAAGACAAGACAAGTGAGAAAAAGAAAAATCAAGTAAATTTCCATTATCGATTAGTAATTAGTCATTTTATTTTTAAGAATAAAAAGTAGGCCAAGCAAAGAAGGTATTCCTAAGTTTATTATCCATAAAATTAAAGAAGAAATAATGATTATCGCAGGGTTTTCAACAAAATAACTTAAAACCATGAGTCCCGCCGTTTCTCTAACGACCAATTTACTTAAAAATAAACTAGGAATGATTGTACTAAGCAAATAAAACAATGTAATTCCAGCAAATAATTCTAGCGTTCCAAGACATCCAAAAGTTAATAACAAGAGAAAATACTGCAAGCAGAAGACTAGGAAACGCAATGAACTTAACTGCAGTAATGGTAAATACAAACTTTTTGCTAGTCGTTGAAAGTCGGTTAGTACATTCACTTTAGACTTAAATATCTTAATACGGTTTAAATTAAGAAAGGGAACTAGAAAATAAAAGACAAGAGATAATACGGGAATCCCAAAGGCATAGACAAGAAGTTTGGATTCATGAACAACGATTATAGATTGTTTGACAAGAGATAAACCAATAATTCCAAAAATAAGAGTAGCAAGAAACTGTGCGAAATTACTATAAAGAGTACCGAGAACAATTTGTGCTCTGACTTTACCTTTATAAAAGATCATTCTTCCGATAAAGTTTCCAATACGGTTAGGTGTAACAATACCTGTTGCAATTCCAGAAAACATAGAAATAAAAGAATTCCAAAACAGAACCGAAACTTTACTTTGCTTTAAAATTAAATTCCATTTTAATAGTTCAAGTCCCCAGTTTACAAAAAACAAAACCAATACAAGAATAAAATAAAATGGATGAGGAGTTTCTAATGATTCAAATTGAGACCAGCTCAGTATAGAAACTTGGATATAGAAAAAATATAAAATAATGATAAATAGCAGTACCTTTAAGGCCATTACCAAAGACTTTTGTAATTTTATATTTTTAATCACGCTTTAAGTTTCTCAAATGATAAAAGATAAAATAATTCTAGGAATAGATCCTGGAACAACCATCATGGGTTACGGAGTTATTCATGTCAAAAATAATAAAATCAAATTAGTAACTTACGGCGTTATCCATTTAAATAAAATTGCCACACATCCAGATAAGTTAAAGCGCATATTTGAAAGACTTGACGCTATCATTTTAGAGTACAAACCAGATGAAATGGCCATTGAGACACCTTTCTTTGGAAAGAACGTACAATCAATGCTTAAATTGGGGAGAGCGCAAGGAGTAGCAATTGGTGCTTCATTAAATCGAAATGTACCATTTGAAGAATATACACCAAGAAGAATTAAGCAAGCCATTACAGGAAAAGGTTCTGCAAGTAAAGAGCAAGTAGCAGCAATGATTATGCAATTGACAGGATTAAAAGAAATGCCAGAACATTTGGATGCTACTGATGGATTGGCAGCGGCGATTTGTCATCATTTCTCAAAAGGGGTCGGAGAGCATAATAAAACAAAAGCCTCCTCATGGGAAGCTTTTGTAACTCAAAATCCTAATCGCGATAAAAGTCCAAAAAAAAGTTAGACTTAAGCGTTTTTAATACGCTCAGCGATGACATTCATTTCATCAGAAGAATAGCTTAATTTTGGTTTATTGAAATCCATATCAGCGATACCATTAATTGGCATTAAGTGTATATGTGCATGAGGAACTTCTAAACCAACTACAGTCATACCGATTTTCTTACAATCAAAAACCTTGTCCATTTTCTTAGCTACCATTTTAGCAAAGGCCATGTACTCACCTAGTAATTGATCTTCGATATCAAAAATATAATCAATCTCTTTTTTAGGAATCACTAATACGTGCCCTTCTATAATAGGTTGAACATCCAAGAAAGCTAAAAACTTATCGTCTTCAGCCACTTTATAAGATGGGACTTCTCCCTTAACGATTTTAGAAAATATTGAACTCATTATCTTGTAATTTCCATTATTTCAAATTGAATTATTCCTCTTGGCGTTTGCACATCTGCGATTTCACCTACAGATTTCCCCAACAATCCTTTACCGATAGGAGAATCAATTGAGATTTTCTTTTCAGCAAGATTAGCTTCGCTTTCCGCAACCAAAGTGTAAGTAACAGTCGCATTACTAGAAACATTTTTAATCGTAACAGTTGATAGAATGAATACCTTAGAAGCATCCATCTCAGATTCATCAATAAGACGACCATTAGCAATCACGTCTCTCAATTTAACGATTCGCATCTCTAAATAACCTTGAGCTTCCTTTGCTGCATCGTATTCGGCATTCTCAGACAAGTCACCTTTGTCGATAGCTTCACCAATTTGTTGTGATATACGGGGACGCTCAACAGTCTCCATTTGTTTAAGCTCATCTCTAAGCTTTTGAAGACCTTCTTCAGTATAGTAATTTATTTTAGACATAGTTCATGAGTTATATATTACAAAAACAAGAGAGCCATAAGACTCTCTTGTTCAAACAAAGATATATAAAATTTAGTTTATTTCAAACTAAGAGTGATACCAAAAGTATTAATCAAACCAAACGGATTTGACAATCTTACAGCGTATTCCACTCCTAATGGAATTTTGTTTTTACCTAATAATGCATCAACTGATAAACCAGCAGTAAAACCAGTTAAACTTGTAGTTCTTTCATCAGCAGAAAAAATTGCTTTCTCACCAACGTAACCAGCTCTTATGTTAAGTGCAGCACCAGAGAAAGTCATTCCGTAATCTAAACCAATGTTAAACTGGTCATTCGTGAATGAATTCGCATGGAATGCTCCAGCTAATGTAAGGATATGGCTTTCGTTAAAAATAAAGTCATAAGAAGCTCCCATTGCTAATAATGAAGGTAATTCATAAGTAGCAGATCTTTGCACTAAAGTAGCACCTTGCGATGTTCCTTTATAAGATACTTCTTTCGAAAGACCATCTCCTGAGAATTTCATTGGCGTACCAACGTTTCTTAATGTAATACCAAATTTAATTTGCTCTTTAGCACCAGTAACATAACGAACTCCAGCATCAAAAGCGACACCAGTTGCACGCATGTTGGCGATGTTTTCAGTAATTACCTTAACGTTTATTCCAGCATAGATAGAGTTAGAGAAAGAACGTGCGTAACCAACATTAATAATGTTATGTCTTGGCGTAAACTTTCCAATCCCTCCTTCTGGTAGGTCAACAGTTGTAATATCGATATCTCCATACCCGAAAGCTTGTAGAGATACTGCAATCACACCTTGTTCACCGATACGTTGTGCAATACCAGCTGAATTAAGGGAGATACCTGCATCTCCCAACCAGTTTGTATAATTAAATTTGATTTGTGTCTTATCAGTAAACGCTAAACCTGCAATGTTAGAAAACTGTGCCTCTAATCCGTTAGTTGAAGCGATACCCGCAGAGCCCATTGCTCCCGATCTTGCCCATGGATTTACCAATAATTCACTAGCACCAGCAGAACCTATTCGGTCTTCGTTCCCTGCTAAAGTTGAGAAGCTTAATGCTAATGCTCCTACAACCATCGAACTTTTTAATATTGAATTTAAAATTTTCATCTTCTATAAAAGTTTAGTGTTAGTTTATAAGTTTTCTAAATCCGGTTGACGTAATCCTCCGAAGAATTTGATAACTCTGTTTCCAATTCCTGGTACTTCTACATGAATTAAATAGATACCTCCAGCTACAGGAATGTTATCACCATTCTTAAGATCCCAATCAATTGATGTTATCGGACTATCCTTATCAAATGCTCTAATCAATTTTCCTGAAGTATTGTAGATACGCACCTTACATCTTTCTGGTAGGTTTGTAACCTTAACAATGTTCTCAAGTTTATCTCTTTCATACTCAGAGTATGCGTAGTATGGATTCGGAACAACATTAATCATATCTAAAGCACTCGCAAGTGTTTCTTCGTTCTTCTTAACTGTTTTGAATTTATCCATATTCCACTCGTAAGTTGGAGCTCCAGCGTATGCACCTGTCATAGTATGTTTAGTGTATTGTTGATTTATTCTAACACTAATTCTAACGTCTGACGATAACAATTCAGTGTCTTGTGCCAACAATGGATTGTAAACCCATGATAGATTTTCGTAAACTGATTTGTAAGCTGCATTTGATTCTAGTGCTAAGTTTTGATAAACAAACTCACCTTCATCATATGATGGCATATTACCTTCAACTCTACCGAATACGTAAACAACATGCTGTCCTCCTAATAATGGATTTGGATAACCATTATTATCGAATGAATTTCCGTAAATATTACTAGTAGGGTTCCAAACCATATCTCCACCGTTTTCACCAGCTAAGAATGAATTTTCACCAAATGCCATGTTCAATCTACGACCTGTTTCAACATCAATTGCATAACCAGGGAACCATCCCATACCTGTTGGAGTTGATCCATTAGGGTTTGCTTCTGACTCAACATATCCAGACTCACCAGCCTTTCTTCCGTTTTTATCCACTGAAGGACTCTTACGTAATAATCCAGGTTTAGCACCACCAATGTTCAGGTTAACGTCATTACCTAACTCGATAACAGGTACGCGTGACCATTTTGATTTATCTTTTGTAATTACGATATCAACACTAGTTTGGAAAACTGAAGGCATTCTTAATTGCTCCATTGAACTAAAGCTATTCGCATTGATACCACCTGTATTAGGAATTCCTATCGGTGAGAATCCACATGTATTTCTTCTAGCTAATTGACCAATTGTCATTTTACCTTCTAAAATCTTTGCGAAATGCTTATCAGGATCAGAACCGATTAAGTCTTTGTAACACTTAGGGTTAAATACTCCTAACTCTGGTTGATCATCTGCATCTTGATCTGCTTTAAATGTACCAGACATAATCCAGTTAGAAGGATCATAACTATCGATATCTGAAATTCCAGACAACCATTGTTTTGTACTATCAGAGAAAGAAATACTAGCCTCTAATGGCATTGCTAATCTACTACGGAATGCACAACCAGTGGTTCCATCAGCACAAGGGTAAATATCTTGGAACGCACGAACTGAAACTCCCCATTGTGGAATTAACTGTTCGTTATCATGCTTAATCGTACGTTTTGAAGAAACACTTTCA
>DATJCX010000050.1:0-12502 GCA_035497735.1 Brumimicrobium sp. | reverse complement strand
CAATCGCACCTTCAAATCCAAAATAGGGTGGAAGAACGGTTATAAAAATCCAAGCATAGAAACTATAGGCAAAGACTTGAAAAAGGCTATTTAAAGCTACCAAACCAGCACCGTATTCGCTATCACCTTCAGCAAGGTCGTCCCAAAAGAAATGCGCATACAGCTATTGAGATTGTACGTAAAAATGTACTAAGATATAGTTGGGTAATAGATTTAGACATTCAAGAATTCTTTGAAAATGTTGACCATAGCCTTCTTTTGAAAGCATTGGAACGACATGTTTCGGAGAAGTGGGTCTTACTTTACATTAAAAGGTGGCTGGAAGCTCCAGTAATACTAGAAGATGGATCGGTTAAAATATCCACGGGCAAAGGAACTCCTCAAGGAGGTGTTATTAGCCCATTGCTGTCTAATCTATACATGCATTATTGTGTGGACAAATGGTTAGCGAAATTCTATCCACAGGTAAAGATGGTACGTTATGCAGATGACTTAATTGTTCATTGCAGAAGCCACGAGGAAGCTGTTCATACACTTTCAGCACTTAAAGAACGTCTGAAGGAATGTGGTTTAACCGCACACTCTGAAAAGACCAAAATAGTGTACTGCAAGAAAGAGGGCAGAAACCTCAAAGGGTTTCCCGTGCAATTCGATTTCTTAGGATTTAGCTTTCAGCCGATTAGATTCAGGTTGAAAAAGGGAGGAAGTTTCCTCCAGTTTGATTGTAAAATGAGCAGAAAGTCCAAAGTTCGAATCACGGGAGAACTCCGTAAACTTGATTTTCATAATAAAACTCAACGCGGTATTCAAGATTTAGCAAATTTGTTAAATCCAAAGATTCGTGGTTGGATTCAATATTATGGAAAGATAAGTCGTAAGAGTCTGCACCCTGTTTTCTACTACCTACATCAGCGTATGATCAAATGGATATTGAACAAGTATAAACGCTTCAAAGGAAGTAAAATAAAAGCCATAAAATGGCTTAGGTTTATTACAAAGTCATATCCAAATATGTTCTATCATTGGGAATTGGGGTACAAATTGGTCTAAATTTATTCAGACCGTATCGACTGTATAACAAGAGCCGTATGAATCGAGAGGTTCACGTACGGTTCTGTGAGAGGTTTAGGGGTGAAACTCCCCTTTACCTACTCGACTGGTGGCTGGTTTTCTCATCTTTTCAAGTATTCAGTTTGTCCATTTAATTCGTCTATTGTCCATATAATAGGCTCTTTTAGTTCTCTGTCTTTGAGCTTGTAAAGTTGAACCTGTTTAATCTTATTAAATCTCATTTTTACTTTTAATTTTGTGTCGTTTACGTAATAATGTCCGACCAAAAATGTTCCTTTTTCTCTTACTATCTCTTCAACTTCTTGCGAACTAATTGTCACTTCAAAGTATCTAGCATCCATCGGTGTCGCTCTAAAACGTCCCATATATTCTTTTGAGTTTTCGTCCATTCCGTGAAACTCGCTAAAAGTTGTCTGTGTAACGGTTTTGTCATAGTAAGAAGCAAATCCTATTGTTGGAATTAAAACTGTCAATAGAATTCCTGCTATTCTCAACCTTGGTTTTAATGTCAATTGTCTTATTGTCAGTATAGCAACAATAATTGGGCAAAAAACAAAAGGAATTTGAAGTCCCCATTTTTCAAGTTTTAGTAAGTCAAAAGTCAAGAAGTTTCCGAAGTAATCAGCAAAAATTGTCAACCAAGCTAGTGAGGAAATTAACAGCGTTATTAGTCCTGTTTTGAGATTTATAAAAGTCAAAATGAAACCAATGATTGTCGTAACCCAAATAAATGGCATAATGAATTCCTTTGTTGTCATTCCCCACGCAAACACTGTTGCTGTCAATGAGAAACCAATTATAATTGTCGGAATTGTCAATATTTGGATTATACGTTTCATCTGTCTTTTAAACTTGCCACCAACTTACTTATAACCTACCAAAAGGTTGGATTAGTTGACGGAGTCCGACCCAAAACCCAACTTATTTGATAAAAGTTAACAATTTCAAATATAACCATAAATCTCTATAAATCATCAAACGGACTTTTAATATTTTCTTTTTTGAAATAGGTGTATAAATCTCTGTGGTTCTACTGCTATTATGACTTAATAACACCTGAATATACCGCAAATCCGTTCCTGTTTCAAGCAAATATGTAGCATAGCTATGCCTTAACCCACTCCCGAAACTTCGGGATACGGGTCTCATATACGGCGGTTAGTACCTTGATGGGTTAAACGATAAATGACCACCGTCGGCGGTCGTTATGGGCTATTGACAAATAAGATTCAATTGAAGTAAAGATGGCAACTAAAAGCTATTTATGAAACAAACAGTCCGACATAATGAATACTGGAAACAAGAGTTCATTTCTTACAAAGAAGAAAGGCATATTACCTATTTGCGATCCGTTCGCTACCAGAAAGAATCAAAAACAATTACCCTAACCACCAATACGTTGAACACAATAGTGTTATAAAACTTCCTAGTCTATTTCCATTCCTATCAAATTTTAACGCATTTTGTAGCTTAAAATCTGTAATTTCAGTTATTTTTGAATTATGGAATTTTTAAAGCAAATAAAAATATTATTCGAACCTGAATTAATGAAGGAAATTGATTCAGTGGCAAAAGTAGTATCGGTAAAGGCGGATGAAGTCATAATGGACTATGGTCAAATTGTAAGAACAATGCCGATAATCCTTTCTGGTTCAATCAAGGTTTATCGAATGGATGAAAATGGAAAAGAATTGCTTCTTTACTATGTGAATGCAAACGAAAGTTGTGCAATGACTTTTACTTGCTGTATGGAACAACGACCAAGTGAGATAAGTGCAGTAGCGGAAGAAGATGTTGAAATGCTTAGCATTCCGGTTGAATACATGGATAAATGGATGATGAAATACGTGACTTGGAAAAACTTTGTCATGGGAACCATTAACGAACGCTTTAACGAGTTACTTAAAACTATAGATTTAATCGCATTCCAAAAACTAGATGAACGCGTAAAAAACTATTTGCAGCAAAAAGCCAAAAACTCTGGCTCTAAGTTGCTCAATCTTTCGCACGAAGAAATTGCTACCGACCTAGCTACTTCAAGAGTCGTTATCTCTCGACTATTGAAAGCATTGGAAAATGATGGTAAACTTCTATTATATAGAAACCAAATTAAGCTATTAAGCTCATTTGATTTAGACAATTAACGATTCTGAAGTTGCTATAAATTGACGGAAATTATTCTTTCAACTGATAGCTACTTGAATTATCACGCTCAAAACTTCACAATGATTAGTATAGAAAACATATCAAAGTATTACGAAAGACAAACCATCTTAGATGATATTTCTTTCCAACTAGCAGACGGGGAAATTCTGGGATTACTAGGACCAAACGGTGCTGGGAAAACTACTTTGATGCGCATTGTTAATCGAATTGCAACTGCCGACAAAGGGCATGTAACATACAATGGGGAAATTCTGAAGGAAAAACACTTGTTGGAAATCGGTTACTTGCCAGAAGAACGTGGTTTGTACCAATCCATGACGGTGGAAAAGCATATTATATACCTTGCTCGACTTCGTGGATTATCAAAAGTAGATGCCCACTATCAGCTCAATCATTGGTTGGAGAAATTTGAAATTCAAGACTGGAGAAAGAAGAGAATAGAAGAACTTTCCAAAGGAATGGCACAGAAAATTCAATTTATCTGTACGGTTCTTCACAATCCAAAAGTTTTAATTCTCGATGAGCCTTTCAGCGGCTTTGACCCTATCAACGTTGAGCTAATTAGAAATGAATTACTAGAGTTGAAAGGAAGAGGACATTCCATCATTCTCTCAACGCACAACATGAATAGTGTTGAAGAAATTTGCGATAGAGCAGTACTGATTAATAAAGGTCAGAAACTTTTAGAAGGTAAAATCCAAGGTTTAAGAGAGCAGTATGATGAAGGAATTTTCAACATCACCTTTAAAGGAAATATGCTAGCCTTCACCACTGCCTTGTGGACTGGCTTTGAAATAATTGACAAAAAAGACCACGCTGAAGACATATTTAGCGTCTATATTAAAATGCGACATGACAATGAAGTCAACGACCTACTCAATGCTGTAATCGGTCAAGTGAAGATTATCAGTGTCGAGGCTGTCCTTCCAACTATGGAAAAAGTCTTTGTAAAAACAATTAATGCGCAAAAAGAACAGGTAAATGAATAAGATCATCCTCATAGCGAAACGAGAAATTGCAGAGCGTTTTAACAATCGCTTCTACAGATGGCTAATGGTGTTAGGACCACTTTTGGTACTGGGATTGGTTTACCTTTTCCTTTCTAACACAAGTTCAGCAAAGCAGCACTGGAACGTCCTAATCATGGATAAAAACGAGATTTTTAGCAATAAATTAGCAGCCACTAAACCAGACAATCTATCCTTTGATTTTATCAATTCTTTTCTAGATTATGATGAATTTGCAAGTAATGCTGAATATCAAAAATATGACTTAGCGATTTCTATAAATGAAAAAATCGTTTCCAACAAACATGTTATCATTTCTTATCGTGTACGCCCACCTGAGAAGGTACAACATCAGTTGATTTACCTTGTGGAACGTCGCTTAGAAGAAATAATGGTTAGCGAATTCACAGATTTATCCGTTGAAAAATTTAGGGATATAAAGCAATCCTTAACCTTCAATTTGAAAGACACTTATGACCCGAAAAACGAAAATTCTACAACAGCAAGCTGGGTGGGATTTGTCTTTGGAAGTTTAATCATTTTGTTCGTCTTTATGTTCGGAATGACCATACTACGAAGTGTAGCTAGAGAAAAAGCCAACCGAATCGTTGAGGTTTTACTATCTATGGTAAAAGCCCGACAATTATTGGCTGGTAAAATACTAGGTGTTGGAGTGAGTGCCATCATCCAGTTTTTTGTATGGATTGCAATTATCGCTTTCGGATTATTCATCTTTAGAGTAACCGTTTTTCCTGATATCTTTAGTGGAAGTTTCGTTGCAGACGAAGTTGTAAGAAATCAAGCAGGACAAGGTCTTACCTCGCAAAGTGATTTCGTAGAATTAATCTACAGTCAAATTCATTATATGAATATGCTTGTCTTTTTCATCTTATTTTTCATAGGTGGATTCCTATTTTACGGTTCATTTTTCGCTATGATTGGCGCTGCAATGGGATCAGAATCCGACGGACAACAATTCGTAATTCCTATCACTTTATTGATATTTGGCGCTGTTTTATCAGGATATTATGCCATTTATAATCCTGGAACGACCTTAAGCAGCTGGCTAGAATTCATTCCTTTTACATCTCCCATGAATATGATGATACGACTAGCCAATGGCTTTGAAGATGGAAGTGCATGGCAATTGTATATTTCCCTATTAATATTGTTTGTTGCTGCGCTATTAATGTTAATGGTTGCAGGTAGAATATATAAAAACGGATTACTTCGATTTAACCATCGTTTAAGATTTAAAATGTTGTTACAATGGTCTAAAAAATAAAACTATGAAAGGAGCAGTCATCGATATGGGCACAAATACTTTTAGCCTCTTGATTTTTCGAGAAGACCGCAATCATAGTGAAATTTTGCTAACAGACAGAGGTGTTGTCAATCTTGGAGAAGGTTGTATCAATAGCAATTCATTGATGCCACAAGCGATAGAACGTGCTTATAGGGTGATCAAAAAATTCATGGAAGAATGTCGCGCTTATTCCATTCCCAACAATAACATTCGTGCCTTTGGAACTTCAGCAATGCGTGAAGCGTGTAATGCGCCCGAATTAATCAAAAGATTGCAACATGATTTTGGTTTAAACATCACTATCATCAATGGTCAGGAAGAGGCCAACATCGTTTATCAAGGTGTAAAGAAAATTCATTTATTCAATCCTGGTGACACTTGTATCATGGATATTGGTGGAGGAAGCACAGAGTTTACGGTCGTTCATGATAACTACATTCAGTCACAAAAAAGCTACAACATTGGCTTAGCTCGTCTCATTCAAATGTTCGATTTGTCCGATCCGTTAACAGCAGAAGATTTAACGAAAATTGCGCGCTTTTTAGAAAAGGAAACAGCCACATTTTTTACACCCACTTTTGTAGATGATTTAATAGGTGTTGGCGGGAGTTTTGAAACTTATTTCAACTTAGTAAATAAGGAATTCAACTACCAATCAAATCAAACTTATCAATTGCCGTTAGACGATTTATTTCGTGTGCTAGATGAATTAATTTATTCTTCGCAAAACGAAAGAAATGACAATATATGGATAGCTGACTTTAGAAAACAAATGATGAATATTGCAGCATTCAAAACCAAGTGGGCTCTACAGCAATTAGAAGCTAGTTCTTGCTACTTCTCCCCCGCCTCCCTAAAAGAAGGAATTATTGCAAGCAAATTTTAGATTTAATGTTCACCTATTGTTTAGCCATAATCATCCAAACATACACATCAATCTTCTGATAATACCAATTAGTAAAACGATTTACTTTCAGTTATTTACTGTTAAATTTATACTTAAATTGCTATCAGAAACCAAATAAACTATCTGTTATGAAAGCACGCTACCTCATTCAAACATTCAATAGAAGCACTTTATTATTGGCGATGCTATTGACTTTTACTTTTAGTAAAGCCCAAGATTTGGTTCCTTATCAAATAGATACAACTTTCGAAAAAACGATTTATACCTTAGCACAAGACGGTAAGTTTCGCACCTACTGTGATACTTTAGAGAAAAGAATCTATGAAACAGCAGAAAAGAAAGCTTTCTTCGACTTTGATTATGCTGTACTGAATTACTTTACGGGGTTTAATAATGCAGGATATTCTAATCAAGAAAAAGAAGATGCTCTACACCGTTTGTATCATTTCTTACCGGAATTGGAGGTGGAATATGCCTTTGTTTTAGGAAATTATATGCGCAATCGTTTTAATCTTTTCTATCTGTTCTCGATGTATAATGAAAGTAAGGAATGGAAACTAAAAGACGAAGTAATAAAATTTGAAGAAGTTGCGAATATCAATAGCGTTAAACAAGAAATTGATGACATTGCGCTGGCTGGTTTTACGCAGTTGATAAATTATCAATACCCACATGACTATTCTAAAAACTTCACCTATTTGGACTATTACATTTCACACAAATCAGGCTATCAACAGTTTCCTGAAGAATATAAGATGCTTTATGATTATCACAAGAAATACCAACACCAATACGAACTTATTCAATTGGATTTAAGCGCTATTCGTTCGCTATACTACAAGAAAGCAGATCAAGAAAAGTGGAGCGCTTTAGATTCTCTTTATCAAACTTATGTATCAGTTCGCGAGTCTGAATGGATACTTTCCGAATTATATAAGATGACCAAAAATGCTGCAAAAGCAATAAAATGTGACTTAACAGCTGAACTTGTTGAACTCATCATGGGATACAAGAAACGGTTTGATGCAAAACAAGGCTCGCAAATCGATGTTATTTACCATCAGTTGATAAACCCTGAGTTTTCCGTTAATTTCAATGAAAGAAATCTAAAAAATAGAGCACTCACATTTAGTGTTGAATCTAGAAATATTGACACGCTTTATTACAACATTTACAGTTACGAAGATGCTTTTACAAACTCCGATTCAAAAAATTTAAGAATAAATAAAAGCAAAATGACTTTAGTTTCCTCGAGAATTCTTCTTTTGGATAAAAAAGAATCTTGTTTTTCAGAAAAACACTTTCTACAAGAAAAACTGGAAGGAAACGATAATTATATTTTCACTTGGACCGACGAGCCAGCCTTCTTCGATTCGCTGACAACAAAAAGCATTGATCAACTGACTGATTTCAACTTTGAATTTAGAGTTTACACTTTTGATAAATTTATTGCTCATGAAATTTTAAATCAATCTGAAGGTGCGATACATCTGTTATTGCGCGATAATGAAATGAACTTACTGGAAGGTGTAGAAGTCTATGCTTACGGCACAAAAGAAACGTACAAGGACGGAGAAACAATCAAAAAAGAGGTCGATAAATATCTTGGAAAGACGGATAAAAACGGCGTACTATCCTCAAAATTAGACATGAATTTAAATACACTCCAGTTTAAAGCAAACGGCGTCGTTCAAACCGAACCTTATAGAAAATACAACTACTCCTACTCAGATGAGAAAGAAAAAACACCGTTTTTTGAAAAGATAGGTTTTTATTTTTTTAGAGAAGATAGGATAGATTTTACAGAGTTTATAATTCACACTGATAGGAATAAATATAAGCCAGGACAAACAGTACATTTCAAGGCAATCGCTTACCTATTAGATGATTACGATAACTTATTCGAAATTATAAAAAACCATCCATTTGAAGTAGTTGTCAAAGACCCAAATGGAAAAAACATCTATAGTACCGAAATGAAACTAAACCAATGGGGTTCACTTTCCGGACAGTTTGAAATTCCAAAGGATGCCGTTTTGGGCGAATACATATTAGAAGTAAATGACTGGAGTGACTATCAATTTTCGGTTGAAGAATATAAAGAAAAACGCGCAAAAATAGTAACGAACGATATTGAAAAACTTTATGTAGCAGGAGATTCAGTTCGAATTTCAGGAAATATACTGACCAATACCAATACAGGGATTCAAAACGCTTTGGTTACAATTTATAAAGGGAAGGAAGAAATTGGCACAATGCAATCCGACTCGCAGGGAGCCTTCCATTTTGATGTTTTACTAGACACCCTAGAAAAAGATGGATATCGAAGTTTTGACATTAAAGCAATTCTAGGTTCGGGAGAGGTTCTTACAACACAAAAATCTTTAAGTGTTAAAGCTTCAAAATATAATATACGATTTTATAAAAATCCGAAAACAGATTTCTTACACCTAAGAGTAGCTAACAATGACAATAGTATTGTGCCACATAACGACATACAGTACAAGATTAAACAATATAAAAAAACGTCTGCTTTTTACTCTTACTCCGATGTGAAAACCGACTTCACCTATGAAGAGTATGTGCGACTTCTGCCAGACTATCACATCTTTGAAGAGATAGAAAAGACGAGTTTTCACCAATTAAAGACAGATTCAATCAATATCAAGAAGTTTTTGGAAGTCTATGAAGAAAAAAGATTCGAAATGACGTTTTTTTACGTGAATGAAAGTGCAGACACCATCGTTATCAAAGAATATAAAATAAAAGATGTAATAGACTATGAAGATTTGCCATTTGCTATCAATCATTTAGGGGAAATTAGAGGAAATATTCAAACAAGTAAAACATACTTAGTGCTCTACAAAAAGAAAAATCTAATTGTTAAAACCAGCGTTTTAAATCAACGAGAAATTGAAACTTTAGATGGTTTAAAATTGCTAAAAAAATATGAAAGCATTGTCATTATAGATCCAGAGAATAGGTATCTAAGCTTAATTGGATTCTCCAGAATAGAACTATTAGATGAAATTTTCTCTATTCAACCTATAGAAATGGAAAAAGAGGTTCATCCTGGACAAGATTATGAGTTTAAATTTGAAATTCTAAATAGAAAAGGAAAGCGACTAAAGAATGTAGAACTACTTGCCTACATGTGTAAGAGTGAGTTTTTTAATTGGCGCAACTACACGTATCTTGGGTTCCTTGATGAAGCAATCGACATTGATTACAATTGGCATAGATCATACGGTTCCAATTACTTCCAAAAAGAACCTTTAAACGCATCATTCGTCAACTCCTACAAAGGATATAGCGATTCTAGGAAAAAGTTCAATCCTGCACTAGTCAGAAATAAAGAGGAAATAATCGTGTACTCTAGTCCATTAATCAATAGAGATGCCGGAGCTACAGGCTACACAGTTACAAGAGAAGACATTGCGAACCTTCCAATACGCACCGCTTCGGGAGTATCAACAACAATTGCCGGGGTAGAAGAAATTTATGGCATTTCCGTAAGAGGTTCCAGAGAAAGTCCGTCCTATTATTATATAGATGGAATAAAAATACGAGGCAGTGCCAATCTACCAAAGTCATCTATAATGGAGGAAGAATCCGATGGTGTATTACATGAAGTTAAGGTAGTTGCGTATAAATCTCCTGAAAACACTGACTTTAGAGCGGAGGGAATGAGCAATTATCAAATTCCGAGAGAGCGTACCAACTTTGAGGAAACGGTATTTTTTCAACCTAAAATTCGCTCGAATACAAAAGGAATATACACGGTAAAATTCAAACAGAACGATGATGTGAATAACTATGCATTTTATTTATTTGGTCACAATAAGAAATTAAAAACTGGAGAATTTAGAACATTCTTAAATGCCACTTTACCAGTTAATATTCAGGTAAATAAGCCACGTTTTATTCGTGAAAGAGATGAAATTGTTTTCAAAAATGCGCTCTACAACGAAACGAAAGATACGCTAGTAGGTAGAGTTGACTTCTTCTTATCTGAAAAAGATGATTCCGTGGCATTAAACAGCGATTTCCAAACAGAATTTATGCAAGAAGTGACAATTCTACCATTCTCCATGAAGACGGTTGATTGGAAACTAGTCGTTCCAGAAAACAGTCCAAGCGAATTGACGTTTATCGTACAACTATTAAGCAACGTAGGGAGCGACATATACATTGACGACATGACAGTATTGAATAATAGAATGGAAAACCTAGCTAGTTTGCCGATTTTCAAATTGAATACGATCAGTCAGGATTATGAATTTGATGAATTAACACAAATTCCAGAAAGTGCCCAACTAAAAGGTGCATTCGTTTACTTAGACGAAGACAATGCTTGGAATGCTTTAAAGAAGTTTGCCGAAGTAATGACCAAAGATTATCAAGTGACAAACTATCAAGTGGCACAATTGTATTCTGCTTTAATGTTTAAATATTTACTAGAAAGTCAGCCCAGATTAACAGATATTCTTTCAAAACACATTGAAAAAATTAGTGAAGATAAGTCCCAACTTTTGATGAATGAAAACCCTTACGACGACTTTAAAGGATACGGAAGTGATGAGGAAATAATTTTGCTGATGCAAGAGTTGAAAGATACAACTGTCTTGGAAGATTTCATTTCAAAAAGAATAAAAGAATTGAAATTAGCGCAAAATTCAGACGGAGGCTTTCCTTGGTATAAAGGGGGAAATTCGAACATTTTTATAACCAACTATATTTTCACTACGCTCAACCGACTTGCCCAATACAATATCAATACAGACTTTGATTTCAAAGAGAAAACAAGAGAATATCTAGACAAACTTTATGAAAACAATTGGGAAAAGGCGATGTATATCAGACCGTCATTCGAAGCGCAGATATTATGGCTGATGAACAAAGCAAAACTTGCTGAAAAAATAGAAAAAGATATTCTTCGATTTGAAGAAGAACTTTTCAGCACTTGGCAAGTAAAAGACCCTTACCACAAAAGTTTAATCGGTCAATTGGCGTTAAAGCGCGGAAAAATTGATGTAGCACGAAAAATCAGAGGTTCCTTACTTGATATTTCTAAAATGAGGAATAATCTAGGTAGAATTTTCAACGGACTCAATGCAAATGATCAAGGAAGAACCATTGCAGCTACGATTCGTTTTCTAGAACAATTCAATCCAAAAGATGAAGAGATTAAGAACTTCGGAATTGGATTAAGAGCACAACAAGCCTATACAAACAACACATCATATCTAAGCGCTTTAGAATATTGGGATGCCTTGTTGTTAAGTCACAAAAAAGAGGAGCTGATGCAAGGAGAAGTTGTCGTTCGCCTAGCAAATAATGAAGAAATAACCTTTAGCCCATCTTCTGAAAAGATAAAAAACATTCCACTTGAGAAAATTGATCATTTCCAGAAAATTCAGGTTGAGAGCAAAAAAGAAGATTTAGTGACAGGTGGAATAATTATCAAATACGAAGATGACATTGAGAACATGTTTAAATCTTCCGGTGATGAAATCCGCATTCAGCGCGTTATTTTCGTAAAAGAAAAAGGAGAATACCGCAGATTAAAAGAAGGCGAAAACCTTCCATTAGGAAGTGAAATACAAGTTGAAATAAACATCATCAACCAAGAAGAGATAGAGTACATGCATTTGATAATTCCAAAAGCAACAGGAATGGAGTTAAGCGCCGAAAGAAGTGGCTATTATTGGTCGCAAGGATTTAGTTATTACGTACAACTCAAAAATGAAGTCGTAGATATCTTCCTTGAGCGAATCCCAAAGGGAACAAGTAGAATCTTCTTTGCTGCGTATTTAACAAGCGAAGGAAAACTGACCATGGCACCCTCAACGATTCAATCATTTGAACATCCAGCCTTGAAAGCGAGTGATACTTCTTTTAAGATTAATGTTTCAAGTATTAGGTGAATGCGAAGCATCGAAAATGAAAAAGAATTTTGAATTTTCAACTCATCTTGAGCATCGAAAATGAAAAAGAATTTTGAATTTTCAACTCATCTTGAGCATCGAAAATGAAAAAGAATTT
>DATJCX010000049.1:0-1612 GCA_035497735.1 Brumimicrobium sp. | reverse complement strand
ATAAAGGTATTAAAACAGTCTCCTGACTTTATTTTTAGTTTACTGGATGATGTGGTTTGTGCAAGTAATTTTATTAGTGAGAAAATAAACTCAAGGATGGAAATTTTGGAAAAAGTGGCTCAATAGCCACTTTTTCATTCGTTCATTCTAACTAATTTATCAGCTTTGTACTCTTATAACTTCTCTCTTATCATCCTATGCACATCACTTGCTTTATAATAACAACGTCCATCATCTAATTTTAAATAAGGCAATATCCCTTTCGAACGATAACGCTGAAGCGTTCGGGGGCTTACTTTTAAAAGGAACATCAAATCTTGATTGTCCAACAGTTCGTCACCATCCAAACAATTCCGCTGAGTGGATAACCGCTCTATCTTTTTATCCGCAATTTCAATGCGTTCAATAATTCGTTCCATCCACGCTATAAAAGTTTCTCTATCAATATTCATACTATCTGATTATTAAATTTTACCTTTGATAAAATAAGTATCATTGGAAGGGTCTTTTACTATTATCTCTTTTTCGCGCATATAACGGATATAACTTTTTGAGGTGCGCTCTTTTACATCCATTATTTCTTGTATTTTTTCGCTAATATCCATATAAGTTAAATGAGATTGAGTGCTGAAAATACTTTTAGCTACAATTTCAAGTTCTTTTTCTTTTCGCTTTTCTTTTTCCTGACGAGGCTTCTCACCTAAATAGAGGTGCATTCCTGCTTCTTTATCCCAGGAGAATTGCATTAATGGAACATCAAGCGGACTGCCTTCTCTAACTTTCAGGGCCTTCACAACTGAGATAGAAGGATCATTGTCCAACTCAATAGAGAGGATTGCTGCTGCTTTGCGTTGTAACTCTGAACCCAGATGCCCTCTAAGCTTTAAACCATTGGGAATGTAATGTAATACACATACGATACATGTTTTGTAAATGCCGGCTAATCGGTAGAGTTCATCAATAATTCGAATACTCTCTGCTTCATCATTGGCTGAATGGACTAAATCGGCTATGCCGTCAATCATTACCAGTTGGATTCCGCTATACTGATAGTGAAATCTATCCATGCTTTGTACAATGGCAAGTAATCTTTCATTACGTGACATTCCTGTTAAACTAAAAGCTTTCAAAACTTCTGGCTTGTAGTTTAGTTTTGCTCGTTTTAATAAATTGGATACATTTTTAAAGAGTTGAACTTCTGACTGTTCTGTATCATACAAAAGCACTGCTTTGTTTTGATTGTTGGTGGACACAGTCATGCCAAGTGTATCAATTTCTGCTTTTTCTTTTCTAATGGAACCTGCAATTAATGCTGCAATAAAATTACTTTTACCAGTTCCTTCTCCTCCGGTGATGCAAAGAATATTTCCCTGTGTTCCCAACGGAACATCTCCTGCAGAAATAATCTCCTGAGAGCTTTCCGGTGGGTTGTTAAAGTCTATTTCACATGATTTCAATAGTGTCATAGTATCGGAATATAAAGTGTCTAAAAACTCCAGAAACAGCTTCATAAATGATTCATACGTATTACCCATACTAAAATAATCAGATATATCCTTTTCATTTTTAGTTCCTGAAAGAGGAAGTAACAATCTCTTTACGCCAAGGTCTT